>DJVZ01000055.1:0-40813 GCA_002441395.1 Spirochaetaceae bacterium UBA6243 | reverse complement strand
GGCTGAAGACCGCGCAGTGCGGTAAGAAGACATATTTCTACAGGAACGACGCTGTGGGGAAAGGCGTGCCGGCCTGCATTCTGCTGCCGGGCTTTGATCCTCTGCTCATGGCGTTTTTCAAAGAGGACAGCTTGTTCTTTGAGCGCAAGGATATCCGGAACATATATTCTCTCACGGGCATAGTCTATCCGACGGTCATGGTGCGGGGCAAGATCGTAGCCAGATGGAAACAGAGCGGCGGAAAGATACACATGGCGCCATTCAAGCCTTTGCCGGCGAAAGAAAAATCCCTTATAGAAAAAAGCATCGAAGACCGCGGCGCGGTGGGTGTCGTGTGGGAAGGATAATGCGCACGTGACTGCCAAAACGATTGCCAGATGCCCTATAGTATTCTCTGCTTTGAATATTGTATGAACTTTCCTGTCAATGCTGCTTTATTCATTTTGTTACTGGCTACCGCCATCATTATCTGGTAAATTTCCTCTTCACTGCAAGCAAAATCGTATCCATTGATATCAAGAAATACCAATGCCGTTGCCAAAGCTACTCGTTTGTTTCCATCTACCAATGCATGATTCTCACAAATGTGATACGCATATGCGGCGGCCATCTCCGGAATGGTCTTGTGGAGATATTCTCTTTCAAATGTTGCCTGAGGTACATAGACGGCTGAACTTAAGAGTGCTAAATTTCTTACGCCATACGTTCCGCCATATCTTCTTATTTGATCTTCATATATAAGCAGTACTTCGGAGAGAGTCAGGAATCTTATCATTTTTATTTGCCAAGACGACGTAAGGCATTACTATATTTTTTGTTGATCTTCTCAAGTGAGTCTATGACATTGATCGCCGCATTCCCTTCCGACTGCGGCGATAGAATGAGATTTCTTCCATCCGTGGTTATCTCAAATGGAGTATCAAACGTCACATTCAGCAACTCGAGTATCGGTTTATCAATAACCAATGCAACACTATTACCGTGTTGGATAAGTCTCTTCACCATAATGAACCTCTATATTTATAATATACACATTATATATACGAGTCAAGCATGATATCTTTCCCCACTTCCTCATCCGCGGGTATATGCTGGATGCATCGAACGACTTTCGCATCGCTTTTTTGAACAGGAGGTTGAGCGATGGTCCTGCTGAATGCGCGGAATCTTATCAAGTCCTATAAAGACAAGAAAATAGTGTGCATCTTCTATTCCAGCTATACCACTATGACGCTCGGTTCAATTGCGGCGTTCTACTGTATCCACTGTCTGGGCACCCTGCTCTTTTCTTCACTGTTNNAGTGAACTCTTCGCCCGGCTGCACGAACCGAAGCTCCCCCACCCTCTCCATCTTTCTGCTCATGTGGATGCCCCGGAGGCGTCCGGTACCGGACAGGCCCTGCGCCGCCGCAGCGGCCATGAGCTCCTGTGGGCTCATGTGCACGCCGTTCTCCTTTTCTCCATTCGTATCGCAGAGGATGAGCTTCGCGCCCGAGCCCAGGAGCACCCGGACGCCTTCGAACATGGAGGTGTCCGAGCTGTAGATAAAGAGGGCCTTCTTGAGATATTCAGAGGATGAAGGGAGTGCCCCGTCAGGGCCCCTCTCCCCCGCGATCAGGGAGAAGGTCGGCAGAGAATGCTTTGTGCGCCTGAATCCAAACCAGAGATTCCCCTTTACGGGGACGACATCGTCCTCATCGATCTCGACGATCTGAACCCGCTGGTCGAAATCGCGCAGGTAGGGGTGTTCTGGAGGAATCGCGAGGCGCATGAGTTCGCGCAGATGGCTGCCCAGGCCTTCGGGTCCGATGATGACAAGCCGCGTTCCCCTTCCGTAATGGGAGTCGGACTCGCCCCAGTAGAGCCAGTTGAAAAAGAAGAAGGGAAAGCCGAAACAGTGGTCGCCGTGGATGTGGCTTATGAATACAGTATCAATCTGGGCCGGCCTCATCGCTTGCTGCATCAGAGACTGCAGAATATCGGGAGGTGTCTCCACGAGCACGTGTCCGTTGATCGCCATCGCGTTGTACGGCAGCCCCTCGTTGTAAAATCCCCCATTGCCGAGAATCTTTATGGTCATACCCGCCACACCTCCGTGACTGCCGGCTGTCGCTTCAAGAATGCGATGTCCTCATCGCTCGCGGAGCAGGTCGTATGGAGCCCCGCCTCGATCAGAGCCTCACCTCCCCCGGAAAGCGGAAGGTGAAAAATGACTTTGCACTGTCCATGGAGAGAATATACCGCATCCCTGAGCTGGTACAAACCCGATTCGCCGAGCTGCCCCGTCGCGAGCCCGCTGTTCTCTGTCCCTGACGGCTCACCCCCCGCCTCCGTCCTGCACAGCGCCGGTGACAGCTGGATATGAAGTTCCCGCCAGGACATTTTTTTCAGGGACTCAGGATCAAGAATCGCCTGGATTTTCAGCGAAGGAGACCGGCGGGTATTGTCGAAGACGCCCCGGACACAGAGCACGCGGTCTTTTACAAAAGCCTCCTCGTTTTTCTCGAGCATGTCGGGGAAGATCACTATGTCGATGGCCCCGCGAAAATCCTCCAGTTGGCCGAAGGCCATCCGCCTCCCGTTCTGCGTCGTATGCACGCGGAATTCCTTGAGGAGCGCGACCGCGACGTATTCGCGGTTGGGGCTCGCCTGGTCGAGGTGTCCCATGTCAAGGGTGGACGAGCGCTCCCATATCATGCGGTACTCGTCCATGGGATGCGCCGAGAAAAAGAATCCCAGCAGTTCCTTCTCCGACTGCAGCATCTCCTGGTTGGAGAATTCGTCGGCCGGCTCGAATACAAAATCAGGGTACGAGCCCATATCCTCCATATCGAAGAGCGAGCCATTGCGCGAAGCCTCGAACGAGCGCTTGCCCTCGACATGTTCGGTCGCCCGTTCGAGATTCTCCAGGAGCTGGCGGCGCTTATACTTCAGGGAATCGAAGCATCCCGCGAGTATGAGCGACTCCATCGTCTTCCGGTTGAGCCCGGCATCGTGAAGCCGCGTCAGAAAATCGATGAAATCGACAAACCTGCCCCGCGCTTCGCGCTCTTCCTGGATCGCGCCCGCGATGCCCTCCCCCACGCCCTTGATTCCCAGAAAACCATAGATGATCTGGCCATGGTCCACGCTGAAATTCGCGTCGGAACGGTTGATGTCGGGAGGCAGGACGGACAGGCCCATCTGACGCGCCTCGCTGATGTATTCCGTGAGTTTGTCGGTGTTGCTTATCTCGTTGGTGAGGTTGGCCGCCATGAACTCCGCGGGATAGTTCGCCTTGAGGTAGGCGGTCCGGTATGCGACGACCGAATACGCGGCGGCGTGGGATTTGTTGAAACCGTAACCCGCGAACGGCGTCAGTATCTCAAAGATACGCTTGGCATCTTCCCTGGAATATCCGCGGGAGACGGCGCCCTCGATAAAGGGTACTTCCTCCTTTTGCAGAATTTCGGGTTTTTTCTTTCCCATGGCGCGCCTGAGCAAATCCGCCCGTCCCAGCGAGTAGCCCGCGACCTCGCGCGCGACCTGCATGACCTGCTCCTGGTACACGATCACGCCGTAGGTTCCTTTGAGGTACTTCTCGAGGGAAGGATGAGGGTAGGTTATGGCCATCTTGCCATTCTTTGAATTGATGAACTGATCGATATTCTCCATGGGACCCGGCCGGTAGAGCGCGTTCAACGCGATGAGGTCCTCAATGCTCGAGGGTTTCGCCCGTTTCAGCACCGACTGCATTCCCTGCGACTCAAACTGAAAAATAGAGGTGCTCTTGCCTTCGCAGAGCATCTTGAAGGTCTTGGGATCGCTGTCGGGGATATTTTCTTCTTCGATGTCGATGCCACGCTTGTGGAGGAGATTGAGGGTGTTGCGGATGAGAGTGAGGGTCTTGAGGCCCAAAAAGTCCATCTTCACGAGGCCGCAGTTCTCGAGATACTCCATCGTATACTGCGTAGCGACGAGGCCGGTCTTGGGATCTTTGTAGAGCGGCACGTAATCCGTGAGCGCCGATTTTCCGATGACGATACCCGCCGCGTGAATCGAGCTGTGCCTGTGCAGATTTTCCAGTTTCGCCGCGATGGAAAAAAGTTCTGAATATAAAGGATTCTGCATGAGGGCCGCAAGCTTTGGCTCCATTTTCAGGGCCTTCGCGAGCGACATCTTGGGGTCCTCGGGGACAAGTTTGGCGACCTGGTTCGCCTCGTCGAAGGGAATGTCCAGGGCCCGCGCGACGTCTTTTATCACGGCCTTCGCTTTCAGTGTGCCGAAGGTGATTATCTGCGCGACGCGGTCGTGGCCGTATTTCTCGGCCACGTAGTCGATGACCTCGCCCCGCCGTTCGAAGTCGAAATCGACATCGAAGTCGGGCATGGAAATGCGCTCCGGGTTCAGGAATCGCTCGAACAGCAGGTCGTATTTCAGAGGATCGATGTCCGTGATGCGCATGGAGTATGCGACGATCGAGCCCGCTCCCGAGCCTCTTCCCGGCCCCACCGGAATGCCGTGCTCCTTCGCCCAATGGATAAAATCCCATACAATAAGAAAATATCCCGTAAATCCCATTTTTATGATGACGTCGAGCTCGTATTCCAGACGCTGGACGACCTCGGAGCCGGGATTTGGGTAGCGGGTTTTCAGTCCTTCGCGGGCTATGTGGCGAAGGTATTCGTCGGGCGCCGAAAAGCCTTCCGGCACCTGATAATCGGGCAAAAGCGGCCCGGGAAATTCGATCTTGAGTCTGGCCATCTCATTGATTTTGAGCGTATTCGCGAGGGCCTCGGGCATTTCGGCGAAGAGCGCCTCCATCTCCTCCGGGCTCTTCAAATAGAACTGGTCGTTCTGGAAGCGCATTCTCGATGGATCGTCGCGCTTGCGGTTCGTGCCGATGCAGAGGAGGATGTCATGGGCGACGGAGTCCTCGCGCTCGACATAGTGAAGGTCGTTGGTGGCGACGAGGGGGACGTCGAGCTGTCTGGACAGCCGGATCAATTCCCTGTTGACCGTCCGCTGTTCGTCGAGGCCGTGGTCCTGGAGCTCGAGATAGAAGTGGTCCTTCCCAAACAATTCTTTGTAGAACCCGATTTTCTTGACCGCCTGGTCGAGCTTTCCTGCCAGGATGAGGGAGGGAATCTCACCTGCGAGGCAGGCCGTGGACGCGATGAGCCCCCCGGAATTCGCGGCCAGAAGCTCGTCGTCGATACGGGGCTTATAGTAGAAGCCTTCGGTGAAGGAGCCTGATGTCAACTTGAGGAGGTTGTGGTAGCCTTCCAGATTTTCCGCGATCAGCAAGAGGTGCCAATATTTGTTGCCGTTCTCGGTTCCGGTTTTTTCGAGCCGGGAGCCGCCGGCGACATAAAACTCACAGCCAATAATGGGGTTTATGCCGGCGTCGTGGCACTCCTTTTCGAAGGCCATCACCCCGAACATGTTGCCATGGTCGGTAATGGCGATGCCGGGCATGCCGAACGCCTTTGCCTTTTTTACTAACCTCGGAACGGGGGCAGCACCATCGAGCAATGAATAATCGGTATGATTGTGGAGATGAACAAATTCCGCCATGAGTTCAGTATATCCCAGCTTGGATTCTTACTGAACCGTCCCCGACAGGAAAATGTGGGACTTCGGTAATTTGCCGATTTTGGAAAGCTATGCTATGATAGCCGAAATCAGGATGGAACCAGCCATTCACATCCGCAAGGAGCATCCAGATGGAAATACTCGAATATGCTCGTCCTCGAAGCATGGATGAAGCGTTTCGTCTTATTCGCGAACGGCATGGTACGGCAATCGGAGGCGCCGCCTGGCTTCGGACAAACACAAAAACCATGGCGCTTGGTGTCGATTTGGCCGGACTGGGTTTGGAGTATATCAGGGAAGCCGGGGAGCGCATCGAAATCGGCGCCATGACGACATACAGGGAACTTGAAACAAGCCAACTCCTCAAGGCCCGCTTCGGACCGCTCTTCGAGGCGACCGTCAGTCATGTGGTCGGCATTCAGCTGCGGAATATCATCACGGTGGGAGGAACCGTGGCCGGGCGCTATGGTTTTTCCGATTTGAACACGACGCTCTGCGCGCTGGGGGCGAAGGCGGTCTTCTATCCTGGCCAGACTGTGGACCTGGCCGACTTCATCGAAAAAGGCGCAGAGACGCCTTTTCTCCTTGAAAAGATTCTGCTGCCGGCCTCCATGAAAGCCTCGTACCAGCAGATGAGAATCTCCGAGAATGATTTCCCCATCATCAATACCGCATCCGCGTGGACGGGCTCGGACTGGCGCATCGCGGTCGGTTCGCGGCCCGCGGCCACCCGCCTCTGCAAAAAGGCGATGAGCCTTCTGGGCGACGACCCTTACCCTTCCGACGAAAAAATTGTGGCCGCCGCGCACGCCGCGACGGACGAGCTCCAGTTCGGCAGTGACATCAGGGCAAGCGCCAGCTACCGCAGAGAAACTCTGCACGTGCTCATCCGGCGCGCCCTTATGGAGGTACGAGGATGATCATCACATTACATATCAATGGGAAAGAGGAATCTGTAGAATGTCTGCCTGGAGAAATGCTGACGGAAGTGCTCCGGCGGGCCGGGTATCTTGAAGTAAAAAAAGGCTGCGATACCGGGAATTGCGGGGTCTGCACTGTCCTTCTTGAGGGGAAGCCTGTTCTTTCCTGTTCATACCTCGCCATACGCGCCGACGGCAAAGAGGTGACCACGATTCAAGGCCTTGCCGGCGAGGCAAAAAAATTCGCACAATTCCTGACCGCCGAGGGGGCCGATCAGTGCGGTTTCTGCGCGCCCGGCTTTGCGCTCACCGTGCTCTCGATGAAAAAAGAGCTGCACGACCCAAACGAAGCGGAGATTCGCCATTATCTCGCGGGAAATCTGTGTCGCTGTTCAGGCTATGAAGGGCAGATTCGCGCCATAAAGAAATATCTGGAGGCCGAACATGCGTGATTACCATACCCCGACCCTCCCACCTGTCGACAAACCCCTCGAAGCGACAGAGAAATTCAATATCGTCGCACACGACGTATCCAAGGTCGATGGCGAAGGGCTCGTGCTCGGCCGTCCCGCGTACGCCGACGACCTGGCGCCCCAAAACGCACTCCATGTCAAACTCGTGCGCAGCCCTCACGCGTTCGCCCGCATTCTCTCGATCGACCCGAGCGAAGCGCTCGCCCTTCCCGGCGTCGCCTGCGTGCTCACGTGGAAGGACTGCCCGCGCATTCCCATCACGAGGGCCGGACAGGGCAACCCGGAACCGAGCCCGCACGACCGCTTCATCCTCGACGAATACGTGCGCTACGTCGGCGATGAGGTGGCGGTTGTCGCCGCCGAGAGCGAAGCGATCGCGGAAAAGGCCGCCCCGCTCGTCAAGGTGGAGTATGAAGTGCTGAAGCCCGTGCTCGACTTTGAAAAGGCCCTCGACAACCCCATAGTCATCCACCCCGAGCCCGAGATCCACGAGATGTTCCCCATCGGCTTCGAGCCTGCGCGCAACATCGCCGCGGCCTACCACATGGAAATCGGCGATGTCGAAAAGGAAATCGCGGCTTCGCCGGTCGCGGTGGAGACGACGGTCTACACCCAGGCCCAGCAGCATGTCGCCCTCGAGCCGCACACTGCCTTCAGCTATTTCGACGTGCAGGGCCGGCTCGTCATTGTGACTTCGACGCAGAACCCCTGGCATACGCGCCGGCTTCTTGGGCTGGCATTCCAGATGCCCCTCCGCCAGATCCGCATCGTGAAGCCGCGGATCGGAGGAGGATTCGGCGGAAAACAGCACATCCACGTCGAGCCCTACGTCGCGATGGTCACCATGAAGACCGGCAGGCCCGCGCGGCTCGCCCTCACCCGCCGCGAAGTCTTCGAGGCCACCTTCACCCGCCACGAGATGCGCGTCAAAGTGAGGCTCGGCGCGGACCAGAACGGGATGCTGCGCGCGATCGACATGCAGGTGCTCTCCAACACGGGCGCCTATGGCGAACACGCGCTCACCACCTTCATGGTCGCCGGCTCCAAGACCCTGCCGCTCTACAACAAGGCGGTGGCGGTCCGCTTCGGCGGACACGTGGTGTACACGAACAAGGTGTCCGCGGGCGCCTTTCGCGGATACGGGGCCATTCAGGGGCTCACTGGCCTCGAGTCGGCGATGGACGAACTGGCCCACAAGCTCAAGATGGACCCCGTGGAACTCCGGCGCAAAAACATGCTCCACGAAGGAGAGACAAGCGAAGTGTTCCGCATCATGGGCGAGGGCACCGAGGGCGTCGCGATGATAATCGAATCCTGCAAACTCGAGGAGTGCATCGCGCGGGGCAAGGAGCTCATCGGCTGGGACCCCGGGCACCTCGTCCGTGAAATCGCGCCGGGAAAAGTGCGGGCGAAAGGCATGGCGATCGCCATGCAGGGCTCCGGCATACCGCTCGTCGACATGGGCTCGGCGCGCATCGAACTTCAGGACGGAGGGTTCTTCAAGCTCCATGTCGGGGCGACCGACCTCGGCACTGGTTCGGACACAATTCTCGCCCAGATCGCGGCCGAAGAACTCGGCGTCGACATGAAGGACATCGTGATCCACTCCTCGGACACCGACCACACCCCCTTCGACGTGGGCGCCTACGCCTCGAGCACCACGTATGTGTCCGGCTCCGCGGTACTCAAGGCGGCCCGAAGCCTCAAGACTAAACTCATAGAGGCCGTCGCCGAAAAACTCGGCGTCGCGCCCGAAGGTATCATCTACAAGGACAAGATATTCAGGACACTCGACGGCACAAAGACGCTCTCACTCGACGACTTCAGCTACGATACGCTCTACCACGACGGCGCAAAGATGCAGACGCTTGAGGCCACGGAGTCGTTCACGGGCGACAAGTCGCCCCCACCCTACCTCGCGGCCTTTGTCGAAATCGAGCTCGATGTGGAGACGGGGAAGGTGGATGTCGTCAACTATGTGGCCGTGGCCGATGTCGGCACGCCGATCAATCCCAACCTCACCAAGATCCAGATCGAGGGCGGACTGCTTCAGGGAATCGGAATGGCGCTCTACGAGGATGTGCGCTATTCGGAGGCGGGCCACATGCTCAGCCACACCATGATGACCTACCCCATCCCTTCCCGGGAAGACGTGGGGCGCATCACCGTGGAGCTCGTGAACAGCTACGAGCCGTCGGGGCCATTCGGCGCGAAATCCGCCGGCGAAATCGGCATCGACACGCCGCCAGCCGCGATCGCCAACGCGATCCGCAACGCGGTCGGCATACGGCTCACGGAGTATCCCTTCACGCCCGAACGCGTGCTGATGGCAATCAGGGCGGCAGAGAAAAAACAAAGGCCATTATGAACGAGCTCAGAACATGGATTTTAGGACGCCTTGATCGCGGCGAGACCGTCGTGCTCGCCGCGGTGACCCACACCTCAGGCTCGACGGCGAGGGGTACCGACGCGCTTCTCGCGATGGATTCGAAGGGCGCCATGGCCGGGACGGTCGGCGGAGGCTTCAGCGAAGGCCAGACCATCGACGCCGCGCGGCAGTTCTTCGTGCCTGAAGGCGCGTCCAGTCACACGGGCCAGATCGCGCGCGACCTCGAGTTCGACCTGACACCCGAAACCAACAATACCCAGATGATCTGCGGGGGAAGACTCTCGGTCCACCTCGAAAAAATCGAGCCTCGGGGTTCGGCCGCCCAGGCCCTGCGTGCGTGCTTCGATCACGTCGAAAACGGCGCACCCTGTGCGTTTGCGACGATGGGGACCTCGCGCGGGAGGCATTATCTTACGGTAGGCGACGAAAAGCGAATCCTGTTTCCCCAGACTCCGGCGCAGGGCGAAAAAAAGGTTCTGGACGCTTTGCTGGCGACACTGGAAGTGGCGCGGCCTGGCTTCGGCGGGGCCGCCGATTTCGCGCTCGAGGCAGGGAACGATCCCGAACTGAAAGCCGTCCGTGTCTTCTGGCTCGGGATGGCGCCTGATCCCGTCGTGTACATCTTCGGGGCCGGCCATGTCGGCGTGGCCACCTGCGACGTCGCGAACCTCGCCGGCTTCAAGGTGGTGGTCACCGACGACAGGCCCGAACTGCTGACCGGAGAGCGTTTTCCTCGAGCGAGCCTTCTCAGGGCCATCGAGAGCTTCGAACGCCCGCTCACGCCGTACGGGAAGACGCCGGCAATCGACATTGGCCCGCAGGACTGTGCGCTCATCCTCACCCGCCAGCCCGATATCGACAAGGAGATGCTCGCGCAACTGCTGCGCACGGACGCGGGCTACATCGGCCTCATCGGCTCGAAGACCAAGCGTGCGGGCATCTACGCGGCCCTCAGGAACGAGGGTTTTACCGACGCCGACCTTTCGCGCGTCCACTCGCCGATCGGGCTCGCCATCGGCGCGCGAACCCCCGAAGAGATCGCGGTGAGCATCGTGGCCGAGATCATCGCGGTACGGGCGGGAGTTCTGCCAAACTCGGTGATACCGGACGCAGAGACTGTGCCGAAAAAGGCCGCCCGTTGAAAAGACGATTCTGCTGCTCAGACGGCCGCAGTGCGGCCCGGCCTCTAAGGCGGCTCAGTGAGCCATATGAACAATTTTGAAATCAGGCGACCCGCCGCGATCATTCTTGCGGCAGGCTATTCTTCCCGTATGGGTGCGACAAAACCGATTGTCCTGATCGAAGGGACGCCCATGCTCGTGCGCGCGGCGCAGACTTTTGTGAATGCGAACATCGGCCATATTATAGTCGTAACTGGCTTTGACACAGAAAACGTAAGCGAGCTCGCCGCGGCGCATGGAATGCATCCGGTGTACAACAGCCACTTCAGCGAAGGCATGTTCAGTTCGGTCTGCGCAGGTATCGGCGCGGTGCCGCCGGATTTCGACGCTGTATTTGTGTTGCCGGTCGACATTCCCTTTGTGTCGCCGCGCACAGTGAGCGCCATGCGTGACGCAACGCGTGACGCCATGCGGGCGCGGCCGATTGTGGTGCCACGGTATGGGGGAAAAGCGGGGCATCCGCCGCTCCTGCACCGCACGATGTTCGACAGCGTGGGGGGGTGGCACGGCCCGGATGGGCTAAAGGGTTTTTTTAGAAACCATGCATCCGACATCGGCTATGTGGATGTCGATGATCGTTTCGTACTACGCGATATTGATTCGAGGGCTGATCTGGAGCAGATACTCATGGAAAGAAAAAGCACCTAAAATGCCGCCCCCAGCCCGCGATGCATTGCGTTTCATGGCCGCTGTACCCTAAGATAGCAGCAAAAGGATGACCCCCCCATGAATATCGCCGAAAAGCTTTCAAGCCTAGTGAAGTTTCGCACTGTCTCCTCTTTCCGCCCGGAAGAAGAAGATGAAAAGCCTTTTGCCGCCCTCATTGAGGCCCTCCCCGGTCTTTATCCCGGAGCGCACGCCGCCCTCGAGCGGATACTTGTCGGCCCGAGGGGCATTGTCTACCGCTGGCAGGGGAAAAATCCTTCCCTGAAGCCTGCGATTTTCTGCGCCCACTTCGACGTCGTCCCTGCTTCGGAGAGCGACCCCTGGGATGAACCGCCTTTTTCGGGCACCATACGGGATGGCTTTGTCTGGGGACGCGGAACACAGGATATCAAGGTCCAGATCGCCTGCATCCTCGAGGCCGCGGAGACTCTCCTCTCGGCCGGCTTCGTGCCCGAAAGAACCCTCTACTTCGCCTTCGGGGGCGATGAGGAAGTCGGCGGCAGGAGGGGCGCCGGAGCGATCTCGAAGTGGTTCTCCGGACAGAATGTTCATGCTTCCTGGGTCATCGATGAGGGAAGTCCCGTGGGGCAGGGCCTGGTCGGCTTCGTCCACAAACCGATCGCCCTCATCGGCATCGCCGAAAAGGGCTATGCCGACATCGTCATCGAGGTGCCGGGTCAGGGAGGACACGCGTCCATGCCTCCGCGCAACACCGCACTGGGAGCCCTCAGCCACGCGATCGCCCGCATCGAGGACAAGCCCTTCCCCGCCAGGATCACGAAGACCACCGATGAATTCCTCGCCGCCCTCGCGCCGCACGCGGTCTCACCCTACAAACAGATATTTTCGCTCCGGCACCTTCTCACCCCTGTCATTCTGAAGGCATTCTCCGCGACACCCTCCACGAATGCGATGGTGAGAACGACCTGCGCCGCGACCATGGCCCAGGCGAGCCCTAAAGAGAATGTGCTCCCGAACCTCGCTCAGGCGGTGATCAACGTCCGCATAATGCCGGGAACGACCGTCGCCCAGGTCATAGACCGCTTCAACGCCCTCATCGCCCCTTATGGCGCGAAGGCATACGCGAAGTTTCCCGAGCACACCGTCGAGCCCTCGACGGAGTCCTCAACGAGTTCCGAAGGCTGGAATTCCATCGTCGCGGCGATCTCCGAGGCCTTCCCCGACGCCATCCCCGCCCCCTTCCTCTTTACGGCGGGCACCGACACCAAGCACTACCGCGGCATCACCGACGACATATACAGGTTCCAGCCGCTCGTGCAGACGCAGGCCGACCTCGCGGCCGTGCACAACGTCAACGAAAAGGTGTCTGTCGAGAATCTGGAGCGCTGCGTGCGTTTCTACCGCGCCCTGATGAACCAACAGTAGGATTGTATGGCGGCTGGCGGGAGCTCAGGCTCCGCCGGCGGTGTTCAGTCTCCGCCGCCGCCCCGTGAGCGGGAACCGAGGTAGGCTTCCTTGACCGCCGGATCGCGCGCGAGGTCCCGGGCGGGACCTTCCTTCACGATTCTGCCCTGCTCGAGGATGTATGCCCGGTCCGCGACCTGCAGCGCCTTGAAGGCGTTCTGCTCGACGAGCAGGATGGTCTTCCCGAGCCCGCGGAACTGCTCGATGATGTCGAACACCGTCTGTACGAGAAGCGGCGCGAGGCCCAGGGAGGGTTCGTCCATGAGCATCATTTCGCCGTTCGTCATGAGCGCGCGGCCCATCGCGAGCATCTGCTGCTCTCCGCCCGAGAGCGTCCCGGCCCTCTGGGACTGGCGCTCTTTCAGCCTCGGAAAAATCCGGTACACTTTTTCCATATCGGCCTGAACGGCCTTTTTGTCGTTGCGGAGGTATGCGCCGAGCAGGAGATTGTCTTCGACGCTCAGGTTCGCGAAGATGAGCCGACCCTCCGGCACATGACAGATGCCCGACTTGACGATCAGGTCCGGCCTCCTGGGAAGGTCCTTTCCGTTGTAGAGCACCGATCCCTTGACCGGCTTCAAAAAGCCCGAGATGGTATTGAGGAGCGTCGATTTGCCGGCCCCGTTTGCGCCGATGATCGTGACGATCTCACCCTTCCGGACGGAGAGCGAGACTCCTTTGAGGGCCCTGATGCCGCCGTAGGCCACGTGCAGGTTCTTCACTTCAAGCATCCGCGGCCTCCTCGCTGGTTCCGAGGTACGCCTCGATCACCTGTGGGTTCTTCGACACTTCGTCCGCCGAGCCTTGGGCTATTTTCTCCCCGAAATTGAGCACGACGATGTGCTCGCAGACCCCCATGATGAGGTCCATGTGGTGCTCTATCACGAGCACCGACAGTTTGAAATCGTTTCTTATCCGCGCGATGAGACGCATGAGCTGCTCGGTCTCGTCGGGGTTCATGCCCGCCGCCGGCTCATCGAGGAGGAGGAGCGAAGGATTGAGCGCCAGGGCCCGCACGATCTCAAGCCTGCGCTGAAGGCCGTAGGGCAGATTGCTCGCAATCAAATCCTTGTAGCCCAAAAGGCCCATGATGTCGAGCAAGTTCTCGGCTTTAGTCATGAGGAGCTTTTCCTGCGCCCGAAACCGGGGCAGTCGGAGAATTGCCTCGGCAAATGAATAATTTGCGTTCAAGTGGCATGCGGTCAAAACATTGTCGAAGACACTGAGGTTCTTGAAAAGACGGATATTCTGGAACGTGCGCGTAATGCCCATGTCCGCTATGCGGAATGGCTCGAGGTCCACGATGGACTTGCCCCTGAACTCTATCGAACCCGATGTCGGCTTGTAGACTCCCGTAATCAGGTTGAAAATGGTCGTTTTGCCCGCGCCGTTCGGACCGATGAGGCCGACGATGCCGCCTTCAGGCACGTCGAAACTGACGGCGTCCACCGCGGTGAGCCCTCCAAACTTTTTCGTCAATTCGTGAACGCGAAGAAGAGTCGCCACCGTCATTCCTCCTCTCCGCCCTGGGCTTCGGCGAGCAGCCTGGCCTTTGCCTCGCGGAGCGCATTCCGCTCCGCGACCATTTTCCGGATGCCCGAGGGCGTCAGCTCCATGCCGCCCATGAGCCCTTTCGGCCTGCTCACCATGATGAGGATGACCGCCGCCCCATAGAAAACAAGTCTCCACATTTCGAAAGTCCTCAGGATTTCGGGCAGCGCGGTGAGCACAAGCGCCCCCAGGACCGAGCCTGAAATCGACCCGAGCCCTCCGAAGATGACGATGATCGTGAGCTCCGTCGACTTTGTGAGCGAGAACATCTTGGGCTGAATGAAGGTCATATAGTGGGCGAAGAATACGCCGGCGACGCCCGCGTACACCGCGCTTATGATGAGAGAGAGCATTTTATACCGGAACACGTCGATGCCGGCGATCTGCGCGGCGAGCTCTTCCTCGCGCACCGCGATCATGTTCCGGCCGTGCCGCGATTTGACCAGATTCGCGAGAAACAGCACGGCGACGACGTCGGCGACGAGAATCGCGAGGAATGTGCTCTTTCCGGGCACGCCCGGCCACCCGCGGGCTCCGCCGAACCGATTCACATTGTTGAAGATGAGCCTGATCGCTTCACCAAACCCCAGGGTGGCGATACAGAAATAATCGCCCTTGAGATTCAGGCTTATTCTGCCGATGAAATAACTCACGGCGCCTGCGGCCACCCCTCCCCCCACGATGGCCAGAACGAAGGGCAGGCCCAAGCCGGCCGGCGTCGATGTCGGAGAGGCGCTGATCCACGCGCCGACATAGGCACCGATCGCCATGAAGCCCGCGTGGCCAAATGAAAAGAGCCCCGTGAAGCCTGTGAGCAAACTCAGGCCGAGTACCGCGATCATGTTGATGCCGGCGAGCATCAAGATTCCCTGAATATAGGTCCAGTCCACGCCCGCCTCCTTACGCCTTGTCCTCGGTGACTTTGCCCATGATGCCGGTAGGCCTCACGACGAGCACGGCGATGAGGATCACGAATGCAATCAGGTCCCTGAACTGGGATGACAGGTACCCGGCGACAAAAGTCTCGATAATGCCGAGGATGATGGAGCCGAGTACCGCGCCCGGCAGACTCCCGAGACCTCCAAACACCGCCGCAATGAAGGATTTCGTCGTGATATTGCCGATCTGCGGGTACACCGTATACTTCATTCCGAAGAACACCCCGGCGATGCCGGCCAGAAAGCCGCCGAGGCCGAACACCGTGAGGATCACCCTGTCCGTGTTGACGCCCATGAGCGCGCAGGCCTTGACGTTGTACGACGCGGCCTGAATCGCCTTGCCGAGTTTCGTCTTGTCGATGAAGAGAATTAAGAGGGTCAGACTCACCGCGGAGATGACAAAGATGATGAGGTCGAGCCGGCCGATCGCGAGGGGCCCGAGCTCGATCGGGGCCTTGGAGAAGACCTCCGGATATGTCCTGAATGTGGGCCCTATGGTCGCGATCACAAGATTCTCGAGCAGAATGGATGCGCCCATCGCCGAGATGATGAAGTACAGAAAAGGCGCCCTGCGCTCCCTGAGCGGCTTATAGGCGATTCTCTCCACAAGGATCGCGACAAAAAACGTGCCGATGGATGCCAGCAAAAAGGCCAGCGCAAAAGGCAGCTTCAGGAGCGTCAGGCCGAAAAAGCCGAAGTACGCGCCGAGCATGATCACGCCGCCGTGCGCGAAGTTCGAAAAATTCATGATGGAATAGACCAGCGAATATCCAACCGCCATGAGGGCATACACGGAGCCGATCGAAAGTCCGTTTATCAGTTGCTGGAGGAATTGGACCATAGCCCATCCTTTGGAATGGAATGCAAAATTATGCGGACCTTAGCGAAGATTGGCAAAAAAAGGCAACCGGTTCCGCCGCCGGTCGCCTTTATGTTCAGCGCCTTATTGGGCCGCGTACTTCTCCTGGAATACGTACTGTCCGTCCACGATTTTTTCGATCGCGGCGTCCTTGCCTTCGGGGTTGTGGGTCTCGGGGCTGATGTGGATGCGCCCCGTAATGCCCTGGACATCGATTCCCTCAAGCGCCTTGGCGATAGCCTCGCCGTTTGCCTTGCCCGCCTTCTTGAGTCCCTCGACAAAGAGGAGCACCGCGTCGTGGGCCAGGAAGCCGTTCAGCTCCGTCTCTTTGCCGTATTTCGCTTTATAGCGGGTCTTGAAATCCTGGACAGCGGGGTCGGCATAGTCGAGGTGGTTGACGAAGTAGCTGCCTTCAACCGCCTTTCCGCCCATCGAGATGAGCTGGTCCGAAGGCCATCCGTCGCCGCCGAGGAGCGTCGCCTTGATGCCGAGGTCCCTCGCCTGGTTGGCCGAGAGCGCCACTTCCTTGAAGAAGTAGGGCATGAAGATGACATCGGGGTTCGATGCCTTGATCTTCGAAAGCTGTGGCCTGAAATCGACATCGCCCGAGTTGAAGGACTCGTCCGCGACGATCGTACCGCCCTTCTTTTCAAAATTGACTTTGAAGAACTCGCGCAGACCCTGCGAGTAGTCGTCGCCCACGTCGTAGAGGACAGCCGCCGTGCGGGCGTTTAGCCTGTCGTAGGCGAAACCCGCGGCTACCGCGCCCTGATAGGGATCGATAAAGCAGACACGGAAGTTATAGGGCTTTACCTTGCCGTCCTGCACCGTGACTTTGGGGTTGGTGGCCACCGTCGCGATGTCAGGAACTTTCGCCTTTTCGAGTATCGGCGCCATCGGGATCGCGTTGCCCGACGAGTTCGGGCCGATGATGGCGACCACCTTGTCCTGGCCGGTGAGGCGCTTCGTCACGTTGACGGACTCCTGGGGATCACCCTTGTTGTCGTAGCCTATGACTTCGAGGGTATATTTCCTGCCTCCCACCTCGATGCCGCCCGCGGCGTTGTATTCTTCGAACAGCATCTTCACGGTGTTGAGCTCGTTTTCGCCCCACACCGCCTGGTCGCCTGTCAGGGCGCCGAGCCAACCCACTTTGATGACATCAGATTTGCCACCACCACCGCAACCTGCCAGCACGAGAGCAACTGCCAGCGCCGCAAACAATAATTTCTTCATGCTCGAGTTCCTCCTTGGGCATGCAACAAAATTCGTCTCATTATAACTGGCCAAACAGGAGCCCACAAGTATATATCTGCGGATTCGGGCCGGTGCTGTCACAAGGCTCATTCTCAACGTGATTCCGAGATTTGAATGAGCATTTCTCCCGATCCCGGCGGGCTCAGCACAATGAGACTTCCGTGGGCTTGTTCGAGGCCGGAGAGCAGCGCATCCGCCCCGCCGGCGGGAGAAGGCGGGATCACATAATAACGAATTCTGACCGACCGTGAAGCCCACCATTGAGGTCTTTTGAAGGGAAGCTGAACGCCGGCGGAAATTTTTTCATATATATTCGATTCCCCGGCTGAAGGCTTGGATTTCAACCACAGGAGCACACGGGTGCGGTCTTTCGTGACGAGGGCGCCCACGCATTCGACCCATGGAGGGACGTCGGGCAGAAGATCAAGGGCGTCTTCAGACCCCGCAGCCAACGCAAAAGCATCAATTGCCCGGCCTCCGCTCTCCCGCCAGCGCGCGAGGAAGGATTCAAGCCGTTGCGCCGTCTCATGGGGAGAAAGGCGGCCCGCGTACAGCGAGCCAGAATCTAGAGTGTGCCTTCGAGCCATCGGCCCACTTCCTCGACCGAAGAGGGGAAGCCCTCTATCCGCAGGGCTCCCGCGTCCTGCAGGAGATCGGCGGCGTTGGCGATCAGCGCTTTCGCCGCGCAGAGGTGCACGTACACTCTCTTCGCCAGAGGCGCCGCCGCGTTGTGGAGCTGCTCTATTGTAGGATCGTCGGTCGGCTGGGCCGGGTTCGGCGTCTCCACGAGGAAGGCGCTGATGCCGAGTTTTCCCCACTCCCAATGTGAGTAGCCGGCGAATTCATCCCGGGAATCCTCAAGATGAAAGGAAACACCCGTCTCATCCTCTATGTCGAGGGCGGCGAGCGCGGCCGCGTCGAGATGCTCGGGGCGGGTGATCATGGACCACACGAGCGATGAAGTCATGCTCGCCTCATGCAGGTCGAGGGCTATCCGCACCTCTTCAGCCTGCAGCATGAGCGTGAGGGCGTAGGCGGTCTGCGCGGTGCGGTTGCCATCCTGTCTGCCCGGATACTGACGGTTCAGATTGCGCGCTTCCTGGCCGGCGAGCGCGGGGAAATTGCCCGATGCCTGCGGAGGGACAAAGCTGCCCGGATCCGCAAGGCGCTCCTGCGCCGGGTTCGATAGCCTCGTGCCGTACCGGATGGTTCGGCTCCCCAGCTCCAGAAACCGCGGTCCGCTGGCATCCTGAAGCGACCAGGTCGCGCCCGAAGCGTTTACCCGCGGCACCACGACGAGTCTGCCCTCGGGGACCCGGCAGCGCTCTATGATCCAGTACGAGGCGAGAACACCGGCAATCTCATTCGCGTGAGTGCCGGCAACGATCGCCGCGCACGGCGGGGCCTCCGCGCCTTCTGTCCCACGGGCTCCGTCTCCCATGACGAAGACAGGCGTGTCGAAGGGCGTTCCCCGCAGGCCGGGGAAAAAGTCGGAGAGCGGGCGCACCGCGGTCACACCCTCCCCCGCCACCACTTCCGAACAGACCAACTCAAGGCCGGTCTGTGCATGGACTTGTACAGAGGAGAAGACAACCAAGAAGCACCATGCGGCGAGCAGTCTTTTCATTGTTGCGCCATGAGGCTTTTCAGAACATTGCCCGCCGCCGAAATCGAGGCAACCTCGACGAGGGGTACTCCCGCTTTCTCACACAGATCGGTGAAGAATCCATCGTTGTTTCCGCCTTCGACGACAACGACCACATCAGAGACGGGCACACAGAGTTCTATGACCTGATTCGAGGCCTCTCCGCGCCTGGCCGTGCCGCCCGTGTGCATCGAAATTATTCTTACCCCATTCTTCTGGGCCTCGGCGATCACGCTCTTCACCCGCTCTATATCCTGCTCCAGGCTCAAGCCCGCGGCGCCGAGACCTTTGTTCGAGGCCCCGAGGACAAGCACGAGCGTCTTTGCTCCGGCTATCGACTGCGGCTTGGCGGCGATATCATAGCCGAATCCGAGCTTGAGCCTCGTATTCGCGAGTACCTTGACGATCGCGGCGTCCGAGGTCTGCCCCGCTGACGTGATGTATCCCGGCTGCAGGAAACTCCCCTGCAGCGACGGCGGCACGGTGCCCTGCGCGCAGACCTGGAGAACGCCAATTCCCGCCATGAGTGCGACACTCAAAACCCGCGCCACAAACCGATGTTTCCGAACCATGAAAAATCCTCCTTAGAACCCGAAGACCGCGCCGTCGCGGCGCGGGTCCGCCCCGCCGTACATCATGCCGGTATCGGGGTCGACGAGAATCGCCTGAGCGCCTCCAAAGAAAAGGTCGAAATCAGGGTATTCCTTGATGCTGTATCCTATCGACTTCAGCCAAGCCTGGGTTTCCGCCGGCATCCGCGACTCGATCGACAAGTCCTTTTCGGTGTCGCGTGCGTAGAAGCGCGGCGACTCGATCGCTTCCTGAACGCCCATGTGGTAGTCGAGAAGGTCTACCGCCAGGATCACCATCGTCGAGATGATTCTTCCCGCGCCGGGCGTCCCCATGGTGACAAAGGGCACGCCATTTTTCGCGATGATCGTCGGCGCGATGGTCGTGCGCATACGCTTGCCGGGGGCATAGGCGTTCGGCCCGCGGGATGACCAGTTCTGCATCTCGTTGTTCAGGATGACGCCGGTGCCGGGCACCGCCACGCAGGCTCCCCAGAATCCGGAGATTGTCTGGGTGAGCGCGACCATGTTCCCGCCCCGGTCCACGACCGACAGATGCGTCGTGGAAGGATGCTCGGAGGGAGTCCCCGCCTTGGTCGAGGGCGACATCTTGCCCAGGTCGATCTCGGCCGCGCGGCTCTTCGCGTATTCCTTATCGAGCAGCCCCCGGACCGGAATATCCGTAAACGCGGGGTCTCCGACATAGGCGGAGTTGTCCGCGAAGCCTCGTTTCATGACTTCCGCCATGATGTGGACGTTGCGGGGCGAGAGCGGGGCTTCGGAGGCCAAGTCGAAATTCTCGAGCATGTTGAGCATTTCGATCACCGAGATGCCCCCTACGGGAGGCGGGGCGGAGACAATCTCATACCCGCGGTAGGTGCCGCGGACGGGCTCGCGCTCGATGGCGCGGTATGCAGCGAGGTCCGCCTTGGTGATGTAGCCGCCGTTCTTCGCCATATCGTCGGCGATCGCGTCCGCGATCTCACCTCTGTAGAACACGTCCGGTCCGCCCTCGGCGATCTTTTCCATCGTCGCCGCCAGGTCGGGATTCTTGATGATCTGGCCGGCCACCAGGGGCAGCCCTTCCGGCGCCACGATCTTGAGGAGCGCCTCATTGTTCGAGATGGGATCGAACCGGTCCGCGATGGTCTGGGCCAGCGTCTCGCTGACGATGAAGCCGTTTCGGGCGTAGCG
Source organism: Spirochaetaceae bacterium UBA6243 (assembly GCA_002441395.1). Taxonomy (GTDB): domain Bacteria; phylum Spirochaetota; class Spirochaetia; order Treponematales; family Rectinemataceae; genus Rectinema. The sequence goes on along the minus strand of DJVZ01000055.1, from coordinate 20,172 downwards.
GATCGCGGGGGCCATGACCTCGGCGAGGCTCATCGTCCCGTATTTCTGAAGCGCGTCGCAGAGACCGGCGACCGTGCCGGGCACCGCCACGGCGACATGCCCTGTGCTTCCGAATTTAACCTTCGACATGTCGGCAAGAGGCGACATCGAACGATAATCGATCGCGACCGTCACGTCCTTGTCCGCCAGATAGATGACCATCATGCCCTCACCGCCGAGGCCCGTCGCGTTGGGCTCGACGACGCCGAGCGCGAAGGCCGACGCGACCGCGGCGTCCACCGCGTTGCCCCCGGCCATCAGAATTTCGAGCCCGGCCGCCGAGGCGAGCGGCTGCGCCGAAGCGACCATACCGTTGCGCGCGGAAACTTCAGCCTTGACCGTATCCGCCGCGGACAGGGGGGCCGCGACCACGAAAACGAAAGCGAAAGCGAGAATCGCCAACAGGCTCATCGCGACGCGTTTTCGCCTTGCAACTTTCTCATGTCTCTGCAATGCCATATAAAACCTCCCGAAGATCAAGATTACCAGTTTAGGAAGGCGCCCGCGCCGCTCGCCGCCACCGCGCGCCAGTCAGGCAGGGCGTCGAACTCGATGCGCTTGTCCGGCGGACAGTCCATGTTCCACGCGTCCAGGATAGCCCCGATGCTGGCCAAATGCGTCGCGATGCGGCCGGCGAGCGGGTACTGCGGGTCCTCGACGGGGTTCCCGTTCTCGGTGGACTGGGCGGGGTTCGGCGTCTCTATGAGAAACGCATATGCCTTCGTCCCGTCGCCCCACTCCCTGTGGGAAAGACCGTGGAAGGCATCGCTCGAAGGCTCGAGTTTCATCCGGATGCCGTCCATTTCCAGATTGATGACCGCGAGCGCCGCGAGGTCGAGGTTCTTGGGGTTGGCGACAATCATGTTGGCGAGTCTCGACTCAGGTCCGGCCTCGTGCAGGTCAAACGCGATATCCACGCCCTCTTGTTTGAGGAGCGACATGAGCGCCCACGCGAGTCGCTCCGTCAGGGTGCCGTCGGGCTTGCCCGGATAGACCCGGTTGAGATTGCGCGCCTCGGAGCCTTCGAGCGCGTCCCCTCCCTTGGGGTGCACGTAACGGTCGGGGTCCGGCGCTCCCTGGTGCACGGGATCGGTGTATCGGGCGCCATATTTGAAAAAGCGGGGGCCATTCGGCGTCTCGATGCGGACCCATGACGGCACTTTTGTGCTCTCGGTCCATGTGGAAGCACTCATGTTCATGTCGGGTATGACGATGAGCCGTCCCGCGGAGGGCACCGCGTTTTCGATAAGGAGGACCGCCGACAGAATGCCGGCTATCTCATTCGCGTGAGTGCCGCCCGCTATGAAGACCGTCGCCCCCGGCTTTCCGGAATCGGCGATGAAGACGCGAGTATCCGCGGGTGTCCCCTCGAGGGGGCTTGACCACTCGGAGAGCCAGGTGACTCGTGTGATCCCCTTCCCGGGACGGACATCGTGGAGTATGGTCCCGGCCCCGGAAAACGGGCTCGAAAATGTCGGAACCGCAATAAAAATCAAAAAAAAGCCAAAAAGAAAACAGCGAAAGTATCGGCGCATCAAGAAGTTCCCCATATGAGACAATGATTGCAAGAACGCTAACGCCGAACCAAACCGAAGTCAATATTATATCCACATATTTTTCAAAAAAGAGCCCGTCCCAATTATTTTGGGAGCGGGCTCTTCTGATACCCGAAATTTTTATTATAGTGAGGTTCTTTCAAAAGTCGGACGAGTTTTGAAAGAACGACCTTTTATTGCGGCATTTGCGTACGGTTTCAACGAAACCGGAGCAAATGCAAAGCCAATTTCAGAAGCAACAGACTTTTGAAATTGGCTCAGTATCACAATTTACGCTTGCGCGTTATCACATCGAAGATGACCGCCAGAAGGAGCACGAGGCCGCGGATGACATACTGCAGGGAGATGTCGGTGCCCAGCAGGTTCATGCCGTTCATGAGTGACATGTAGACGAGGGCGCCGATGAGAGAGCCGCTTATCGACCCGATGCCGCCCGAAGCCGAGACGCCGCCGATGTAGGCGGCCGCGATCGCGTCCATTTCGAACAGCGTTCCCGCCTGCGGCGTGGCGGACTTGAGCCTCGCCGCGAAGAGGATGCCGGAAAGCGCGGCAAGAAATCCCATGGATCCGAACACCGTAAACGTGATGTTTCGGACACTGATACCCGAGAGTTCAGCGGCCTCCGGGTTGCCGCCGACCGCGTATATGTGACGCCCTATGACTGTCCGCCGTGTGATGAAATCATACACCAGCACAACGGCCAGCATGATGACCACCGTCCAGGACATGCCGTTGTATCCCGCCAGTATCCACGAAATAAAACCGAGAATTATCGCCATAAAGACCAGTTTCGCCACGAAGAGCCCGGTAGAGAGGACCTCGAACTTGTACTGCATTTTCCGCTTGCGGTCGGCGATCTGCCCGAAGATGAAGACTATCGTCGCGATGAGCCCCAGCACGAGCGTCGTCTTGTGGATGCCGGGCAGGAAGCTGTTGCTCGCGAAGAGGTCGGGTATGTATCCGTTGCCCAGGGCGTTGAAGGACTCGTTCGGGATAATGATGGTCCCTGTCGCGGCCGTGACGAGCATCAGGGCTCCGCGGTATATGAGCCAGCCCGCGAGCGACGCGACAAAGGCCGGGATGCCGAGGCCCGCGACAGGCAGCGCCGTGAGGAGTCCTGCACAGATTCCGAGTCCCAGCACAAACAAAATGGAAAGCCACACCGGCCAGTGCCACTGTGTAAGCGAGATTGCGGCGATCGCCCCCAAAAAACCTGAAAGAAAACCAACTGACAAATCTATATGACGTATAACAATAACGAGAGTCATACCGACAGCCAGAACTGCAATGTAGCCTGTCTGATTGAGCAGGTTGGCAATGTTTCGCGATGAAATAAACACGCCATGCGACAGTATCGTGAATACGGCGATGATCGCCGCCAACGCGATGTACATGCCATATTCACGGACATTCTTCTTCAGTACCGTCATCAACTCATTCATACGCTTCCTCCTCAGTACTGCGTCGCAAGGCGCATGACGGCTTCCTGCGTCGCTGATTTTGCATCGAGCTCACCAGTAATCGTTCCGTTTGCAACGACATAGATACGGTCGCTCATGCCGAGAATTTCGGGCAATTCAGATGAAATCATGAGAATGCTCATGCCTTTTGCCACCAGATCATTCATGATGGTGTAAATTTCATACTTTGCACCGACATCGATGCCTCGCGTCGGTTCATCGAAGATGAGCATCTCCGGGCCCACAAAGAGCCACTTCGCGACCGATACTTTCTGCTGGTTGCCGCCCGAAAGATTCATGACAAGCTGGCTGATGCTCGGCGTTTTTATTGAAAGGGAGTTGACGAAATTGAGCGCGTTTTGCTTATCCAGCTCTTCGTTGATGACGCCATTTTTCGAGACCCCCTGGAGATTTGCAAGCGAGATGTTTTCCTGTATCGATTTGATCAAGATAAGCCCGTTGCGTTTGCGATCCTCTGTCGCGTAGGCGAGCCCTGACCGAATCGCGTGGCGGGGGTGGGTAAATCGCTGTTTCTTGCCTTTGAAGACCATGTCGCCAGAAACAATGTAACCATCTGGATTGCCAAAAAGGCTCCGCGCCAGCTCGGTTCTGCCTGAACCGACAAGCCCCGAGAGACCGACGATCTCACCCTTGCACACATGGAAATTGACATTGTTCAGTACTTTGCGGCCAAGCTTCGCATCGTACGCGCTCCAATCTTTCACTTCGAGCACGGCCTCCTCCGCATGCGTGGACGTGCGTGGAGGGTAAATGTTTTCGATGGAGCGTCCCACCATGTGCTTTATGAGAATCTGCTCGGTGACCTCGTCCTTCTGACGATCGAGGGTGCAGATTGTCTGGCCATCCCGAAGCACGGTGATCGTCTCGGCGATCGAGAGCACTTCTTTGAGCTTGTGCGAGATCATGATGGACGTGACGCCCTGTGTTTTCAGAATCCTGAGGATATTGAGCAGGTTGTCGCAGTCGTCTTCGTTCAATGCTGCAGTCGGTTCATCGAGAATAAGGAGCGATACATTGCGACTCAAGACCTTTGCAATTACAACCAGCTGCTGTTTGCCGATGCCAAGATCTTTGACTTTCGCGCTCGGGTTGATCGAAAGCCTGACTCTTCGTAGGAGCTCCTCGGCCTTGTGGATCATCTCCTGTACATCGATGGTCATGCCGCGCCGGATTTCATGCCCGAGCATGATATTTTCATAGACGGTCATATCCGGCACAAGCGCAAGTTCCTGGTAGATGATGCCGATGCCGGCTTCCTCGCTGTCATGAATGCCGTTGAATTCCTTCTTTTTGCCATTGAAGATAATTTCACCTTCGAAATCGCTGTGCGGGTACAGACCGCTCAGCACCTTCATCAATGTCGACTTGCCGGCACCATTTTCCCCGACCAGACAGTGGATTTCTCCTCGGCGCACCGCAAAATTCACGTCGGAAAGCGCGCGAACGCCAGGGAAAGTCTTTGTGATGTGCCGCATTTCCAAAATATTATCACTCATATACCGTACCTGCCTGGATTAATTTTATTACAAAGAGGAGCCGCCCGGAATGAGCGGCTCCTCTCTTGCCCATTATCGAGCGATGCTCGATCCTTCTACATTATTTGAGGCCGGTGAACTTATCAGCAGGCCAGTATCCGGAATCGACGATCTCTTTCTTGACATTGTCCTGTGTGACAACGACGATGGCGGTCGGTTTGGCCGGAACATCCTTTTTGCCATTGTTGTAGTAGTTGGTGACCGGCGGAGTCTGTCCCTTCATGTAGGCGACCGCCGCCGCGATCGCGTCGCTGACCAGCGTGCGCACGTCCTTGAGGACGGTCATGGACTGTTTGCCGTCGATGATGTACTGGATCGACGCGATCTCTGCGTCCTGGCCGGTAATGTAGTAGGTCTTCACATCCTTGTCGGCGGCGTAGGCGTCCGCGATTGCGCGGGCGGTGCCATCGTTCGGCGCGCAGACATACACGGTGCCTTTGGCATCTTTCTTCGCGGCGGTGAGGTTGGCTTCGGCCTTGTTCTTCGCATCGCTGAAGTTCCAGTTGGTGGTGACCTGACCGATGATCTGAGCTTCCTCATCGCGGGTCAGAGCGGCTTTCTTGGAGAGAGCCGTCGCTTTATCGGAGTTTCTTACAATGTAGGTGCCGTCGGCGATCTTGGGCTGCAGGGCGCTCCACGCGCCTTCGAAGAAGATGAAGGAGTTGTTGTCGCTCGCGGCTCCCGCATACAGGTAGAGGTTGTTGCCCTTGCTGCCGGCGGGAACTTTGGAATTGAGATAATCGCCCCACGCTTTTCCTACCTGGAAGCTGTCGAAGGTGACATAGTAGTCGACGCTGGTCGTCTCGCGGATGAGGCGGTCGTAGGAAATGACCTTCACGCCTGCTTTATGCGCGAGATCGGCGGCTGCCGCGGCGGCGGTCCCGTCCTGCGGGCAGATGATGAGTACTTTGATGTTTTCGCTCAGAAGTGCTTCGACGTTGGCCTTTTCTTTTGCAGAATCGCCCTGGCTGAAGAGTACTTTTGCGCTAAAGCCAGCACTCTTGAGCGCGTCCAGGAACCTGGTCTGGTCCTGGATCCAGCGGGGCTCATCCTTGGTTGGAAGGACAATGCCTACCTGGGTGTCGGCAAACGCAATGCCGGCGACTATCGCAAAGAGCATCGCAATAAAAAGTGTGCGTTTCATCAGGATTCCTCCTTTATGAACTTTCACCGCAATTCAGCGGTTTTGGCGCCTGTGTGCATACTTCAGTGTGCGCCGTCTATAAGTCTCCACCTGATTTTTGAATCACGCATCAGGAATGATGTGACAAATATCGGGCAATTGCGCATTTCTCTGCGCACAGCACGGGAGAATAGCACTTTTCAGGCAGGCTCTCTTAAAAATGTCCAGAAAGCTGTAGAGGGCAGGTCTGCAGGAATCCCGCGAGTCGTCGGGCATGTCAGTGTTTTACATTGCGGTAAATATCTTCGCGAGTATGGAAACCATCTTTAATGACCGTAGAATCCAATGTCTTGGCGGTCACGAGGATCGGTTCAAGCGCGATGTAGGGCACCTTGTAGCGGCCATCGTCTATTTTGGTGTCATACCGGATTTTTTCCCCATGAGCCATCATGACGGCGAAGCCGGCCGCCTTGAGCGCAAGCGCATCGATGGGCTTGTATATCGTCGCGAACTGGCTGCCCTCCGCGATGCGCTGACACGCCGAGAGTTCGGCATCCTGGCCAGTCACTTTTGTTTTTCCGACCATGCGATTTTCCGAAAGCACCGAAATGATGGTCTCGGCGAGCATGTCGTTCCCGCAGAGCACGACATCGATTTTTTGGCCCGGTTTGAGCAGGGCTTCAAACCGTGTCCGCACTTCGTCACTCATCCAGTCGCTCGGCCATATCTCTTCAAGAAGACGAATTCTCCCGTCCGCAATAAACGGATCGAGGACGGCATGAAATCCTTTGTTGATCATGAAAGCGTTGTTGTCGGTGATCGCGCCATTGACGATGACATAGTTTCCGCCCGGAACTGCCTCTGTGACCGCCTGGGCCTGAAGGCTCCCCACTTTTTCGTTGTCAAATGAGATGTAGAGGTCGACATCGGCGTTGTGCACGAGGCGGTCATAGCTCAAGACAGGCACGCCTTTGCGCTTTGCCTCGCGACACACATCCGAGAGTCTCTCCGCATCGTTCGGGATAATGACGAGCACGTCGATGCCCTGATTCAAAAGCTCTCTCACCTGGGCGATCTGCGTGTTCGCGTCCTGATTCGCGACGCGCAGGGCGACATCGGCCCCCAGGTCGTGGGCGGCCTTGGTGAAGCTGTCGACATCGCGCCGCCAGCGCTCGACGACGAGAGAATCGAGAGAAAAACCGATCATAGGCGCCCTGTCCGCGACCGGCTTCTTCGACTTGCTGCACGACGACAGTCCAAGACTCGCCGCCATACAGACAATGCTCACTGCCACCAGAATGATGCGTCGCATGTGTCTCATGCGCTTCACGCGCAGCTCTATTTCACGCATCAGAGTTATCTCCCTTTGCCACACGCGCCGCATATTCCCGTGGCGTATGGCCAGTCAGACGGCGGAACAGGCGGGCAAAATAATTCGCATCGGGGTATCCGCAGAGCCTCGACACTTCACGGATCGAGACATTGGGCCTCTTGAGCAATTCTTTTGCCTTCTGCATGCGATACTCGATCAGTGTGCGTGCAAAACCTCTTTTCAACTCATCAGACATAAGGCGGGTGAGGTGCCCTGAAGAGACGCCTATGGCCTCGGCCACGCTCTCGAGCGTGATCGGCTCCTGATAGTGATTTTCTATATATTGCAGGGCCCGCACGACGAAGGGGGAGTGGGCGCCCGCCGCGGCCGCACGCTGCTGCAGAGTCTGAAACCGGCTTCTTACATTCGACGCAAACAACTGCGATGCGCCTTCAGCCCAGAGCCTCTCAATATCGCTGAAATCCATGAATTCCCTGTACACCTTTTCAGAGAGCACTCCTCCGCCCGCAAGCTTAGAGGCGGCGAAGGAAAGCGCCGCGATGATCCTGAAAAGGATATCGCGCTTCATGGGCTCGGCGCTCTCGAGCGACAGGAGCATTCTTTCGAGGGCCTGCCCCGCCATGGCAAATCGTCCTTCAATTATTTCATCATAGAACTGGGCATCGAGCGCGCACGCGGCATTCTCCTCGCTCCACTTGTCCGAGGTGGGACCCTTGGCAAAAAGTCTCAAGGCGGTATCCCAGGAACGCCCGAGCGTCTCGAGCTTTTCGGGCTGGCCATAGGAGAGCTTCATTTCGCCCGTCGCGAGCTGGGCTGAAAACGCAGACTGCAACACCGCGAGGAAGGCGGCGAGCTCCTGAGACGGCACAGCCTCGTTTTTCAGCGGCAGAAACCACGCGCAGTAACGCCTGTCTTCCAGGGGCCCCGCAAGCGCCACGGTCTTATATTGAATGACCGAACAGAAGCGTTCATAGGCGGCATCCACAGCTCCATCCGAGGGCGAAAAGCTCGAGATGCCCATAATTCCTGTTTCACCGGATAATTGAAGCATCTCCTTGAATAAACTGAGGTCATTCCCCGAGCCGCCCGACTGATAGCCCGCCTTTTGGCGCGCACTCACAAAAAAGGCCGTTTTGACGAAAGGCACAAGCCGCTGCTGACGATCTCTGAATTCGAGCTCCCGCTCATTGAGCAACTGGACGCGATCGAGATACGAAGAGGCGGCGGTAAGGGCAATCCCGAGTCTTTCTCTGGAAACCGGCTTCAGAAGATAATCGCACACCCCCATGCTCAGGGCCTCCCGGGCGATGTCAAAGCGCTCGTACGCCGTCACAAGGATGAAGGCCTTGGCGCCGCCTTCCCGTGAAAGTTCGCGGATCGCGTCGAGGCCCGTGATCCCGGGCATCTGGACATCCATGAGAATGATCTCGGGGGAGAGAGCTTTACTCTTTTCAATCGCTTCGCGACCCGAGCGCGCGGTACCGACGACGGTATATCCGCCCTGGAAATAGCGCTTGAACAGGAGCGACAAGCCGTTGACGATCGGCATCTCGTCGTCGGCGATGAGCACCCGCTTCATACAGCCTTCCCCGCCTGCAGGATGATGGTGACGCGCGTACCGTGGCCGAGTTCACTCTCGATCTCGACCCTGCCCAGGCCGCCCGTCGCGAGGGCGACGCGCCGCACGACATTGTGGAGCCCGATGCCGTGCTGGGGAGTCGTGTCCTCCGGATCGGCGGCCGCGAGCGCGAGGGCGATGCTGTCCTTCTCCATGCCCCGGCCTGAGTCGCTCACCGAGAGCCTGACCGTCTCGCCATCCAGCCGTGCCGAGACTATGACATCGCCGCCCTCTTCAAGGTCTTTGAGACCGTGTACGATCGCATTCTCCACGAGGGGCTGGAGCACAAGGGCCGGCGTCTCATAGCCGAGGGCCTCGTCCTGCGCTTCGAGCCTGAACCTGAAGCGCTCCCCAAACCTCAGCTTCAGGAGCCAGATGTACTGGCGCACGCATTCGATTTCTTCCGAAACAAGGACAAACCGCGTCGAGGGCTTGAGCGCGTAGCGGATGAACGCCGCGAGCTTTTCGAGGAACTCCGCGGTCTTCTCGTTGCCCTCCGTGAGCGCGAGCTGCCAGCCAGCCGCCAGGGTATTGTACAGAAAATGCGGATTTATCTGGGTCTGGAGTGCCAAAAGTTCCGCATCCTTGAGGCGGTGCTGATAGGTGAGCACGCGCATTCGTTCTTCCATAAGAGAGCGCTCGAGCTCGGCCTTGCGCGTCAATTCGGCAAAAGCCCTCTGGATGCTGTCCTGCATGTTGACGAAGGCGTCATGGAGTGTGCGGATCTCATCTTCCCGCTCATAGGGCGGCAGAGGATGATCGTACTCTCCCCGCCCGATAGCCTCGGCAGCAACGGAAAGACGTGCCAGAGGCTCGGTAATTGTGTACGAGTATCGCCCGATGAGGGCGATCGAAAGCAAAAAGGCAACGAGCAACAGCACACCGTTGGAGACCAGCGCAGGGCTGATATTCGCCTTGTAGGAAGAAAATCCCTTGAGCGACTGGTCCAGATGAATGGTGTCCATTCTGGCGCTCAAAAATTCTATAAGCGATGCATTGCGCCGCGCATCTTCATAGAGGCTGACGTACTGCGCGACGTCGCGGCCACGCTTTGCCTGCACCGCGCCTTCCGCGCTCGCAAGGTAGCCGTCGAGAAGAAAAGCCAAATCCTTTTCAAGCAAAAACACATCATCGACTTTGTTCTCTCTGTTCAGCCTGGATGTCATGCCCGACAGAATGGTTGAAGTGCGGATGAACTCTTTGAGCGATTCCGAATTCTTCGCGCTGAGATAGCCGGTCAAGTTTTCCTGCGTATCGCGCAGGGTTGACCGCAGTTCCTCCATAGATATGGAATTGCGGAACAGCAGTTCGACACTGCGGGCGAGGTCGAACGATGCGAACGCAGTATACGATGTGGCGATGACCAGCACGAGCAGAATAACGACCGAGTTGACGATAATGCGGTTGCGAAGCCCGCTGCGGCGGCGCGGCTTCCGGAGATGCGCAAGGAAAGAGAGATCGATCATGGGCCATCTCCTCTCGTGGGGATGACATGATACCCCACCGATATCTTCTCTGGTGAGCGGAGACCTATCCGCTGGCCGATCGCGAGGGCTACTCCTGACTGCCCCATGGCGGCGGCATTCCGCACGATGCTCGCGTGAACCACGCCTTTCTCGATGAGCCTGTTCACTTCGGAATCCTCGTCCGATCCAATGATGACGATCTGTCCGACATTGCCGCGGTCGATGATAACCTGGGCCGCACCGATCGTCGCCTTCGCGTCGATGCAGAGAATCGCGTTGATGTCGGGGTGCTCGGTGAGCATGCGCGCGCAGGCGTCCTCGCCGCCGAGGATGCTCTCCTCTTCACGCACCGCGGCGACGAGGACAGCGCCAGGGCGGTCCTTCAGCGTCTCCTCCACGCCCCGATAGAACGGTTCTTCGTTGAATGCATAGCCCAGGGAGGTATCCGAAGAAAGGATGATGCCGATCCTCGCCGCGGAGCCGAGCAGGCCCAGCACGAGCGTGCCCGCCTCCTTGCCCTGACTGACGGAATCGCCGGTCACGCCCGAACGAGTCCAGGCCTGGGGCGCATCCATCGCGAGCGGCACAAAAGGAATATGCGCACTGTCCGCTTCCTGCGCGAATCGCGCTACATCCATTCCTTTGGGCTGAAAGAGAAGAATACCGTCGGCCTTGCTGCGCAACGCGATCTCAAACCATCGCGACACTTCTTCCGACGTGCTGCCACCCTCGCCGATCGCCGTCGATGGATAATAAAAAATCTGCAGTGCCGCATTCTGCTGCTCAGATTCCCCGCGCAAGCCCTCGATGAGGTGCGTATAAAAAGGATCCGCCGTGTCCGGCAGAATCGCGACGACGTGGAATCGGGCTGTCCGCACTGTGGCGGGATTGCGCAAAATTGTCGATGCAAGCGCATTGCGGCTTCTGCTGACAAGTGAAATATTGACGGCCAGTGCCCCTGTCAACGCAATCGCGAACACGACGATGGGCAGCATCCGCCACGCAGCGCGTTTCATTCTACTGTCACACTCTTGGCGAGGTTGCGCGGCTGATCGACATCCCTGTCCAGCTCGAGCGCGCAAAAATACGCGAAAAGCTGGAGCGGCACGACCATGCTGAAGGGATAGAACCTCGGATCGGCTTTCTTTACAGGGATAAAATCGTCCGCGAGCGCCATGGCCTCAGCGTCGCCCTCGACCCCGACCGCGATGACAGGCCCACCCCTCGCCTTGATTTCCCTCATGTTGGAGATAGTCTTTTCGTGAAGGTAGTCGTCCGAGACAAGAAAAACGCTGGGGACCTCGGGGCTGATGAGCGCGATCGGACCGTGTTTCATCTCGCCCGCGCTGTAGCCTTCGGCGTGAATGTAGGAAATCTCCTTGAGCTTGAGCGCTCCTTCGAGGGCGATTGGGTACAGGATGCCCCGCCCGAGGTACAGAAAATCCTTGGCGCGGCAATATTTCTTCGCGATGGCCTGAATGAGGTCGCGCTTTCCGAGGGCGTCGCGCACCATGTCAGGTATTTCCAGAAGCGAGCGCGCGAATTTTTGCCCCTCTTCGCGCGACATATCGCGCATGCGCGCCATGAGGAGCGTAAACAGATAAAACACGGTGAGCTGGCTCGTGAAGGCCTTGGTGCTCGCCACGGCGATCTCGGGGCCGGAGTGCACATAGACGCCGCCGTCGGACTCCCGCGCGATGGTGGAGCCGACGACGTTGCAGATGCCGAGAACCGTCGCGCCCTTGCGCTGCACCTCGCGCATGGCATAGAGCGAGTCGGCGGTCTCCCCCGACTGGCTCACGACAAACCAGAGCGAACCGTTCTCGACGACGGGATTCCGGTACCGCAGCTCGCTTGCGAGTTCGGCCTGGGCCGGAATGCGCGCCGCCTGCTCGAGGAGGTACGAGCCCGTCATGCCGGCGTGCCAGCTCGTGCCCGCCGCGATGATGCGCACACGGCGCACGTCCGCGAGCTGGCGGCGGGTGAGGTTGAGGCCTCCGAGCTTGGCGATGGCGTTTTCTTCGTCGATGCGTCCGCTCATCGCGCGGGCGATCGATTCGGGCTGCTCGAAAATCTCTTTCTCCATGTAGTGCATGAAACCGCTCTTCTCGATTGCGCCGAGTTCCCAGGTGACCTCATCGACCTTTTTGTCGAGCGCGTTCGAGTGGCGGTCGGTGATTGTGTAGCTGTCCTGCGTGATGTCGATGACTTCGCCGTCGTTGAGATAGATCACGCGGTTCGTGTAGGCGACCATCGCGGTGATGTCGCTGGCGAGGAACATCTCGTCCTTGCCCACACCGACGATGAGCGGGCTTCCGTTACGAGCCCCGACGATGCGGCCGGGTTCATCGGCGTGGATGCACGCGATGCCGTAGGTCCCCTCGAGATGCTGGAGGGCGGCGAGCACCGCCGCGAGGAGGTCTCCTTCGTAATATGAGGCGATGAGCTGCGGAATCACCTCGGTATCCGTCTCGCTCTTGAACACTACCCCTTTCTTTTCGAGCATGGTTCTCAGAGTCTTATAATTTTCTATGATACCGTTGTGCACGACCGCGATTTTGCCGGACATGTCGGTGTGGGGATGTGCGTTCGCCTCGGTGACGCCGCCATGGGTGGCCCAGCGGGTGTGGCCTATTCCCCAGTTTCCGTCGATATCCTCCGGAATTTTCCTCGCGAGTTCGGCTATTTTGCCCACGGATTTGATAATCTCAAGGCGCGGCTCGGCATTGAGCCTTCCCACCGCGATGCCGGCTGAATCATAGCCGCGGTATTCAAGCCTTCTCAAACCCTCGAGCAGAATTTTCGACGTTTTCCTCGGACCGGTATAACCGATAATGCCGCACATGGAGCACCCCTTTCATTAAAATGTTTCTATTCGATGATACCATATCATAATCATCCTTCAAAAGATGGGACACAGATTTCTCACGGCATGATGCTTGCTCTCTTTCTGAAACTTGGTTAGCCTTATCTGCATCGCCATGCCCGCACAAGAGCCCTTGTTTCAGCTTTTCTCGTTTCCGTGCCTCGGTTCCACCATGGACGAGGCCCGCGCGCTTGCACGGGAAGGATTTACAGGCGCGGCCATCGTGCGTGCGGACACCCAGACTTCGGGGCGCGGACGGAGCGGGGGACGAACATGGGTCGATGCTCCAAAACTGTCTCTATTGATGACCATCCTGTTGCCGGCCGATTTCAAAGAGGCGAAGGCCCTGCCGCTGCGCGCGGGCCTCGGCGTCGTGCGCGCGTTGGAAGAAACGGCTGCTCTAAATGAGACTGTGATGATTCAAAGAGACGGCAAGCCCGCCGCCCGAAGCTACAAGTTCCGGCTCAAGTGGCCCAATGATGTGCTCGTGCAACCGCATCCCCAGAGAGAGCCGGGGGTAAGAAGCGCCGCGGCCATACCCCGCGACGGCGCGGCGTACGGCAAACTGTGCGGCATCCTCTGCGAAAGCGCCCAGGGCAGAATTCTGATCGGCATCGGCATGAACCTGCGCAGCCCCCCCCCTGTACGCTCACATTCGGGCCTTCAGCCTGCAAGCCTTGAGGAAACATGGGGTTGTCTGCCCCCGCCTTTCGACAATCTGGACGAGGCGGCACACTACGTGGCTCAGCAGGTCATCGACACCCTCTCCGACCCGCAGTGGCATTCCGAATACGAGCGCAGGCTCTGGGGCCGGGGCTCGACCCTGCAATTCCTGGCCGGCCACCCGCAGAGCCCGGAGAGAATGCAGGGGATGTGCGTGGGTATCGATGAAGATGGCGCCCTTATTTTGAATATTGAGGGAGAAAAAAAAACGTTCGCATCAGGGGAAATCGCCTCACTGCGCCTTGTATGAATCCTCGATGGCGAGAATCGCCTCGTACAGCATCGCGTTGATGGGAACTTCCACCTTTGCCGCCCCGGCAAGCCGGACCATCGTCCCTGCGAAGGCCTCGACCTCCGTCCGCCTGTGCGCCTCGACATCCTGCAGCATTGAAGTTTTCCCGTCCGCCCCCAATGTACGCAACACCGCCATCGCTTTCGCAATATCCGCCTCGGTCAGGCCGGTGTCAATTTTTTGCGACAGCACAATCACTTCCTTCATGGCGCGCTCAAGCAGGGCTATGGCGTGGGAGCTTGTCTGAAAAATCTGGTAAGGAGCCCGAAGGACGGCCGACCACTGGTTGATCGACACGTTGATCATGAATTTGAACCATATCTCCCTGACGATATCGTCCGGCACGCGGAACAGTATGTCGCTCTGGCGAAACAATTGCTCGAGGCGGGCAAGTTTCGAGGCGTTTTTTTGTGCCAGCTCCTTTTCGAAGCCGCAGAAAATCTGCCCCTTCGCGGAGTACTGGATCTCATTTCCCTGGCGGTAGGCATCGATGCCGAGGATCATTCCGTACGGAACCGCGTCCGGCCCGAACGCTTCACGGAGTTTCGGCACCGCGTCCACACCATTGAGCAGCGATAAAATGATCGTCTCGGCGCCGACATAGGGCTTCATTTCCTGAATTGCCTCATCGAGGCTGTAATTCTTCACCGCGACAAGCACAAGGTCCGCCGGCACCGCACCATGGCTGTCCGTCACGGGCAGGAAATACTGCCTGCCGTTGACGACAAAGCCTTCTCTTTGATAGCGCGCCGCGCGCTCTCCCCGCGCGCTCACCGAGACGCGGTGTCCCGCGTCCACAAGGCGTGCGGCGATGGAGGCCCCGATCGCCCCCGCGCCCACTATGACCGTAGAATGAATACTGTCCATGCTTTGCCCCTTCACCTCGATTTATTCTTTCGCCGAAAAAATCCCCGCTCCCATGCCGGCTGCATCGACAATGTAGGGCTGCACTTTTTTTTCAATCCGTCCGGGGATGCGGCAATGAAGCCACGTGCTCTCGTCATCGTGGTGTTCTTCGAGAACCGTGCCCTCCCGCATCACAAGGCTCGCGATGGAGTAATCCGCGTGCGGTATGCGCAGCACATAGGTCTTCATGCCCCTGGTGAGTGCTTCCTGTATCGCCTCCACCAGCCCGTCGAGGCCCTGCCCAGTCTTGGCCGATACCGCGACGCTCCCCGGATAGCGCAGCAAAAAAGCCTCCGCGGCATCGCGCTCGGCGAGGTCGATCTTGTTGAGCACGAGAATGCGCGGTACGTCGTTGGCCCCGATTTCGCAGAGGACCTGCAGCGTGGTCGCAATGTGAGCATCCACATGCACATCGGAGGCGTCGGCGACATGAATCAGCAGGTCGGCCTGGCTCGCTTCTTCGAGCGTGCTCCGGAATGCCTCCACGAGCCCGTGCGGCAGATTGCGGATAAAGCCGACAGTGTCGGTCAGGAGCAGGGTTTGACCCTGCGCGAAGAGGAGCCGCCGTGTGGTGGGATCGAGCGTCGCGAACAATGTATTCTCCGCGTGCACGCTCGCCGCGGTGAGGGCGTTCAAGAGGCTCGATTTGCCCGCGTTCGTGTAGCCGACGATGGCCGCCCTCGGCACCCCCGCCCTCTCTCTGCGCCTCTTCTGGACCGATCTTTCCTTGCGCACGGATTCGAGCTCATCCTTGATCTCGTGAATTCGCCGCTCGATTTCGCGGCGGTCGAGTTCGAGTTTCTGCTCGCCCGAGCCCTTCGTGCCATAGCGGCCACCACGCTGGCGCATGAGGTCATCGTACGAATGCGCGAGGCGCGGCAATGTGTACTGCAGCTGTGCGAGCTCCACTTGAAGGCTGGCCTCTTTGGTGAGGGCCCTCGAGGCAAATATCTTGATGATGAGCTCCGCCCGATCATAGACTTTCTTCGACGACAGTTTTTCCCAGTTGCGCTGCTGAACAGGGCTCAGAATATGATCAAAAATGATGGAATCCGCGCCCGCCTGATCGGCAGCTTCCGCCAATTCTTCCGCCTTTCCGGTTCCAACAAGGAGGGAGGGCGTCGTATCCCGCAGCTGTATAAGAATCTCTCCGACAGTTTCGAGCCCGAGAGTCTGCGCCAGCCCGTGAAGTTCATCGAGCAGTTCGCGCGCCTCAGGCTTGCGCAGGTCTTCCGATGCGACCCCGACCAGAAAGACTCGTTCGGTTTCTCTCAAGGTGCTCATTCTGGAAATATTCGAATGCATGGCTGTATATTATACGATTATCGCGTTCATGACACTATGCTCGACTGAAAAGAGCCCTCAATGATAAGATACCCAAGAATACGTCAGGAGGAATCATGCCCCTTCAGATTTCCGATCTCAGCGATGCAGTGCTTCACACCCACTATGCCGTGCGCGGACCGATCGTTGCGCGCGCCCAAGAGCTTGAGGATCATGGCAAAGAGATAATTTACTGCAATATCGGCAACCCTCAGGCCCTGGGGCAAAAGCCCCTCAGCTATGTGCGGAACGTTCTGGCGGCCTGCGAGCGTCCCGAGCTTCTAAAGGTGGCAAATCACGCGTTCCTGGACGATGTCAGGGAAAAGGCACGCTATATTCTCGAGCAATCGAGATATGGCATTGGCGCTTATTCGGAATCAAAAGGACTCCGCTTTGTCCGCGCGGCAATTTCGGAATTCATCGCCGCGCGCGACAGTCATGATGGCGTAGCGCAAGCATCGAATCCGGAACATGTCTATCTCACGGATGGCGCTTCAAAAGGTGTCCAGACCGCGCTCCGCCTTCTCATCGCATCGGGAAATGACGGCATTCTCATACCGATACCTCAGTATCCGCTCTACTCGGCGACGATCACGCTCTATGGCGGGCGCCAAATCGGCTATTATCTCGATGAGGAATCCGGCTGGGGACTGAACGAACAGTTGCTCGAGGATGCCATGCGCCGCGCAATGAAAGAGGGCATCCGCGCACGCGCCATCGTCGTCATCAACCCCGGCAACCCCACAGGCAGCGTCCTCTCCGAAGACGACATGCGCATGGTGATTCACTTTGCGAAGCGCCACAATCTCGCGATTCTCGCCGACGAAGTCTATCAGGAAAACATATACAAGCCAGGCCTGAAGTTCATTTCCTTTGCCCACCTCATGTCGAAAATTGAGGAGCGTGAGGTGAGCCTCTTCAGCTTCCACTCGACATCGAAGGGCTTTTTCGGAGAGTGCGGGCAGCGCGGCGGTTATATGGAAGTGCGCAATGTGCCCGAAGAGGTAATCGCTCAAATCACGAAACTGCAATCCGTCGCCCTCTGCGCGAATTTACCCGGTCAGGTGCTGACCTACCTCATGGTCAGTCCGCCGGTGGCCGGCGAACCGAGCTACCGGCTCTTTGACGAAGAGCGGAATGCCATTCTCTCAGAGCTTGGAAAGCGCGCAAAAATGATGGAAGAGGGCTTGAACCGCATTCCCGGCATCCACTGTCAGCCCATCGACGGCGCCATGTATGCATATCCTTCGCTCTCGCTGCCGGCTGGCAGAACCGACGAAGAGTACTGCATGACGCTCCTTGAAGCGACGGGCGTCTGCGTCGTGCCGGGGAGCGGCTTTGGCCAAAAGCCCGGCACTGCACATTTCCGCACGACCATCTTGCCGCCGACGAGCCAAATCGAACACGTCATCGATGCCATCGCCGCATTCCATCTCCAGTGGAGATGAACATGAACTTCGCGAATGACCCCAGTGAATTGCAGGCTATGCCCGGGCTTGAGTCAATTCTTCAAGTGCTTCATGAAGGCGTGTACATCGTCGATAAAGAAAGGCGCATTCAATACTGGAATACGGCGGCCGAAGCGATCACCGGCTACAGCGCCAAGACCGTCGTCGGCCGCAGGTGCGCGGACAACATCCTGCGCCACGTATCAGAAGATGGGCAGCAGCTCTGCACGAGCGGCTGTCCTCTGCAAGCGACGCTCGAAGATGGCAAGACGCGCGACCTGATGGCGTATCTGCATCACAAGGATGGCCGGCGGCTGCCCGTGCATGTGCGTTCGATCGCGCTGCGCGATGAAACAGGCATACCGCGCGTGCTCGAGGTGTTCAATGAAATAAGCGATCGCGGCAAGCTTCTTGAAGAGCTGGAAACACTGCGCCAGGAAGTGCTGACGGACCCGCTGACGAAGATCGGCAACCGCAGATACTATGAGCTGAATGGAGAGGCGAGGCTTGCCGCGTACCATGCGCAGAAAGTCCCCTTCGGTTTGCTGATGTTCGATATCGATCACTTCAAGGCGGTGAATGACGGGTTTGGGCATGGCGCGGGGGACAGCGTTTTGAAAATGATCGCTGGGACCATTTCGCACGGCCTCCGGCCGCTCGATACGGTCGCGCGCTATGGCGGTGAGGAATTCGTGGTCATGGTGCCCGACTGTACCGAAGAATATCTCTCAATCGTCGGCGGAAGAATTCGCATGCTCATCGAAACAAGCTGGCTTGAGCTCGATGATGGCAGAAGGCTCACCGTGACTATTTCGGGCGGCGGCAGCATGGCACAGCCCGGCGATACGCTCGCCACACTTACCGCCCGCGCAGACAAGCACCTCTACGCAAGCAAAAAAAGCGGGCGGAACAGGGTGATCGTCGACGCCTGAATGGTTCGCCGCGGCTCAGGGCGAACACAATTTGCGAAGCTGGGCGAGTGCCGCCTTGAAATCGCGCGGAAGCGGCGCCTCTATTTCCAGTCGTGCGCCACTCTTGGGGTGCTGAAAAGCAATTTTCGCCGCATGCAGCGCGGTGCGGGCCACAAGCGGCCGCTCTTCATAGGCATCGCCCTTCCATTTACGTTTCAGAGCGGACAGCATGAGGGGCACGCCGTCGCCATAGAGGGGGTCCGCCACGATCGTCAGACCAGACGCGGTGAGGTGCACCCTGATCTGATGCGTCCTTCCCGTCTCGGGCAGCGCCCGCACGAGGGTGAACCCGCGGAATCGCTCCACCACCTCGAACCGTGTTTTCGCGGGTTTTCCGTTCGACGTATCGATGATTGTCCTGTGCATTCTGTCGCCATCGGCGCGCAGAGGGAACTCCACTTCCCATGCCTCATGTTCGGGCTCTCCGTGCACAATTGCAAAGTAAGTCTTTTCAACCTGCCGCGTCGAAAATCGTCTGTTGAGCTCCCGATGCGCTTCTTCGTCTCGGGCATAGAGAAGCACGCCCGTCGTGTCCTTATCGATTCTGTGCACAGGCAGGAGCTTGCCAAGGTCTTTCGAAAGCATCTCTCGGGCAACGGGAACATCAGGGTCCCAGTGGTCGGGAACCGCGAGCACTCCCGCGGGCTTGTCGATCGCAAGAATCTCTGTATCAATATAAAGTACTGAAAACGGTTTTTTCACGATTGCTACTGTAACATAAAGCTTTCTATGCGGATACCACGGGGCCTTTTGACATAAAGCACAAAGCCTGCATGATCCATAGTCCTCTTGCCGATTCTTCTCATTTTTTATATCTTATTACAGGCCTCTTAAAGCCGTTCCAAAATAGATTAACCGGTTCCGCAGCATCATTCAGGTGATGATATGTCGGCGACCGGCAAAAACACTGTAAAACACAGGAGAACAAAGGTATGGCGAAACAATTGTTGTTCAGCGAAGATGCGCGACGGAAACTGCTTGTCGGCGTCGAGACTATCTCCAAAGCTGTCAAAGTGACACTTGGCCCAAAGGGCCGGAATGTGCTTCTTGACAAGAAATTCGGTGCCCCGACCGTGACCAAGGACGGTGTATCCGTCGCAAAGGAAGTCGAACTTGAGGATCCGTATGAGAACATGGGAGCCCAGCTTCTCAAGGAAGTCGCCACGAAGACCAATGACATCGCGGGCGATGGCACGACCACCGCGACAGTGCTCGCCTATTCCATCGTCAAGGAAGGTCTGAAATCGGTAGCGGCCGGCATCGATCCGATGGCCCTGAAGCGCGGCATCGATCAGGCGGTGACTCTCTCTGTCGAGGAAATCCGGAAAAATTCAAAAGAGATCAAAGAAAAAGAAGAGATTGCGCACGTTGCGTCAGTTTCCGCGAACAACGACATCGAGATCGGCACCCAGATCGCCGATGCCATGGACAAAGTCGGCAAAGATGGCGTCATTACGGTCGAGGAATCCAAGACCATGGAGACCACCATCGA
>DJVZ01000017.1:1358-24751 GCA_002441395.1 Spirochaetaceae bacterium UBA6243 | reverse complement strand
CATTGTTCCACGTGAAACATTTTTGATGCACGAAAAGGTTCGGCCACAACCTTTTGAGATACCCGCACCAGGGATGTTGTCGCGATTTTACAGGCTGGCCGCCCCAAAACTAATATAACCGGGGCCTCAAACATCACATTGTTCCACGTGAAACGTTTTGGGTCGCTCAAGGAAAAACAGGGAAGAGACAACCCTTCAGTCAGGACGTCTGCGGCGGCCTCCGGCAGCGATGCGCCGTCCTCACTCCTGCTGCTGGATGATCTTGTCCATTCCAATCACGGAATCGGGCGGATCAATATTTACGATTCGCACGCCGTGAGCGGCCTTTCCCATCTCGCGGACAGAGGAAACGCTCAGCTTGATGGTCTTCCCCGTTGAGGTAATGGCCACGACTTCGTCCTCCTCGCGCACGGAAACCGCTTTTATCACTTCGCCCGAAGCTTCATCCGGGTCGTAGATGATCTGTCCGTGTGTCCCCCTGGCGTGCGGGGTAAACAGCTCATATCTTACACGCTTTCCGGATCCCTTTTGTGTAATGATGAGCATCGATTCCTGGCTGTCGACCCTGAGCATTGCGGCAAGCTCGTCGCCTTCCTGCAAGGATATCCCACGGACGCCCCGTGCGGTGCGTCCCATCTGTCGGACCTGCGACTCTTCCATGCGCAGCGCAAGCCCATTGCGGGAAATGAGCACGACTTCATCGGAACCGCCGGTCAGGATCGCCGAGACCAGCCTGTCGCCCTCGTCGAGCGAAATGCCGATGATGCCGCGCGTCTTTGCGTTGGCAAACTCCTTGGTCGCGACTTTTTTCACAACACCGTTGAGGGTCCCCATCAAAATAAATTCGTGCTCGGAAAAGTCGCTGAAATCGACGACCGCGGTGATCTCTTCATCCTCGGAAATCGCAAGCAAAGATCGAACATGGCTGCCCCTCGCCTGCCGGCTCGCCTCCGGAATCTCAAGCGCCTTGAGCCAGTAGGCCTTGCCCCAGCTTGAAATAAAGAGAAGATAATCGTGTGTATTCGCGATGAAGAGCTGCTGGATAAAATCATCATCGAGCAAGGAGGCGGAATTCGATCCTTTGCCGCCCCGGCCCTGCGATCTATACTGATTCACCGAAATGCGCTTGATGAAGCCTTTGTTGGAAATGAGAATGACCATCTCCTCGGGTTTTATGAGGTCCTCGAGGTTTATCTGCTCGACCTGGTTCGGGACAATCTCGGTTCGCCGCTCATCGCCGTATTTTTCGGCCAAATCGTGCGTTTCCTGCTTTATCACCTGATAGATCGCGCCTGGGTCTGCGAGCAAAGATTTCAAATACTCGATTCGTGTCTCAATCTCTTTCAGTTCGGCAAGAATTTTTTCCGTTTCGAGGCTGGTAAGGCGGCCGAGACGCATATCGACGATGGCCTGTGCCTGAGCCTCGCTTAAATCGAATCGCTCGCGCAGGCGCGCCTTCGCCGTGTCGATATTCTTGCTCGATTTAATGACGGCGACCACTTCGTCGATATTCCGGAGGGCAATCACCAGTCCGCGCAGTATGTGGGCGCGCTCCTCGGCCTTCTTTAACTCGAATTGTGAACGGCGCGTGATCACTTCGAATCGGTGCTGGACAAAATAAACAATGAGTTCTTTCAAATTGAGGCATTTCGGGGCGCCATCCACAAGCGCGAGATTTATGACGCCAAACGTACTCTGCAGTGGTGTATGCATAAACAACTGGTTGAGCACTATTTTTGTGATGGCGCCCTTCCGGAGTTCGAGCACGATGCGGATCCCCTCCCTGTCGCTTTCATCGCGCAGATCCGAGATGCCGTCGATCTGCTTCTCGCGCACCAACTCGGCAATGCGCGTCACGAGCGTGGTTTTATTCAACGCATAAGGAATTTCGGTGAAGACGATCTGCTCGCGGCCACTCTTCATAGTCTCGATCACAAAGCGCCCGCGCACCGTCAGCCGGCCGCGCCCCGTCTCATAGGCATCGCGAATTCCCTGCATGCCGTAGAGAATGCCGCCGGTCGGGAAATCGGGGCCTTTTATGTAATTCATTAAACCATCAATAGTTATTTCATGATTGTCGATGTAGGCTTCGATCGCCTGGCCAACCTCGCGGAGATTGTGGGGTGCCATGTTCGTCGCCATGCCGACGGCAATGCCGCTCGAGCCATTGATGAGCAAATTCGGTATCGCTGAAGGAAGGACGCTGGGCTCCTTGAGGCTTTCGTCGTAATTAGGCACAAAATCGACAGTCTCCTTGTCGAGGTCCGCGAGCATCTCTTCACCGAGTTTGGAGAGTTTCGCCTCGGTGTAACGGCTCGCCGCGGCCGGGTCTCCGTCGATGGAACCAAAATTCCCTTGTCCCTGCACAAGGGGATAGCGCAGCGAAAAATCCTGGGCCATGCGCACAAGCGCGTCATACAGCGATAAGTCTCCATGCGGGTGATACTTACCCATGGCATCGCCGGTGATGCGCGCGCTTTTCTTGGTCGGCGCATTATTGTGCAGCCCCAGCTCTTCCATGGCATACAGAAGCCGCCTGTGCACCGGCTTGAGCCCATCCCGCACATCCGGCAGCGCGCGCGAGACAATGACAGACATCGCGTAGTTGAGATATGAGGTTTTGACCTCTTCCTCTATTGGAACAGGAATGATATTGCTGCTTTCCGCCATCATAATCTGCCTTTATACATCGAGATTCGATACCGCGAGCGCGTTTTCTTCGATAAACAGGCGCCGCGGCTCCACCTGTTCGCCCATCAGCGTGACGAACATCTCTTCCGCAAGAATCGCATCCTCCATAGTGATCCGCTTGATGAGCCGTCGCTCGGGGTCCATGGTTGTTTCCCAAAGCTGTTCCGGGTTCATTTCGCCCAAACCTTTGTAGCGCTGCACGGAAATCTTTGCAGAGTCTTTATTTGTTTCAGAGAGAAGCTGGTCCTTTTCTTCGTCGCTATAGGCGTAGTGCGCCTCTTTGTCGTACACAACGCGATAGAGGGGCGGCATCGCCAGATAGACATGCCCTTTTTCGATAAGTTCGGTCATATAGCGATAAAAGAAGGTGAGCAGCAAGGTTCGGATGTGCGAACCGTCGACATCGGCATCCGCCATGATGACGACCTTGTGGTAGCGAAGCTTCGAGACATTGAAATCTTCTCCGATACCAGTCCCGAGGCTCGCGATGATCGGCTGAAGCTTGTCGTTGCCGATCACTTTGTCCAGACGGGCTTTCTCCACATTGAGCATTTTCCCCCAGAGCGGCAGGATGGCCTGATTCACCCTGTTGCGGCCCATCTTTGCGGAGCCTCCTGCCGAATCGCCCTCTACGATGAAAAGTTCACACTTGGTGGGATCCTTTTCCTGACAATCGGCGAGCTTGCCCGGCAGGCTTGAGGCATCCAAGAGGCTTTTACGGCGCGTGAGCTCTCGCGCCTGCCGTGCCGCGATGCGCGCGCGGGCCGCGGTCGTGCATTTTTCGAGAATGATGTTGATGACATCGGGATTCTTTTGGAAATAGAGATCGAGCTGATCCGAAAGGAATCCCTCTACAATGCCCTTGACTTCGCTATTGCCGAGTTTACCTTTGGTCTGGCCTTCAAACTGGGGCTCCATGACTTTCACCGACAAGATAGCCGTCAGACCTTCGCGAACGTCATCACCCGAAAGATTCTCTTCTATTTTCTTATTATGCTTAGACTTTTTGAAGAAATCGTTGATGACCTTCGTAAGCGCGTTTCTGAATCCTATAAGGTGCGTGCCACCTTCGCGCGTATTGATGCCATTGACGTAGGAGAACATGGTTTCATTGTAGCCATCGTTGTACTGAATGCCGACTTCGATCTCGACCTCGTCCCGAACACCCGAAAAATAGATGACATCCTTGTGGATAATGCTCTTGTTTTTATTGAGATATTCGACGAACTCCCTGAGTCCGCCCTCGAACCTGAATTCAATGCGTTTGAGCTGCGAAAGTCGCTCGTCGATAAGCGAGATTTTGACACCTTTGTTGAGGAAGGCCAGCTCGCGGAGGCGGTTGCTGAGCACGTCGAAGGAATAGACCGTCTCTTCGAAGATCTCCGGGTCGGCCTGAAAGCGCACAAGGGTGCCGCGCTTGTCTGTTTCGCCAATCATCACGACCGGTTTTTCGGGAACACCACGAAGATACTTTTGATAATATTCTTTTCCGCCGGTATACACATACACTTCAAGCCAGGAGGAAAGCGCATTGACGACCGACACGCCGACGCCGTGCAGGCCACCCGAGACTTTGTAGTTCTTCTTGTCGAATTTACCGCCGGCATGCAGACGGGTCATGACAAGCTCGAGGGCGGAAATGCCTTCGGTTGGGTGGATATCGACAGGAATACCGCGCCCGTCATCCTCGACGCGAACGATATCCTGCCGCTCAAGCGCGACGACAATATTGTCGCAGAAGCCCGCGAGCGCTTCGTCGATAGAATTATCGACCACTTCGTACACAAGATGGTGCAAGCCTTCAATGCTGGTCGAACCAATATACATGCCGGGCCGCTTGCGAACGGCTTCCAGTCCTTTGAGCACTTGAATGGTACTTGCGGAATAATTACTCGTTGTAGATTCCATAATAATCCTGAACGGAATAACCGGGGATAGTTTCAAGATTTGGGAAAAAATCTCTATGTCATCATATCAGATTGAGGCTTTTGAGTAAAGCGAACGAGAAAGGCAGAGCTCTCTGCGGTTTTCTCACCGCCTGTGGAAAACTTGTGCATAATTTGTGGTAATTCAGTGTATTTCCCTGTGGATATGCACGCTAATTCCTTCATTTAACATGCATAGTTACACTTTTTATTCACTTTTTTTAATGTTTTGTGAAGAAAATATGGCGATTTAGTCAATTTTTCGTCTGTTTCCTAAACAATATTTTAAAATTTTCAAAAATAGTCCCGTTCCCATCTTGCGCGCAGACGGCAATTAGGTGTATAGGGAATTCGTTGGCCCCTGTGGAAAACTTGTGGAAATAATATAAAAGACTTGGAGCTTTGGGCGAATGGATGATGATGGTAATGAGATAATTTGGCAAAAAGCACTCGAGATCGCTAAATCGCAGGTTCCAGAATCTGAATTCATCATGTGGTTCAGGCTAGCATATCTTGGATTCGAA
Organism: Spirochaetaceae bacterium UBA6243; assembly: GCA_002441395.1. Taxonomy (GTDB): domain Bacteria; phylum Spirochaetota; class Spirochaetia; order Treponematales; family Rectinemataceae; genus Rectinema. The sequence goes on along the minus strand of DJVZ01000017.1, from coordinate 19,611 downwards.
AATGGAACCATCCGTCTGCGTGCAAACAATATGTTCCTTCGCGATCAGTTTGTAAGAAAATACAGCAAATTCATGAAAGAAATAATTTCGTCTCTCGTCGGTATGCCCACGGAGCTGTCGGTGGAAGCCCAGCCCGCGCCCATTGAACAGCACTTTGTCCAGCAGAAAACGGCATCCCAAGCGAACAAACCCTCTCCTAAAAGTGAAAAAGCCGAGCTTTTCCAGCCGGACGCGGCGTCATTGAATTCTCGTTCAAAAGCAGAAGAGGACTTTGCAATCGAAACAGCCTATGCAAGCCCTTCCGCCCGAATGCACGAGCCGCGCTCGAGCAACCTGCAGCCACGCTATACCTTTGAGAGTTTTGTAGTCGGCGAAAACAGTAACTTTGCCTTCAATGCGGCGGCAGCCGTAGCTGAAATACCAGGGACATCCTACAATCCTCTTCTCATCTATGGCGGAGTTGGTCTTGGAAAAACGCACCTTATGCACGCCATAGGAAACAGAATCCTGGAACGGCATCCTGAACTGCACATTATCTGCGTCACCGCGGAAGATTTCACGAACGAGTTTATCAAGACAATCCACGACCGCACCACAAATGATTTTAAGAATAAATACCGCAACATCGATGTGCTGCTGATCGACGACATTCACTTTTTTCAAAGCAAACACGGCGTTCAGGAAGAATTGTTCCATACCTTCAACGCTCTGTATGATTCGAACAAACAGCTTGTATTCACATGCGACAGACCGGCTTCGGAACTGAAGGATTTTTCGGAACGCCTCAAAAGCCGTTTCATGATGGGCCTCAAGACCGATCTCACCACACCCGGTTTTGAAACGCGCGCGGCCATTATCAGGAAGAAACTCGATCTCTATAAGCAAAGCTTCAGCGAGGATGTCATCAACCTCATTGCCAAAAGCATTGAAACAAATGTCCGCGATCTGGATTCGTGCATACATCAGATCATCGCATACGCGGACCTCATCAAGGTGGAACCAACCTACGAAATAGCACAGAATGTCATCAAGCAATTGACGAACGCATTCAAGCCGCCTTCCATCGATGTTTCCTCTATTATAAAAACCGTAGCCGACTACTATAAATTGTCAATCTCGGATTTGAAGGGCAAAAAGCGCAGCAAAAATATCGCCCTCGCCCGCCAAGTCGCCATGTTCATCATCAGGGAAACGACAGATTATTCCACCACGGAGATCGGCACAGAGTTCAATGGGCGCGACCACACTACTGTCATGCACTCCTGCCAAAAGATTGAGGACCTCATAAAATTTGATTCTCTCTTCGCCTCAGCCGTCAACCGCATCACTCAAGAATGCAAAGAAAATTCTGTTTCTTGAGGCACAAATTGCTGTTGCAAAGCTGTGGACAACCTCCTCGCTCCTGTGGAAAAGTCTTCAGCCTGTGGAAAAAGTGCGTCTGCAGGCGAATTTCAACACAAGTTTTCCACAATATTAATTCTATATCAATGAAACAATTAAATACGTTTTCAACATATACACTGTACTTACTACTATTACTACTGTTAATACATAAATAGAACATGTAATAAAAGAATGAGACAGATTGTTGATAACGAAGCCCGTCATGTCTGCTTTCTTCGCCTTTTTTAACAAAGACTGTTTATTTTTCTCGTATGAACTGTTACTATACAGAATCTGAATGGAGGAAGCTTCCAATGAAATTTATCTGCGATCGGGATACCTTTGCGAAAGAGATAGCGATTGCGCAAGATATTATTGCATCAAAAAATGCGTTTTCCATTATGTCAAATGTCTATCTTGAAGTCATGGATTCAAAGCTCTTTATAAGAGCGACAGACGCAAAAGTAGGCTTTGAAACCGAAATACCCATTTCGGACGCTGAACCCGGCTCTCTCACCGTATTTTGCGATAAGCTTTTGGCTATTACCAACTCGATTCCGGAAGGGGATATGCGCTTTGAGCAGCATGAGTCGAGTATCGAGATACGCCCTCTTTCAAAAAAAGTGCGTTTCCAGCTTAAGACTATCGCTGGCGACAAATTTCCGGAGATTCCCCGCATCGGTGAAAGCCACTATTTTGCACTGCAAGCCCATGATCTGCGCAAAATGATAAGCCAGACAATCTTCTCTGTTTCCAATGATGAAACAAGATTCTTTATGAATGGAGTTTTCATGGAAAAGCTTCCTGACGGAGAACTGGCAATGATTGCGACTGATGGACGCCGGCTCGCGTTCATTTCGACGCAAGAGGCAGACATCCCTGATTTTCAAAGCGCCATAATTCCTCCAAAAGTACTCTCCGTAATACTGAAGCGAGCATCGGATGAAGGCCAGATTCTTATGGCGGTAAATGAGAAGAATGTATTCTTCCGTTTTGGAAATTATCAGCTTACAAGCTATCTCATCGAAGGAAAATTTCCGAACTATCAGAAGGTCATACCGAAGGACCAGCACTTTAAATTCATTGTCGCGAGAGATGAACTTCAGGCGGCGCTCCGACGCGTATCGCTTTTTGTCGAGAAGTCAAACAAGGTCATCTTCAATGTCTCAAGCAAGGGGCTTGTGCTGGAGTCTGAAGAAACGGAACTTGGCGCGGCGCGGGAAGAGCTTTCGTGTGAATATGAAGGCGACGATGTGGTGATTTTGCTGAGTTTACGCTATCTGGAAGATCCTCTCAAGGCTATGGACAGCGACAACCTGGCGATAGAGTTCAGTGATCCTTCCCGCGCGATTACCCTGAGACCCGAGCCGGATTCAAGTTATTTCCATATCATCATGCCGATGCAGCAGCCATAAATGGCCTTCGAACAGATACGGATAGCCCGCTTCAGAAACATCGAAGAGACCGAACTGAAGCTGGGGGCGGGGAATATTTTCCTTCTTGGAGAAAACGGTCAGGGAAAAACGAATTTTCTCGAAGCCTTGTACTGTCTCAGCTACGGCAATTCATTTCGGACGCATCAGGATCGGGAACTTCCAATGCATGGAAACTCTGAATTTCTGTTGCGCGCGGCATGGAGTGAGCTGAATTCGCCGGCGCAAGAGCAGATCAGCCTCAGATATTCGATAGAGGGGCGCAAAGAAGTCCGGCTCAATGAAAAACCGCTCACCGACAGAAAGGAGCTCGTCGCGCATAATCCCGCCGTGGTTTTTTGTCATGAAGATTTGGCCTTTGCGGCGGGAGTTCCGGAAGAACGGCGCTTTTTCTTTGATCAGTGCGCGGGAATGTTGTGGCTCGAGTATATCGATTTGCTGCGCTTCTACAGAAGAGTTCTCAAGCACCGCAATATGGCGCTGAAAACCGACACCTTCAGCATACTCGATACGCTCGATGAGCAGCTTGCGCACTATGGTCACGAAATTATGGCCTATCGAAAAAAGCTTTCGCAGCTCTTCGCTCAGCGTTTTCCCGAAAGCTACGAGCGCGTGTCCCGATTGGGGACAGAGGTCGCGATCCACTATGTGTCGAGCTGGCCAGAGGAAGCTTCGGTTTCGGAAATCATTGAAGTGCTGGCGGAACGGCGCTCAAAAGATATCGAAGCGGCGACAAGCCTTTCCGGACCTCACCGAGACCGGTGGATTTTTATCCGGGAAGGGCGTAATTTTTCGACCTTTGCGTCGACAGGCCAGCTTAGGCTCGCGTCGCTCATTCTGCGCATTGTACAGGTTCATCTGTATGCGGAGCTTTCCGGCAGCGAAATGCCTCGGTTTCCTGTGCTTCTTCTGGATGATGTCCTTTTGGAACTCGATGTGGCCAAGAGACGCCGCTTTTTTTCGCTCTTGCCGGAGCAAAAGTCAGGTGCGCAGGCTGTCTTTACTTTTTTACCGGAAGAGCCATGGCACGAATATGCCGATGATACTACAATAGTATACAGGGTGAGCGATGGACGATTTTCGCGCGAAGAAGGCCTCTGAAATACTTTCCAGGTTTTTTGACGATACAACACTGCAGGCCGCGACGCAGTTCGAGATGTTTCGTTCGACCTGGAAGCAGATTGTTGGCCAGCGCCTCGCCGATCATTCGAAGCCGAAGAGCATTCTGCACCGTACGCTTCTTATCTCCGCGGACCACGCCGGCTGGATTCAGCTTCTGCAGTTGGACCAGGAGAGGATTCTGGCGCGCATCGCGAAGCATTACCCCGAACTTGAGATTACGAGTCTGGCCTTTACCGTCGAAGAACAGGGAGACGTTCTCCCTGCGGAAGCCCTCCCCTCCGCGGAGCCGGCGGCAAAAGCTTCGGCGGCCGCGGACAACGGACCCGAAGCCACTTCGAAGGAGGCTCAATCGGGCCCAGAGATGAAGACTCCGCTGCCCGAACCCCTTGAGGAGATTTTTTCGCGTATGCAGCGCGCAAGGGTCAGCACCAGACGCACTAAGGGCAATTGACCAAGGATACTATTGCGGTCTATACTCCACCGCCTGACTGTGCAATTTTCCGGCTGCAAAGCAAGAAATTTGGGGGGCCAATGCAGCCGTTTGTGACAAGGAGATTGAATCATGAAACGCACCTATCAGCCGAGCCGAGTTAAAAGGAATAGAAAATTCGGTTTCCGTGCCCGAATGAAGACAAAAGGCGGCCGACTTGTTCTGAAAAGAAGGAGAGCAAAAGGAAGAATCAAGCTCTCTGTTTCCGATGAGAAGAAGAAGTACTGAAAACACCGAGCCCGGTATCCAGGGAGAGCAGTTTGATCGAAGCTTTCCGAAGCACCTGCGGGTGCGGAAAGCGAGAGAAATCGATCTTATTTTTAAGGATGGAGCCCGGTTTTCCTGCAGGGGCATGCGAATGCAAGTCCTTCGGACTGAAGCGCAGGAAAGCCGGGCGGCATTTATTGCGGTGCGTTCTTTTTCCGGCGCCGTTGCGCGAAATAGAGCGAAAAGGCTGGCGAGGGAGTCGTGGCGGCTACTCCGTCATACTGTCAAGCCAGGATTTGATATTGCCTTTGTGCTCTATCCCGGATTTGCGGCACTCTCTGAATGCCGCAGCGCTATGCTGTATCTGCTCCGCAAGGCGGATTTGCTGCGATGAATATCGTGAAGAAAATTCTAACATTTCCTCTCTTGGTGGCGATTCGGATATATCAGCTCGTGATTTCGCCATTGTTCCCTCCTTCATGCCGCTTTTACCCCACGTGTTCTTCCTATTCTTATCAGGCAATCAGGAAATATGGGCCTTTTAAGGGCGTTGTACTCGCCTTCAAACGAGTTATTCGCTGTCATCCAGGAAATCCAGGAGGCTATGACCCAGTACCATGAACGATATTTTTGAACAACAAACCAATTCGAAAGAAGATCGCCGCCGCACGATACTTGCGGTTGTCCTTTCCACCCTTATCGTCAGCGTCGGATTTATGGTGCAAAATGCGCTGTTTCCGCCGTCAGAGCAGCAGACTACGCAAGCACCTGCCCAAACAAGTTCACAAGGGACGGAGCTTCCTGCTCAGAACAATCAGACATTGCCCGGAGCTGTGGCCATTGTGCCCGCTCCCGTACCCGTTCAGGCCATGGGCACTGCCGCGGGCAGCACGATTCCCGTTCCTGCCGCGGAGCAAGAATACATTGTCGAAACCGACGTGGTTCGTGCGACTTTTACCAACGCGGGCGGCGAGCTTGTCTCCCTTACACTGAAAAAGCACAAGGATCAGAGCGATTCACGCGGCGGCGTCGATATGGTCGTACCCGGATCGCAAGGCTCAGAGGGGCTATCGCTCTCGTTTGGTTCTGCCCCGTCCCCTATGCGCGAGCTTATGAATACACAGTATCTTGGTGAAAACAAAAACACAATTGCATTTTCTCGTATGTTTGAGGCGCCGCTCGCGGGCAGTGACCAAAAAGTGCCCTTTGTGCTGAAAAAAATCTTTTCTTTCAATGACGGCGAATATATGTTCGGCCTTGCGGTGAGCATCGAGCAGCCGGACGGCAAGCCGATTGTGCTTGGCTCAAACGGGGTTGCGTATCGCATCGACTTGGGGCCGCAGATTGGGCCACGCTTCGATCAGCTGCCCAAAAATGCCGATTTTCGTAAATACATCGCCGAAGTCGATGGCAAGAAAAAAACCGAGTCACCGAAGGCCAATACGGCAACGGTCATTGCGCCAAGCGCAAGCTGGCTGTCGCTGTCCGGCAAGTACTTTGCATTTATTGCCGTACCGAAAGCTCCCCTTTCCGGCTATGAAATCGAAACGAACCAGGATCCGCTCATCAAGCAGACCAATACCCTTGGACTTTTGCGCAGTTCATTCGCCGGAGCCTCGACTACTGACACATATTACTTCTATTTTGGACCAAAAACATCTGGAGAGCTCGGCAAATATGAATATGCGGATAAAAATGGCTTTGGTCTGTCGAATCTCAAGCTGGAAGATACCATGGAAGGCTCGGGTATCTTCGGCTGGCTCGAAAATTTCCTTAAACTGCTCCTTAATCTCTTCTACAGCATCATTCCGAATTATGGCGTGGCCATAATTCTGGTTACTATAGTGATTAAGGCACTGTTCTTTCCGCTGACCAAAAAGAGTTCGTTTGCAACGGCGAGAATGGCAGAGATTCAACCCAAGATGCAGGAACTGCAGACGAAGTACAAGAACAATCCGCAGAAGCTCAATCAGGAGATGGCCGAGCTCTACAAGCGTGAAAACTACAACCCCATGTCCGGCTGTCTGCCCATGCTCATTCAGTTTCCGTTGTTTATTGCAATGTACAATCTTTTCAACAATCATTTCGATCTCCGCGGCGCGATGTTTATTCATGGATGGATCACCGACCTTTCTTTGCCGGAAAGCATCATAAATTTTGGCAATTTCAGGATGCCAATCGTCGGCTGGAATGACTTGAGGGCATTGCCCATCATTTATGTATTAAGTCAGTTTTTGTATGGCAAGTTCACGCAGACGCCTCAAAGCGCCCAAATGGACAGTCAGCAGGCCAATCAGATGAAATTGATGACGTACGGCATGCCGCTCATGTTCTTTTTCATCCTTTATGATGTGCCATCGGGCCTTCTGATTTACTGGATTACGAACAACATCCTTACCATTGCTCAGCAGGTGGTCATCAATGATCTTATGAAGAAGCACAAGATAGCCCGTGCCGAGGTGGCGGTCGCAGGAGGCCCGGCGGGAAGCGCGGCGGCGGGTGCTCCCTCGAAGCTTGCTGGTGGTAAGAGCTCTGCGGTCGACACAAAGGCAAAACCGACAGGCCGAAGCGCCCCAAAAGAAGGTTTTTCCGAAAAAGTGACCAAGTGGCTTGAAGAGAAAGCAGGCGAGGCAGAAAAAGCGGGCAAATCCGGTTCAGCAGGCAAATCCGGTTCAGCAGGCAAACGAGGCGGTTCTGGCTCTTCAAAGGCCTCCAGAAGCCGCAAAAACAGCCCTAAACAATAAATAATTGTATCTTTCTATGAGGAGCATCTCAGATGATATATGAGTTTGAAGGAAAGACCGAGCGCGAAGCCATAGAGCTTGCCGCCCAGGAACTCGGTCTGGATACCAGTTCGTTCGATGTCGAAATCATCGAAAACCAGGGTGGCGGTTTATTCAAAAAAGGAAAAGTACGTATCCGGGTGCATACAAAGGATTCTCCCATCCCCATTGCCAGAGAAGAAACCGAAACAAAAGGCGAAGCCAGCGAGCAACGACAGGTGGAACCGATTCCCATGGACGATTTTGAACGCAAGATAGTCGAGTGGACCAAGGAAGTCATCTCCCGGATGGGCTATACCGCAGAACTATCAGTGGCGTTCAGGGAACCGAACAAGCTTGGCTTGCGCATTGACACTGAGTCTGCCTCGATTCTGATCGGCAAAAAGGGGCGCAACATAGACGCCCTGCAGCTTTTGGCCAATGTGTATGCGGGAACTCTCGGGCACAATGATATCAAAGTCGTACTCGATTCAGAAAATTACCGCTTGCGGAGGGAAGAGGCGCTGGTGAGGATTGCCTACGAGACTGCGGAAGAGGTGCGGCGTACGGGCCGATCGATCTTGCTTGAGCCGATGAATCCCTTTGAACGGCGCATAATTCACACGACGCTCAATGATATCATCGACATCGAGACCAAGAGCGAGGGCGAAGGCCTCATGAAACAAGTGCGCGTTATGATGAAGGGCAGAAAATAGGAACTTTTCGAGGGGTTTGAGAAAAAAGAAGGCGCTGCGGCCAGGAGCTTGCAGCGTTTTTTATTGAAAAAAGCATGCAATTCCGCATCGCGCATTAATACAATAAGATTTTATCTCATCATTTTACGGCAAATACTTATGAACTTTTGCCTTGACCATCCGCAAAAACTAGTGGTAGTATAGGGCGATTTTGTTATATTTTTCCAGCATTTTGCATTGAATGCGAAGGAGCTGATCTTCTTCGCATTATCAGGGTTAATCTTCAAAGGAGACCTTTCCACTATGTCAATCAGGACATTCAGAGGTGGTGTACATCCGCCCGAGAGAAAGGACCGCTCGCAGGGTACGCCGATTGAAAGGGTGACATCCGTGCCGCAAGTCGTGATTCCCGTCAATCAGCATTTCGGCGCGCCGATTCAACCTCTCGTCAAAGTCGGTGAGTATGTTAAAGCAGGACAGAAAGTAGCGGATGCTGAAGGCCGCATGACAGTGCCCGTGCACGCATCAGTCGCAGGCGTGGTAAAAAAGATTGAGCCGCGCATGCAATCGAACAACACTGAAGGCTTGTGCATTGTAATCGAGCCGAAAGATCCGCCAGAGGGGGAATCGGCGCAGGATTACATGCTGCCACTGGACCCTTTCGCATGTTCAAAGGAAGAAGCGCTCGCCCGCATACGCGCGGCGGGCATCGTTGGGATGGGCGGCGCGGGCTTCCCGGCGCACGTGAAGCTCGCCCCTACGAAGCCGATCTCCTACGTCATCGCGAACGCAGCCGAGTGTGAGCCATATCTCACGATCGACGAACGGGCTCTTCTTGAAATACCTGAGAAAGTGGTCGATGGCGTTGTGATTGTGATGAAGACAGTCAATGCGCCAGAGGGCGTCATTGCGATCGAAGAGAACAAGAAGCACGCAATTCCATACGTGCAGAAAGCGATAGATGAAAATCCGCAAGTCAAGGCGGGCATGAAGATCCGCATTCAGGAGCTCAGGACCAAGTATCCGCAGGGCGGTGAAAAAATGCTCATTACGGCAATCACCGGCAGGCAAGTGCCCTCGGGCGGCCTGCCCATGGATGTCGGTTGCGTCGTATCGAATGTGGGTACGCTCTGCGCGATTGCAGAGGCCTTCCGCGAAGGGAAGCCGCTCATCGAGCGCGGATTCACGGTGACTGGCGGCGCCTGCAAGACGCCCAAAAACCTTGTGGCACCAGTCGGCACCCTTGTGTCAGATTTGGCAAAGGCCGGCATCGTCGAGATCGACGATCAATCGCTCGGCAAGGTGATTTTTGGCGGGCCGATGATGGGCGTGGCCCTCCCCAGCTATGAAATCCCGGTGCAGAAGAACACTTCAGGCGTTCTTCTCATGAGCGAACAGGAAGCGGTGCAGTATGAAGAAGACACCTGCATTCGTTGCGGGCGCTGTATTCGTGCTTGTCCGACTTCGATCTTCCCTGCTCTCCTCGCGATCGCCATTGAAAGTGAAAACTATGCGGAGGCAGAAAAGATTGGCCTTTTGGACTGCATCGAGTGCGGGACCTGCTCCTTCGTGTGCCCTGCGCACCGGCATCTCGTCCAGCGTTTCAGGGTCGGCAAGCAGGTGCTGCGCGCGTTGAAACAGAAGGAGGCTCAGAATGTCAGATAGAAAGATGCGTCTTTCTTCGAGCCCCCATGCATTCTCGCCTGTCGATACGCCGCGCATAATGCTCTCGGTGGTTATCGCGCTTATGCCTGCGACGGCGTATGGCGTTTATCTGTATGGCCTGCCAGCGTTGGGCGTTGTCGTCACTTCGATTGCGGCAGCGGTGCTTTCTGAGTTCCTGTTCCGGAAAATAATCAAGGCGAGCACGACCGTGGGCGATTTTTCGGCGGTCGTGAGTGGGCTTCTGCTTGCGCTGATTTTACCGCCATCAACCCCGCTGTGGATGGTCGCGCTCGGCGCGATTTTCGCGATCGTGGTGGCGAAGGAATTCTTCGGTGGCCTTGGGGCGAATCCCTTCAACCCGGCACTCATAGGGCGGGCCTTTCTGCTCATGAGCTTCCCCGCGGCGATTACGAGCTGGACCATGCCCAAGGGGCTGTCCCTCGCCGCGGATGCCGTGAGCGCCGCTACCCCGCTCAATCTGCTCAAGCAGGGCAATGCCTTGACCGATGTCGCGAAATATTTTGGCGCAAATGACACTGGTGCGTTCTATCGCCAGCTTTTCATGGGATTCCGCTCGGGTTCCATCGGCGAAAGCTCGATACTGCTCGTGCTTCTGGGAGGGCTCTTCCTCCTCGCTATTGGCGTCATTCAGTGGGTCGTGCCCCTTTCGGTGCTGGCGTCGACTTTTGTGTTCTCATGGATTCTCGGGATGGATCCAGTGCTCGGACTTCTGACGGGAGGCATCGTGTTTGGCGCCTTCTTTATGGCGACCGATTATGCTACCCGACCGATGACGCCGTATGGGCAAGCGATTTTCGGTATAGGCATCGGACTGATTACGGTGCTTATCCGGAAATATGGCGGATATCCCGAAGGCGTTACCTACGCGATTCTCATCATGAACACGCTGACTCCGTTCCTCAACAAGCTTCGCATGAAAAAATACGGCTTTGTGCCTCCTCCCAAGCCTGCAAAACCATCCAAGGAGGCGACAAAATGAAAAAGGACATGACAAAGCTTGGGATGACGCTCATGCTGTTTGCCTCTCTCGCATGCGCAAGCCTCGCGGTTGTCTATGCTTTCACCAAGGAGAGCATCGATAAACAGAGCGAAATTCAGCTGCAGGCGTCGCTGAAGGAGCTTTTTCCCCAGGCCACCGCCTTTGAGCCTATTCAGGGCCTTGTGAGCCCGGATCCGAATATCAAATTCGAAGCGGCATATGAGGTAAAGAGCGACATGGCGCCGCTCGGGCTGGCGATGAAAGCGACGGGACCAAGCTATGGCGGGGCTGCGACGTTGCTGGTTGGCATTGATCTGCATCGCAGCATAGCGGGCGTAAGAGTTATGGCGCTGAATGATACGCCGGGGCTTGGTATGAACGCCTCAAGCCCGACCTATTATGTGGATAAGACAAAGAAAGTCACATTTTTGGGGCAGTTTAACGAGAAATTTCTGACCGATCCTTTCGAAGTGAAAAAAGACGTGGTAGCCATTACCGCGGCCACGATTTCCTCGAGGTCGCTTACAAAAATAATCAAGCTTGCCGGCGATGCAGCTATTGCATATATGGATCAGAAGGCGATATCGGCGCCGGCTGAGAACGGCGCGTCAGCCGATGCCGGCACAGACGCGAATGCCCAGCCACAGGCGGGAGGCAAATGAGTATGAAAAAGCTCTATTCAATTTTCAAGCAGGGCATCATCTTCGACAATCCTCTGCTTATGCTGATGATCGGCCTCTGCTCTGCCATCGCCGTGACGACGAACGTGTCGAACGGCATCGGTATGGGTCTGGCCATGACCTTCGTGCTTTTGTTTTCGGAGATAATCATCTCGTTGTTCCGAAAGCTCATCCCCTCGATGATCCGAATTCCGATATTCATCATTGTCATAGCGGCATTCACGACGATGGTCGACCTCGTGATGAAAGCGTATTTCCCGGACCTCTCGAAGAGCATGGGCGTTTTCATTCCCCTCATTGTCGTCAATTGCATCATCATGGGACGTGTCGAGGCGTTTGCGTCGAAACAGAACCTCGCGTCGGTCATCGCCGACGCACTCGGCATGGGGCTTGGATATACCTGGGTTCTGATCGCCATTGCGGCGGTGAGAGAGCTGCTGGGAAACGGAACGCTGGCGGGGATTCAGATTATGCCGGCTTCATATCAGCCGATTCTGTTCTTCATTCTGCCGCCGGGCGGCTTCTTTGTGTTCAGCTTGTTCATATCTCTTAATATCTGGTTCAAGAAGAGAATGGAAGCATCGGCGCGGAACAGAGAGCTTGTCGCAAAGAAGGAGGCCGCATGATGGAGCTCGGTAAAATTTTTCTGCTTGCACTGCTTACGAACAATATCGTCATCATGCGATTCCTCGCGCTCTGCTCTTACATCGGAATGACGAGCGATGTGGGACAATCGATCGGCATGGGATTTGCGGTGACATTCGTGACCGTGCTTGCCACCGCGGCGACCTGGCCGATTTACCATTACATTCTGGTGCCGCTCAATTTGACCTTTCTCCAGATTCTCATCTTCATCCTCGTCATTGCGAGTCTTGTGCAGCTTGTCGAGTTCTATCTCAAGAAGAATGTGCCTGGATTGTATTCAGCCATGGGCATTTATCTGCCGCTGATCACCACCAATTGTGCGATACTGGCTGTCACTTTCGAAAATATATCCTTTAAATACAATTTCATTCAGTCCATTGCGTATTCGGTAGGGGTATCGCTCGGTTATCTGCTGGCGATGGTATTGCTCGCCGGTATCCGCGAGCGCATGAAAACGAGCCCTGTGCCGAAATTCCTGCAGGGCACGCCCATTTTGTTCATGGCCACCGCGCTGATCGGTATTGCGTTCATGGGCTTTTCTGGGCTGATTAAATAAAGGATACCGAAATGATAGAAACGATTCTTTTGACGATTGGTTTTTCCGCGGTTCTCGCATTTTTCATCGGGATCGCGCTTGCTTTTTTCAGCCAGAAATTCAAGGTGGAGCGAGATCCCAAGATTGATGAAGTGAGAGGGGCGTTGCCGGGCGCGAATTGCGGCGCCTGCGGTTTTCCCGGCTGCGACGGATATTCGGAGGCGGTGGCGACAGGACGGGCTCCGACGACGAAGTGCTCGGTTGGTGGCTCCGCCACGGCGGAGACTCTGGCAAAAATTATGGGCATCGAGGGGGGAGCGGCGGAAGACAGGGTTGCCGTGCTGCTTTGTCAGGGCGCGGTCAATAAGACTGTCAGCAAGGGCCAATACAGCGGCATTCCAACCTGCCGTGCCGCGAAGCTTTCGACCGGCAGCGTGAAGACCTGCGCATGGTCTTGCCAGGGCTTTGGCGATTGCACGAAAGTCTGCAAATTCGATGCGCTTGCGATGGAAGAAGACGGGCTGCCGCACGTCAATTACGATAATTGCACGGGATGTGGTCTTTGTGTCGAAGAGTGTCCGCAGAAAATCCTGACACTTGTGCCGCGTACCAGAGTCGGGTCGATTGTGCTGTGCTCGAACAGAAGTACAGTGAAGGCGAGCGTCATCAAAACATGCAAGGTTGGCTGCATCAAATGCGAGCTCTGCGTGAAGTCGTGTCCGGAGGGCGCGATTACGATGGTGAACGGCATTCCGGTGACGGACTACGCGAAGTGCACGTCGTGCGGTATCTGCGTGCAGAAGTGTCCGACAAAGTGCTACAAGATGCTTGAGACCGATGTCTTTGGCACAAAGAAGGAAGTGCCGGTGATGGAAGAAGCGCAAGCATGATGCATACCGGGCAGGGCTCTTGAGCTCATGCCTTTGAGATAGACGGGGCTGGCTTCAGTATGAGGCTGGCCTTTTTTAGTATTTCACCGTGCGCAGGCGAATGCCGATCGAAAAGTTTAGGCAGGAACGCAGATCGGTCTGTGGGGCCTCGGTCTGGCCTTCCGCGGGGACATAGTAATCGTATCTGAGTTCAAAATAGGTCCCGAAGCGTTGTGCTCCGGAAGAGAAAAAGAGCGGAGACCAGCGAAGCCCGCCTGTGGCGATGAAAAAATCCCCCGGAGAGTAAAGACGGCCATCCATATCAGGAGCGCCAAGGGTAAGCGCGGGGCCGGCAAAAACCGAGAAGCCGGAAATTTGACCGATATCGAGCTCCACAGGGACTCTTACAACACCCAGATAGCGATCCCAGTCCGCGCCAGCGCGCAATCCCGCGGAAAAATTCTTCGAGAGAGGGAACGATACTTCGCCCCACCCTGAAAGCCCGCGCATAAACGCCAGAGGGCCGCCCTCAAGTGTTTCAAGCTGCGCGAAACTAACACCGGCACCCCAATCAAATGCAAAGCCCGAAAGAGTAGAAGTGGGGAGGGCTCGTCCTGCGAACAGCAGACGCTGCTTCCATTCGGAATCGTTGAATGAACTCTGGATGACGCCAGTGTGCGGGCCAGAGCTCGCGGCGTGGATAAAAAACCCATCTCCGATGTAAATGCCGACATGATCCGCTTTGGAAAGAAAAGAGGCGGCTTGGGAGACAGAGGTTGGAGCTTGCGCTGACGAAGCCCCTCCTTTTGCCTGAAGATCAAAAAATACAAGATCCCCCGGCTCAAGTTCGCCGACAGGAATGACAAGACTCCATCTGGCGAGAGTATCGACAGTGCGCGGAATCTTTATCCCTGTAGCCTGGAGATAAGAAACATAGACCAGTCCCGAGCAATCGATGCCGGATTTTGTAGAGCCGCCGAACCGGTATGGCACGCCTAAATACGACTCCGCGGCGTTGAGGACAGACTGACGCGCGCTGGATGAGGCAAGCCCCAGAAGAGGTGGCGCAGAAACCACGCCAAAAGCAGGCTGAAAAGCCAGAGCCAGAAAAAGGAGAAAGAAGCACACAGAGGTGAGTCTCCGGTGCCCTCCGGGCCATCCGCCAACTCTCACGTGACAAGCTCCCATATCAACATTATCGGAAAGCATTTGCACGAACATAAAATGTTCCGAAACAGCGCGCACGTGTGCTTGACCAAAAAAAGCGACATCATTACATTTATAGTGAAAACCAGGTCAGCAGAAGTTTTCCAAGTGACATGGTCCCGCCGAGTTATCCGAATTGCGGGCGGGCAAAAAATTCTGGCTAAAGAGGGCTCAAATGACTCAACCTCTTCTTCGTCCTTTTACATCCGAATCTGTGTCCGAAGGTCATCCCGACAAGGTTTGCGATCAAATTGCCGACGCGGTACTCGATGCGTGCCTCGCGAAAGACAAACATAGTCATGTCGCGTGCGAATGCTTTGCCACGACGGGCATGGTGCTTGTTGGCGGCGAAATCACCACGAGAACCTATGTCGACATTCAGGAAGTCGCGCGCTCTGTGGTGCGCGAAATTGGCTATGACAACCCCGATTACGGCCTCGATTGGAAATCGATGGCGGTGCTCAACACGATACACAACCAGTCGCCCGACATCGCCCAGGGTGTCGAGGGCCGTGGTCTGAAAGAATATGAAGGCAGACAGGGCGCGGGCGATCAGGGCATGATGTTTGGTTTTGCCTGCAATGAGACGCCAGAGCTCATGCCGACACCTATCATCTTCGCGCATAAGCTCCTTCAGAAAGCCTCGGCGCTGCGCAAGGCAAAGGAAATCTCCTGGATGCGTCCGGATGGCAAGAGTCAGGTGACGGTTGAATATGATGGCTATAAACCCGTCCGCATTTCCGCTGTCGTGCTTGCCCAGCAGCACGATGAAAAAAATGGCAGCGGCCACTATTTGACGTATGAAGAAATCAGGGAAACGCTCATTGAAAAGGTGATCAAACCTGTTCTCGGGCCCTCAGGACTTCTCGATGACAACACCAAATATTTCATCAACCCGACGGGACGCTTTGTGATTGGCGGTCCGGCGGGCGACACGGGGCTGACGGGACGCAAGATTATCGTCGACACCTATGGTGGCATGGGACGTCACGGGGGCGGGGCCTTTTCCGGCAAGGATCCTTCGAAAGTGGACCGGTCCGCGGCGTACATGGCGCGCCACATCGCGAAGAATGTGGTTGCCGCGGGGCTCGCGGACAGATGCGAGCTCGAATTGGCATATGCGATCGGTGTGCCGGAACCGATTTCCGTGCTCATTGATACGTTCGGTACCGAAAAAGTCGAAGAGACGGCAATCGAGCAGGCGATCCTGAAAGTGTTCGATCTGACGCCGCACGGCATTGTCGAAGCATTGCAGCTCAAGAATCCGATATACCGCGCGACGGCTGCCTACGGGCACTTCGGCCGCGATAATTTCAGCTGGGAAAAGACCGACAAAGTCGAAGCGCTGCGCAAGGCAATTCGTTAATTCATACCGGTAATGATGGCCCCCTGGAGCATAATCGCCACGGGGCAGCGCGAGAGTGTCGCCACTGCGGTTTCCGCGCTTCGGCGCATTGAAGCCCGAAGGGCGCCGAGCGAGCCCGAAATCGAGCCGCCGCTGACCGGAATCACCTTTTCCCCGTCGAAGTAGTACGCCAGTCGAACTTCGGCTCCGAAATCGCCTGTCACTGGATCCAGCTGGAAATCACTGAACATGACAGGCTCAAGGTAAGGCGCGGCGTGCATAGCCTCCAGGCTCATCGAGCCGGAAGAGACGGAGAAAAGCGGGAAAGCACCCTTGCGGGGAACACCGAGCCAGTCGGCATGGCGCACGGAGCCGATGAGCGTGTTGAGCACGCCTTTTTCGATCACCGTCGTGCGTTCGAGAGGGAACCCGTCGATATCGAACGCTGCCGATGAGGGGAGGCCGGAAATGACTGGTTCAGCCCAGATATCGAGGGGTTCGGCGACTTCTTCGCTGTCCGAGGCTTTCTGGACATTTTTCCCCAGCCCGAAGGCAGAGGCTTTTGAATAAATCATCTCCGTACGCGAGTTGTGGAAAAACCAGGAGAACACTTCTTCGGCTTCTTTTCCCCTTAAAATGACGGGGATCTGCTGCAACTGCGGCATGGGTTCGGCCAGGGCGCGGTCGCGCACCTGAGCAAGGAGCGCACTGATGGTATCGGCGAGGCGTGCGGTATCGGGTTCGGAGAATTCGATATCGTCGAAGAGTTCGACGGGGCCGTTTGGGCTGTCCGCCTCGACCACAAATTCGCTGTAACCTCGCCAGATTGTGGCGGAGTAGTCGACGCCGCACGAATTGATGAGGCGCTTTTGTTCCTTGATGATGAAAAGTTCGAGCGCGTTGATGCGCGCAGAACCAGCAAAGGGGATCGCCGCCGAATAGAAGGCCTTGCGGACGACTTCGACCTGGTCGGAGGGGGAGAGCGCTTCGAAACCGGAAACAGGCAGCGTGACTTTGAGCGCAGAGGGCGTTGGAAGCCCAAACCAGGGATTGTGCGATTTCGAAGCCGCGAATACTGCCTGCCGGATTTTGGCGGTGCAATCTTCCAGCGAGAATGTCGGCTGGATGGTGATTGTCGCCTCGCCGCGGTATTGTTTGTTGTTCTCATGTGTATCTACATATACAGTAAGAGAATAGCTGCACTCATCGACGGCGCGAGCCTGCTCTGCTTTTGCTGCAATATAATAGCGTTCCTGGAGCTGCAGCTTTCTTTCAACAAGGCGCCAATCCGAAATTTTTACCGCATCCTGTCCATTGATTGAGGCAATTGCCCCGCGAATAGTATCGATCATCATCCTAACCTCATTTTCGTTTTCACATAGGGCCCACCGGAAGATACTTTGGCATACTCCTTGTGTCCCTTGCCGCAGGCGCCGGAGCCNNCGGCCCACCATGCAGATGAGTTGAATGCCCCAGTTGCGCGGGTCTTCCATGCCGGAATTGAGCTGGGAAAGCTTCCACCCATGCTTGACCGAGGCGATCATGTCGCCAAGACTCGAGGCGCCCGGCGCGAAGTAGGTGTTTGTCATGCGCGCGTACGCCTTGTGGGAGTATGCCTCGCGCCTGCCGTTTCCCGTCCTCGGGATTTTGAGGGCGAGCGCGGAGAGCGTGTCGGAGATGCCACTCTTGAAAATGCCCTTTTCGATGACGCAGGTCTTGGATGAAAAGACGCCCTCGTCGTCGAAGAGATAGGAGCCCGTCTGATCGACGCCGGCCGCGCCGTCGTACATCGTCACAAGATCCGACCCCACGCGCTTGCCCAGATATTCGACCGCCCGCGCCCGCTTTTTGAAGAACATGTCCGTCTCGACGCCGTGACCGAAGGCTTCATGCGCGAGCGTTCCGGCCATGTCGGGATCGAGAATGACCTCGTATTCTCCAGGTTCCATGGGCACGGCATCGAGAAGGTCCGAAAGCTCTCGGGCGAGTTCAGGGACGGAGGTTTCGAGCGTGCGCAGAATCTCCAGGCCCTTCCGGCCAGAGGCGGGGCGATAGGACATCTTCGACATCTGCCCGCGGCGCGCGACTCCGAACAAGTATGCCTGCGACCAGAGAAAACTCTGCATCAGGGAGCGGTTCGGCGACAAAAAGAGGCGCGAGACATCGACGCATTCGTAGCGCGACTGCGCCATGACCACGACTTTGCCGTCGGTGAG
>DJVZ01000017.1:0-1333 GCA_002441395.1 Spirochaetaceae bacterium UBA6243 | reverse complement strand
GATGAGCGTCGGGTCGGTGAGCAGAGCTTCGAGGCGGGCGCGAATATCTGCGGCCGCCTTCGCCGCAGAGTCGCCAGGCAGAACCGCGCAGGCATACTCGGCAACTTTGCCATCGCGCTGTGCCCGGAACACAAAACCGCGCTGCACCCACATGGGTTCGGCAGTGCGGGTCTCCCCCGGAAGGGCGAAATACGAAAGGCCCCGGTCATCGGTTGCGAGTACACTGATGTAGTCGAAATGCGGCCTGAGGTGCCCGACAATCTTGGCAAGAAGGGGCTTTGCCGCGAGCAGGAATGGACTGTGAGATCGTTTTTGCATAATTTCCTCCGAAAGCGGGTCAGCTAGGACGCAGCAGCGGGTGCGCAATTAGGGCAGCACGCCGCTGCGCCCTGGCGGCTTTCAACGCTAAATCAGATGTTCTAAGTATAACCCCTTTACCAAACTTACGAAACTTTATACGTTACATGGTGCGGATAGTTACTTAATGCAGCTCCTATTGCTGTCGCATATTCGGCATCTTGTGTATAAATAAATTCTATCCCATACATTGCTGTTATTGCTTCAAGAACTTTTCTCCCTAACATATTATTACTCCCATTCCCTGTCAGTATTACCTTATCCATTTTTTCCGCTCGACCAGCAAACACTGCCAGCATTCCTATCACTTGATATACCATGTTTATAAGCGCGCTCGCTATGTCTTCTCTACTTGCACCTTCTTCCATTTTCCCAAAGTTGGCTGCTGTTGCATCTTTCCCCAGAAAACTTATCGTTTCACTCACTATATCTTGTATCTGCAAATCTACTCTTGACGCATCCCCTTTACTTGCAAGATCCATTATTTCACTGAACCCTGTTATATTTAACAGCGCCTTGGATAGTCCTATGATTGTCCCTCCTCCAACCCCCGAGCCCCCGAAGTGTCGTGATTCCCCATGATCATATTCTACTATTACTGTCCCTGTTCCTATGTTCACTATCATTATAGGATCGATCC
This sequence comes from Spirochaetaceae bacterium UBA6243, assembly GCA_002441395.1. GTDB lineage: Bacteria > Spirochaetota > Spirochaetia > Treponematales > Rectinemataceae > Rectinema. Next base: position 336 of record DJVZ01000017.1, on the reverse strand, counting down.
CCGCAAGGAATACCCCACCTCGTCCTATCGCGGATATCTCATCAATCCTTTCAGTCTCAATATCAAATATATTATTTTTTATTCCTGAAGACCCAACACCGGTTACTATTATTTTCTTTATATCATTGATATGCAGATTATTTTCTTGTGTTATCTTCCCTATTATCCCTGTGGCGGCCGTCAAAGGATCCTCTGCCCTTGTCTTTGCTTTTATTATTATGTCTTCGTGATCAACTACTATCGCTTTTGTTGTGGTACTCCCAATATCAATACCAATAGTCATTATGTACTCCTCTGTGCGCGTCCCGTCATCTCTTCTGCCTATCTCTCGCGAAG
>DJVZ01000054.1:51641-52903 GCA_002441395.1 Spirochaetaceae bacterium UBA6243 | reverse complement strand
ACAACAGAGGCTCATATATCAAATCTTTGAAGAAGAGGGTATTGTCAGAGTATTACGAATGTAGACTCATTATGAAGAAGAGAAGCATATCCGCATCCGCTTTGACATGAAAAATAAAGAGATAACTAATTATGTTGAGGACGTATGATTAATATTGATACAGCGGAAGGCTTTATAAGAAAGAACGGCACCGAAATTGAAAGAGCCCGACTAAGCTCTATATTGGGCAGCATGTTTGATACACAGAAAGCCTTGAGCCTGATTCAGTCATTACAAAATAAAGATGGAGGGTTTAGTTTAGTAAAAGATCGAGAATCTAATATCTCGGATACTGGGTTCATACTTACGTGGTTATCTGATCTTAAAGCATTGCACTCAAATATTGCCGAAAAAGCCATCGTGTACCTTGAATCTTTACAAAATAAAAATGGTTCATGGAATGAAACACTCCCTACCGACGATACAGAAACACCTGAATGGCAGAAACCAGAGAATCATAGAGCTATGCTCTTTCACACAGCAAATACTTTATTCTGGCTGAATAAATACTCAAGGAACAGCATCTGCATAGAAAAAGGGAAGCGCTTTCTAAACGAAAATTATAAAAGTGAGCAAGAATATATACATACCAAATGGTTATTCGCGTCAATCATGAGTGAAAAGCATTCTTGGAGATCCAGTATAATAAGAGAAATAGTAAAAGAGATATATGAAGAGATTACCCCTGAAATGCCTTCATCAATTTTGACATGGATGCTATGTGCATTTTCGGTGTATGAAATACCAAGAGATATGGAATACATACCCGCCATGATGAGGCAAATTCATCAAGAAGGAGATGGCAGCATAGAGAGCGAAGATGATGATTCTTACAAGGTAAATGCAACACTAGAAGCTGTGAAAGTATATAAGTATTATATAGAATAAAATGTATGTTCATTTTCTCACTAAAGACGTTGACGACGATGAATCGGAGAACTCCCTTACCCTCAAGTCTCTCATGTGGTTCCAGGACTTGCCGCTGATGCTGTGCACCAAGTAAAAGTCGATAGAGTGCCATTTTCTCATGATTTTAATCGCAATGAAATAGAAATTTTATGTTTCAAAACTAGTTTTGCTCTGGCAACCGGATTATCGGCCGCCGCACCAGGAAGGATACTTCGAAATGCCGTAAGAATCCGGAGCCAGGGAGGTTTCGATATGCGCGAATTGAAAAAAGCTCGCAGGGCCATTGTTGGTATTGTCCTAGCTGCACTCTTCAT
>DJVZ01000054.1:42051-51608 GCA_002441395.1 Spirochaetaceae bacterium UBA6243 | reverse complement strand
GCGAACGCTTCCGAACTCAATTTTGCCTGGCTTACTCCTAAACTCGGCAAAACCATTGTCCAAATGGCCAAGGCGACCGACAAGACCAGTGCCGAATTTCCGGCGGACAAGGCCGTTTCTTTCTCCGGGTCGCAGGCCATTGTCACCGCCACGACCTTCAATACCGACGACGTAACGGCACCCACCGGGCTGTTCTCCAACAAAGTAACGGTCAACGGCCTTGCGAATTCAACAGAGTATGTATACCGGGTGGGCGACGGGTCGAACTGGAGTGACACCTATGTGGTTTCCACACAGGATCCGAAAGCCTTCGGTTTTCTCGTGGTTGGCGACCCCCAGCTCGGATCCAAGGCCACCGGGCCCAAGACCCTCGAGGCCGACACGGCGGGATGGACCAGTCTGCTCAACAAAGCGACTGCCTTGTACCCCGATTCAAGCTTCATGCTCTCGCTTGGCGACCAGGTGAACGATTACAGCGATCGAGCCAAACAGGATGCCGAGTACCTCACCTATTTCTCGCCGAAGCAGCTCAGGAGCCTGCCTGTGGCAACGGTCGACGGCAACCACGATTTCGCCATGGGGGAATACTACGGCTATCATTACAACCTGCCGAACCTATCATCGCAGTATGGCGTTTCGTACGGCAACGATGGCGACTACTGGTTCAGATATGGCAACGCCCTGTTCCTGATGCTGAACAGCAATACCGAAAGCGTTTATACCCACGACTTGTTCATCCGCGACGCCGTGGCGAAAAACCCCGGAACAACATGGCGGATTGCCTGCTTCCATCACGCGATCTACAGCGAAGCCGACCATGTCAACGATCCGGATATCATCGACCGGCGAGCCTCCTACGTTCCCGTCCTCGAGCGGTACAAAATCGATATTGTCCTCATGGGACACGACCATGCCTACACCAGGACCTTCCAGATGCTCGGCGGCAAACCACAGAAAACCCAGGTGCAGGATACCAGCGGCACGGTAATCAATCCCACCGGGATTCTCTACCTCACCTTCAATTCGGGAAGCGGGAGCAAATTCTACGACTGGAAGAACTCCTCGGCCCCCGAAGCCTACAGCGCCGCCCGCTGGCAGGGAAAAGTTCCCTCGTTCGGCCACATCTCGATTTCGGGCGGTGTTTTCACCTTCACGGAGTATCGCGCCGACGACATGTCGGTCATCGATAGCTACTCCATGATAAAGACAGAATAATCATAGGAAAAACAGGTCCCGGGAAAACTGCCTGTTTCCCCGGGGCCGGTCCCTGCATTGCCACCCTCTATCAATCAATCCGTATCATGCCCGAATAGTCGTTCTCCACTTTGAACTGGTCGAGAATCTGGCTTACCGCTCCGCGATGGTGAGTCTGGTGGTTGAAGGTGTGCATGAGTGTCTTCCAGAAGAGCTTCTGCTGTTTTTCGCCCTGCCGGGTCGTCCTCGTGACGTACTTTGACAGATCGGCTTCGGCAATTTCGTCGGTCAGCTGGACAAAAAGCGCGTCGAGGTGCTCTCTGTTTTCCCTGAACGAGGCAAAGTCGGCCGAGACCATCGCCTTGGGATCGGGCGGTGTTTTGAAAAAAGGATCCTTGAAAATCGCATATTCCCTGACGGTCCTGAAACTCAAAAGCGCCCTTACGTCAGCGCCGTAGATGTGATCGAGTAGTTCCTTGATGCTCTTGAAATAACCGTCGACTGGTGCATCGAAGACATCCTCCTTCGCCCCGCCGATTACCCCCATCATTTCCGCATTGATGACTTTGTTGCACTTGGAATAGTACTGAAAGACTTCGACCATGATAACCTCCTTGCCCGTCTGGGCCGAGCTGCCGCTTCAGCGATACGCGCGCTCGAAAATACGCTCGACATCGGCCTGCTCCTGCTTTACGGGTGTGCAGGCGAAGAGCCCACCCATCGCCGTAAGTGCATTTTGGGCCATTGCCGGTATGTCGGACTTCTTGACACCATAATCGGAGAACTTTTCGCCGGCAAGGCCCGCCGCCGCTATCAGCTTTTCAAGAGCCTTGATGAAGGCGAAGGGGCGCTCCGCATCAGCGAGCGCATCGACATCCTCTCCCATGGCCCTGGCCAAGTCCGCGAACCGCTCGGGATTCCTTTCCGCCACGTCGCCGAAGTAGGCGACCGACAGCATCGTCAAGCCGCAACCGTGCGCCACCGCCGGGTAGAAGGCACTCAGTGCGTGCTCGAGGGAATGGTGCGAAATACACGACGAAAGGGATTCGCAGATTCCCGCCTCCGTATTCGCCCACGCCACCGATGTCCTTGCTTCGATGTTCGATCCGTCGGCTACGGCGACGGGGAGCCATTTCGTCAGGCGCGATACCGCATCGAGGGCGAGAAGATCGCTTGCCGGCTGATGGCAGGTCGCAAGGTAGGCTTCAACCGAGTGGAAAAACGCATCCATTCCCGTGTAGGCGGTCTGTTTGGGCGGCAGCGAAATCATGAGCTCGGGGTCGACGATCGAGAGGGTCGGATAGGTGCAGTCGGTTCCCCAGCCGATCTTCTCCCTGGTTTGAGGGTTAGTCTGGACCGTCCAGGGATCGGACTCGGTCCCCGTGCCCGCGGTCGTCGTTATGGCCACGATGGGAAGCGCGCCGTTCACCGGTATCTTGCGGCCACCCGTTCCGGACATGATGTAGTCCCAGTAGCGGCCTGGATTCTTCGCGAGCATGGCTATGCTCTTGGCCGAATCGATGGTCGAGCCTCCCCCGAGGCCGACGACGACATCGCAGTCCGCTTCCCTCGCGATACGCGCCGCTTCCTCAACCTGATCCATCTCGGGATTCGGTTTGATCTTGTCGTAGACAAGGACCGCCACGCCACGCGAAGCAAGAAGACTCTGTACCCGCGCAAGGGTACCTGAACGGCGCATGGCCCCGCCCGAACCTATGACCAGAAGAGCCTTTTCCCATGGGAAGTACGATGTGGTGGCGAGTTCCGCAAGCTTGCCGGGACCGAAGATCAGTCTCGACGGCATGTAATAGCTGAATGAATCCATTTGTGACTCCTTTTTTTGAAACAGGGCTCCCAGTTTTTTTATTATATCAAATATAGCAAATATTGCGCACTCTGTTTACAATTTCTGCGTCAATCTGTTTCATACAACCGCTTCTCTATGTAAAATAGATGTTAAATAAACCAGGGAGGACGCAATGCAAAACTTCGAATGGGTGACACCGACAAAAGTGATTTTTGGCTCAAAGATTCTTGAAAAACTAGGCAAAGAGACGGCGGGGATCGGGAAACGAGCGCTATTTCTATATGGAAAAGAGAGCATTAAGAAGAGCGGGTTGTATGATACGGTAGTGGCGCAGCTCAAGGGCGAGGGTGTGTTTTTCGTCGAGCACGGCGGAGTACAGCCTAATCCGCGAATTTCGCATGCAGAAGAAGGTGCCCGCAAAATAAAGGAAAACCATCTCGACGTCATTGTCGCGGTAGGAGGTGGAAGCGTCATCGACGAGGCAAAGGCGATCGCGGTCGCTGGATGCCATGAGGAACCTCTGTGGGATTTTTATATGAGAAAAATATCTTTTGAGAAAGCGCTGCCGATTGTCGCGGTGCAGACTCTTCCGGCGACCTCATCGGAGCTGAATGGAGCTTCGGTGATGACGAACGAGACGACGCATGAAAAATTTTCCATCCGCTCCGAAACCATCTACCCCAAGGTTTCTTTCCTTGATCCCTCGCTGACACTCGATATTCCCGTCCAATATACGGCGTATGCGTGCACGGACATCCTTTCACACCTCATGGAAGGCTATTTTACCGCCAGCAGCGATTTTCCGCTCCAAGACGGCATGGTTGAAGGTGTGTGCCGGGCCGTCATGGGCGCCCTCGAAATCGTGCTGACAGATCCACGAAATCTGGAAGCCCGCTCGACAATCATGTGGGCAGCAGCGCTCGCATGGAATGGCATTTTAAAGTCAGGGGTGGAGGGCGCTTCAATTCCGAATCATGTGCTCGAGCATCCTCTGAGCGGATTCTATGATGTGCCGCATGGTGCGGGGCTCTCGATCGTCATCCCTGCATGGCTCAAATACATGAAACCGAGTATTGCGCACCGGATCGTGCTCTACGGCGAGCGGGTGATGGGCTTGGGGAAAAAGCTTGAGGGGAAAACACCGCCCGAGGGCGCGGATATCGTCATCAAGGAGCTTGAAAACTGGTATCGCCATATTCATACACCAGTACGCCTGAAAGAGGCCGGCATTATCTCGCTCGACATCGATGCATGCACAAAACAGGCCATGGCGCTGAGCGTGCTCTGGGGCGTGCCGGGGTACGATGCAGAGGACATTCGCGCGATCTATGCGCTCATGAATTGACAGACAAAGGCGCAATAAAGCCCGTCCGCCAGGCTCACTCCAGCGAAGTTTGAAGCCCGACAGAAATATGCGTGGGCCTTCCTCCGGCCTTACCAGGCTGAAAGGCCCACGCAGCTTCAACAGTGAAGTGTGTATGGGTTTCCGCCGCAAGCCCCGCGAGCAGCGCAAAATCGAAATCTGCCTGGGCAAATGCCGAACTCAGTATGACAGGTGCCCCGCTGACATCGAGCCCCGCCCCCCGAAGGCCAATGTTTCCTACAATTCTCCTGAGCGCGAATGCGGGCATAAAGGGCAAGCGCAAATGCCATCCGGTTTCAAGAGAAAAAAGGCGGTATTGCGCTTCCCCGAACACATACCATGGTGAAGGGTTCAGAAAGCTCCGATATTCCTGATATACGGGATAGGGAATATCGGCCGCCGAAAGCACGTAACTGCCTCCGGACTCCAAATATCGCGCTGCGGGCGCGAAAGCGACGCCACCTGCGGGAGCGACGGCACCATACAGTGAAGCGTCAAATCTCCCTTTCAGGCTCGCCGAACCTGACAAGAACATCCCGCCGAAGCCTGCCGTACTGGCAGATTCATACTCTACATTGCCGGAAAGCGAAAACCCGAGAGTGCCGTAGGGCGACTTGCGCGAAGCATACGCGCTGGAGAAATCGAGGCCAATACCTGTCGCCCACGCATAATAATCAGGTACTACATTCAAAATGCCGCTCGCAGAATAATTGTTTTGCACACCAGCAAATGCCGCATGCGAATTTGCTGAGATGCTCCGGAAGCTGGGCAATAATGTGCGATGCCATGTAACAGTCGTCCCGAGTGTGGATTTGCGCGCAACCGGAGTAGTCAGCACGCTCTGATCCGAAGCGCTTACATTGAATTGCCATGCCCCGGCACCAAGCTGAAGTTCAGTGCTTGCGGCCGGCCTTGCAGTGGAGAAATCCCATCCGGCGAACACTACCCACGCAAGGCGTTCCGTGAGGTCGCTCGCAATAATATCGAGGCCAATGAGCGAACCATTTGCATATGGGATACGGCTCGTTGAAAAGAGTGCCGGGAACAGTGTCGAACGAGATTTTTGAGGGTGCCCCTGATCTGATGGCCCAGGTAAAGCAGTGTGAATCTCCGGCGCATAAAGTGCGAGCCATTCCGAGGGCAAAATCCAGTCTATTGGGATGGGTGCAGAAAATCGATCTGAAACGGCGGCGCCCTGTCTCTTTTCTGATATGTCCAGAAGACAGAGGGCCGCCTGACCATTCTCTTTCGACTCTCGATACACTATATGCGAAGCATCTATGAATATAGGCTGATGCACACCGCCCTGTGGCGCGTCTCTCGCAATTGAAAGCTGCCAGGAGCCTTTTTTTTCTTCCAGAACCGCAAGACGGGAAAGTCCCTTGTCGGGGATTGTGCTGAGCGCAAAACGCACTGAATCTGGGGATTCGGATTGATCCCTGGAGCCTGGCGAAAGCCATCGCATGGCGTTATTCGGAATATTGGCCACTTCGATTCGCCCTTCGGGCAATTGACGCGCCGGGAGCACTGCGGTACCAATGCGCGCCAATCCATAGCGAATGGAAGTTTCAGAGTCTTGCCATGAATCATAGAGGAAGATGTTCTGTTCGGACTCATCGTGAAGGGCCTGGAGCGCACTGCCAGGTGCCGCGACGAGAAGATCGTACTCGTAAGTAAGTGTGCGGTTCTTTAGGTCATAGCGATAGCGTGCGGGGATTTCCTGATTTTGAGCATCAATGCGGATCCAGTCGAGTTCCAAGGCCTCAGATTTTACGTTAAAAAAAATGTTACGTAACATTCCGTCGACGGCAAAAAGCCTTTCCGGCCGTACATTCTTCTTCTCTCCCTCTCCTTCGCTTTTTTCTATGCCATTCTCTTGAGCACTTTCGCCCTCGGCCATGGCTTTCACCGGAAGTGCATACAGCCCTCTCCGCTCAAGATCCACAAAATAAAGCACACCCTCCCCTGCCCCCGCCACCCCGACATACCCTGAAAAAAGCTCTTGCGCCCCACCAGTCCAGATTGCCCCTCCTCCTCCCTCCACACTACTGCTTCCATCGTCCACCCATGCCAGAAAATCCTGCCAAAGCTGTCGCGGCGGCACTCTCGTTTCGCGTTCTAAAATTCCTCTGCTTGTCAGTGTTCCATCAAAACCTCTAAAAATATTGCCATCTGATGAGGCTCTCCAGAGCCGTCCGAGCATGTCCGGACCATACCGCTCGCTTAAAAAATCCGCAAAAAGCCCTCCATACAAATAGGGCAGATTGCCCGCCCCATAGAAATCCACAAGGCCCGACACATCCCAGAGCGATCGCGACTGTCCCCTTGCCCTCTCCAACCTCACTGTCTCAAGCGCCGCCGGATCATTGAGCCGCCCCGGGCTTCCAATTCCCTCCTCGCCGAGCCTGCTCTCGACCCACACTGCCGTGCCTTCCACCAGGGCCTGCGGCATCATCCACACCTCCGGCGCAATCCAGTCTCCACTGAGCCAAGCCAGAGCCCGCCACCCTCCTGCCCTCTCATTCAATGTCACATAATGTACGAGTTCATGCAAAAAAACGGAGTAGAGCTCATCCTGCATTGTCGCGAGCTGGCTCCGCGGATCGGCCGAGGCGAGAAGAAGCACAATCCGATTTGAAGGATAAAGCGTCGTGTAGCCATTCAGCGAGTATTCGATATCACTCAAAAGTACCGGTATGCGCCTGGCCGACGCCTTCACTCCGAAAAACTCGCAGAGCATCGCATAGGTCTTGTCCGCAAAACCCGCAAGTCGTTCAGCCTCCGGTTCCATGTTGGGGGGCGCGTAGATATCAAAAGATTCTGTCTGGAAATGCAGCACAGGCTCCAGTGAGCCAAGGAGTTGGGCCTGAACACGGCCCGAAATGCCCCCCAGCAAGATGAGCAACAACGCCGCGTGAATTATGCCATTCTTCTTTATGCGCATGATTCACTCTATCACAGTTGCGCCCACAAATTGAGCACTCCCCGAAAAAAGCACCATGGAGTAGTGCCTGTCATCACCCCTGTCAACCTCTCCCCTTTCGATGTACTTTCCCTTGACGATGTGCATATCTCCGCATATCATGCATTCGTTTTATGAGCACAAAGATGAACGTTCCTGGCATCTCCCCAATCTCCGCGCTTTCCAGAGAAGAAGCTCATACCATTCGCTATGTCCTCATGGATATCGATGACACCCTCACCACAGACGGCAAACTGCGGTCCGAGAGCTATGCCGCCCTGTGGAAGCTTCACGAGTCCGGCCTCGTGGTGGTCCCCATCACCGGCAGACCCGCCGGCTGGTGCGACCTCATTGCGCGCGAATGGCCTGTCGAGGGGGTCGTCGGGGAAAATGGCGCTTTTGTCTTCTGGGAGGGCGATGGACACCGTCTTGCCACACTCACTCATCCAAACGCAATCCCCAATTCGGATCCGCGCCTTGTCGCGCTGCGCGATCGAGCGCTTGCCAAGGTCCCTGCTGCCCGTCTTTCGCGCGATCAATTTTCCCGCCTCTACGATGTGGCCATCGATTTTGCCGAAGAAGAGCCTGTCTTGCCGCTCTCCATTGCTCAGCAGATAAAAGCGATTTTCGAAGGGGGGGGCGCCCATGCCAAAATTTCTTCAATCCATGTCAATGCATGGATGGGAGAATACGATAAGGTCTCCATGGCAATTCATTATTTGACAAAGCGTTTTGGCTATGATGATCTACATGATGCAGACTCGGTCATGTTTGTCGGCGACTCTCCAAACGATGAGCCGATGTTCGCGCATTTTCCTATGGCGTGCGGCGTTGCGAATCTGCTTGAATACCGGGAACTTTTCGCGCATCTGCCGCATTTTGTGACATCACGCGAATCCGGCGCGGGCTTCTCGGAATTTGCCCAGGTGCTCCTGGAGCGCCGCAGTTCCTGACGGCCACCCGCCAGGCATTCCCTCTTCACGTTTTTTAGACGCATCAAATCAGCACATTCTGCCTGCGGTTTGCATAACAGTAGAGGCAACCGCGCGGACATATCCCATAGCTTCCAATATCGACGCTTTCGATACAGTTGCAGCCGGACCGCTGATTTTTGTCTTTTCGGACAGAAAAAGGTCGGTTTGTGAGCTCACGAATGATGCGCGCATCGATGCAGGCGAGATTCTCTGATGCTATCCGGTGCTCAAGTTCAGGCTCGGCGCAAAAAGAGACGGGCAGGCCCCTTGCTCTGGCGATTTCCGCCAGTGTCTGCATCATATCGACCACGGACCCTTGCGAATCGGCCCAATTCACCATTCTGCCAGACGCTGAGTCCGCCAATATCCCTGCCTTTCTAAGCCTGCTGTCGGAATGCCGGTATGCATCGTAGAGGCTGATGACGCAGTGCCGCACGCTCCCCCCTATGCCGTCCGCCAGCCTTGAAAAATTCTCGGCATGCCAGGCTGCATCGTATCGGCCAGCCAGCAGCACCGGGTCGTATCGCCAGACCAGTCGGGAAGCGCCAACCTTCGCGGCCAAGGCCTGAAGTTTCTCTATCGCCTCCTTTGCCGGAAGACCTGAAGGCTCGAGTGGCGGCCCATAGCCCGTAATTGTCACATGAAAATAAAACGCATATCCCTCAAGCGCATCGATGCCTTTAAGCATCGGACTCGCATCCCGCGTCCAGAACACAAAACACGCCACATCTTCGGGCCTGAGGCTCACTCGCCTGACCTGTGCGTTATTGTAGGGGTTCGCCACATCGACGCAACCCGCCCGCAGGCGTCCATAAAACCATTCAGCATGAAAAGATGGTATATCACTGCGCCTGCTCGCGCTCACCACTGTCGCCATACATTGACACCCTTGTCGCCATAAATTGACAGCTCCCGCCAAACTGCCTATAGTGATTATCCAAGAAGACTATGGAGACTATCAAGAGCAGGTATGCTCGTCTCATTACTGAGCTTATCGCTCATGTACCTCGAGAAGCGCAAGTTTCCGAACTCAATGTGTATCAGGAAGGCATTGCCTCGATTCTGCCCTATATCGACACGATCATCCACGATTATCTCGATGATTGCTCGACTATCGAAGGACTCGAAAATCTCGGGGCGCTCCACGACGACGCACAAAAAGGCGAATCGGCGCTCATCCTTATGGAACACTATTCGAACTTCGACCTGCCGGTTTTCCACTACCTGCTGAGGAAATTGGGCGCCGCCGGCGATGCC
>DJVZ01000054.1:38353-42034 GCA_002441395.1 Spirochaetaceae bacterium UBA6243 | reverse complement strand
GCCTATACACGCATTGTCATCTATCCTTCGCGCTCCATGCAGATCATACGAGAAAAATTCAACGACCCAAAAGAGCTGTATCAGGAAATAAAGCGCAGCATCTCGATCAACCACGCCGCAATGAAAGCGCTGAGTGCTGCAAAAACAAGCGGCAAAATGATCCTCGTCTTTCCCGCGGGAACGCGGTACCGCCCCTGGGATCCCTCTTCCAAGCGGGGTGTACGCGAAATCGCCTCATATATCAAGTCTTTTTCAAAATTCTGTCTTGTGTCCGTCAATGGCAATATCCTGAGGCTCAACCCTTCAGGTGGTATGGAAGAGGATATCCTGCAGAAGGACCGTGTGATCTACAAGGTGAGTCCCGTGCACGACAGCAAGGAATTTCTTGCATCTGTCAAATATGATCTTCATTTCGGCGACGACAAAAAGCAGGCTATCGTCGATACAGTAATGGATTTGCTCGACGCGATGCACAAAGAGACCGAAAATCGCTGTCGTGACTAAGAGACGGGCACGGAAGCACTAACGCGCCTGAAAAGCGCCAGATGCATCGTTTTACTTCTCGCGGAGCCTCTTGAAAGGATTCACTCCTAATCGGACAGGAAAATATGCCGCCCCCGCCGCAAAGCCCGCGAGGTGCGTCAGGTGAGCGACAGAGCTCGCCGCGCCCAGAAACGACGAGACGATCTCGATGGCGGTATAGCCTATGACCATGACCGGGGCGCGAATGGGGATAATGCCGTAGAGATACACCATCGCCTTTGGATAGAGCACGGCAAACGCCAGCAGCAGCGCGAAAATGGCTCCCGAAGCGCCAAGCAGCATGGTATTCCATGCCCCTGAAAACGCATAGATCGCGAAAGACGCAATGCCGGCAAACAGCCCCGAAAGCAGGTAATAGAGCAAAAACTCGTAGCTGCCGAGGGTGCGCTCCACTGGTCTCCCAAAAAAGAAAAGCCCGAGCATGTTCACGAGGAGGTGCGTCAGATTCGCATGCGCGAACATATAGGTGAACACCTGCCAGACCCAGCCCGCCATCACCGCCCGCGGATTGAGCGCAAGAATATAGGTCAGCATCGGCCACACATACCCCAGCGCGAAAATGATCACATTCGCCGCGATCAGATAGAGCGTCGCATTGAAAAATCGATACCGAAACGGGCGCCTTAGCACCGAATTGCTGTACATTCTTAAAAAGTACAGAAATTTGCGCGCGAGAACAAGGCTGCGCGTGGATATATACGAAAGGCCGCCCGGTTTTGCCCGGACGGCCCTCCAGTCGTCACTCTGCTGTGAAGGTTACGGATGGATGATTGTCACCGTAATGGTGTCGCTGTAGGTTCCTGCCTGATAGAAATTAGACGACGCAGGGATTTTGACGGAAAGCGCATAGGCATTTCCAGCCTTCGCAGTTCTCGCCTGTGCCTGACTCGTCTGTGCACCAGACAGACTCACATCGCTCAACAAGCCTTCCAGCTTCACGGTGTAAGCAATTGTCTCGTTGTTATCACTGGAAAGCACCAAATTCCCAGAATGTGCACTGCTGAGAGCAATTGTCCAGTTCTTCACGTTACTGATCACTTTCACGTCACCGAGGGACCAGGTTGTTTCTGAATCGTTCGAGATTGTCCCATTCGTAAAAGCCTGAGGAACAGTCAACGAAAACGATTCCGCAACCGCGCCGGTAAACTGGACCGTGCCACTGGGATTTGCCGCAAACGCCATCCCAAACGCTGCCACCGCAAACAGAGCCACCAATGCAAACTTTTTCATTTTGAATCTCCTGCCTGCAGGGTCGCTGCCCCGCAGATACATTTTGTGTTATTGTGGTTTCCTCCAACGGATTCCGCCACGACACTTTGATAATAGTATTATCGACATTTAATGAAAAAGTCAAATACTCAATATGCATTCCATAAACATTCCCAAGACTTCTTTGACTATTACTTTATATAATATCTTAATGTTGTATTATATATTAGCTTATTCAATGTAACGTTTTTGGACAGACTGTGCCGTAGAAGCATTTTCGCTTTTTCCATCGAAAGAACTCTGAAGCGGGAAAAAATTCCATTTTCTCTATTCTCTACATTATTCCGGTCTAAGACTTTATGCGCAAAATGATAAAAAAGGCCACAAAATACTATCCCCCCGGCACTTTGTCGCCCTTGTGATACAGTGTCTCTTGTATTTTCTGATCGAGCGATGTCATCGTAAAGGGCTTTATGAGCACGCTGTCAAAACCAGCCGCTCTGCACTTCTCGGTTTCTTGCGGATCATGGCGCGGACTCATGGCGATCATCAACGATGGTGCCTCGCCGATGATGTTCCGAATTGCGCTCGCCAGCGCATATCCATCTGTTTTTGGCATAATGCAATCGATGAGCAACACGTCAAAGCTGCGCTCTTTGATTGCATCCAGCGCCATCTCGCTGCTTGAAACTGACTGCGCCTCATAGCCCTTCAGTGTGAGCATCCGGAACAACAGTTCACGGTTCACTTCGCTGTCATCGACCACAAGTACCGAAACCGGTGTACGTACGGCAGCGCGAGCACCCTCTTCGGAACTGGCCAGCGCCGTGCTTGCGGGCGCTGCTTGGTCCTGTGCAGCGACCTCCGGCAATGGCCCTTCATTTTCTTCGGCCTTTTGCACAAACGGCGTCACAACAAATGACGCCTCTTTCAATGAAGGGGCTGACAATGTTCGTTTTTGCCGCTGCCGGCCCGCAACCATGCCTTGCATAAAAAGCACAAGGCTCACTATACTCAGCGCGAGCAGCCCAGCGCCCCACCAGACGACCCGCACAACCGGATAGCTCGATGCGGTATATACAGTCCATGGAAAGTCTTCCGACCCTGCCGTTACCGCAACCTCATATCCTTGCAGAGCACGCTGGTCGCCCCAGAAAACCTGCCTGCCTCGGCCATCCGTCCCAGAGGACGCTATTGCAACAAACAACCCCGGAAATTCGGAAGAAATATCCAGGTCCGCGAGCATTCTGTCGATATCAAATCCGATGCTCACGAATCCCCAGAGGTCCGCTTTGTCCATCACCGGTATCCGCAAAAACGCCAAGTCTTCCCCCTCTGCTGAGACAGAAGGCCCTTGCAACACAGCCTTTTTTTCGCGCACAGCCTCGACAAGAGCTTGCATCCTCTCGGGATTGTTGAGCAAATCATGACCTATTGATGCGGACGCTCTATCTTCTGGAAATGAATATCTGACAATCGCTCCAGGAGCTATGGTTATCGAATCGATGTATGACGACCTGGCAAGACTGTCTTCGGCAAGCGGCCTGAGTGCTGCATACGTTCTTCCTCCCTCGGTGCGGAGCAGTTGCCGGAATTGCTCGCCTGTATCGAGCATTGCCTGCAGTTTCGCTGAAACCCGCAAAGCAATTTTTTCTGAAGCGGCCTTGAGCAGCGCCGATTCCGAGCGGTAGGCACTGTCCCGCAGCATGACAAAGGAGAAAATAGCCAAAGCACAGAGCGCGAGTGAAAAAACGATCGGGGGCACTCTGCCTCTTTTGCTTTCGGAGCCACGAATAATGTTCATAATTCAGCCGAATCATCATATCACGAATAAGAATCCCATCGCCATGGGCACAAAAGTGAACATAGAACTATTTTCTTAATGACATAAAAATAAAAGGCTGCCCACATTTGCTGTGAGCAGCCTTG
>DJVZ01000054.1:0-38272 GCA_002441395.1 Spirochaetaceae bacterium UBA6243 | reverse complement strand
GAGATTGATCCCTGTCTCAGAACCAAAATTCAGAAGATAGGGATAGATATCCGCGCTTCCCGATCGGATCATTTTACCCCCATTCGCGGAATGGATGGTAATCGTCCAGTTCGTAACGTTCGACGTGATGGTGACATTGCCGAGCGTTGCGGAAGTCAAGGTTGGATCCAAAGCTTTTGTCCCTGGAATCGTGGTAGTAATACTGAGGGACGCCCCGACTGTTGCCTGCAGCGTTGTGGAAATCGAAGTGGCGGCGAATGCCGGCACCGCAACAAACAGTACCGCCAGTACCACAAGGAAGAACTTTTTCATACACTTTCTCCTTCGGGTATAAAAC
This sequence comes from Spirochaetaceae bacterium UBA6243, assembly GCA_002441395.1. GTDB lineage: Bacteria > Spirochaetota > Spirochaetia > Treponematales > Rectinemataceae > Rectinema. The sequence goes on along the minus strand of DJVZ01000054.1, from coordinate 37,935 downwards.
CCAAACATAATTTGTTTTAATTATAGTACTCTTTAAACGCTTGTCAAGCCAACAAAAAGCCTTCCCGTGCAATCTATGTTGAGTCTTTGACACCACCAAAAAGAACAAGCCGCCCGGTTTTTCAGGCGGCTTGCCCGTCCAAAAGGCGCCGAGCGGAATCGAACCGCTGTATAAAGGTTTTGCAGACCTCTCCCTTACCTCTTGGGTACGGCGCCAATTGCGGGGCACATACTACCTGAGTGCCCCACCTTTGTCAACAATTTTCTTCAGCTTTTGGCGGGCGCCACAACCTTTCCCTTCGTTTCCTTGACAGCCTTTGGTTTCTGCTTCGATTTCCGATTCTCCCACAGAAGCACGAAAGCACTGGCAATAAAGATGGTCGAGTAAACACCGCTCGTCATGCCGACAAGGAGAGCCAGAGCAAAATCCTTGATGCTCCCTGTCGTGAAGAGAAACAGCGCCAGCACCGCCAGCATCGTCGTCAGTGTTGTGATGATGGAACGCCCCAGAGTAAGGGTCAATCCTCGATTCAAAACGTCGACAAAGGCATCTGACGGATGCATCTTGCGCTCTTCGCGCACGCGGTCAAACTGCACAATCGTATCGTTGATGGAATAGCCGAGGATAGTCAGGATCGCCGCGATGGTTGTCGTGTTGAATTCCATTCGCGTCCATACAATAAACGCGACCATGATGAGCGCATCGTGCATGATCGCGAGCACGGCGCCGATCGCGTATTCGATCTTGAACCGAATCGTCGAATACAAAAGAATGACCAAGAGGGTAACCAAAACCAGCCATACAGACTGCCGACCAAGTGTCTGGGAATAGCGGGGCCCGACATAGTCCGTTTTTACGACGATTACCCTGTCTTTGCCGACCTTGTCTTCGATAAGCTGCCGGATGGTCTGCGTGACCGTAGTGGTGAACTGGGGATCTGTTCCATCATCCCTGACACGTACGAGATAGCGCTGCAGAGAAGCAGGATTGATTGTCTGCACCGAAACCTGACCCAGCGACTTGAGTGCATCGCGCACAACATCAATTGAAGCATAGCGCTCGCTGTCATTTACCGGGGCCCGATACAGCTTGACCGGATTTGTGCTTAAAAGCGAATTGCCCTGATACGTAGGCACAAGCGATGTGGATGGCAGAGTATCACTGCCATCCGCAAGCGTCACCGCAATCCCCTGTTCTTTCTCAAGCGCTGCTTTGATGTCCGCGATTGTCGGATAGGTCTTGTAATCCAGCGTGACGGTTCGTTTCTGAGCTTCGGCGCCCGAGAAGACCAAGGTAAGCTGGTTTTCGCTCACGGTGAGCTCCGCATTGCCTCTGCCGGCGAAAGTAACCTGGCCTGCGGGGAATGCGAGCTGAATAGTTTCATTGATGCCGGCCTGAAAATCGACGCCGAGATTGAAGCCTTTCGTGAAGTATCCGATAAGCCCGAACACGATGATGATCGAGCTCATAATGACGGCGGGCAAAAAGAATTTGCTGAATCGGATAAGGCGTTTCATTATCGGACCCTCCAGCTGATGGACATATGTGTGGCTTTGAGCACATCTGTTTCGAAATCAAAGAGAAGCCGCGATACGAAAAGCGAAGTGAACAAACTCGTCATATTGCCGATAGCGAGGGAAACGGCGAAGCCCTGAATCGGTCCGGTGCCGAGCTGTGCCATAAAGAGCGCGGCAATGATGGTCGTGATGTTCGAGTCCATAACTGCCCAGAAAGCTTTGTGAAAACCCGCTTCAATTGCCGCGGCGCGCGTCTTGCCCGCTCTCAACTCTTCCTTGATACGCTCAAAGATAATGACGTTGGCATCGACCGCCATACCAGTGGTCAACACAAAGCCTGCAATAGAAGGCAGCGTCAATGTCAGTTTGAAGGCAGTCAGCACCGACAGCATCAGATAGAGGTTGAGTCCCTGAGCGATTGTCGCATTGAGGCCAGCCCACTTATAGTACGCGAACATAAATATGAAGATCGACAAAAGGCCGACAAGAATGGCTGTTCGTCCCTGCCCGATTGAGTCTTCACCCAGAGAGGCGCCAATCGCCTGCTGGCTTACCACAGAAAGGCTGATGGGAAGTGCGGCGGTTCTCAAAAGCAGCGCGAGCGATTCGGCTTCATCGGCGTCAAAGCCGGTGATTCGCACCGATTCGCGGATTGGCTCCTGGATCCTGGCATATGATTTTATTCGGTCATCGAGCACGACCGCCATGGTTTTGCCAACATTATCGCTCGTCAATGCATAGAAAGTATCGCCGCCCTCCTTGTCGAGCACGAAGTTCGTCTCCGGTTTGCCGGTAATGGAGTCGGTCGAGACCGTTGCGCTCTGGATATGGCTGCCGTCGAGGCCCGGTTTGCCCTGAAGCACCATATATTCGCCGGTAAACTCATCGAGCCCATAGCTGTCTTTTTTATAAACCTTGCGTACAATTTCACCTTCCGGCACAAGGCCTGGCTTATCCACGATCATCGTCTGTTCGTCGATGCCGACCGGATTCGTTGAAAGATATGAATTCACTACGGTAGAAGCTTCAGAATCGACAATATAGAAGGCAAGATTTCCCTTGCCCATGATGATGGAATTTATGCGTTCGGGATCGGGAGTACCCGGAATTTCAATATAGATCTGGTCTTCTCCCTGGCGTCTGATCACCGGCTCCGTAAGGCCAAACTTGTCGACGCGCGAATTGAGGATTTCGACAGCGCGCTTCATCGCGTCTTCTTTTTCAGCCTGGGAAAGGTCATGCCCCAATTTCTCGGACAGACCCTTAAGGTCAGCCTGAATGACCGCACTCATGCCGCCGGCCAGATCGAGACCAAGCTGAACCGCGCTGGAATGCACATTTTTAAGGTTCAGTACACGCTCTCTGTATCGGGATTCGATGCTGTCGAACATGGAACGCTCGCCCGGGAACCCCGAAAGGATGGCGATGGCATCCCAGCTTTTGGGGGCAGGCTTCTTTGCGAGCGAATAGGCCTTCTTTGCCGACTCAACCACGACCTTATAGGCTTTCTGGCCGGAAAGATCCGTGGCATCTTTCGCGACGGCCTTTTGCTTAAGGTCGGTAATAATGAGATAGGTCATGCGCCGGGAATATTCCCGAATCTGCTCCCGGGAACCTACCGCGATGGCTTGATCCTCTTTCGGTGTCAGAAAATACCACTGAATACTCGGAAAAAGGAACATGAAGGCCACGGCGAGCACTGCAATGACGATCAATAGGCGGCGGAATTTGCTCATACCGGTTACTCCAATCTTTTCATGGATGCATGGAATGCGGAGAAATGTGGTATGCCAGCCTGCCCGAGAGCGAGGCCTGGCATATCGGGTAAGTTACTGGTCTTCGGTTTTCTCTTCAGGCTCGTCGGCAGGTTTTGCTTTTTCCTCTGTCTTTTCCTCTGCCTTGACAGGACTGACTGAGGAAATTGCCGACTTCGAGAACTCGATCCGAGTCCCGTCGTCGACCTTTACGACAACCGTGGATTCTTTTACGGAAGCCACTACGCCGTGGATCCCACCGATGGTGACAATCCTGTCGCCTTTCTTGACGCCCGCAATCATCTGCTGCATCTCTTTCTGTTTTTTGTTCTGCGGCCGAATAATCAAGAAGTAGAAAATCACGAAGACAAGACCAAAGGTCACAATGGTAGAGACGAGTGATCCCGTCGAATTCGTTGCCGTTGTCTGCTGCAGCAGAGTCAGGCCATTTTGGATACCGTTCATATATCTTCCTTGTCGAAAAAGAATTCCAGAAAAAGTAGCATGGACCGCCTTAAGTGGTCAAGTTGCGCTACGCGGTGATGACGGTTCCTGCCTTGCCATCGACAGCCGCAGTGGCGTTTTCCATGGACGTGATGATCACTTTGGACCCGCCGCGGCGTATAAAATCGCAGGCCGCCTCGATTTTCGGCCCCATGGAACCTTTGGGAAACTGCCCTTCAGCCATGTATTTGTCGCATTCCTCAACCGTGAGATGGTCGAAGACCTCCTGATCAGGCCTGCGGAAATTGATTGCCACTTTTTCGACACCCGTGAGAATTATAAGTTCGTCCGCATCGATAAGATTGGCAAGCAGCGCAGATGCACGGTCTTTATCAATGACCGCATCGACGCCTGAAAGCGTACCGCCGGCCTCCCGCTTGACGGGAATACCTCCGCCACCTACCGCAATCACTATTTTCCCATCATCGATGAGATCCTTGATGATGTCTTTCTCTACCACATCGAGCGGCGTGGGGCTCGGAACTACCCTGCGATAGCCACGCATAGGATCTTCCTTGATAACCCAGCCACGATCGCGCAATTTTTCGACTTGCTCGGCTTTATAGAAGGGGCCGACATATTTTGACGGATTCTGCATCGAAGGATCATCCGGATCCACTTCGACCTGAGTTATCACCGTGACGATATCTTTTTCGATACCTTCGGCATGAAGTGCGTTGGAAAGACTCTGCGCGATCATATATCCCATGGAACCTTGGGTATCGGCGACAATCACATTGAGCGGAGAGGGCGGTACCTGATTGGAGGCCGCCTCGTTCCGGATAAGGTGCACTCCGGCCTGGGGTCCGTTTCCATGCGTTAAAACGACTTTATGGCCTTCAGCTATCATGCCGACGATAGCTTTCATGCTTTTGCGGGTATTTTCGAATTGCTGTTCGATAGTACCCTCCGTGCCCTCTTCAATAATTGCATTGCCACCAAGGGCTACGACGATGGTTTTACGCGCTGCCATAAAATCTCCTTTTCTCAAGATGGCAAATTTTCGGAAGTAGTAGTATACCACTTTTTGCGAAATTCGCAACGTGCAATTCCATGGTGCCGAGTGGAAGCAATCTTGCGAATTTGGTATTATCATAGCATGCAGATTATCAGGGCACGCGTACTGGGCATGTGTATGGGTGTGCGCCGTGCGGAGGAACTTGCGCGAGAAGCGGCCACAAAGGCCTTTCAGGAAGGCTCTCGTGTATATACATATGGACCTCTTATCCATAACCCGCAGGCAGTGGCAGACCTCGAATCCCTCGGTGTCCATGTGCTCGATGCAAAAGCGATTGAAACGGGTACAGGCGAATTGCCGGATTTGAAAAATGCAGCCGTTGTCATCCGGGCACATGGGGCATCGCTCGCGGCATTGTCCCGCCTGCACGAGCTTGGAGCCAGCATTATCGATGCCACATGTCCGCGTGTCATAAAAAGCCAGCGCCTTGCGCGCCATTACGAAAAACTGGGGTGGCAGGTGGTGCTTGTCGGCGATCCCCATCACGGTGAGATTGCAGGTATTTTGGGACACACTTCGAATGCGCTCGTCGTCGATAGTCCCAAAATGGCGCTTCAGATGGCAGAAAAGTTGAAGGACCACCCCTGTGCCCTCATCGCACAGACGACTATCCGACAGGAAGACTACGATGCGGTGATCGAAGTCTTTCAAGCCCACGTCAAAAACATGGCTGCAGAAAAGACCATATGTCCGGCTACGCGTGAACGCCAGCGGGCGCTGATCGACCTGTGTGGGCAAGTCGATGCCATGCTCATCGTGGGGGGCAAGAATTCGGAAAACACAAAGCGCCTGTACGCGAGCGCAATCGAATGCGGCGTGCCTGCCTGGCACATCGAAACGGCAAGCGAACTCAAGACGGAAATGGTAAAATTTGCGCGTATCGGAATTACAGCGGGAGCATCCACACCCGATTTCATCGTCGATGAAATACAAGAAACTCTTTCCAATATGGTATAAGATATCAGCATGAATATCATGGACGAAATTGAATCACGGCGCGCCCGCCGCGGACTCTCTTCTGAACCTGTCGATGAGCAAATCGCCGCTGGGCTTGCCTATGCGGCGACCCTGGCCCCTTCGTGTTCCAACAATCAGCCATTGCGCATCTCATGGAAGAAGTGGTGTATATTAAGGAAGCTTTGGCACTCCATTTTCCACTTTACCATAACCCCCGCTCGTGATACAAAAACGCTATGCCCCCAGTAAAAATAATCGGTATATCCGGTGGCTCCGGCTCCGGCAAGACCACCATCGTACGAAAAATTTCCGAAATGGTCAGCGATTTTGTCTTTCTGCCACAGGACAACTATTACAAATCGGCGGAATTCATCAACAACCGCAATATCACGGCGTTCAATTTCGACCATCCGGATGCATTCGATAACGAACTCCTCATCGAACACCTGGGCGCGCTCAAAAATGGCGACTCCATCGATATGCCTGTCTATGACTTTGTGCACCACAGGCGCACCGAGCGGACCATTCACATCCAGCCTTCAAAACTCGTTATTTTCGAAGGCATCATGATTTTCACCAACAAACAAGTGCGCGAGCTCATCGACCTTAAAATTTTTGTGGATACGCCGGACGATATCCGATTCATTCGGCGCTTAACGCGGGACATCAAGGAACGCGGGCGCACCGTTGATTCGGTCGTCGAGCAGTATCTGACCGTCGTTCGTCCTGGTCATTATGAATTTATCGAACCAACAAAAGCATATGCCGATATCATTATTCCGGAAGGCGGCTTCAATGAGCGCGCCCTCGATGTCCTCGTTTCCTTTATCAATTCAGTCATATATCCCCTGGAAGGGCGCGAAAAACTCAGTACTGGCTTCGATAATATGCCAGGGGTGGATGGCCCTGCAGGCACCACGATTTAGCGGTTTCGCACCACCCAAAACCTGCATTTCCCTTTTGCACGCAATTTCGCTACTTTTATCATATGGTGATGAACAAATAAATAGTGTTCTGATCAAAAAATAAAAGGAAGCGATATGAACGGACACGAAATAAACACTGAAAAAGCTCTTTTGGCGGGGGGCTGTTTCTGGTGCATGGAAGCACTCTTCAAGCGAGTCCCTGGCGTTGTACAAGTAAAACCGGGATATTGTGGAGGCTCTGTGTCAAATCCAACCTATGAGCAAGTCTGCCAAAACACTACCGGCCACGCCGAGACAGTAGAGGTCACGTTCGACCCCTCTCGCATTTCTTATCAGGGAATTCTCGAATATTTCTGGAAATTCCACGACCCGACTACCCTGAACAGGCAAGGCGCCGACGTCGGCGAGCAGTATCGTTCGGTGATTTTCTACATGAATGAATCACAGCGCGAAATTGCCCAGCAGTCGAAGAGTTCGGCACAGAAAGCCTTTGATACGCCTGTCGTCACATCGATAGAACCGGTCGGCAGGTTTTGGCCTGCCGAATCCTGGCATCAGGACTATTACGCTCATAACCCCGATGCGCCATATTGCCGCTTTGTCATTACACCAAAAGTTGCCAAGTTTGAAGCATGAAAGACGCGCGCACTACACTTTCCAAGCTGACGGAAATTGCCCTTCGCCACTATGAGATGATTCAGCCTGGAGATAACATTCTCGTTGCGGTTTCCGGTGGCAAAGACTCAAGCTGCCTTGCATGGGATCTTGCCCTGAAGCGCCAATGGTGGGATGTACCATTTGAAATCACCGCTTGTCATGTAGCTACTGATTTGGCGGACAAAGGATATGCCAAACCCATCGATGAAGCGTGGCTCGCCTCGCGCATGACAGAATGGGGCATACCCTATGTGCGCCTCGATGTGCCCGTCGCGGGGAGATTGAAGCCCGGCGAAACAATGAATTGCTACTGGTGCGCAACCCAGCGCCGCACCGAGCTCATGAAATATGCGCAGGCGCATGGCTTCAATAAGCTCGCGCTTGGCCATCATATGGACGACATTCTTGAAACGCTCTTCATGAATATGATGAAAAAGGGAGAATTCGCCACTATGCCGCCCGTCATGCCGTATAAAAAATATCCCCTCACCGTCATTCGGCCGCTTTCCCTCTGTGAAGAGCGACAAATCATTGGCTGCGCCGACGAGCTCAATCTGACATCCTTTACTTGTTCCTGTTCATTCAATCTTGAGGGGGAACGCAAAAAGACTAGGCGGCTCATCGATCAGATCACCGGTGATTCAAGCCACATCAAGCGCAACATCTTTGCGTCGATGTCTCGCGTCCGCCCCGATTATTTGGCATAATATCCGTATGCGCCTTTTCGCCTCCCTGCCATTTCCCGCTCATGTCCAAAGGCAAATCGCAGATTATAGCCATTCGCTCGTACCGGCCTTTGGCCGCGCGCATCCATCCTGGGTTCCACAGGAGAATCTGCATCTGACACTTCATTTTTTCGGAGAACTTGAGGCCGGAACCACAGCAAAGCTTCAGACTCTTCTCGCAGAATCTGCCCCGCTCTGTCCTCCGCTTCAGCTTGCGACGGGGAAGCTCTCGGTCCTCCCTTCTTTGCGGGCACCTCGAGTGCTCTATATCAGTATAGAGATTCAGCCTGTCGAGCCTCTTGCGGAACTCATCGGCCGAATGCGCGATATCGCCGCCCAAATCGGCGCCGAAACCGATACACGGCCATGGAAAGCGCACCTTACTCTTGCAAGGCTCAAAATTTTCTGGATACCGGAATTTTCATCGTTGGCCGCGCCGCCAAAGCTCACATTCGTTGTCGATTCATTCGAGCTTATGCAGTCAAAACTCGACCGTTCAGGCGCTGTCTATTCCTGTTTCCGCCGCTACCCGCTCGCCGGCAAATAAATTGCCGCCGTATTTTACTCAAAAAAGAGACCGACTTTTCTTGCTTTAGCCGCACTCTCTCATTACATTAAAAATATTGAATGTTATTCGGAGGCATAAAAATGAGTGAAACCACAAAGAAGACGAAGAAAGAGACGGACCCCACATCGAACGTTGAACTGGATCCCTGTGTAAGGCCTCAGTCGCCGGAGTCAACACGACCCAATGAAGATGAAGACGCCTGTGATGATGGCGTGAAGTGAGGCCTTAGGCAGGCACCAGCACATTGTAAACATCGTGAAGCCGCTCTATGATGAGAGGAAAATCACATTTGGCGAGAATAACCGTTTCCCCATCACATTGGAGAGGAATGCGTTCGCTATACTCGATCAAAAGCTTGTCAGCCGTAAAATGCATCAGTTCAGGAATTTTCTCGTGTCGCCCATGCTCGATGGGGCCCTTTATAAGAAGCTTTCTGAACAAGCTCGTCTGAGCCACAGCTACGCAATTGTACTCATTCGGCAGGATGTTTTTATTTGAGCCATATTGCCGATTGCCGGAAGCGCCCATGGCGATCAACAAACGCGGCTCATTTGAATCAACCATCAGTTTTTCTTCGTTCCAGGCCTTCAGTCCCATGTCGACCACATTGTACACGCGGTCGTAAAAAAGCGTACCGACATCTACCCAGAACTTGTAGGAATCTCCCGGAAAATTGTGCTTAAGGCGATTTGTCATGTCGGCCACATAGGCATCCAGGCCAATGCTCGCAATGTTGAATGAGTAGCGTGGCAGCGAGCCGCCCTCTTCGCTTGGAGTGACTCGCAGCGCTGGTCTGCGTTCAAACATCGCGGGCCCAAGGAACCTCTCCAGCGCAACAAGCAGGTTTCTCCCCTCCGAGCCATCGTTGCCTGTCCCAAAAGGCAGCCGCACAATCCCAAACCGATTCTTCTCGGATTCAGGAAGCCGCGTAAGCCGCTCCGCTGTTTCCAGGCTTGTACCATCGCCCCCTGCCGTCACAATGAGGTGATACGAGTCTTTCCCATTGGAAGGAGAACGGTCGAGTATGCGCTGGACAATCGCGGCGGCATGACCGCATCGCTCGGTAAGGTGCATTTTCAGGCTGAACGGAGATGTGCGTTCAGGCAGGCTGAGGGAACGCTTCACAATCTCTTTGAGTTCATTGAACCGTTTTTTTGAATGATGAATACGGCTGAAACCACCGGCTTTCGGATTGGCGATTACATCGACAATAAGTGACTTATCCTGGAAAACAGGTGAGTGGGCAAATATCGTATTGAGCCCCTCGGCCAAATCGTCTGGCTTCATACCGCGCCTGATTGTATGCCGATGTTTTTGTTCTGTCTATGATGGGCAAAACATCTTATGCAATGATTCTAGATTGCTTCATCAAGCGGCCCCTGCTCGGTACTTTGCTTGGAAAATTTGGCGCTTATTTCATCGATAGCCTTCATTACGTAATGCATGTCTTCGCCCGAAAAATCGATTTTTGGAACAAGTCGCGAGAAAAACGGCTTTACAAAGTGCTCCATGCGTGAAACTTCCTGCTCATACTTGGAGACATGGTCCATCATCATCACCGTGCAGGGCAATGGTTTGCTGTAGCTGCCAATAATTTCAAAACCGAGCTTCTCGTACATCTTGATGAGCTTCATTTCGTCGGCAAACACATCGAGGAAAATTCTCTTGGCTCCTCTCCCCCGCGCATAGAGATAGGCAAGCGCCATGATACTGAAGGGAATAAGACTGCCTCGCTCCTCTTTTGATACGGCAAGTCTGTCGATTTCCGCATAGAGGCTCCCATCAAGATATCGTGCAATACTGAAATTTTCTTCGATTGGCACATGCCCTTCTTCTTCGCTCAAATGTAAAGTCACAGTACCGATGGGCTGAAGTCCTTTGTACGCAAGAATATGATAGGCGACTTCATCTGATTTACGGCGTATTGTCTCTTCCTTATAACCTTTTTCTCCCACCAATACTTTGCGTTGCAGATAGAAGCTGTCTTCGAATTGACGGAGTTCTCTGGCATGAACAAGATGAACTCTATCTTTGTCTTGGTCAGCAGCTGGAAGAATGACAGTAAAAGTCGTCCCTTTCCCTTCCTGGCTATCGAGCAGGATGCGCCCGCCATATTTGGTCACAATATGATGCGCAATGCTCAGGCCCAGGCCGGTACCCGCACCAGTTTCCTTGGTGGTAAAAAACGGATTGAATATTTTGTCGAGATTCTCTTTTTCGATGCCCATTCCGGTATCCTGAACCGTCACCGCGACGTCATCATCTTCCTGCCTGCAGGAAAGCGTGAGAATGCCATCGCTGTTCATGGCCTGCACGGCATTCACAATAAGATTCAGAAACACTTGCTGAAGTTCGGTCGGATTTGCAAGAATTTCATGAACGGGATCATATGATTTCCGCACCACAATTGTCCCGAAATCAATGCCGCGCATGGCCATCTTTAAAGAATTCTCAAGAATATTGACAATACTGAGCATCTCAGCGCTGGTTCGTGTTTTTCTTGAATAGATCATGAGATCTTTGATAACATCCGCGGCGCTTTGGGCATAGCGAATAATATCCGATGTGTATTCACGAAGCGGACTGCCTTCAGGTGTTTCGGGAAGCATCAGGTCGGCGGTTCCCAAGATTCCGCCAAGCGGGTTGTTGATTTCGTGCGCTATTCCTGAAACCAGAGTCCCGATTCCTGCCAGCTTCTCTGATTGAATGAGCTCTTCCTGCAGGGTTTTCTGTTTTGTGATGTCCTGGAAGAATTCTATAAATGAACCTATAGAGCCCTGCGGTGTAGGAATCGAATAAAAATTAAGTGAAAATGTAAGCTGAGTACGATCATCCTGCTTCTCGGAACTGAATGGAAGTTTGGTATGAAGACAATCCTGAGCAAGACATTCGACACACGGGCGGTCACGGTTAAAATATGCTTTGTAGCACTTTGAGCCGACAAGTTCTTCCTGCGGTTTCTCAAAATATCGCTGGGCCGCGTAGTTCGCCGTAACGATATTGTAATTGATGTCCTGAATCGAAATCGGTGTCGCAATTCCATCGAAAAACGCTTCAAGCTTATTTCTGCTCAGCGCGAGCTCTTCATTCGTTTCCTGAAGGCGTTTCTGCTGTTGACGCAACCGTTCGAAACTGATTGCGTTCTCCACAGCCACAGAAGCCTGATCCGTAAGGAATTGCAATATTTCAAGGTCATACTGGTTGTAATAGTCCTTCTCAATCCGGGGGCCAAGAACAATAAACCCATTGAGCCTTTCCTTGAATTTCAACGGAAGCACAAGGCTCGCGGCAACCATTTCATGCTCTTCGCCCTTGGTAAGTCTGATTGAAATGCTTCGCTGGGCAGAAGTCTGGCTCTGCTGAATCGTGCGCATTTGGTATGACTGGATAAATTGATCTGTTCTCGGAACAATGACATGCTCTTTCGGGCCCTGCTCTCCTTCACCTGCAAAATCGAGCCCTTTGGCGGCGATGATTCGGAAATGTCTTGCGTTATAGTCATTTATAAGCACAAAAGCCCAGTCAAGCTTGAATGTCGACATGACATTGTCGACAGTCAGTTTTGCAAGATCCTCAAGGCTTACGATAGAAGTAAGATCAGCGGAAAATTTACGCAATTCCTGATAATACAAAAAGCTTTTTCCGCCATATAGTCTTTCGAGCAGCGCTTGGGTGGCGGTCCGCAATGGCGCAAGAAACAAGGAGGAGACAATACCCAAACATACTGACATTAAAGTCAGTTCAGAGAATGGAATCAGCCGCTCGAGCTTAAATACCAGCACAAAGAAAAACATATAGATGAGGCTTGAAAAAATGACAACCAGGATTGTAAGAAAAATATTGAGCACCACAGCCGAATAATGTACAATCCTATATTTATAAACGCTGAAGAAAATTATCACCGCATTTATTGTCGCGGCCAATAAGTCAATGGGGTATCGTCCAAGAGGGGTATAGAGGTTGGAGGCGATGCCTAACAGCATGATCACAACCCCTGCCACCACAAGCCGCAGAGAGCGCTTTAAAAATTTGTCCTTACTGGTTCTAAGCTCCCAAAGGACAAGCAGGATCGCAAGGATGAGATAAAAATAGGAAAGCGAATACGCAACGATCGCGCCCGACCCTAGCGTATAATAGAACGCATTGTCTACAAATCCGGCATCGGTAACGATTAAACCAGAAAAATTCAGGTATAATGAGAAGATATAGATTATGTATCCGAAATACAGAAAAATCCGGTATCTGTGTTTCTCGGTCTTCGAAAAATAGATAAGTGTCGCAAAGATGGTAATGGGGCCGCCAAGCATCCCTACAAGCATGACCCTGTTCCACACAAGCGGAGTAAAAAGCCCCGTATTGGCATGCATCATAAAAGAGCCAAAGCTCCAAAGCGCCATCAACCCCATGTATTGGAGGAAGGAGAAGTTTACCCGCTCCTTCTTGTTAGCCAGGCCAAAAATGATAAAGGGTATGTAGATGCAAAACGACAACGCGGGAATGAGCGACGAAACATCCAATATCATCGGACTGCTCCCATTTAATGCACGATATCTGGAAAATTCGTGAATACTATAGCATAGTAGTATACAGAATGGTATCCATTATCTCTATTTTCTTCGGTTTTGTGCTACTCATGCTCGCAGAGTGGCGCTATGTACGCTTCTCACAGAAAAATCAGGGGAAAAACAAGCCGGAACATCATGTACCGCCTTTGCCGGGGCATACGGCCCTGCAAGTTCCGGGCTATGTCCTCATTGTGCTCGGCATGTGTTCTGCGCTTCTCCACAGCGAACAGAACATGAAGTTGCCAGAATATATGCGCACCGTCTGTCTTGTGCTTGCTCTCACGGGGGGTGGCTTCCTGGTCTGGACTGTCTTTTTGGAAATTCCACTTGGCGCAAAAAAATCCAAAGTGCCGAGAGGCCATGCCTACGCGCGGGGAAGTTACGGCAAGTGCAGGCATCCGGGGTTTTGGTGTTTTTTGCTGTTCTCAATCAGTCTTGCAATGTGGGCGAACAATTCCCTTGTTTTGATCAGTTTTTTCATCGCAAATGTTCTTAACCTGCTTCTCATTTTATTACAAGATCAGTATACTTTTCCCATACAGTTCGTGGATTATCGCGAATATGCAGAAAAGGTGCCCTTTCTTGTACCTCACTTCAGGAAACAGCACCGATAAACTCTGTTGCGCATGAGGATTTGATGAATACTGATCAAAAACGTATGGTGCTTGTCGTCGAAGACAATGCACCGATGCAAAAAGTACTTTCCTTAAGCATACAAAAAATGGACTATGATTATGCTATAGCAAAGAACGGCCGGGAAGCGCTCGATCTCATAGAGAGCGGCGATGTCAGCCCTGACGCCATCTTGCTCGATATTCGCATGCCGGTCATGTCAGGATTGGTCGTGCTGCCCAAAATAAGGACCATTATCCCCAGTGTGCCCGTAATAATGCTCACTGCCTTTGGCGATCTCGAAACTGGCCTCGCTGCGATGAAAGCCGGCGCTTTCGATTATCTGGTCAAGCCGAGTTCTCTTGAAAAGATACGAGAGACGCTTGAGAAAGCATTTTCGTATCGCGAAATCATGGAGATGAAAGCAGAAGAAGAGCGAAAACGTGAACAGCAGCGCCTCGAACTCGAAAAAAGGGTCGAATCGAGTTATCAAGAACTTGGCGATGTGTACGGCAAACTGAAAAAAATGAACTTGCAAACCGCCTACGCGCTTGCCGAGACTATCGAGGCCAAGGATCGCTATACACAAGGACATTGTGAGCGTGTCCGATGGCTGAGTTCGCGAATTGGAAAAGCCATGTCTCTTGCCGATGAAGAAATTGAGCAGCTTGAGTACGCGGCGCTGCTGCACGATATTGGGAAAATCGGTATCCCCGACAGCATCTTGAATAAGGAAGGACCTCTCAACGAACGAGAACGTCAGATCATTCGTATGCATCCCATCATCGGCGCGCAAATCCTCTCCACAGTAGAATTCTTCGAGAAAGCGGCGGCCGCGGTCCGACATCATCATGAGCGCTGGGATGGCAAGGGCTACCCTGATGGTGTTGAAGGTGAGAGAATCGATCACCTTGCGAGGATTATTTCGCTCGCGGACACACTCGACGCAATGGCGACTTCGCGTCCGTATCGCAGGGCCCTCAGTTTCGACGAGGTGCTTCAGGAGATCCATCTGATGCGCGGCATACAGTTCGCGCCCGATGTAGTCGATGTTTTTTTTGCTGCCGACTTGGACAAAGCGTATCTGGAAAAGTTCAGGGAAGAAGTCAGGAAGAAAAAAGACAAACCATAGGACGTCAGAATCGATACACGAAGCGGCCCTGAATGGTCTCTCCGCTCTTGTTCCAGAATGAAGCCCGCTTAAAGCCATAAAGCACAGATGCGTCGATATCGGAATCTCCAGAAGACTGCAGGAGCTCTACCCCCCTCAACTGACGGTCCTTGGTAACCGAAAATCCTATGACGACAGGATTCAGTGTGCGGCCAGTTTTATAGTCGGCTTGTTCCGCGTTATAGCCCGCATCTTCAAGCATGCCCCAGAGCTTTTCCCGTACCTCGAGAGGAACGGCATTTGTAAGTCGGTATTCGTTGCCGCTTTTCGTATAATAATTCAGGAAAGCGCGCTTGCGGGATTCGGCGGACGCGATCAGTGTACTGGGCGGAATAATCTCGTTGGGTATGGCATTGAAGAGTCCAGCCGGCACGACAGACGGCAAGGGCATGTTCAAATAAATAGGCACATAGAGGCTCTGGCCGACAGTCTCAGAAGAGCCGCCGAGTGTCGTTTCAACAGTATTTCCTTTCTCCGCTTTCGTAATGCGCACGGCTTCGCCCGTGCCCCAGGGGACTTGTCCTTCGCCGGGCGACAGTACCGATGATTCACTCGAGCTTATGCGTGAGCCTGGGCCGCGTTCACCCGGGGTCCACGGCGTCACCGGCTCCTGCACTGCGGGAACGACAGGGGCAGGCGTCGGTTCCGCCTCCGGTGCGGGCGCAGGAGTGACCGGCGCCGGCTGAGCGGCGACCGGCGTCTGCTGTTTTGGCGCAGGAGGCGGGGGCGGAGCAGGTTTTTCAGCGACAACCGCTTCCTCTTTCTTTTCTACCGGCGAGCCTTTACCTACATCATTGAGGACCGGCCCCTGAATATTGACAATCAGAGTCTTATTGCTGAAATCCAGGTTCTGGGGATGAAACAGGTCAAACAAGAAACCTGCACCGAACAGCAGCGCATACAATCCAAGCGCAATAGCGTAAGAGATAATGGTTCGTTTTCGCTGTTCCCGCTCGGCGTAGGTGTGAGCTTCGGTCATTGCACCACCTTGTCTTTTCGCGTGATGAGTCCGACGTTCTCGATGCCATTCAACCGCAATGCATCGAGCACTGAGATGATCAGCTGATATTCGGCACTGGAGCGTCCCTCAAGCACTGCCCGGATCTGTTTGGCATCGGAGCCGCTTACACGTTTGCGCAGAATCGGTTCAAGTCCGGCAAGGTTGGTTTTTGTCTTGTCAACATATATCTCGTTCGAGGATACGACGACCACTCTCAGTTCGGGCGTAGCGACGGATTGCGCTGTTTGGGAAGCGGGCAGTTGCAATATAATGCCAGGCGAAGTTTTGAAGGTCGTAGTGATCATGAAGAAAATCACCAGCTGGAGTACAATATCGATCAGCGGCGTCAGATCGAAATTTATCTTTGGCGAAAGCTTTCGATCGCGGATCATTATATCTCCTTCGAGGGCTTTTCCTCATTTTTGCCGTTTTCTTTGTCGCTGTAGCTGGAGACGAGATTCACGAGGCCATTCACCTGCGTTTCGAGACGAGTAAGAATGAGGTTTATCCTTGAAGCAAAATAATTGTAAAACATAATGACCGGAATTGCGACGACAAGGCCGCCTACGGTCGTAATGAGAGCTTCCGCGACGCCGCTCGCCAGCGCGGCTGGATCGCTCACTGCGCCGAATTTACCAAGCACGCCGAATGCCTTCATGGTGCCGGTGACGGTGCCCAACAGACCAAGCAGCGTGGAAATATTGGATATGGTACCTAATGTCGTCATTCCCCGCTCAAGATTCACAGACTCCATCGCCGCGGCGTCTTTCAAAAGTTCGCGCTGCAGGTATTCCGGCTGATTTCTGTTTTCGATGCCCACTTTGAGCAACGTCGAAAATGGCGACACATTCTGGTCGCATATTGCGAGAGCTTCGGAATAATGACCCTCCATCAGACTCGTTTTTATACGGAGAAAAAGCTTTTCCTCATCGATCGAGATGCGACGCAAGTAAAGCAAGCGTTCGATGATGATTGCGAGCGCTACCACTGAAAGCGCCATAATAACCCAGAGGATCGGTCCGCCTTTGCTGATGAAATCTAACATGTCCACTCCTTGGAATAAGTATCAGCACCTAAAAAGTATATCGCTCAATTCAAGGTTCATCCAACGCGAGCCTGAGGATTCGTGCCGCTGTCGCCCGTGCCCGCTGTTCGGCTGCCCCTATATAAGTATCGACATCAAAGAGCATTTCGATAGCATCAGAAGAGAGGCGAGAGGCGAAAAATTCATCAGACTGAAGCAATGTTTTGAGCGGATTGGGTTTTCCACCGCGCACTGCACTCCAGGCAAGCATCGCATGGTCACGCAATCGCTCATGCGCTTCCTGGCGGTCCGTGCCAAGCTTGCCAAGCGCCATGAGCACGCGCTCTGTCGCGGCAAAGGGCGCATAGCTTTCCACTGTGCGCTGAATTGCCTCTTCATCGATCACCTGGCCTTCCACAATCCGACGCATCGTGGCCAACAATTCGTCAGCCGCAAGGAACGCCTCGGGCAGAATGACTCGTCTGTTGGCCGAATCATCGAGCGTGCGTTCGAGACCCGACAGCGCCGCATCATCCCAGGCCACGCCAGGATAGGAGGCGACGAGCCGGGCGAGCGAGTCGATTTTTTCGCACTCTATCGGATTGCGCTTGAAAGGCATCGCGGAAGACCCGACCTGATGCGCGCCGAAGGGTTCGGAGATCTCACCGAGCAGTGGCATCTGCAGAATGCGGAAATCGAAGGCCATCTTGTGGAGGATTGCCGCGAGCTCGGCGAGAAGGACCAATATCCGATAATCCTGAACGCGGGGATAGGTCTGTGTGGCAACTTCAAAAAATGGCAGTCCAAGCTCCTCAGAGAGTACACGCTCAAAATCTTCCAGCTGCGCAATGCCCAGAAGCTCGGCATACGATGCGGAAGTACCCACCGCCCCCTTGAAGCCCTTGCCTTTGACCGCGTCGATTGTCGCTGAGAGGCGCTCATAGGTGTCCGCGAGGTCCTGGGCATAAAAAGCGAATCGGTAGCCGAGTGTCGTCGGTTCCGCGGGCTGAAGGTGAGTGAAGGCCATCGCCGGTGTCGCCGCAAAACGTTCGATTTTTTCAGCCAGCACGTCGAGAAGGCCAGCGAGCCTCTTTTTGAGGAGGCGGAGGCTGTCGCGGATCCTCAAGGCATCGGCATTGTCTTCGATATCCATGGATGTCGCACCGAGATGGAGTATGCCGCCCGCGCTGGGACACTGCGATGCATAGGTGCGCAGCTCTGCCATGAGGTCGTGGCGGATCGATTTTTCGAATTCCTGGGCCTTTTCGAAGTCGATGTCTTCGGCATGCGCCTCGAGTTCGGCAATCTGCCCAGAATTCACAAGTCCATACAGGGATTCAGCTTTTGCAAGCGATATCCATATCCGGCGCCAGAGTCGCCGTTTGTTGCGCTCGCTCCATATCTTACGCATTTCTTCGGAACCATAGCGCCAGGAAAAAGGTGACTGAAACTGATCGAAACTATTCATGCGTACATAGTAGCATTTATAGTCCAAAAATTGAATCAGAAACGGGGGCCGTGCGCGAATTATTCATGCAAGCGCTGGAAGACGCGGCCGCGGTATCAGCGCGTAATGAATGCACAAGGAGGTCGTATGAATCACTTGAACAGCATTTTGGTAGAGGGGAATCTGGTACGCGATCCAAACTTTCGATCCACGCCGTCCGGGAATCAAGTCTGCGATTTTACGCTTGCCACAAATCGCAGCTACAAAGTCGCGGATCAAAAATATGAAAACGAAGTCTCATATTTTGATATTGAAGCGTGGGCGAGGCTTGGCGCGGCGTGCGCCCAGAATCTGAAAAAAGGGCGCGGTGTCAGGGTGGTTGGGAGGCTGAAGCAGGATCGCTGGACGGACCCCGAAGGGAAGGCGCACGCGCGCGTGAAAATCGTTGCCGAACACATTGAATTCAAGCCTATGAACAAAGCAAATCGCGAAGACGGCTCAAAGTCGGATGACGCATTTGTCGAGGCCTCAAAACCCAGCGAAGCGAGTGCGGCGGTGTTCTAAGTCACCTGCCGGCTGCTCTCTATGCATCAGGGCCACGAGGGCTGAAATCATGCGCAGCCCTCTGGCTTTTTGGGTGGATCCTCAAAATGATGAGAGGGGGAAAGAACATCGGTTGCATCCTGGACTGCCTGCGCCAGCAAAGCAAGAAAACGATCGCGGATCTCGGGATTTTTCATGCGGGCGGTGGGGCCTGAAATGCTTATTGCACCGACAAAATCAGAGCCGGGAAGACGGAGCGGCATCGCATAGCACGTGAGGCCTATTTCGAATTCTTCCCTGTCGATACCATATCCCGATTCGCGGGCACGGCCGGCCTCGCAGATAATTTCATCGGGATCAGTATACGTGGATTCAGTTATCTTAGGTAAAGGACCGGGCCCAAGAATGGCACGGATTCTCTCCTCGCTGAGCTGAGAGAGAATGGCCTTGCCTACACCGGTGCAATAAAGCGGAAGCCTGTCGCCCGGCATGGAGCGCATGCGAAGACTGCGATTGGCTTCGGCACGGTCGAGATAGATCGCAGTTTCACCAGCAAGATAGGCAAGATTGACGGATTCGCCTGATTCCCTCGCAAGCCTTTCGATAATCGGGCGGACCTTTTCCGCCACAAGCTGGCGTACCGGGACCTTGCTGCCCAGTTCAAACAGCGAAAGGCCAAGCGTCCAGCCGGACAGACAGCGCTCCACCACCCCTTTCGATTCGAGTACGTTCAGATAGCGCAATGCTGTCGCTTTATTCATGCCTGTCTCTTTGGAAAGCCTTGCCAGAGAAACCCCTTCTCCGACGTTCGCGAGGTAAAACAGAATATCCAGAGCCTTGCCTGCTGACTCACTCATGATTCTTTACTCCAGAACTACACTTCAATTTCAATGACGAATTATACAGCGCCCCAAATTGCGGTTCCATGCTGCACACCATATCAGAAAATGAAACATTATTTCATTTTCTAACTGTACACAGAGAGAAGCCCGTCGTCAAGAAATGCCTGCACAATCCGCAGCTTTATTGCTTTCTGGACCTCTTGGCGCCTTGAGCGTTCTTTGTGGCACGGACAGGGCTTTTCGTACCCCGAACCTGGCTTTTTGCCACGGGCTGCCGCGGATTCTTCATGGAGCGTGTCCCACCACCAAATCGTACAGCTTCTTCGCGGCGGTTATCGTCCCTATTACGCATATTTTCTTCGCGCCGCACTGTTTCTTCGCTCCAAAAACCATCCTTCCAGTTAAAACGCGAAGTGTTGGAAAGAGGCTTACACTGATCTGCCGCGCGGGCAATGTCCCGATAAAGCCCCCGGGCTGGCTCGGCATTCGACAAATCAAGAATAAAGCGCGAAAATCCCTGTTTTTTGAGATTCGGCACGAGATCGATAAGCGAGAATGGCTTATCGGGAATCACTACCGAATAATCATGCCTCCCGACAAGGGTAAAAAGATTCCCCTCACGGTCCGAGAAATGCGACTGGCCGTAGACACGCGACAAATCCGCCCGAATCCTGAACAAGTCAGGATATGCAAATATAATGGGAGCGAAAAATTGGGCGGGCACATACCCGGTGAGCCTGTACAGGTCCTGCCGCGAAATTTCATATGGAGGAATGACGGCCTGTACGCCTTGTTCAAGATAATATGAAAGCGCCCATGGATTGAACGTGTAAAGCCAAGGGCCAACGACCATCGTGACATTCTTTCCCCGGAGCAGCGTAAAATGAGCCTGATTGTTGACAACAACGAGAGAAACGCCCTTCCCTATCCAGTACTCGAGCTCAATCTGAAGCCAGGCAGCATCGGATTCGGCAAAATAGGGATCGAGCCAAAGAATGAGCCTGTCACGCTTAAAGGGAAGATTCCCTTCGTCGCGGCGCATTGTTTCAGCATTGAGTTTATCGAAAAGAATCATGGCCTTCTTGGGCCGGAACGTGAGAGCCGCGTGCAGATCGGAGACTTTCCCCGCAAGCACATAGGTGCCTGGCTCGAATATCGTATCGAGCTTTCTGCCGTCCAGGCGCGGCAGTGTCGGCTTCGGCGCGGTATGGCTGCTTGGGAATTTATGAAAGCGATCAAGGTTCTTGGGGAGAATCGGTCTGTAGCGCCGCGTCATGCTGGCGGTCTGGATGAGATACACGTCATCGTTTTGGCGCCATTCCCCGTCGATCTGGAGGAGCATGCCATCGACGCCATATTTTACGGCTTGAATCTTCGCGGTGATGCGGCCCGAGTCGTCCTTGCGGTGGATGCGTACGGAATCGCGCTCTGCGAGGCCTTCGTACGTGTTCATGAGGGCCCAGCGCTTGTCATCGATGGTTCGGGCATCGCGGATCCTGCCAAGATGAATTCCCGTGCCACCGGCCTGATCGGGATGAATGTAGTCATCCGGTGTGCCGGTAATGAAAAAACTCGTCTTGCGACGAGCAAAATCAGCCTGGAGCATGGCACTGGACTTGAGTATCGCCCGATCCTGATCTGTCTCATAATTATCTATCAAATAACGATATGCCGAGACGACCGTGCCAACGTACTCGGCAGATTTCATCCTGCCTTCGATCTTGAAGGCATTTACGCCGGCGGCGATGAGTGCCGGCAGATATTCGATCAGCTGAAGATCGTCGGGAGAGAAATAATAGCCCGTCCCTGTCTCGCTCTCGTAGAGACGCCGGCAAGCCTGCGTACACATGCCGCGATTCGCGCTCTTCCCGCCAAGATAGCTCGAGAACAGGCAGAGCCCCGAAGCGCTCACGCAGAGTGCGCCGTGCACGAATACCTCAAGCTCCAGACTCGTATACTGGCGAATTTGCTTTATTTCTTCCAGCGAAAGCTCGCGGGCGAGCACCGCCCTTTTAAAACCGGAGCGTGACAATTGATTGCAGCCCGCCGACGAGGCCACATTCATCTGTGTAGAACCATGCAGGGGCAGCGAAGGAAAATGATCGCGAACCATTTTGGCGACGCCCGCATCCTGGACGATGACGCCATCAGGCCCTACGGACACAAGGTATTCGAGCAATTGGTACAGACGATCCGCTTCGCGCTCTTCGAATACGGTATTGACGGTGACGTAGACTTTCCGTGCGCGTTCGTGGCACGCGTAGACCGCAGCCTCAAACTGGTTGAACGCGAAATTCGTCGTGCGCATGCGCGCATTGAAGGAGCGCAGACCAAGGTAAACAGCGTCGGCGCCTTCTCCGACTGCGGCATCGAGCGCCTCGGAAGAACCGGCAGGCGCGAGCAATTCAATTCTTTTCACAGTACCCTTATATGCTTGAATGGCGCTTCTGTGCAAGGAGATAGGGTACTGCCGCCAGAGCTCTGTGGTGCGGAGATGACGGGGCTGGCCGCCTTACCTGTGCGAGATCCGGCCTGTCGGACCGGGGCCGGTCACTTCAGTGGGGTGGCCAGTTTTTCCTTACGGCATGAAGGGTCATTTCTCTTGTGTTGTATTTTATGCGCTTTTTTTATATATTTTTATAGCCTGGTTTCAGGGCACACCTTCTTTTAAGGGCTTTCAATCACTGCATTTACCCCGGAGCAATCCATGAGTCTGGAAACAATACGCAACATTGGCATCATGGCGCATATCGATGCCGGCAAGACGACGACGACTGAGCGCATCCTGTATTATTCAGGAAAGACATATAAGATTGGCGAAGTCGATGATGGCGAAGCGACAATGGACTGGATGGACCAGGAGCAGGAACGGGGCATCACCATCCAGAGCGCCGCGACGACCACTTACTGGCGCGATCACCAGATCAACATTATCGATACGCCGGGCCACGTCGATTTTACCGCCGAAGTCGAGCGTTCGCTGCGCGTTCTCGACGGTGCAATCGCGGTGTTCTGCGCGGTGGGAGGCGTCGAGCCACAATCGGAGACTGTCTGGCACCAGGCGGAGCGATACCATGTGCCGCGCATCGCCTATATCAACAAAATGGACAGGCTCGGGGCCGATTTCGAGGCTGTGCTGCAGGATATGCGCTCAAAACTGGGAGCCCATCCGGTGCCACTGAATATCCCGATTGGCGCGGAAAACTCTTTCGAAGGCGTCATTGACCTCGTTGAAATGGAGGAAATCCGCTGGCATGAAGATGGGTCTGAGATGACAAGGTCGCCAATTGCTCAGGAAAGAGCAGAAATGGCTCATCGCTGGCACGAAAACCTCCTCGATGCAGTCTCGGCCCAATCCGACATCATCACAAATCTTTACCTCGAAGGCGCACCAATTCCCAAGGAGACACTCAGGGCTGAAATCCGGAAAGCCTGCATTGCGAGGCATTTCGTACCGGTGTTTGCGGGAGCCTCGCGCAGAAATATGGGAGTCCAGCCCCTGCTCGACGCGATCGTCGATTATCTGCCCGCCCCCGATGAAGTCGGCGCAATCAAGGCCTTCCATACAAAAAAAGAAGAAGATGTCGAAATCCCCTGCCAGATCAACGGATATCCTCTTGGTCTGGTGTTCAAGGTCCAGTACGACCGTGAGGCAGGTTCTCTCTGCTATGTCCGCATGTACTCCGGATCTTTGCACACCGCATCGACGGTATACAACACCTCCAAGAAAAAACGCGAACGCATCACAAGGCTTCTGCGCATGCACGCAAACAAGAGCGAGCCCATCGATTCGGTGAGCGCGGGGGACATCGCCGTATTCGTAGGGCTCAAACTGGCCCAAACCGGCGACACGCTCGGCACGGAAGGGTACCCTGTCTTGCTTGAAAAGATGCACTTTCCCGAACCGGTCATTTCCGTGGCGATCGAGCCTAAAACCCTTTCAGACCGCGACAAGCTCAAGGAAGCACTCGAAATTCTGGCTCGGGAAGATCCCACCTTCGCCGTCAATGAAGATCAAGAGACCGGACAAATCATCATCAGAGGCATGGGCGAGTTGCATCTCGATGTCCTGGTCACACGAGTGCTCCGTGAATTCAAGGTCCAGGCGAAAATCGGCAATCCGCAGGTTACCTACCGCGAGTCGATCTCGACAAAGTTCCGCCACACCGAGAAGTTTCACAAAGTCATTGCCGGCAAAGAAAATACTGCCGGGCTTACCATCGAGGTCGAACCGCTGCCGCGCGGCACAGGCAATCAGTACAGGAAGGCCCTGCGTGCGCACGATGTCCCCGAGGAGATTTTCGATGCCATCGAGCGCGGCATCACTTCGGCATTCTCATCGGGCATCCAGTACGGCTACCCTGCGGTCGACATAGGCGTATCTCTTGTCGATATTGACTATAGCGAGCTGACCTCTACCGCATTTGCCTTTGAAGCCTGCGCGAACATGGCCTACGATGCGGCATGCAGGGCAGCCAATCCTGTTTTGCTTGAACCGATCATGAAGGTCGACATTCTTGCGCCAAAAGAATTTGTCGGCGAAGTGATGAGCCTGGTCTCGCAGCGCGGCGGGCTCATCCACGGCTCTGAAACAAAGAATGTCTCTGAAGTCATCCACGCTCAGGCGCCTCTCGCCACAATGTTCGGCTTTACGACAAGTCTGAGATCGGTGAGCCAGGGACGGGCCTCGTTCAGCATGGAATTCAGTCATTTCGAACCAAAGCGCGGCTAGCATGAATCCGCACAAAGAATAGTCAAAACATCAGAGTCTCTTTCTAGAATTGAAGCTGTCCAATGCTTTTCTGCGTCTCCCCTATGAGGAGGCACAGATGTTCTTTTCACAGATGCCCTTCATGAGTATAGGTTTTGCAGCGGCGATCCTCTCGCTCAATATGCCTCGGGATGTGTCACCGGACCCTCTTCAGGAGACTATTCTTGCTGCGATGCTGCCGAAACAAACCACTCAGTATGGATGCGGATATGCCGTTGCGGCCGCAATGCTCAATGTACTGCAAACCGCCATATGTCTTGCTGAAATACAGGCAGGCAAGCCACATATGTCATGGTCGATGCAAAGGTTTCAGAACGATGAAGACATGGCTCGGTCCTATGGAAAACCACCGCCGATCTCTCTCGCTGATATCGAAGCGCTTATTTCCGGACACGGAATCGACTCTGCTGCATTTCGAATATCGCATATGGCATTGGCCGGTATTATCGCCAGCACTTCAATGCCAGTGATCTTCCATATCGGTGGCCGGTTTCCTCATTTTGTACTGGCTGTTGACGCCAGAGACAACGAGATACTGCTGTTCGACCCGGCAAGCGGACTGGCGGTGCTCAGTGAAAATGAATTGAAGAATTTGTCTTCAGGCTGTTGTCTTGTACCGGAGAGGCTTCCAAAAATGGTACAGAGAGAGGCAATCGGATATGAACAGTATCGAAGGGGCCTGGAATTGTTGAAGGTGATGTTATGGGAATATGCTCAGAAGCACGATAGTACAAAAGCTCCGATGAGCACCTCGAGCTCAAAAAGCTCCCGATGTTCCGGAATGCTGTCGATATTTCTCAGTTGAAGATCGATTTCGCCGATGTACCAGAAAAACAGACCGAATTTCGGATCGATACGGAATGCGTACTCGAGGAAATCATTCGCCTTGCCCAATGAACCAAACAATAAAGATGGAATCTGACGCGATATCCCCACGAAAGTCCGGAATGCCGAAACGATTCGACCATCCCGATATTCTTCAATGAACCTGGCAAGATCGCCGAGCAGCTGCTCCTGAGTGACATTCTCCATTCCGTCGGCCCATGTTTTATTGATGAGGAGTGTCATGTTTTCACGAAATACGCGTAAAAGATGAAAGACCCGAATGAGGCGCTGATCTTCTGTGCAGTCGATGTAGAAACTGAATTCTCCGGGGTTTCCCAGAAGGTTGGCGAGGGCCACGGCCGATCTTGATCGCTCTTGCCCAGTGGACTTCACCATCATTTCAAAAAGCTCAAAGACCTTCTTCTCGGATTCGGTCACGAGAGTGTCCACCCTGGCAGAATCGACAAAATCCATGGCCATACCATGGCGAAAAGGCGAAAAATGGTCAAGGGGTTTAGGTTGAAGATATTTTTTGCCTGCCTGTTGCGCCGCACACGGGAATATTTCATACTTGCAGCATGACAAACGACATCAGAATTCTTCAGGAAACAAGAGTAGGTAAAGGTTTCATCCCTCTTCAGTATCTCGGCCCGGGCGAAAACGAATATCGCATTCGCGATGAACAACTTCGAAGTCTGGGGAAAGAACCTGGCGCCTTCCGACCCCTCTCTACCCATGAGCTGGAAGTACTGGTAAGAAACAACAATACATGCAGCGATTGGTCGCTCTTCCTCGTCAAAGACCCGTTTTGCCCTGAACTTTTGCGCAACAATCTGTTTTTCGGACTCATCCGGATTTCTCGTCTGGAACATGTGACGCTGGAACACCACGATATTTCGATGGAGACCGGCATCTTCAACTCGCAGATCATCGCGTGCGACATCGGCGACAATTGCGTGATCTCGGATTGCGCCTATCTCTCGCACTATATCATCGACGACCACTGCATCCTCATCAACAACGCGGAAATTCAGGTTTCCAACCACTCCAAATTCGGCAACGGCATCGTCATGGAGAGTGAAGACGAATCGGTGCGGATCACGCTCGATGTGATGAACGAAAATGGCGGTCGCTGGATTTACCCTTTCGACGGCATGCTCTCAGGCGATGCGTGGCTGTGGGCCAAGTTCCGCGACAGAACAGTTTTAATGGCACAATTCGCAAGGCTGACTGACACAAAATTCGACCGGAGACTCGGAAGATATGGCGTTATCGGCCGCAACAGCGTACTGAAACACAATCGCATCATCAAAGACAGTTATATTGGCGAGAGCGCCTACATCAAAGGCTCAAACAAGCTGAAAAATCTCACCATCAATTCGAGCGCCGATGCCCCCACACAGATCGGCGAGGGCGTCGAGCTCGTCAATGGCATCCTCGGCTACGGCTGCCGCGTATTCTATGGCTGCAAGGCCGTACGCTTTGTGATGTGCGACAACTCGGCGCTGAAATATGGAGCGCGCCTTATCCATTCGGTGCTTGGAGAAAACAGCACGGTCTCATGCTGCGAAATTCTCAACAACCTTATCTTTCCCGCCCATGAACAGCACCACAACACCAGCTTTCTGATCGCAAGCCTCATCAAGGGCCAATCCAACCTCGCCGCGGGCGCGACCATAGGCTCGAACCATAATTCGCGGGCGCCCGACGGTGAAATCGAGGCCGGACGGGGTTTCTGGCCGGGCCTGTGCACATCGGTCAAGCATTCGTCGCGTTTCGCGTCTTTCTGCCTTTTGTCCAAGAGCGATTACAAGCACGAGCTCGATATCAAATTCCCCTTCTGCCTCGTGGACAGCGACGAAACCCAAGGCAAGCTGATCCTCGTGCCGGGATGGTGGTGGCATTCGAACACCTACGCGCTCATGCGCAACGAAAAAAAATTCGAGGAGCGCGACAGAAGAATCGATCGCAGCATTCAATTCATCTATTCGCCCTTTGCCCCGGACACCATGTCCGAGATTTTTGAAGGCCTCGCGATTCTGGAGCGCGCGACGGGCGACGCCGCTATGGAAGCCCTGGTCGATGACGAAACCAATCGGAGTCTTCTCGGGGACAGAGTCTTTGAATTGATGGACGAAATTCGGGCTTCGGCTGAAAAAAGTCCGGAGCGGCGCAGCCTCTCAAAGAGAAGCCCAGAGGTAACCCGGAAGCTGGGAGTCCATATTCTCGCCAATGCAAAAGATGCCTTGCCTTTCGAAGTGCGTGTCAGCGGCTTTGAAAATTCGGCGCGGCCTGAGGTCGTTATAAAGCCTTGTAAATCATGGAATTCTTATCGTGAGATACTACTTTGGTTCGCAGTCCAGACACTCCTGCCCGTATTTGAGAATTTAAAAAGGAATGCAGAAGAACCTGTCGATCTGTTTGAAAAGGCCCAGGCACTGTATCAAAGCGAAAACGGCGCAGCCTTGGAATTGCAATGGGAAAATCTCGGAGGATTCCTCGTTCGTCATTCAAAACTGGAAAATCTTCTGGCGCATATTGAAACAGGTGATATCCAGAGCTGGGACGATCTGCACGATGAATATCGCAAACTCTCCTCGGAATATGAACAGGATGTGCGTGCCTTTGCCTGGGGAATTCTTGGCTATTTAAGCCTCGATCCCGAAAGCGCCAGTGCGATCAATAGAGGGATATCACATAGTGATGAGGCAGAATCAGCGCGATCGTGGCCTGATCTGACAAAAGATGCACTTGTCGCCCAGCTTGCTGATGCCCGGAGAATCACATCCGAAATCACCAAAAGAGTGTATGCTACCCGTGCAAAAGACTGGTCAAATCCTTTCCGAAAAACCATGTTCCGCAATGAAGCCGAGCAAATCGCCGTGTATGGTCGGATTGAAGACAACGACGCCATCCAGGTGGTCCGCCGCGAAATGGAATCGACGCAGCAGGCTATTGACCGCGTGCTCGCCTGGCTGAGTGTAGAATAGGCTGCAGCCCTCAGCGCGCTCCAAGCACTCTGTCGAGCAGCTCTTCATTGGCCACATTCGGCAGCGTAACAGTACCATACTCCGCATGCTCGCGATTGAACTCTTCGGATACTTCCATCGCATGCGGATTCAGTGCCCATGAGCGCCGCGCGACACCGCCCATCACATCCCAGCTGAGCGCCATGCGAATCACATTGTCAACTTTTTCCGAGCCGTCGAGGACGAGCCCGAAGCCTCCATTGATCGCTTTCCCGATGCCCACTCCTCCCCCATTGTGCAGCGCCACCAGACTCATGCCCCGTGCCGCGTTTCCCGCGAAGCACTGCGTCGCCATATCGGCCATCACGTTGGAACCGTCCTTGATATTGCTCGTCTCGCGGAAGGGACTGTCGGTGCCGCCCGTATCGTGGTGGTCGCGGCCGAGCATTATGGGGCCGATTTCGCCTCTGCGGACCATGTCGTTGAATCTGAGCGCGATCTTCATGCGGCCGAACGCATCCTGATAGAGAATGCGCGCCTGGGTTCCCACCACGAGCTTGTTTTTTTCGGCGTCGCGAATCCAGATGTAGTTGTCCCTATCCTGACCACGCCGGTTCGGGTCGATGCAGTCCATGGCCGCCTGGTCGGTCTTGCGAAGATCCTCTTTTTCCCCCGACAGACAGACCCAACGAAAAGGTCCGTAACCATAGTCGAAGAGCTCCGGCCCCAGAATGTCTTCGACGTAGCTTGGCAAAATAAAGCCGTCTTTTTCGTCGACGCCATTTTTCGAGATTTCCTTGACCCCTGCATCGAACACCGCTTTCAGGAATGAGTTTCCGTAATCGAAAAAATATGTGCCTTTACGCACGAGGCGCATGATCACTTCGAAGTGACGCCTGAGCGAAGCGTCGACGAGCGCGCGGAAATACGTCCTGTCCTCGGCCAGAAGACGCGTGCGCTCATCGAACGTAATGCCTGCCGGGCAGTAGCCACCGTCGTAGGGAACGTGGCAGCTCGTCTGGTCCGAGAGAAGATCGACCCGTACATTCTTGGCATCCAGATATTCAAGCAAGTCTACGATATTGCCATGGTACGCCACCGCGATCGGCTCGCCTTTATCGCGCGCGGAAACCGCGAGCTCCACGGCTTCTTCGAGTGAATTAGCCTCGCAGGAAACCCAGCCCTGCGACAGCCTTGTCTCGATGCGCGAATGGTCGACTTCCGCGACAATTGACGCCGATCCCGCGATAATCGCCGCTTTGCCCTGAGCTCCCGACATGCCGCCCAGCCCCGAAGAGACAAAGAGCTTGCCCGCCAGATTCCCGTCCGCCGGCACGCCGAGCCTGAGCCTGCCCGCGTTGAGAATCGTGTTGTACGTGCCGTGCACAATGCCCTGGGGGCCTATGTACATCCATCCGCCGGCGGTCATCTGCCCGTAGTTCGCCACGCCCATCGCCGCGGCGATGTTGAAATCCTTCAGATTGTCGAACATGCCGACCATGAGCCCGTTGGTGACGATCGCGCGCGGCGCGTAGGGATGGCTCGCGAAAATGCCGAGCGGATGCCCCGACTCCACGACGAGCGTCCCGTCTTCATCGAGGATTTCAAGATACTTGCAGATGAGGCGATACTGCATCCAGTTCTGGCAGACCTGCCCTGTCTCGCCGTAGGTCACGAGCTCGTAGGGATAGAGCGCCACATCGAAATCGAGATTGTTGTCGATCATCACCCGGAACGCGCGGCTTTCGATACAGCGGCCGGAATATCTGTCGATCGGCAATCCGCGGATTCTGCCCTGAGGCCTGAAACGGTAGCCGTATATGCGTCCGCGCTCCCTCAGCTCCTGCAAAAATTCAGGCGCGAGTCTCTCATGCCACTGAGAGGGGATATAGCGCAGCGCATTCTTGAGCGCGAGCCTCTCCTGAGCCGGGCTCAGTGCCGCCTCGCGGCGCGGAGCCCTTCTGATCCCCGGCTCGAACACGGGATCCGGAGGAAGTTCGTCCAGACCGAGCGAAACGGTATACGGCTGTGTTTTCATATGTCTGCCCCCGACTGTCGTATTCTGTATTTTAATTGTACCACCAATTTGAATCCCGGAAAACAAACACCGAAGAAAGCGCGGGAAGCAAAGCGCGTCGATTTTATCCAACGCCCTCTTGTCGAAAAATATTTTTATATATAAATTATCCTATATAAGGAGATGTTTGTGACTGAAAATCTGACCAAGAAGACCTTCCTCGAAAAGGTCTTCAATTATGAAAAAGAAAAAGATTGGAAGTATAATGGCGAGCTTCCCGCCATTATTGACTTCTGGGCGCCCTGGTGTGGTCCGTGCCGTATGGTAGGCCCTGTGCTTGAAAAGATTGCCGAGGAATACTCGGGTAAGCTCGTCGTGTACAAAATCAACACCGACGAAGAGCAGGAACTTGCCGGTGCATTCGGCATCCAGAGCATTCCATCGATTCTGTTCGTCCCGGTCAGTGGCCAGCCACAGATGGCAGTGGGCGCTCTTCCCAAATCGACAATTGTCGATGCCATTAAGGATGTCCTTGGCGTAGAAGCCGCATAAGCCAGTTCGGCTATTGGTGACCCCGCGGGTGCTCTTCCCCCCTCCTCCGAGCATCCGCTTTTTTTATTTCCCCCTCTGCTTTCGCGTCATTTTTCTCATTGCCAAGCACGCTGGTTCGGATTTATGATTGATGCCGTTGTCAGGAGTTGATCACCTGAAATTTCCAGACCTGTGCAAGGAGTTAACAATGGATAGCGAAGTGACGTGGTGGAAATTCGATGAAGTTGAAGCGTTCATGAAAGCCGGATTTGAAGCGGTCGGCGTCGCGCCCGAAGTCGCGGCGGTGTGTGCCGATGTTTTGATCTCAGCGGACAAGCGCGGCGTGGATTCGCACGGCGTTGGCAGATATAAACCGATTTATCTCGATCGAATCTGGGCTGGCATTCTCAATCCGAAAACGATCTTCGATGTAGTCAGAGAAACCCCGACCACCGCGGTCATCGATGGTCACAACGGCATGGGACACTATATCGCCAAAAGGGCTATGGAGATGGCCATCGAGAAGGCGGAGAAATATGGCCTCGGCATGACGGTCTGCCGCAATTCGACCCACTATGGCGCCGCATTCTACTACGCCCGCATGGCTGTCGAGCATGGCATGATCGGTCTGACGACCACCAACGCGCGGCCCGCGATCGCGCCGACATGGGGCGTTGAGCCCATGATCGGCACCAATCCCCTGACATGGGGCATGCCTTCGGACGAGGATTTCCCCTTCATGCTCGACTGCGCGACATCGACGACGCAGCGCGGAAAAATCGAGCTGTACGACAGGCTCGGCAAAGAGCTGCCCGACGGCTGGGTCATCGGCCAGGACGGCAAATACCGCCACGACACCCATCAGGTTCTCATCGATCTGACGCAGGACAAGGCCGCGCTCACCCCTGTCGGCGGGCTCGGCGAAGACCTTGCCGGCTACAAAGGCTACGGCTACTCAATGGTTGTCGAGCTGCTCTCGAGCGCGTTGTCGCAGGCGAATTTCATGAAAGCGCTCGCCGACATCGGCCCCGACGGCAAGAAAAAATCCATCGAGCTTGGACACAGTTTCCTCGCCATCAACATAAGCGCTTTCTGCGACCTCGACGATTTCAAGCATCATGTCGGAGAAGTGTCCCGCCAGATCCGCGCCTCGAAGAAGGCCCCCGGCGCCACGCGCATCTGGACTCCAGGGGAAAAGGAGCACGACACATGGCTCTACCGCAAAGACAAGGGCGTGCCCTTCAACCCGCCGCTCAAGAAAGCCTTCCAGGAAGTCAAGGATCGCTGCAAGCTCGATATCGAGCTGCCGTTCTGAGGCTGAAAATAAAGCCTCCGAACTCACTGATGCGTCGGGGGCTGCTCTTGTTTTTTTCTGCTTGCCAATTTTGACATCAGCCCACTTTTTTTGCTGTATTTTTCGATGAGCCGGCCAAGCCAGTCCTGCAGATCCGGCAACTCGTCGACGACGAGGTCGACGAGGTCATCGGCCATCTCTTCATCATAGGTCGCCACAACATAATCGACCAGATCGGTCCAGAGACGTTCGTCGCACATCGTCGTATGCAGATCGACAAGCAAATTCAGTCTGAGCGAAGAATTTTTCCGAAGCCGCCACGTGAAGAGCCGATACGGGCTCAACACCGCCTTTATTATACTCTTCGTCCTCGGTTCCTGAGAGAACAAATAAAGAACATCGAGCATGGCGATATACTGCGTATTGCCTTTTGTATGAATGATGGTCGGGATGATCTCTTCCAGTATCTTCTGCCTCTGGCGCAGGACTTTACGGTACTTGTTTCCACCTTCAATAAATCCGGCGATCACATCAGACCAGATTTTGGTCTGCACAATGCTCGGTATACTTAAAGTATCTCCAAGAGGGGCAAAAACCGTCGCAAGCGGCCATGCCAGAATGCTGCGGAAAATATTCGCCCTGACGACATTCTTGTCGAATCCGCGCAAGGTGTTATGGGCAGCCAGATAAAATCCGTTCGCGAATGAGATAAAGAAGAATTTAGCAAAATTGAACAAAAATGTTCCGTGGGCCAGTGGCCACACAACATCAAAATTCGCTTTCACAAAACCCAAAATCGGCACCGAAAACCCCGTCCAGAACAGTGACTGCGCGACGTTGTCGAAATTGATGCTCTTGAGCCGCCACTGGTTCAGCCGCGGCCCTCGATATGAAATGAGATCTGCGATGCTGTTTCTGAATCCGGTGATGCCGATCCACAAGAGAGCATACCCAGGTCCTACAAATGCCGTCGCCACAAAGAAACCAATCAGGGCGCGGATCGTATTTTTGAATGCCGGATTGAAGTAGCGCCATGCGCGGACCGGGCTGATCTTTTCGTCGTTGCTTGTGCTGGTATATCCCTCACCGCTTGAGATTTTTCCCATGCTGATAATGCGGGGAACAGAAGTCTTCTGAAAGCTTGCCTCGTCCACGACAACATCGCGGGCCCTTATCATTGCTGAAACGAGGGGTGTAAGCGCAACATGGCGCCTGATATAGCGCTGACGCAGTCTTCCGGTAATTCGATCCTCGAAGATAAAGCCCATGCCGGGGATTTTCGGGTTCCTGCCCGTCGCGTCGCTGCCGCAGACCGGTTGCAGGAATTTTTTGTTCTCCAACGCTGCGCGCCTGTTATGTTCATTGACGACACGGGCAAAGGTATCGATCTCTTCCGGCTCTCGGTTTATGCAATCCTGGGTATTG
Organism: Spirochaetaceae bacterium UBA6243; assembly: GCA_002441395.1. Classification (GTDB taxonomy): domain Bacteria; phylum Spirochaetota; class Spirochaetia; order Treponematales; family Rectinemataceae; genus Rectinema. The sequence continues at coordinate 4,273 of DJVZ01000054.1, read as the reverse complement.
TAAATTTCTATCGAGTCAAGACATTCCTCGAATTGCCCAAACACTGAAGTGGCTTTCTCGAGCCCATACTCAAGAGGATGAATAAATTTAATGGTACATCCCGCACCATGCAGAAGGTAGCTGAGCGATTGTAGATCCTCGAACACCGTCTGATAGGAAATCGCATGGGGGTCTTCGAAATATTCAGAAAGGAGCATATCTGTGGACAATTCTCTCAATTCTTTTCTGAGCTCTGAATATTTCGATTCAATTGCGATTTTTTCAGCTTTCGCATCAGTGTCGCTCTGCGATTCCCGGCGGGTCTTTTCCCGCAATACTTTGAAATACCATACTCTTTTCTGCAGCACTGGCCGATATTGCAGATACATGAACTCAGCCAAGTGCAGAGGGGTAATGTTCATATTCGGTATAGTCGCGAGCAGATCATCCAGCGAGAGCGGCGCAAGGCAATATTCAGGCTTCCCCTCGAAACCTTCATTTATTTTCAGCAATGTGCTCTGGTTAAAAACATCGAGCAGACGCCGCACTGCGTCGAGCCTGTTTTCACGGTTTGTATCCAGTCCCTGAAAAAACGAATCGAGCGAAATTGCATACTTGCCAAAGAATGCGCGCAATTCCTCTCTTGTGCTGAAATGAGGGAGCTCCGCCATAAAGTGGTATCGGGAACCCTCGACCATCACACTGAATTCGAGCCCGATATTCACCTTCAAACCGAGAATATTGCCCGCCTCCAGCGCTTCCTCCATCATTTCAAGGTCTGAAACCGAACCATAAGCCACGGTGAGCGATGAAATTCCCTTGATAAACGCATCGATGATGAGCTGGGTGGGATTTTTTCTCCCGGATGTGGCCGTGTCATGCACATGCCCATCCCAACCATAGGAAAGCCCCCCAATCTGCACGCCTTTTTCAGGTAACTCGACGATATTGAGCTCGTCGCAGAGCTTGCGGATTGTCTGATGCTGGCCCCGCGTCGACATCGAAAAATCGTAGAGAAGTTCGAGCTGGCGGCGCTTGTTGGACCGATGCTTTACGACTTCCTTGACAAGCGCGGACTGCACACGGGCGGTATTCAGCGGATAATCGATATTGGTCGACTGAAAGGCGACTTCCGCGAGTTTTCTCAACGCATCCAGTCGCGCGCTCGAATGGCGGGAATCGAGGTCGCGCACGACCATCAGATATGATTCCGCAATGGTGATCCTGCGGCGCTTGAACCAGCGACTCGCCGCCTGGGGATGGAAAGGAGGAGGAGGCTCGATGCTCTCAGGCTGATCGATTTTCGCGTTGAGCTCACGGCGCATTTTACGCAGCTCGGCGGAGAAGCTCAGAGAGGAAAGTATATTTCTATATAGCTTATGTAGTCGCGATTTTGCCATAAAACGATTGAATCACGCTCCTCTTCTTTATGCAATAGAAAATTATGTTTCAATACCAACTATAAGGGCTATCCGCCGGAGGATAGCCCTTTTCAACTCACAATGATTGCATTCCGCTCGGCGTCAGCGATTCTCGCGGCGGAATTCATCCATGAAGTCGGCGGCCTTCTTCACGTTTTCGACGAGGTTGGCGTTGTAGATCGAGAAGCGGATGCCGCCGGTCGAGCGGTGGCCTTTTACGCCGACGATGCCTGCCGCCTTGGCCTCTTTTACGAAAGTCTCTTCCATTTCCGGAGTTTTGAGGCGGTACACCACATTCATCTGCGAGCGTGAATCTTTTTCCACCGGCCCGCGATAGAATCCTTCGGATTTGTCGATAGCTTCATAGAGGATGCGGGCCTTTTCCAGGTTGATCTGCTGCATGTTGCCGAGGCCGCCGATGGTATTGAGCAGCCATTTCAGCGTGAGGTTGAGAATGTAGATCGAGAAGCAGGGCGGTGTGTTGTAGAGCGAGTTGTTCTCGCCGTGGGTGCGGTATGAGAGCATGGTGGGGAGTTTCGCCTGTTCCTGGGCGAGGCTGTAAAAATCCTCGCGGATGGCNNAGAGGAACTTTGCCGACCTCGGGCCAGTAATGCCACTGCGAACCGAAAATCGTATTGTTGCTCGTCATGTGCACATAGGCGGCCGCGGGATCGATCCTGAGTTCTTCCTGCTTCGGAATTCGCGTAAAGGTCCCGTCGGGGTTCTCGGTCGTGATGACATCGAAAGCACCGAAATGCTTTGCTTCCTTGATCGCTGCCTTGCCCCAGTGGCCGGTCACGATATACGCCGCTTTGCGGCCGTCGAAGAGATAGTTCATGGGAATCATGAAGAACTGGCTCGAGGCGCCGCCGGTGAGGAAAAGAATTTTCCATTCAGGGCCCATGCCGGCCAGTTTGCGGAATAAATCCTGGGCCTCATTGTGCATCGCCTCGTATTCCTTCGAGCGGTGCGACACCTCCATCACGGACATGCCGGTGCCGTTCCAGTCAAGCATCTCTTCCTGGGCCTTCTGCAGCACTTCCATCGGGATGGCCGCGGGGCCCGCATTGAAATTGATCACTCGTTTCATGCTGGTTTCTCCTTGTCTATCGTTTCGCACGCATACGTCTGAAGCGCGCCGATGTCGCGCACATCCATATCGGGCGCGCGCTTGTCCGGCTCGGTCTATCTCCCCGTATATTTCCTAAGCCTGGCGACAATCGAATCGCCCAGCCTCAAGAGGTTCTCCTCGGTGGAAGCACCGAGGTGCGGTGTCATGAGAACGTTGGGAGCACCGAGAAGCGGTGATCCTTCGGGCGGCTCTTTGTTGTAGACATCGGTCGCGTACCCTGACATTTTTCCTGATTTGAGGGCATCCGCGAGGTCCTGCTCGACGACGACCTGCCCGCGGCAGGTATTGATGAGGAAGACCCCCTGTTTCATTTTCGAGATGGAGGAGGCGTTGATCATGCCGCGGGTTTCGTCGGTGAGCGGGGTGTGAAGACTGATATAGTCAGCTTTCGCGAAGACTTCGTCGAGGCTGACAAGCTTCGCCACATCAGAACTCGTCACATACTTGTCGTACGCGAGCACCGACATGCCAAAGGCTTTCGCACGAAGCGCGAGCTCGCGGCCAATGCGCCCTATGCCGACAAGACCGAGCGTCTTTCCGTGAAGTTCGGTCCGCTCAAGCTCTTTTTTGAGCCATTTGCCCTCTTTCATCGACACATCGGCGCGCACGAGGTGGTTGGGCATCGCGATCATGAGGGCGAATGCGAGCTCCGCCACCGCGAGGCTCGACGCTTCCGGCGTATTGTCCACAGAGATGCCTTTTGATTTCGCGTACTCGACATCGATGGTGTCGACTCCCACGCCGCCTCGGATAATATACCTGCACTTGGGTGCCGCATCGATCATTGCCTTGTCGACCTTCGTTTTCGACCGCACAATGAGCACCTCGGCGTCGCCGAGCCGCGACATGTCCGAGATCGCCTCGCCAAATTCGGCGAGCCGTCCCGGCAAATCAGGCGCAAAAGCATCCGCAAGTAATATGACCATCGCTTCCTCCTCTTTAATTGTTGTTCAGTTCAAATAGTGATACCACTATTTTACTATCCGGAACAATTACGATTGTGGCGGCCTGAGTGCGGCGCGGCTCCGTATCAAGCCCCTTGTCTTGCCAGCAGCGGCGCCGTCAGTCCTGGCCCCTGACTATTTTCCGCGCTTCGACGTAAAATCGCTTCTCCGGAGCCTCTCCCATAGAGAAAGTCTTGCGCGGCATCGCCCCGTCGTGGATGACGACGCTGAAAAATGACGCCTTGTCGACGGGAGGCAGATACAGCCCGAGGTTCCCCTTCTTCCGCCCGAGCGATTCGGTGCTCGCGGTCCCGTGAATGTAATCGATACCTGCTTCCGGGTGATCTTTCCGATAAATATCTATATATTCCTGAATCGTCGCAACCGCAAGGCCTGCCCTCGGCGCTTCGAAAGTGATCGTCCCTGCTCTGTTTTCGGTGACGAACGCAAACCTGTGCGTACAGCCTGCCGTCTGCGCTCCTGTTGCCGACGCATCCACAATCGCAAAAGCCTGTGCGGCGTCGGAAGTGTATTGAATTTCGGCGCCAGCGCCGGCGAGCATGCCAAGAAAATCCTGAGCTTCGATATTGAAAAGTACCCGGTGAATGGGATGGAAGGGCAATCCTTCATCGTAAAGATTGACGAGCTCTACAAGCGCATACCGCGCCGGGTGCGAAGCGAGGATTGCCTCCGCGTCCGGATGGCCCGCGAATGCCGCCTTTGTCTCTTCCCATATCGCCTTGGCGGTCGCGAGCGAGTGATTCCCGTCGCCGACCGCGAAGAGCAGCACTTCATCC
>DJVZ01000041.1 GCA_002441395.1 Spirochaetaceae bacterium UBA6243 | reverse complement strand
GCGCCGATGCCCTTGGGGCCATAAATCTTATGGCAGGAGAGGGTCAAGTAATCGACATTCCAATCCTCGACAGAAACAGGGATTTTCCCCACGGCTTGCGTCGCGTCGGTATGGACGAAGGCTCCCTGCGCCTTTGCAAGCCTTGCGATCTCGCCGACATCCTCGATAGTGCCGATCTCATTGTTCGCGGCCATCACAGAAACTAAAAGTACATCGGGCCCCAGTTCGGCTCGATATGCATCCATATCGATACGTCCATCGCGATCGACAGGGAGGAATACCACCGGAAAGCCTTCGTCCCGAAGATGAGCCGCCGCGTTGAGCACACAGGGATGTTCAATGGCTGTCGTGATTATCTTGTGCCTGGTCTGGTTTCTTCCTCTCAGAAACATTGTATTGAAGACCGTATTGTTGGATTCGGAACCGCCAGAAGTAAAATATACGGTCGAGGGATCTTTGGTCCCAATGAGCGCAGCGACATTCGCCCTCGCCCCCTCGATTTCCGCGCGAGCTTTGCGGCCCAGTTCGTGCATGCTCGATGCGTTGCCATAGATATCGAGAGATTTCACCATGAGATCTCGGACTTCCGGCCTCAAGGGCGTCGTCGCGTTGTAATCCATATATACATAGCGAGTGTTCATGCGCATCTCTCCTCTCTAGTCTCTGGCGACGACAGTCTCTTCCCGGGCAAGCTCTTCCGCCGCCGAAAAGCCAGGCTCTGCGATCTCTGCGAGCGTCACTGACTCAAGATATGCGTCGACGGTGCGCTTCAGCCCCAGCCAGAAGCGCCTCGGCAGACAGCCTTCGGAAACAATGCAAAGTGTCGCGTTGTCGAGGCATTCTACAGGCCTGATTTCACCTTCTGTGGCTCTCACCACTTCACTCATGGAAATCAGGGAGGGAGCTTTCGCAAGCCTGTATCCTCCGCTGCGCCCTCTGTCAGCGATAAGCAGGCCGGCACTTTTGAGCTGACCGAATATCGCTTCAAGATACTTGAAGGGAATATGCTCGGCTTCAGCGATGCTCGCGACGCTCGCGGACTTTGTGCGCACAAGATGCACGAGCGCGCGGATCGCATATTGCGTTTTTGTGGGAACCTGAAACATGGTAAATTCCTACTAAATTACTCTGAATATGTACTATCGCGAATCCTTGCTTGTTTGTCAATTACTTGAGGAGTTCAACGTGGTCGAAGTTCCGGTTTATCGAGAGTTCTTCGAATACAAAGCCGTATTCCGTGGCGCCGGCGGGTTTTTCATGGCAGCCGCCAGCCAAAATCGTACGGGCAATAATCCGCCCAAGGCCTGGCCCCATCATGAACCCCTGCCCGCACATGCCTGTCATCTGCAGAAAGTTTACGGCGGAATCCGGGTAGCCTATGATTGGCAAGCCATCGGGCGTCATCGGATACATGCCGCGCCATGTTCTGCGCACACGGAGGTTTCGCAATCGCGGATAGAGTTCGAGCATCCGGCGCACGGCAAGCGGCAAAAACGTCGAAGTCGAGTCCTTGTCCCTCCCCCAAACCTGCGGCCGCGGCGTAATGCAGAATACAATCTGGCCGGTCGAAGCCTGATAGAAATAGTAATTGCCCGATTCCGCATCGGACCGAATATCGACGATCATCGGCTCCAGAAAGCGCTCGACCGGCTCGGTCACTCCCGCTTCGTGGCAATCCGGGAACACGGGGATATCAAAGCCGGCAACTTTCGCGATATCCGCGGCCTTGGCGCCTGCGGCATTCACGAAAAGACCTGCGGCAAATTCCTCGTCGCCCACAGAGATCGAGGCGACCCTGTTTCCCTCTCTGCGAATTCTTTCGATGCGCGAATTGAAGAAAAAAGATACTCCCGCCTCCAGAGCCAGGCTGTGGAAGGCGCTCCCCGCCATCAAAGGAGAGGCGTAACCATCATTCGGGCTAAAAGTACCGCCCCTGAGGTCGTCCATGAGAATCCCGGGGGCCATGCGGCCTATTGTGTCTGGATTCACCCAGTCTATATTCAATCCCGCGACTTTCTGTTTCTCCAGAAGCGAACGGAATTGGCTTTCAGTCTCCGCATCGTATGCCACATAAAGATAGCCGCCCGGCCGCCACTCGACATCGAAGCCGTATTGCGACTGAAGCGTCGAGAATATTTCAATCGATTCGAGGCAGATACGAATTTTGGCGGCATCCGAATGTGTCGCGCGCACGCCGCCGATCGCCGCCCTGTTCTGCCCCCTGCCCCACGACGCTTCCTCGTCGACGACAGCCACGTTCAGTCCCTTTTCGGCAAGCTGCCAGGAAAGCGGCAGTCCTACAGACCCCGCACCCACAACCACCACATCAAAATGCTTCATGGGGCCCCCCTCGCGCCGGCATCTTTGCCCCCAAGTTTATGCAGGCCCTCGTTGACCAGAGACCCCATCGGCACTTCCATGAAGAGAGGCCTTTGAGTAGGCGGTTCCACATCGGCGGGGTCAATGCCAGCCAATGCGAAAGCCTTTGCAACAAGCTGAGAGCAGGTCTTGCCCCCGCAGGCCCCCATGCCTACGCGGAGGGACTTGAGCTGGTTGGTATCGCGGACATTGTGCTTCTTGATGAACTCGACGATCTCTCCGAGCGTAACCCGCTCGCATCGGCAGAGCACGGTGTCCAAAACATCGGTGGACTCGGCCACCCGCGCATCATTTCTCCTGCGGAGAGAAGCGGCCACCTCCCCGGGTTGAACACGGATGCCGGCGATTCTCGATGCACTTTCGACGTTCACGTTGAAGGTCAGAAGCCAGGTGTTCCTCGATGAAACCTTGCGCCTGGAGATGATCGCGGCTCTCTCGACAAAACCGCCTTTTTGGTCGACAAGGTCCATTTCGGCGCCTATATCGAAGTCCACATTGAATTCCCAGGGTAGAACGATCTGGGCCTTGTCGTCGGCAATCCTGCGGACAAGCGTAATGGCAAGACCAGGACAAATTGCGACGCATGCGCCACAACCTGTGCAGTGATTCCCCGCAAAATAAGGCAAATCCATGATGGTGCCCTGTAAGGACTTAAGCTGAATCGCGTCCACAGGGCACACGGTCGCACAAGGATTACAGGGGATTTCCTCGGAGCAGAAAAATACGGGCCTCCACTCAAGACGTGGAATAATGGGAGAGCGCTCGTAGCTGTCGCCCGGCCGCGAGGCGAGCACCTGCCGCGTTTTTTCCCACTCGGGATCTATCGCTATCTTTTTGCCGAGCATGCGCGCAAGATTTACTGCCGCCGTTTTCCCCCCGTATATCGCGCTCGAAGCCTCGGCAATTTCCGAGGCGTCGCCGGCCGCCACCGCCATAATGCCATAGCGCCGGGCCTGTTCGAGAAATTCATTGCAGGGCGAGAGGCCCACGGCGATGAGCACCGCATCGATTTCGTAGACTCTGGTTGTTCCGGGAACAGGCTGAAATTTCTCATCGACGGCCGCGATGTGCGCGCGTTCGACCTTTTCCGCACCTTCTGCCTTCAGAATCGTCGTGTTCAGAAAAATCGGTACTCCCATGCGCCGAATTTTGTCGGCGTGCACCTGATAACCGCTGATTCTGCCGGCCGCTTCGAAGATACCCGCGACGCTGATCCCCGCCTGGAGCGCATGGTAGGCGGCGATGAGTCCGACGTTGCCTGAGCCGATGATGAGGATTTTCCGGCAGGCTTTCACGAGATCGCGGTTGACGAGTGTCTGGAAAGCTCCCGCTCCGATGACTCCGGGGAGATCCCAGCCAGGGAACTGCAGGGCTTTTTCCCGCGCACCGGCCGCAACGACAAGGGCGGTGAACTCAACGAGCAGGTACGATTCGTAGTTGAGGAAAATACCGGCCTTTCTGTCTTTATAGAGGCCGACAACGGGGGCATTCGTGAGAACCGTGACCGAAGGATGACGCGTTGCCTCATCCTGTAAAAGGCGGGCAATATCGATGCCCCGGGTCCCCGCATAGCAGTCCGACTCCGACCCGAAAAATTTATGGGTTTGCAGGACGAGTTTGCCGCCGGCACGGGGCTTGTCATCGGCGACAAGCACTTGATACCCCATTGTCCCAAGCTCGGCTGCAGCTGCCAGGCCTGCAGGCCCTGCCCCGATGATGAAAATATCGGTACGGATCGATCGCCGCTCGGCTTGCACAAGAGGTTCGTCTTGCGCGGGAAGCTTCGGCAAACCACGGAGCGTCCGTACGTCCATTCCCTGAGCGACTGGCGTCATGCATGATTTCTTTGGGACTCCATCGATCAACATCGTGCACTGGGAGCACTGCCCATTGGCGCAAAAAAGCCCTTGAGCAGCCCCATCGCCGTGATGATGGGAAAACACGGGATGACCCGCGGCGATAAGGGCCGATGCTACAGGTTCGCCTTCGAATCCTGGAATTTCCTCTCCGTCAAAATGAAAAGTTATACAGGGTCTGTCTTTTGGGACAGAAAGAATGGGATGCTGTTCGATTCGACTCATAATTCATGCAAGTCTAAAATTGAATTCGAAGTCTGTCAATAAAATCATAATTTGATAAAATCTGCCACCGACCACTGGACAGATATGCCGCATCCGTTGGACTATTACACAGATGAGTATTATCGATGCCATTGATGAATTTCGGGGCGGGCGGATTACGGTGATGGGGCTCGGGCTTCATGGCGGCGGCATCGCGAGCGCTCGGTTTTTCGCAAAAGCCGGCGCCGAAGTGACGGTCACTGATCTGCGGGGCCCGGAGGTTCTGGAGCCGGCAATCCGCCAGCTCGAGGCCTTTCATATCCATTATGTGCTGGGCGTCCACCACGAAGAAGATTTTGCGAAAGCGGACATTGTCATAAAAAATCCTGCGGTGCGCCGCGATTCGCCTTTCCTGAGGCTCGCCAAACGCATAGAAACCGACATTTCGATATTCTTGCGCTATTCGGAATCGCCTCTGATTGCGGTGACCGGATCGAAAGGAAAATCGACCGTCGCATCCGCGATATGGTACGTGCTCTCGCAATACCACGAGAAGGCCTTGCTTGGGGGAAACATCAGCGTTTCTCCCCTCGATTTCCTCGATGAGACAGGGCCCGATGTCCCCGTGGTCCTTGAACTCTCCAGCTGGCAGCTCGGCGACCTCCACAACATGGGCATTCTAAAGCCCAAGGTTGCCGTGCTGACTACCATCTTCCCTGATCATCTCAATTATTATGACTCCATGGAGGCCTACGTTGCCGACAAGCGGGTCATCTACGAAGACCAGGACGAGCATTGCTATACCATATGCTCCGCAGACCAGGACTGGGGACGCTCTTTCGCCCGGGAGACTCGCGCGCAGGTACTGTGGTACAGCGAAAAGCCCCTTGCAGAATTGGCGGAGGGGGATTCGCAAGGTGGCTGGCTTGCAAAAGATGACAGCGCGCAGGCTCTTGCAGGCTCCAGCCCAGGCTTCTTTTCTGGTCCCGAATCTTTTTCAGGTTTTGGAAAATTCAGTCAACATGGGCCTATAGAGCTCCTGCTGCCCCATCAAGTCTTCGTCCCAGGCCTGCATCAAAAAAAGAATCTGCTCGCCGCAGGCGTCGCGCTCCGTGCGTTTGGCGTGCCTTCGCCGGATATTGCCTTGTCTCTTGGCAATTTTCCGGGCGTTCCCCACCGCCTCGAATTCGTTGCTCAGGTTCGGGGCATAAGGTGGTACAACGATAGCACTGCAACCATTCCGGATGCGGCCATCGCCGCCATTGAAAGCTTCTCGAGCCCCATCGTACTCATTGCAGGCGGCAGCGACAAAATGAGCGATTTCTCCGCATTCATCCAAAAGGCCAAAAAGATGAAAGCGATTATTTTATTGGCGGGCAGTGGTACCGAACGCATCATTCCCCTCTTGAATGAGAATCATATTGCCTATGAAGGCCCATACCACTCGATGCGCGATGCGGTAGATGCGGCCAACAAGGCCGCAGAAGAAGGTGATGTAGTCCTTCTGTCGCCAGGCTGTGCAAGTTTCGGCCTGTTCCTGCATGAATTCGAGCGCGGCGATGCCTTCAAAAACGAGGTCGCACGTCTTGCTGCCCCAACAATCGATTAGGTTTCAGGGTACAAAAGCTATCGCCGCGTACCCCACAAAGGAACGGTCTGGGTGCATGTCAAAGCTCAATTTGTGTCCGATCAGGACACCGCGCTTTGCCCCGTTATTGAGGGAAAACGAGATCGCGGCCGCCACGGCTCCCGAGGAACAGGCGGAAAAACGATCCCTCGCGTGGCCGAGCACCTTGTCTGTGTCCATGCTGAGGACTGCGTTGATGAAGCCCCGGTCATTTTCATTGCGCACCCAGTCTACCGCAGATTCCCCCACTCCATGCGGCATAAAGCCATAATTCGGCCCGTAATGCGTCAAATCGGTCGAGGCAATGACCGCGAGCTTTTTTCTGCACGTCGAGGCCGCCCGCGCCAGCGCCGAGCCAAGCTCCCGCGCCTTATAGTCTGGTGGTACACGGAGCCATACGAGCCTTGCTTCAGGGAATCTGAGCGCCGCAAGAGGCAGCATTATCTCCACGGAGTTGTCAATATCATGATCGGGCGCTATTTCCTGAATTCCGGCATCCTTCAACTCAGAGTTAAGGGCATTCAGAACCTGCGCATCATTCGCAGCATCCCTTACAGTGCAATCAAAATTCTCTTCTTCCGCGAAGAGAATCGGATCGCCTCGCCTCAAATGCCCGCCAAGAATCGCGACTGTATCGCAATCTCTCAACGACCAGACCGCCTTTGCAGCCAAATCTCCAGAAAAATACCATCCCGCATGGGGAGCCACTATTGCAAATGCAGACAGGTTATTCTGAAGCTTTGTCCAATCCGATACTAAAGAACGAATTTCTGCTGCATTGTCTGGATACCATCCAGCGGGTAAATACCGCTTCCTTTTCTTAAGGTCCATGGACATGGTTTGTATCCTCCTGCCGGTAATCCCGCATTCCCGGCGCTATTTGCAGATGAAGAATACACTCCGATTCAGCGGGCTTTTGCCGATAATAATAGTATATACTGCAGGGACGGGAAAATGAAACGAACATTGCGTATAATTTTGTTTATTGGAACGCTTGTGCTCATTGCCGCCTTGGTGGGGTTTGTCGCGCTGAAGATAGGGGAATTCCGCCTCTCTGGCGAGCAGAGCGCATCCGCTGAATACGCCATTCTGCGAAATGCCGTATCTCCCATAACAAGCGAACAGGAGTTTGGCGATCAATTTGTCAGGGACAGACTTAAGTCCCTCTACAGCGCGAGTGCTCATCTGCTCGCAGTCCAAGTCCTGGACAGAAACGGACTTGTGCTCTGGAAGATTCCCGATGATTCACCATATTTTGCTTCACCTGCGACAAGCCCGGGTAGTGTGTTCCACGCTCCAGGAATGTCCACCGTTATCTACATGACGCCGCTCCCTGACGGCATGAAGCTGATGGCACTCTATTCCATCCTCTCGCAAAAAGATATTGCAAACATACTGTTGGTGCCAATTATTATCCTTGCAGCATGGATCATTCTCCTTGTCATTTTACAGATCGTGTTCAAGGGGAAACCTGTAGAAGTGGCCAAAACAGAACCAGTCCCAGCAAAAACAGTCGAACCGCCGATGGCAGAGGAGATTGAAACCCAGCCGGAAGAACCGTCTGGCCATGAAGAACAACAGAAAACCGCCGGCCACATAGAAGGGAATGCCGAAGAAAACATTGAAAGAAATATCGGGGAAAATGTCGGGGAAGCTGCTCCTGAGGAAGCCAGCATGGAGGCCGCAGAACTCGACGAAGAAATAGAGGAGATCCTGCAAGAAGAGGAGCTACCCCCGGAGGAAGCGCCGTTTGCAGCTGTTCCGGCTCCTGAAAATCCGGAATTAAAACCCGGAGCTGAAGCTGTAATACCAAGTCAGCCAGAGATGCCTCCGGAGAAAGAAGTGCTGCCTGTAAGGGAAGAACCCCCGCAAAGAAAGATAATTTCAGAGGAAACCAGTCCTGCCGAGTCAGAATATGATTTCGAAGAGGCGGAATTCGTCGCTCCGCCTGAAAAGACTGAGGAGACCCCCGAGCCGGAGGCTTTCCCCTCCAGTCTTTCGCTGGACATGCTGAAGCGCACTCTCGAGACGGAACTGCAGCGAAGTCAGGAGACATCTTTGCTCCTCATCCAGTGCATGTTCTCCGGAGAATCCGATCCAAGCGCTCTGGCGCTTGGAGTGACCATCCGCGATTATTTTGCGTCGGAATCCCTTGTATTCGAGCTTGCAAAAGGCTGCTACGCGGCGGTGCTCCCTGGGGTTGACGCGGGATCTGGGCTCAAGCTCGCCGTCGATCTCGATGATGTGCTCACCACAACCGCAAGCCTGTACAAAGATCTTTCTGAAGAGCCACCCTTCTATTTTGGAATCAGCGCGCTCTATGACCGCACAATTTCTCCTGAGCGGCTCTATAAAGAAGCTCTTGCGGCCCTTCAAAAAGCTCATGAGAGTGGGTCGAGAATTCTTGCATTTAAGCCCGCAAGCCCGACAGCGTGAATGAGGGAGGTGCCGGTCACAGTCATTCGTTTTTGATTGGGCCGTTCACCTTGTACCCCCTCTCTTGCCCTGTCAGTCGACAAATTCGACTGGAAAACACATCCTGTCCTTGGTGAGAACCGTATTGGGAAATACTTCCCGTGCCTCATCCAAGAGCACTTTGAGCTCGCGGTCTGCATAGCGGGGACTGTAATGAATGAGACCAAGCCGCTTGACATTGCCCGCATCGCGGGCGATCTGGGCGGCCTGACGGGCGGTCATGTGACGCTTGTCTATTGCGCTTTCGATCAGCCCCTGCTCAAACATTCCTTCGCAGATAAAGAGATCGGAGTCTGAGACTTCCTGCGAGATTTCCGGAAAGTAAAGGCTGTCGGTGACAAAACTGAATTTGCGTCCACTTCTGGGCTCGCCCATCACGTCTGACGAGTGCACTTCCCTGCCACCGGGAAGCGTCACCGTCTTGCCCGACTGAAGTTCCGACCAGAGCGGCCCGCGCGGCACGCCCATTGAAAGAGCCTTTTCTGGATAAAATACGCCCGGCCTCGGGGCCTCTTCCAGGGAATAGCCAAAACACATCTTCGTGTGCCTGAGCGGAAAGGCGCGGATCGAATAGCCATCCCCGTTCCAGACTACGGTGCGTTCCGAAATTTCCTGCACAATGATGTCATAGTTGATGTACATGTCGAGAAGGCGCCGGTTCTGATCAATATAATCGGCAAGTTTCGGTGGGCCAAAGATATAGAGAGGCTCTTCCCTGTCGACCTGGCTCGAGAGCATGAGAATGCCCGGAAGCCCCGTGACGTGGTCGGCATGCATGTGCGATATGAAAATCGCGGTGATCTTTTTCCACCGAAGATTGAGTCTGCGGATGGAAACCTGGGTTCCTTCGCCCGCATCAAAAAGGAAAAGCTCACCCTCGCGGCGTACGAGCATACTCGTAAGCTGTCGATACGGCAAGGGCATCATGCCGCCGGAGCCAAGTACAAACGCTTCTAGATTCATTGCGCACAGACTATATCGAAAACAGGCGCGAATGTCATCCTGTACTGCATTATTGCAAAAGGCATGCCTTTCGTATAGCGTGGTGGCATGAATGATTTTCTGTCTCTGGGGCTCGATGAGCGGCTTGGTCTCGCTCTTCACGACCTCAATTTGGGCACGCCCACGGAAGTACAAAAACAAGCGATCCCCATCCTTCTGCAAAAGAAAGACTTGGCCATGCAATCGGAAACGGGCACAGGCAAGACCTTGGCATACCTTCTTCCTATATTCCAAGCGCTCCTCGCTTCAAAACCCAGGCCGTCCGAAACGCATTGGCCGAAAGCGCTCATCGTGTGCCCCACGCAGGAACTCGCGGTACAAGTCGCGCGCCAGACCGCGCTTCTGGCTCAAGCCGCTTCACTCAATATAAAAAACCTCGCCCTCCTTGGCGGCACACATTTTTCTCATCAAAAAGAAGCACTCAAGGCGCATCCGGATATCATTGCGGGAACGCCCGGCCGCCTGGCGGATCTTACAAACATGCGGTTCATCGACCTTTCCCGTCTGGAATTCTTCGTGCTCGATGAGGCGGACCGGCTCTTTTCAAAAGAATATCTCGAGCCTGTCGAATTTCTTTTGTCCAAAGCTCCACAAAACTGCGTCCACATTATGGCTTCCGCGACTATTCCTGAAAAAACCCTCCGTAAGGCAGAACCGTGGATGCCCAGCCCCTCAATACTTGAACTCGGCAGCGAAGGTATTCTCTCTGATGCCATTGAACACTGGGTATTCTATGCCGAACACAGAAAAAAAGTCGACATGCTGAAAAAGATAATCGGCGCAGCGCGTCCGAAGCGCTGCCTCATCTTTGCCTCTGAGACATACCGCGTTCAGCGTATTACAGAACGCCTTGCCTCCTCAGGCCTCAAATGCACAAGCATCGTGTCGAGAATGGAAAAGCAGTCGCGCTATTCCGCAATTGAGCATTTCCGACAGGGCAGCGTGCCCTTCCTCGTAACAACCGACCTGGCGGCCCGGGGCCTCGATATCCCCGACATCACGCACGTCATAAGCCTCGACCTGCCGGAAGAGAGCAACGCCTACGTTCACAGGGCGGGCCGCACGGGCAGAGCGGGCAAGAACGGCATCAGTGTCGTCATCGCCGATCGCCTCGAACTCGAGCGGGCCTCCAGAACGGCCGTCAGGTTTGGCTTTGTGTTCCGCACGAAACGACTCGAATACGGCCATGTCATCGAGCCCACTGTCGAGGAATTCCTCGAGCACATTGAAAAAATGGATGCTGACGGGAGCAACAGGGCACATTCATGATGCGCGAAGGCCGAATTGTCACCCGGGCTGTCGCTGCCGATATGGCAAACCCCCGCTTCGAAGATGCACGGTGCAGAATTCTCATCGTGCGACTTTCACCGTACCGTGATATAGAAGTCTCATATTCCCACCTCGTGTTATTCGACGAATCCCGCCGCGCACTGCCAGATGCCTTTATAGATTTTGCCTTTCTGCCTCCCCTGCAGGACCGCAAAACCCTGACGGCGCTGAGCCGCCCATGGTTCTTTGGCCGGGCGTCCGGCAAAAGTCCGGCAGAGTTCGACATTATTCTGATCTCTTGTGCCTTTACGCTCGAGCTTATAAACCTTCCGTGGCTACACTCTCAATCCGGAATTTCGCCATCCCGCGGAGAAAGACTGCGCGCCCCTACTGTCCCCTTGCTCTTCCTCGGCGGATCGAGCACCGTGACCGCAGGCTCGCTCCTAAAAATGGAAAAAGACGAAGTCCTCGAAAGCCTGGTCGATGCCTTTTTTTTCGGTGAAGGCGAAGGACGAGTGCAGGATATCGTTCGGCTCGCCTCGAATGGCCTTCAAGGTGGAGCGCCAAAGTCGACAATCCTCACCGAAATTGCATCGGAGGTCGAAGGTTTTTGGCCTTGTGCTTCACAATTCACTGCTATGCGGGCACTTTCTCGGCAGCGCCCCCTGCCGCTGGTCTCTCCGCTCGTTCTCAATGGCGAGAATGCCGGACACACAAAACTCGCCATCACCGCCGGCTGCTCCGGCCACTGCGCCTTTTGTCTCGAAGGCTGGGACAGGCGTCCTTACCGTGAAAAATCCCTGCAGGAACTTTCGGAGGCGGCCCTTGCCCTCAAAAGAGCCACCGGGGCTTCCGATGTTGAGCTCTTCAGCTACAATTTCAATATGCATCACGAAATACTTGATCTCATACCGACGATGGGGCGTTATTTCTTTCGCGTCTCGCTGATGAGTCAGCGCCTCGATATATTGGCAAAAAACCCCGAACTCCTCTCCGCCGAATTCGCTGCGGGCAAACGCTCGTTTACGCTTGGCATAGAAGGGATCTCTGAACGGCTGCGACAGTATTATTACAAAGGGATATCTGGCGCGCAGATTTGGAGCGCAGTCTCGTCGATATTGAAGCAGAAAGCCCGGGAACTAAAGCTCTTCTTCATCATCTCAGGCTTCGAAAATGATGCGGATTTGAATGAACTGGGCGCGTTCTGCGGCGAAATGGCCCGATTCAGGGATGAAATGCATTCGACGACAAGAATCATCGTGTCGGCCGGCTATCTGGTACGGCTTCCGTTTACGCCCCTGCAGTTTGCCCCCCTCTCGCATGACAGGGCTGTCCTTGAGCGCATCGTCTCCCGTTTCGAGGCTCTCTGCGCCGAAAATAATCTTGAATTCAGGCTCGCCTCATCATTCGAGGATTACTGGGTCGATCAGCTTCTTTCGATTGCTGGTCCTCTGGCACACGACTGGCTCTCCGCTTGCCCGGAGCATGGCTTTGTCTACGATGTGCATGTCCCTCGCGCGGCTTTGAAAAGCCTCGATGAATGCTTGATCAAGACTTCAGATTTTTCCATGCTCCTTGAGGAAAAGCCGGGCGATTATCGCCCATGCTTTTCTTTTGTGGAGAGCGAAAGTCACTGGAATCTCCTCCGTGCACACTATGAACGGTCTGTAAAATATTTGCACGAGCAGACAAAACTGAACACGTTGCAAAGGCAAAAGTCCGACCTCGAAGGAGAAGCTCCTGTGCGTCCCCCTGCGCAATTCTCCAAGGAAGCCGATGCGCGGCGAGCACTGGCGCTCATAGCTGCACAGGAAGAATCGAAGGCCCATTTTCCCCATATATTCGTCAAAGTCAGTGAAGACGATGCCCTCGCATTTTCAACAGAAGCCTATGAATGCGCATGGCTCGTCCGTACGCTCTCGGCCCTCGTTCCCAATGCAGAGCGCGCACTGTTCAACTGCAGACAGGTGCTGCCACATGATCAATGGACCAATGTATTTCCCAACGCCACAGCCCCTCATTTTGGGCTCTCTGGAGAAAAATTCTTCGCGCTGTATGGGCCGGATGTCGCGATTTTGGAAAAAATCGTGGCGCATGCTTCAAAACATTCTGTATCGGGCTCCCCTGCACTTCTGGAAAGCATCGAACAGGCAAATATGCCGCCGATCACTGAAACTTGTATGCTATTATGCACAATAAGCGGGATGAGTGGGGGGCGCCTCGCCTCCATCCTCCGATCCTGGCTCGATACCCAGAACCTTCACTTCACACTGAACAGTACTGAAAATGGCCACGAATTCCATATATCCAAAAGCTCATCGTCCAAAAAGTCCGTTCTTTTTGTGCAATATCATACATATTCGAGTAACATTGAGCTTCGTGTTCGCGTGGGCAAAAGGGCGAATATGCAGACTTTCGCGGATCTCTTGCATAAAGAATTCCCGAATGAGGAGATACTCTTTCGAATCGAAGGTTGGGCTTAAAACCGTTCCACGGAATCGGGTACATACCTGGCCATCGATGTATCTGTCTCGAAGACATCGACGGCCGATAAAGGCACTTCGGGAAGAACACCGCGCAACCGATCATAGATAAACTTCGCTATCCGTTCAGCGCTCGGATCATCTTCAAATTCAGGCAGTCCATTGAGGTCCCGATGATCGAGAGCTTCATCGATCAATTTCTTGAGAGCGGCCTTAACGATGCTAAAATCGACGAGCATCCCGCCTTCGCCAAGTTCCTTGCCGGAAACCCACACCCTCACCTTATAATTGTGGCCATGGAAGCGCTCGCACTTGCCGTGGTAATGGACAATTCTGTGGGCCGCGGCAAACTCGGCCTCAACTCGAACATAGTACATGTCATCTTCCTCATTTTCGTGTCGATAATCTATTATAACGGGTTTATTGAAAAATATCCCCTGCTGTCGGCCGCATTTATTTTCTCGGAAAGCGGCTTCATTGCAGCATCCCCTATTGCATGATAGTATCAGAGCCGATATGTCAAAGCGCCTGTCCGATATCATCAGTGGTCTTGATTTCCTCGATATACAGGGAAATATCGAACAATCGGTCTCTGGCCTTTCCTATGATTCGAGAGAGTGCAAACCCGGATATCTTTTTTTCGCCCTGCCCGGCATACACACCGACGGCAAACAATATATTCGGAGGGCAGTTCAGCATGGCGCCATTGGCGTTGTCTATGAGGGCTCCCTCGATCAGGGAGCCGGCGAGCCTTCGCCTTGGACAGGTGCTAAAACGAGGTCTGAGAACATCGCATTCTTACGCGTCGCCGACTGCCGCTGGGCGATGTCAGCAATCTCGGGCAAGTTCTATGACGATCCGTCGGATTCTCTCTGCGTCATCGGTGTAACAGGAACAGAGGGCAAAAGCACGACGGTATCCCTCATCTATCAATTGTTGCAATTTGCCGGCTACAGAGCGGGTTTTTTTTCCACGGTGACGTCCGACACGGGCGATGGCGAACGGCCAAACCCACAGCATCAGACAACGCCCGAATCTACCGCCGTGCAGGAAATGCTTGCAAAAATGCGTGATTGTGGCCTCTCTTTCGCCGTGGTCGAGGCATCGAGCCACGGCCTTTCGCCCCGGACCGCCCGCCTGGCGCATGTCCACTTCGACATCGGGCTTGTCACCAACGTCACGCACGAACACCTCGAGTTCCATGGCACATGGGAACAGTACCGCAGCGACAAAGCCAACCTCTTTCGCCGTTTGGGAGAAGCCGGGCCAAAACGGCTGGCATGTACAAATGCATGCATTCCTCTGGGCATCATCTGCGCCGACGATCCGAGCGCGGCCTATTTTGCCGGCGAATCCGCAGCCCCATGTCTTACCTATTCAAGCAAGGGCAACCTTGCGGACTTGTGCGCCCGCGACATCGAGGGCGACCCCGAAGGCTCGAATTTCACGATCGAAGGTCCGTCCGGTACTGTCCAAGCGCAAGGCACCGCGCCACATGCAGAGGCGCGCGGCGCCGAGGGGAACGTATCGCGCCACGCACTTCCGGCGCGGCTCAACCTGCCGGGCACCTTCAATGTTCAAAACGTCCTTGGCGCCATTCTCGCCGCCTCCGCAGCCACGGGGCTGCATTGGAGCCGTTTCGTGCCCTACTTGCCCAAGCTGAGGCCTGTAAAGGGCAGAATGCAGCGAATTTCCGAGGGCCAGCCTTTCGANNGTCATCATCGACTATGCGCACACCCCCTCATCATTCAAAGAGATCCTCCCTCCTCTTCGCAGGGAAAGAAAAGGCAAAATTCTCTGTGTCTTTGGCTCGGGGGGGGAGAGAGACAGGGCGAAGCGCCCCCAACAGGGGCGTATCGCCGCCGACAACTGCGATATCGTCATTCTGGCTGACGAAGATCCGCGCAGCGAGGACCCAATGGCGCTCCTTGAGGAAATTGCCGCAGGTTGTCCTGAATTGCCCCGGGAAGAACGTCTGTTCCTGATACCGGACCGCCCCGCCGCAATTCGTAAGGCGTTCTCGCTTGCAAAAACGGGGGACCTTGTCCTGCTTTTGGGCAAGGGCCATGAAAACTCCATCATTTATGCAGACCATAGCATTCCTTATGATGAAGAAACCACGGCGCGCTCGATTCTTGCAGACATTGGATTTGGCGCGGAAGGAAAGGGAAAATGAAGACTATTGCAGTGTTGTATGGCGGAAAATCCGGCGAGCATGAAGTATCGCTCATCTCTGCCAGCAGTATCGTCGCCCATCTTGATAAGGCAAAATATTCGATTGTTCCAATCGGCATTACGAAGAAAGGTGAATGGTATCTGCAGCATCTGCCAGAATGGGCCTATACGCCGCCGGAACAGGGACTCATGCGGTCGCTCCCCGAGGTTGAAAATGCTGAACGCGTCGTCGCGGTGCCCGGGGATGGACTGTGGCTCGAAACTGAAAATTGTCTTCAAAATCTCAATATCGACATAGTGTTCCCGGTGCTGCACGGGACATTTGGGGAAGACGGGACGGTACAAGGCCTTCTTGAAACCGCCAGCCTGCCTTACGTCGGCGCGGATGTGCTGGGGTCAGCGGTCGGCATGGACAAGGAAATATCGAAACGTCTCTGGCTCTCTGCGGGACTGCCTGTGGTCGATTATATCTCGGTAAATAAAGAAGATATCGCAGAAGAAAATTTTCAGGCCCTCGTGCGCAAAATCGAAACCCGTTTCGGCTGGCCCTGTTTTATCAAGCCCGCGTGTTCAGGTTCTTCCGTGGGCACCTCAAAGGTGAATCATCCTGACGCGCTCAAGGCCGCCATTCTCTCCGCGCTCCGATGGTCCGAGCGAGCCTTGCTGGAAGCATTTGTCGAGGCGAGGGAAATCGAGTGCGCGGTGCTCGGCAATGACAAGCCCGTCGCCTTTCCTCCCGGCGAAGTAGTGCCCTCCCATGAATTTTATGACTATGAGGCGAAGTACAAGGATCCCAACGGCGCCTTGCTGCTGATCCCCGCTCCTCTTTCCGAAGAGACGAAGAATCGGATCATGAGTCTGGCGCTTTCAGCCTATAAATATGCATCGATTAAAGGCATGGCGCGTGTGGACTTCTTTGTCGAAAAAATAACCGGATCTGTATTCTTGAATGAAATCAACACCATTCCAGGTTTTACCGCAATCTCGATGTACCCCCAGATGTGCACGAGTGGCGGCCTTCAGTATCCCGATTTACTCGATAAGCTTATCGGGCTCGGCCTGGACCAGTATGCGACAAGACGCGCGCTTGAATACGATTTTTCAAAAGTCTAGCCGATGTGCAGCTCGCGAACGTCGAATTGCATAATTATTTATTATATTGCTAATTATTATTAGCACTTCCGCGCCAAATCGCCTCGGGGTATAATGATAAAGGCCCCCGTTGGGGGTCAGGCCCCCGTCGGGAGCCTTTATTCTCAAAGGAGGTTTTCATGAATTCCCGAGATTACATCGCCCTGGACAATCGCTATGGCGCACACAACTACCACCCTATCCCGGTAGTTATCTCAAAAGCCAGGGGATGCAAAGTATGGGATCCGGAGGGAAGAGAATACTATGATTTTCTTTCCGCTTATTCTGCAGTGAACCAGGGGCACCTGCACCCCCACATCGTCGAGGCGGCCAGGGCTCAGCTCGAGCGTGTCACGCTCACATCCCGCGCTTTTCACAACGACAAAATGGGGCCATTTTTGCAAAAGCTGTGCGAGTATACCGGTTATGAAAAAGCGCTCCCGATGAACACGGGCGTCGAGGCTGTTGAGACGGCACTCAAGGCAGCCAGGCGCTGGGGCGTCGAGAAAAAAGGTGTGGAAAATGGCAAGCAGAGCATAATCTGCGCCACCGGCAACTTTCACGGCCGCACGCTCACCGCCGTTTCAATGTCCAATGACCCTGAATCCTTTATAAACTATGGACCCTATGTCCCCGGCTTCATAAAGGTGTCTTTTGGCGATGCCACTGCGGTGCGTTCGGCTCTTGAGAAGAATACCGTCGCCGTCCTGGTGGAGCCTATTCAGGGAGAGGCGGGCGTGGTGGTTCCGCCTGAAGGCTATCTCACCGAGCTGCGCAAAATCTGTTCCGATGCCGGCATACTGCTCATCTTTGATGAAATCCAGACCGGTTTTTGCAGGACGGGCCGCCGCTTTGCCTGGCATTACGAAAGTGCCAGGCCTGATATCATGTGTTTGGGAAAGGCGCTGGGCGGAGGCATCATGCCAATATCCGCCATCGTGGCAGACCATGAAGTCATGGATGTCTTCACGCCAGGAACCCACGGCTCGACCTTCGGTGGAAACCCTCTTGCAGGCGCCGTCGGCGTCGCGGCGATAGAAGTGCTTGAACAGGAGCACCTGGAAGAGAATGCCTTCAGGCTCGGCGAGCGCTTCAGACAAGCAATCGGCACCGTTGAATCTGCCAGAATTCGCCTGGTCCGCGGAAAAGGACTCCTCAATGCCGTCGTGTTTGAAGAAAAATTCGATGCTTACCCCACTTGCCTCGCACTCAAAGAAAAAGGCATACTTGCAAAGCAAACGCACGGGAATATAGTCCGCTTTGCGCCGCCGCTCGTCATTTCCGCGGAGGAACTCGAAGACGCGCTCGAGAGGATTATGTCTGTCTTAGGCAATGTCTAGGTAAATCAAGTCCAGGGGCCATGAAAAGAAGTCAAACCATGCTCAAGCGCACCTACATCGCGGCTTTTCTTGTTGCCTCTGCGTTTGCGGCGTGGCTTGTTGCGCTTCAAAGACAGGAAAACCTTCAGGCCGCTGTTCCGATAGAGAACCGCACCGTCATGCTCGAAGTCCCATCAGGCAAAAATGAAGTGCCTTCCCAAAATACCATTCAGCAGCGGGCTAAAATAACTCCTCTCCCGGGCGAAATCTTCCTCAAGACAATAGACGTCAATCTGGACGACGATGAAGATTTCGAGCAGGTTATCCTATCCAAAAAAAGCACCGCAAGCACTTCTCTGGAGATTGTCGTCGCCGACTTTTCTCAGGCCCTCGGAGTCTATTTTCGACATTTTGAAGGGCCAATCGCCGCCACAAAACTGGACAGCATCATCATACAGCCGATGGATGTGACGGCAGATGGTCTTTCAGACCTTCTTGTGCAGGGGCTTGATGCATCCAACGACCAAACCCTCACAATATTCCGACGGCTTTCGGATCGCGGGTATGTGCGCGTTTTTTCCGGTGCTGGCAGTGAAGTAACCCTTCAGGATCCGGATAATTCAGGGGGTGCCTCCGCAGCGTCAATTGTGGTGCAGACTCCCTCAGACAGCCCTGGCATGGTTGTTCAGACAGCGTACACATGGAACAACAGGCTCTCCTCTTTTGAAAAAAAATCCGAAACGTCCGTCCGGCAAAATAATGCGTTCGCCTTGGGCTCGGGAGGTACGGACGCACAGGTTTTTCTGTCATGGCTGAATCGGCTGTGGACGAGGAACACGGATGCTTCCGACCCGCGTTCTCTGTTTTTGGATGTAAAAAACAATGCACTGATCTTCGGAGACCAGCAAATTCAGCAGCGGTGGATCATAAAGAGCGCCGAACGCAATGAAAATCGGCTTTATCTCACCTGCAGCACTTCGGAAGCAAGCGATCTTGACCGCGTTGTCGTAATCGACGCGAAAGCACAGGATGAAATCGCTGTCGGCATTATAGATCAGCAGGTCTCGCATTTCCGCCGGGATGAGGGGTGGTCGGGTACCTACAGCGGGGTCGCGCCTGTGGCGGCACTGCCTCAGAGCATTATGCGGTCCGAGCCCAACTTCGACATTTTCTTCGGACGATACCTCGGCAACGATGACTCCGTACTTGTGCTGGGGCCGTCAAAAAGTATCATCGTTATTGATAAAAAATACAGAGAAGGAATCGCGAAATTCTACGATTACCATGGATATCAGGTGCTGGATTTTCTGCAAATCAAGCCGAATGGACTTGCTGGCGAGAGACTGCTGTTTGTCGTCTCGGCGGAGCAATCAGGCGACGGGGCAATACGGCGAGTGCGCCTCGAGCCGGCTCAAGTCGGTCCGGATGGTGTGCGGATCGATTATCGCCCCCCTTATGAGTTTACAAAAACGAGTTAAGGGCCTATGAGATAGGACTCGTATCCCTGATCCTTCAGTGTGGATTGAGTCTTTTGCCAATCTTCTTTTGCAGCCACATGGACGGCCCAGCGCAAATCGCCATTTTCATTTTTTAATTCGACGATTCTGGTCTGGAAATTCTTTGCGGTCAGGGTCTTGGACAGTCGTTCGGCATTGTCTTTGGAAGAGAAATATCCGACTTGCAGCCATTGGGTGACGGTGTTGTTCTTATTCTCTTCATTCGGAAGATTCTTTTTTGGAAAATCAAACAAAAGCGCTGGAGTGCCGAGCCACGACAGGCCAAGAGAAAGTACGAACCAGGATGAAGGAAATACTTTCCCAGTCACCAAATCCGACTCAATTGAGCTTGGAAAATCCTTCGTCAGGCTGGAATGCGAAGTTCCAAACTGACCAAAATCAGCGATGTATTGCAAAAAAAGCAGCTCGCGCCGAACCTGCTGATCCGACACACGGGCAAGCGCATCTTTTGCCTTCGCAGAAGCAGATGCATAGTCGTTATCATATAAAGAGAGCCACACATCGAGCATGGCACGGGATTCCTCGGAAAGCGCCTCGTTCTTCAAGAGCTGTAATGTACTTTTTTGATCACCGACAGCGATTGAAAGCCGCAGTGCTTCCATGACATACTTTGAGTCCAGGGAAGCGGCTTTTGTGTACCACATCGCCGCATCCTCTGTTTGTCCCAAAAGAAGATATAAGCCTCCAACAGTACTGCGCAATTCCGCCCTGAATGCCGTACCCACCTTCGATTCATACTCTTCACACAGCATTATTCCATCCCGGACCGAAAGCTGCGGGAGGGCAGAAAGCAATACAGTCTTCAGCGCATCCTGGCTTTTGGCACCTGTAGCGGCCTGGCGGGCTTGAGCCAAGTTCTTGTAAGTCTGGCCCCATGCCGAAGGCGCAGGCATGCCCATCAAAAGAGATACGACAAGAAAAGCGATGCCAGAGAAACGCACCGGTCCCTTGAGCTTTTCCCTCCTGGTGCTATTCACACTTCCTCGCCTCTAAACGTGTTGCCTGCAACCGAAAGCAGCCGCACTCGGGCAAAGTGCCCAATCCTTTTCTGCGATGCGGCGAAAACCACCATTTCATCGCGAGTAGTTCTCGCCAGCACCTCTTTGGATGATCGCTTGGAGATGTCTTCTATGAGGACCTCATCAGTCTGGCCAATCCGCTCTTCCATAAGTGAGGCTGTTATCTCCTTCTGAAGCGCAATGACGCGCGCAAGCCTCTGTTTCTTCACCTTATCAGGCGTCTTATTGGGCATCCTGGCCGCCGGCGTGCCTTCTCTCGTGTTGAAGTGGTACATGAAAGCGTATGAGAAGCGGACCCGACGCATCAGGTCGAGCGTCTCATCAAGGTCTTCTTCGGTCTCGCCGGGAAATCCAACAAGGATATCGGTGGAAAGCGTCAATTCGGGCATTTCCTTTCTAAGCTTTTCGACGAGACAGATATACTCTTCCCGAGTATACTTGCGGTTCATCGCCGCGAGCACCGCATTCGAGCCGGACTGGAAAGGCAGATGTATATGCCGACAGAATATGGGATTGTCTACAATGGCTTCAACAAGCTCGCTGGACAAGTCCTTGGGATGGCTCGTCAAAAACCGTATCCATCCGATGCGCCCGCCGAATTGCCGCGGGTCCGCAGGCGCCCCTCGAGCAATCGCGTGCCTGTTGTCCAAATGTCCGGCTATCATTCT
The DNA here is from genome assembly GCA_002441395.1 of Spirochaetaceae bacterium UBA6243. Lineage (GTDB taxonomy): Bacteria > Spirochaetota > Spirochaetia > Treponematales > Rectinemataceae > Rectinema. Next base: position 78,023 of record DJVZ01000041.1, on the reverse strand, counting down.
CAAGAGTCCCGGAAAATTCAATACCTGCCCATCTGCCTCCCAGCGATAAGAGTTGACATTCTGTCCCAAGAGAGTGATTTCCCTGACACCAAGATCTTCAAGCTGGTCAATCTCATGAAGAATATCTGCGGGGTTGCGCGAAACTTCCCGCCCGCGCACATAAGGCACAATGCAGTAAGAACAGAAATTGTTGCACCCGTGCATTATGGGAACAAAAGACCGGAAGGCTCCCGGTTCATGATGGCTCGCATCAAATACATATGTAGGAGTTTCTTCGAGCACCTCGATTCTCTGACCTTTGGAAATTATATCGAGCATGAGCCCGAACGACTGCTTTTGGAAAGTGCCGAGCACATAGTCTACGCCTGGCGCCTTTTTCTGAATAGCGCCTTTATGCTGCTCGGCCATGCATCCGACGACCGCGAGCACAAACCCACGCTCCTTTTTTCGTGCGGAAAGCTGATGAATGCGATTCCAGGCACGATTTTCAGCGGTCGTCCTCACCGTACACGTGTTGAGCAGAACAAGCTGTGCATCTTCCTCCGGGGAACGCTCCCAGCCGTGTTCACGCAAGGTTGCCTCCATGGCCGCAGATTCCGCCTTATTCATTTCGCAGCCATATGTCTCTATATGGTATTTCTTCATTTCTTCCTATGCAGGCCTTTTAAAAAGCCGAAAAGATTGAAAACCCCGTATCCGAGGAGGCCTATTCCTCCAAGTGATAAAAGCGAATGTGCAACTCCCGGAACAAACAAGGTGGCAATCCCCGCGATCCCTGCGGCTGCGAGAACGGTTCCGGAGGCTTTATCGGTCTTGGTCTTCCCAAAAAGACCTATCGCCCCCAGCGCAAGAAGCCCTGCCGAAATAACCGTCCCCACCACAGGAACGCCGAGCAGGGCATTGACTCCCAGCATGCCGATACCGGCGGCCGTCGACATAACACCCTTTGTACCTTTATCGCTGAGATTCTTGGGGTCAACTGGATAATTGCTTTCCATGTTCATTCCTCTCTTGTCTAAAAAAATGCACCTGAACAACTTTCAAATGCATCGGCCCTGCTTGCGTTACATCGGTCCGAGAGTATCGAATTTTCCATAATCTCCGTTCACGGGCTCGATTTTCGAGCGTTCGCTCTTTTCGACGTATGCGTAGGCTGAGTGGTTGTGAATACTCTCATAGTTTTCCGCTTCGACCGAGAACCACGGAAAACGATGGAGGGCGTCGACTTTCGAATATACCTCGCGGACCACATCTTCGACAAAGCGCGGCTGACCATAGGCCTTTTCGGTGATGAATTTTTCATCCTCCCGCTTCAAGAGCGTAAACAGCTCGCTCGAACCCGACTCCTCGACTATGCGGATCAAATCCTCGAACCAGAAGAATGGTCCCAGTGAAACCTGAAGCGTCACCACGCCGCGCTGATTGTGGGCGCCACCATCCGATATCGCCTTGGAGCAAGGGCAGACCGTCTGTACCGGCACCGTAACGCCGGCGATAAACCGGTGGCCCTTCTCCGAACTGCTCGCTTCGTAGAAACAATCATAGCTCATGATCGCCGTCTGCCCCGAAACTGGCGCCGCCTTTTTTATGAAATAGGGAAAGTGTATGTCCGTGTATGCCGTCTGGGCATCGAGTTCGATTCTGATCTTCTTCAGCATTCTCAGCACATTGGGCATGGAGAGGTCCTGCCGGTATTCTTCGAACACCTCGATAAACCTGCTCATGTGTGTGCCTTTGAATTCGTGAGGCAGATCCGCGTACAGATTGACGAGGGCCGTCGTGTGCTGATATTTCTCACTCCTGTCGAGGAGCGTTATTGGATACCGCAGGCCCTTGACACCCACTTTCTGGATCGCGATGTGGCGATCATCCTGGAATGACTGAACATCGACCATAATCTTACATCACCATTGCCGCGAAGCAGCGTCGATCGTGTTTGAGAGCAGCATGGCGATCGTCATGGGCCCCACCCCGCCGGGGACGGGAGTGATCCACCCCGCCACCTTCGAGGCACCATCGAAATCGACGTCGCCGCAGAGCCGGTACCCTTTCTTTTTCGTGGAATCGGGCACCCTGTTGACTCCAACATCGATCACGCAGGCACCTGGTTTAATCATGTCGACCGAAACCAAGCCTGGTTTCCCCGCACATGCGATGACAATATCCGCTTCCTTGACGTGAGCTGCAAGGTTCTTTGTCCCTGTATGACATATGGTGACAGTGGCGTTGACGGACTTGCGGATGAGGAGGTTCTCAAGCGGCTTGCCGACGATATTCGAACGGCCAACAACCACGGCGTGCGCCCCATTGGTCGGAACCCCGCTCCGCTTCAAAAGCTCGATGATGCCGCGCGGCGTACACGGGATGTAGCAAGGCTCCTCAAGGAGCATTCTTCCGAGATTGACGGGCGTAAACCCGTCGACATCCTTGGCTGGGTCAATCGCGCTGATCACGCGGCGCTCGTCGATATGCCGGGGAAGGGGAAGCTGCACGAGAATGCCGTGCACATTCGAGTCGCGGTTGCACTCCGCTATTTTTTCGAGGAGCACCTTCTCGGCAACATCCTCCGGAAATCGGGTTTCAAAGCTCTGAATGCCAATCTCGGCGCAGGCCTTTTCTTTTCCGGTCACGTAGGACACCGAGGCGGGGTTGTCCCCCACGAGAATGACGGCGAGTCCCGGCCTGACGCCTTTTTCACAAAGCGATGCGACTTTCTCGGCCAGTTCGCTCCGAATGTCTTCGGCTATCTTCTTACCATCGATCAGGATCGCGGACATAACTCCTCCCTGCAAAAAGATACTATATTTCTTATTTTTCGTCATTGCGTCTGGAGCGCATCGAAAAATTCTTTATATTCTCTGCACCAGGATGTGGCCCACTCCTGGGGAATGATGAGGCTGAAGGCAAAATGGACGCCGCGCTCCATATCGAAGAAAAACCCCGGCTGTGCAGAAATGCCTTTTTGCTGCAACAGCAGCCCTGCGATTTTTTCTTCTTCAAAGAATGCGGGACTTTCGATCAGCGCAGTCCAGCCTCCCTGACAAGCAAGAACTCGGTGCGGGCTTCCCTGCTGTTCTAATATAGTGCGATATATCAAGTAATTCTCCCGTATCCTTGTAAGAAGCTCTTGCAAAAATGCCGATTCTTGCGCGAAAAGAGATGGCAGTGCATTCATGATGGGGGTGCCTGCGGAAAGAAAGGTGTCGGCGATGAGTTCAAGTCTCTTCTTCGCGCGCAGCGCCTCCTGCGGCGGCCCTGAGACAGCGATCCACCCCAGCTTCATCTGGGGCATGCCCAGACGCTTTGACAGCCCGTCGAGCACGAACGTGAGCACGCGCTCCTCGCCGATAAAGCTCTCCCTCTCCGCGGCGTCATCCAGGGGGAAATCGAAAAACACCTCGTCGGCGATGAGCGCCATGCCATATCGCTCGCACAGCCGAAGAATCGCGCTCCTTTCCCCTTTTCGAATATAAGAGCCGGTGGGATTGTTGGGATTGATGACGATGAGGGCCTTTATCCTTCCGCCATACTCGGACGCAAGCATCGATTCCATTTCAGCCACCTCGATGTGCCAGCCCGAAGAATGCGCGTATTCGAGCGGATATGCCATGGTGCGGACATGTTCGAGCGCTGCAAGGTGCTCGAACAGAGGGTAGCCCGGCTTAGGAATGAGCACGATGTCCCCCGCGTCGCACAGAAGCTTAAACAGCCATGCATATCCTTCCGAGGTGGAGGCGCAAAGAAATATATTTTCAGGGGATATTTTCCTTTGTTCGCGGGCGAGGTGTTCAGAAAGCGCCGCCCGGGAATGAAAAAGGCCTTTTGGTTCAGGGGTGTAAACTGCGTTCTCCGGATTTTTCAGCGAAAAAAGTTCAGGGGCGTGGGAAAGGCCGACCTTCGTAGGATTACTCTGCGACAAATCCTTGAGAGGCCTCTGTTCACCTGAGAATTGCTCACGAATCAGGGCAAGCACGTTCGGTGCAGCTTCGCCTGCTTCAGAGCGCTTCGAGAAAAAATCATGCATGTGGTTGTTGTATCGCAGCATTGCAAAGATGACAATCTGTCGCCTTTACGGCGATGTCGAAGTCAGGCTTGACTATATAAAAATATTTATATATAATTTATTATATATTGGAGGTTGCAATGAAGCTCGTGATAATTGGTGGGGTTGCGGCGGGCGCGACAGCGGCGGCCCGTGCCCGGCGAATCGACGAAAAGGCCAAAATTACCATTCTGGAGAAAGGGCCTTACGTATCCTTCGCAAACTGCGGTCTGCCCTACCGCATTTCCGGAGACATCCAGAAACGAGGACGACTCATTCTTCAGACGGCGGAAGGCTTCTTTGCCCGCTACAGAGTCGATGTCATGCTCAACACCGAAGCCATTGGTATAGACAGGCAAAACAAGCAAGTGCGCGTAAAGAGCAAAGATGGTGAGTCTGTGGTTCCCTATGACAAGCTGATCCTTGCGCAGGGGGGGACTCCCATAAGGCCACAGATTGATGGACTGGATAGCCCAAATGTGTTCAACCTCTGGACAATCCCCGACACGGATAAAATCGAGGCATTTATCAAAGAATATGACCCAAAGTCCGCGATAGTCGTTGGCGGGGGCTTCATAGGCCTTGAAGCGGCCGAAGCCTTCAACAATCGCGGAATTTCGACGACCATTGTCGAGCTCATGAATCAGGTCATGCCGCCCGCTGACCCGGAGTTCGGCGCGCAGATCGCGGAGGCCCTGGCGGAGCACGGTGTGCAGGCCATCACGGGCAAATCCGTGGTGCGCATAGACTGGAATGCCCGTAGGGCTACGCTCAGCGACGACAGTACGGTTTCGGCAGACATGGTCCTCCTCGCTGTCGGCGTCCGCCCGAATCTCGAGCTCGCGAAACAGGCCGGGCTTGCGACAGGCTCTGCAAACGGCCTTGTCGTCGACGAATATCTCAGGACGAATGACCCGGACATCTACGCCGCGGGAGACATGGTCGAAGTCGTGCGCGTGCCCGATGGGACAAAAGTCCGTATTCCGCTCGCGGGGCCCGCAAACCGCCAGGGCCGTCTTGCGGCCACAAACGCCCTCGGCGGTTCAATGAAATATGCGGGAGCGATGGGGACTTCCGTGGTAAAGGTGATGGATTATACCTTCTCGATGACTGGGCTCTCGGAGAAGGCGGCAAAGGCCGCCAACATCGATGTCCGGGCCGTCACCATCCATAAAGCGCATCATGCGACCTATTATCCCGGATCCGAAGATCTGAGCCTCAAAATAATCTATCAAAAGTCGGATGGGAAAGTCCTCGGCGCTCAGGCCTTTGGAAAAGAGGGCGTTGAAAAACGCATCGATGTCCTCGCGGTTGCAGTGCACGCAGGGCTTTCTTTGGAAGACATCGCCGAACTCGATCTGGCCTACGCGCCACCCTACTCCAGCGCGAACGACCCAATGCAGATGGCATCCTTTGCCGCGCTCAACGATATGCATGGCTTCTCGAAATTTGTCACCGCCCAGGAGGCGATGCAGCCCATTCGTCAGGGCACGGCAACCATCCTCGATGTGCGCACCTATGCCGAATACTTGAATGGCCATATCAAAGGCAGCGTCCACATCCCTCTCGACGAGCTTCGGGACAGGATCGAAGAAGTTCCAAGTGAGCAAATACTTATCGTTTCCAAAGCTGGCTTTGAGGGACACCTCGCCTACCGCCAGCTCATTCAGAATGCCAAAAATGACATCCGTTACATAAGCGGTGGCTACACGAGCTTGAGGCTCTTGCAGGAAGCTCAGAATATAATTGAAGAGGGAGAATGAAACATGGCGCTCAATCCAATTGAAGAGCTCATCAACAATGGTGCGGTCGTTGTTGACGTGAGAACAGAAGAAGAGTTCGGGGAAGAACACTATCCAAACGCGATCTGCGTTCCCGTGAACGAGATTATGCAGCGCGCAGATGAAATCGGCCAGAAGGATAAGCCGGTAGTGCTCTATTGTGCGTCTGGCGCACGCTCAGCATACGCGGCGAGAATATTGAAATCACTCGGCTTTGCAAAGGTCGTCAATGCCGGAGGACTCTACGATATGCCGAACTATTAAGGACGCGTCCGCAGATATAAGCTGCAAAAAAGCTGCCCACACTTTTCGCGGGCGGCTTTTTTATTATTTGCCCACGCGGATAGTCTGCCAGGCAGCATTATATTTTTCGAGATCGGCGCCTACGTCCTCCTTCAGTTCACAGTTCAGGAGGTCTTCGGGGCGGTACCAGGACTCTCCTTTTTTGAGCGCCCGGGCAGGGACGTTGGCCGTCGCCGGAAAACCAAAATAATCGCAGAATTCGGCATAGATCTCAGGCCTGTGAATAAAATCGATGAATTTCAGCGCGAGGTCCTTATTCTTCGAGCCTTTCAGGATGACCATCGAATCTACATAACTCGGCCCTCCCTCTTTGGGGATGAAGAAATCGACGGTGTTCCAGTTTGCCTTGTCCACCTCCGCGAAAATCGACTCCGCGTACCCTTGGGCCACCCAGACTTCACCGGAGGCAAAGCTCTTGGCAAAAGCCTCCGCGTCGAATTTGAGGAGGTTCGGCTTCCATACATTGTTGATGAGATCGCGCGCCTCGTCGATCTGCTTCTGATCTGTGGTGTTGACAGAATATCCCAGATACTTGAGCGCGTCGCCCATCACCTCGCGCATGTCGTCGAGCATAATCATATGGTTTCCCAAGTCTTTCCGCGCAAAAATCGACCATGACCTATCATAGGTCTGAACTTTCGTCTTGTTGACGGCAACGCCGGCCGCGCCCATATAATACGGCACAGAATACTGATTCCCCGGGTCGAAATCACACAGTTCCAACACCTGTGGATCGATATTCGCAAAATTCTTGAGCTTTGACTTGTCGATTTTCTCGAGCATGCCTTCCTTGATCATGATCGACACATAATCGCCGGAAGGGAAGATTATATCATAATTTGCGCCGCCAGCCTTCAGCTTCGCGAACATCTCCTCATTGGACGCGAAGGTGTCGTAGACGACTTTGACGTCATATTCCTTCTCGAATTTCTGGATGACGGAATCCGGCGTATAGTATGTCCAGTTAAAAATGTACAGCGTCTTGGACTGTCCGCCGCCTCCGCATCCGCTCAGCACGAGCAGCGTGCAGATGAGAGCAAAAGCAGATAGATTCAACAAAACCTTCCGCAGTTTTACCATGTTGAGCCTCCTTGCGCAAAATTATCGCGCTGCAAACACTTTCAGGAAATTCCGCATAGGATATACAAGAAGAACAGTCCCGGCAACCATCACTGCGGAGAGCGCGTTGATGACTGGCGAGACTCCAAATCGAATCATGGAATAGATATAGAGAGGAAGCGTCGTTCCTCCTGGTCCGGTTACAAAGAAGGTGATCACAAAGTCTTCGAGCGAAAGCGTCACGGCGGTCAAGAAGGCGCTCAATATGCCAGGCAGGGCCATTGGCAGGATAATTCGGAAAAGTATCTGCATTTCGTTTGCGCCTAGATCCCTTGCAGCTTCCACAATGCTCGGATCGGACTCTTCGAGTCTTGCTGAAACAAGCAAATACACAAAAGGTAAATTGAAAGTTGTATGCGCAATCCACACTGTCAGGAGCCCAAGCCTTAAACCGACACCAGCAAAAAAGATGAGCAGCGACACACCGACGACAATTTCAGGCAGGATCATCGGCACAAAACTCATGGTGGAGACAAGGTTCTTGAGTTTAAAGGAATAGCGAGTGGTCCCCACAGCTGCCAGAGTACCTATGGCCGTTGACATCAAGGCCGAACCGAAAGCTATGGTGATGGAATTGAAAAACGCGCGCCAGAGCTCAGGTGAGGCCATCACCAGTTTCTGGTACCACACGAAAGAAAAACCCTGCCAGGTGGTCTGCCTTCCCGAATTGAAGGAATACAACACAAGCACAAACAGAGGAAGAAAGAGAAAACCGATGACCACCCAGTAAATTACATTGGAGAGGGAGGAACCGGCCGGCATGAATTTGCGCGCGGCAATGCCGCCCTTTCGAAGCATGCGCCGCGTCCTCCACAGCATGGCAATCCGCAGCGCTCTTGGTCTCCTCGATATGTGTGCCATAGACTACCTCTTGCCGGCAGGAACAGCCTGCAGGAATGCGGGATCCGCATCGAACACTTGCTTCTGTTCGCGTGGTTTTCGCATCGCGATAAGAAAGACAAGGCCGGTGGTGAGAATAGTCACCGTCATCGAAATTGACGAAGCAAGCGGCCAGTTGCGCGTCTTGGTCAACTGGTCAGCGATGATGTTGCCCAGCATGTAGGAATCCTTCCCGCCGATGAGAAGGGGAACGGCATAGGCCCCAAAAATCGGGACAAAGGTGAAAAGCCCTGCAGTCATCAGTCCGCTTTTGATATTTGGAAGCAAGACACGCACATAAGACTGGAAGCGGCTTGCCCCCAAATCCCTCGCCGCGTCGAGGAGAGTGAAATCGAACTTGTCGATTGTCGAAAAGAGCGGCAAAATCGCGTAGGGCAGATACATGTACACAAGCACAAGAATGACGGCAGTCTGATTATATAGGAACTGGACACTCTCGGTGGTCAGGTGCAAAGCGCGGAGAATATCATTCAGAAACCCCTCATTCCCCAAAATGGCAATCCAGGCATAGATGCGCACCAGGAAATTGGTCCAAAACGGCACGATGACCAGGAAAAGCCGGGCCGCCTGGTTCTTGGACCGCGCAATGCTGTATCCGCAAGGCAGCGCGATAAGAAGAGTGAGCGCCGTCGCGATAATGGATATCTTAAGAGTACGCCATGTGACAAGGAGAATATTGGGGTTGGCCAATGCCGTATAGGCTTCGAGGCTGAATTGCGGCTCGACCCCTCCATAGAGCCCTTTCTTCAAAAATGAATATACAATAATGATGCAAAGAGGAGCAGCAAAAAACACAAGCAGCCACAGGATCTGTGGCAATGAATATAAGAGCCCCACTTGTTTTTTCATTGCTTATGCATCTCCACGATTACCATGTCCGCAGCACTAAATGAAAGGTACACTTCATCCTTCCACTCAATATCCGGAATGCCCTCGGACCAGTTCGCGTGCTGCCTGTACACAGTGACCATCATGCCTGTATCGAGCTGTACGACGTATTTGGTCTGGAAACCTGAATATATGGGCTCGGCGACATACCCATGGAGAATATTGATGTGCCCTCCGTTTGTATTGGGTATATCTGTAGATATGCGAATCTTTTCCGGCCTGATGGTCGCAAGCACCCGCTCTCCCGGATTGGCCTCTGTTTCATCCTCGACAGACAGAGGGCCAAGCCCCTCTGTCTCTCCATATATTCTTGTACCATCAATAGATATAATTTTAAGGTTAAAAACATTGGTCTCGCCGATAAACCGGGCGACAAATTCGGTTGCGGGATTTTCATAAATCTGTCGGGGCGTACCAATCTGCAGCACTTCGCCCATATTCATGACAGCGATGCGGTCTGACACCGAAAGTGCTTCCTGTTGATCATGTGTCACGTAGACAAATGTGATGCCGACCTTATCATGAATCGCATCCAACTCCATGAGCATGTGTTGCCTGAGTTTTGCATCGAGGGCGGACAGGGGCTCGTCAAGGAGCAAAATCGAAGGCTCGTTGATGAGCGCACGAGCAATCGCCACGCGCTGTCGCTGCCCCCCTGAAAGCTGAGAAGGCTTTTTAAGAGCGTGGGTTTCAAGCTGCACTAAAGCCAGATAATGTATGACTTTTTCGCGCACAAGCTGCTGAGGTACTTTACGTATCCGCAATGGGAATGCCACGTTCTCGAATACGTTGAGGTGAGGAAAAAGGGCATAGCTTTGAAAGACGGTGTTGCAGTGCCGTTTATCCGGGGGGAGGCCCACGACATTCTTGCCCTCTATGGCAATGGACCCGCTGTCAGGATCTTCGAAGCCTCCTATTAGGCGAAGAACGGTCGTTTTGCCACAGCCCGAGGGCCCTAGCAGAGAAAAGAATTCCCCTTTCGAGATTGAAAGGTTTATATTGTTAAGCGCCTGGAAAGAGCCAAAGAACTTTGAAACACCCAAGATGTCAACATCAGCGCCTTTCATCCCAGAGGCTCCTCGGATTATAATAATTCAACGCAAGGTATAGTATGCCTTTGCCTCTTGGTCAATACTTTTCTTGCATAATTATTTATCGATCCGACAGACCAAACAATCTGAAGATGACATCAGTCACGGAAAATATCCGATATCGTTTTATCCATCTCCTGCCTTACTATGGCGGCTTGATCTTCAAGGACTTCACAATCATGGCGCATTGCTGTTTTGAATTGTTCATCGATAAGTGTCTGTACATTGATGCGCACATTCAAGATTGCGCTCAACACTCCCGCATAAGCCATATTGCATCCGGTTGCAGCATCAGTCACCGAATTTGCGTTGCCGGATTTTGCGGTATCCGCGCACAACTTCATCGTTTCCAGGCAGAGCTCTGCGGTCTTCAAGGGGACTCGGGCCGCATTCTTCTCTGCCTCTTCGATTGCGGCGTTTCGGGCGATCTTCTCTTCATCAGAGCATTTTGGAAGCCTCAGCGCTTCCATAACGGCATTAAAAACTTCGGTATCTTCATCCACAATATCGAGCAATGCTCTCTTTAATCCTTGAGCTTTTATGCCAAGCACGGAGAGTGATTCAGCGGCCGCTTCATAGCCCTTCTTGCCCACAGTCAGGTTTGCATCCATCGCCCCCAGCGCCGCACCCAGGGCCCCTGCAAGTGCAGCCACCGACCCTCCCCCGGGTGCCGGTGAGTCGGAAGAGACCGTGTCGACAAAAGAGCAAACATCCATCGAAACAAGCGATCCTGCCCTTCCGATAGCCCATTCGATAATCTTTTTATCCGACTCGAAGGGCTGGACAGACCTCAACCCGAGCGTCCGAGCCGCCAAATCCACCAGCTCACGATCCGCAAGTGCCGGGCTCCTGCCCATTTTCCTGCGATAGTACTGACCACAGGCCCGGATTGCTTCGAGAGGGATGAGCCCTATGAGTTCTGAACCTGTTACGTAGAGGCCACGGGCCTCCGCTTCTTCTTTTACAGCCTCGAAGACCGCATACAAGGGTGTTTCATGGAAATCGAGCAGGTTGATTGAAACCTGGGCGCATTGATACGTCTCTATGTACCATCCGATCGCGCGAACGGCCCGCAGGCGCCCAGGCACTCTTGTCGTGTTGCCTTCAGCGTCCTTAATACTGCGCCCCGCCTCACGGATGCTCAGGGCGATGTCGTGCGCAAGCTTCTTGTCTTTTGTGTTGAGATTGACATTGTATGCTATAAGAAATTCTCTTGCGCCCGTCACGGTGGCACCCCAGCGCGCATCAAATCGCGCCGGGCCATAGTCCGGTTGCCAGGCAGGATCTGCCAATTTATCCGCAAGCCCTTCATACTCGCCAGCCCGAATGTCGGCAAGGCTTTGACGTTCCGGCCGAGATGCAGATTTCTCATATAAAAACACTGGAACCCTGAATTCTTCGGCGAGCTGCGCGGCAAAATCCTTCGCCAGCTGCGCACACCCCTCCATGGAAATACCTGAAACTGGCACAAACGGACACACATCGAGCGCGCCAATACGGGGATGGGCCCCGTGGTGTGCCCTCATGTCTATTATTGCGTGTGCCATCCGCGCTGCTTCAAGGGCGGCCTGCTTCACGGCTTCTGGCGCCCCCACAAAAGTATATACCGTGCGGTTCGTATCAGACCCCGGGTCCACATCGAGCAGAGAGACTTCAGGAACGGATCGTATGGCATTTGCAATCGCCTCAATTTTTGCGTGATCTCTGCCTTCAGAAAAATTCGGTACACATTCAACCAAAGGCTTATCCATACTGCCTCCAATACATGCTATTCTTCATTTTATAACATTATTTTTTATAAAAATCAGGTCGCCTCTTGAACTTTAGCCTTTGATTTTTTCTCCACGAAAGATGCCAGCACGATGGAGACCTCAAAGAGCACGAGCAAGGGCAGCGCCAAAAGAAGTTGCGACACCACATCCGGGGGCGTGAGTATCGCGGCAACAATAAAAATCACGAGCACAGCAATCTTTCGGGCTGATTTCAGCTGAGCGGCATTGATCACCCCAAGACCTGCGAGCGCAGTAGTCACTACAGGCAATTCGAACGCTATACCAAAAGAGAGCACAATTTGTCCCACAAAATTCAGATAATCCCGAATGGAAATCATCGGTTTAATGCCTTCAGTGCCGAATCCAAGGAAAAACTTCAGCATATAAGGCAGCATGATAAAAAATCCAAATGCGACACCGGCGATGAAAAGCAGCGCGCCCAGCAGCAGAGACAGGAATATGGCCTTCCGCTCTTTCTTCTCCAGGCCAGGCCAGATAAACATACCGATCTCATATAAAATTACAGGCAGACTCAGCACAAAGCCCGCATACAGCGAAAGCGAAAGATATGTCATGAACAAATCTGGCGGAGAGAGAAAAACAAACTCCACAGGCTGCACAGGAGATACAAGAAAAGTTGCAAGCTGCTTAGACCAGCCAAAACAGAGTATTGAAAAACCAAGAAAGACAACGAGAACAATCAAAAGACGTTTTCTGAGCTCCGTCAAATGTTCAATATATGTCATTGCTAGTTGATGCTATCAGCTTTTTGCGGCTTCGCCTTTGTCCGCATCCGCATCCTTTTGAGCCATCTCTTTAGGTTCGCCCGATTTCGCCGAGGCATCCGAGACAATTTTATCTGCTTCTTTGGTGACATCTTCCTGGGTTTTCTTGAATGCCTTGAAGGCATCGCCTATCGCCTTGCCTATCTCAGGCAATTTTTTCGGGCCGAAGATGATCAGAGCAATAACAAGTATGAGAATCAGCTCCATTGGGCCTATTCTGCCAAACATATTCCCCTCCTGAATAATGTTCTTAAACTATACTTGAGCATTGCGAAATAGTCCATGGCGCGCTGCTTTTCCCGGCGCTGTCTCGAAGGATGCAGGATCATTGATATTCAAGAACACAAACTCCGGGTCACAAAAGGCTGATATCTCCGCCTCATGAACAATGTCATGGCGCTGTGACATGATAAAGTTCCTTAAGGATGTGGTGGCGCCACGCTGAACACATGAACCGAGCACTGAAGCCAACTCTTTTCTATATCTGCTTATCTTGGCCGCCAAAACGACGGGCCTTGCCCATATCCTCTCCTTCTAGGCTTGTTCCTACTTCCAGTCTACCATACATTAACACTATGTCCTCGCTCTTGAAACTCATGCGGATTCTCGAATGGGCGGACTGGGAAGCTCCCCCCGCAGAGATGAATTGTGAAATGCCCTTTAAAACCATCATATCCACCATTGCAGACCTCGTGCCAGACATTGCATCTGCAGAAGAACCATTGAACTCACTGGCACCACAACAAGCGCTGAGGCTCCTCAATAAAACGATCCGCTTTTATGTGCTGATCCCCTCTATTGTCAATGTTCTTCTGAATTATAAGATCTGTGTTGAACATGGACTGCCCCTCCACCCAACGGTGTACTATGAACTCAAAGAAGCGCGCAAATATCGAATCAGCCACTCGCTGGGAGAGATACAGCGGGCAAACGAACTCTATTGGAAAAGTATAGATGTCGCTCGTGAATGCTGCCGTTTTGCACCGCATGCGACGCAGGATTTGAGCCTCCTCCTCTCCGAGGCACCTCCTTCCGTCTCCTCGTTTGTATACACTGCAGTGCAAGACCCCTACACATGGCTTGGCTCGAAGCCTTCTCTCCTCTCGACCCTTGCAGAAAAAATAAAAAAAAGCTATCAGCCCTGCCTGCTCCTCGCGGCCGCGCATGGCTCCATAATGCCCGCGCTTGTGCTTTCAGAGCTGCTGGACATTCCTCTTTATTTCATTCGGTTCTCAATGTTCAAACGCCATGATGAAGAGCCAATCGTCAGCCTTTCGGACCACGCGTGGCTTTTCGATTTTCGTGGCAAAAATGTACTCCTCTATGATGAAGACGTCGCAGGTGGCAGAACTCTGGAATTATTTTTAAAGCGCCTTTCGCCACTCTTTGGTCAGGTAAAAACTGCATGTTCAATTCGCCATGCGGGTTCTTCGCTTCATCCCGATTTTTTTGGAAGAATGTGGTGGGACTGATGCTTTTGTATATATAAAAATTAAATATTGTGTGCCCTTATATGCATAAACTCACAAAAAACAACTTGTAAGTTGCATATTCTATACTTTTGTGATATACTGAGCTGTAAGATGTGGCAGATTTAAATGCCCATATTAAATCCCATGAGGAGCGGCGCTGAGGTTTACCTCCTTTTCCTCAGCGCCTTTTTTGTATTTCTGCAATGTTCCATAAAAAGTTTATCCAATCGCTTGACTTTTATCGATATGTCTGCATACGCTATATATGGAATTATTCATACAAGCTGTCAAAGGAGACTACAGATCCATGAAACTGAACTATGCACCGTCAATTCGCCGATTGCCTTCATATCTCCATATTATTCGAGCATTTCAGAGAACGGGAGAACCCTACATCTCGGGTACATGGATTGCAAACGAGCTCAACCTCGAACCAATACAAGTCAGAAAAGACCTCGCCATTACCGGCATTGTTGGCAAGCCTAAAAAAGGCTATCCCGTGGAACAGCTCATAGCGGCAATCGAGCATTATTTGGCATGGGATGTCGAGCAAAAGGCGATGATCGTAGGAGCCGGCAACCTGGGCTCGGCATTGATAGGCTATCAGGAGTTTAGAAATCATGGCCTCCACATTGTGGCCGCCTTCGACAACGATCTCTCGAAAGTGGGGCATTCCATCCATCAAATACAGGTCTATGGGATGGAAGAGCTCAAAGAAGTCATCGAAAAAAAGAACATCACATTGGCGATTCTCACTGTACCATCACCCTATGCCCAATCGAGCTGTGATGCAATTGTTACCGCAGGTATTCGAGCGATTTGGAATTTTACGAATGTGAAACTCAAAGTGCCCGAAGATGTGCTTGTACAGCGAGAAGACCTTTCTTCCGGTTACGCAATATTGTCTGTAATGATGCGCACAAGGGCGAAGGCGATGTCCTGATCATTGCAGACAATGATTCCCAATATGCATGTTCTTGTCATTTCAGGGCCTCGCGCTTCAGGCAAAACATCCTTGTGCATATCTGTCTTTCATGTCGCAAAAACTCACAACATCATCTGTCAAGGATGCATTGGGCTTTCAGAGCGCGGCGATGGTATGCAGCCTTATCGTATTCAGCTCGTCGATCTGACAAGTGGTGACACCTATCTCGCCGCACAGCGGCCAAAGGACAGAAAAGACATCCCTTTTGATTTCTGTCCCGAATCGTTTGCACACATAAGAGAAAATTGCATTCGATCACTAGACCAAACAACTCAAGAAATAAAGATTCAAACAGCCCAGTCTAAAACGCTTTACATTATCGATGAAACTGGTCCGCTCGGGCACGAGAGAAACAAGGGCCATCTCGAGTTTCTTAAAGTTGTTCTCGACTCAGCGCTTGCGGATGCACTTGTCCTGACTGTGCGAGCAGATTTACAAGGAGTTCTTCTGTCGATCCTTAAAAAACACGATATTCCCACAGCCGACATCCATTTATTGGAAATTGACAAGCAATTCTCTATGGATGCTCAGAAGGCAGCCTCATTTTTTATTGAAACAATATGAGTTTTTAGTTGCACGGTTTACCTCATGATGTTAGAATTCACACATTAGCGTCTCGTTTTAAAAAATTGAAAAAGAGGTTTATAAAATGCGTATGACCACGCGAGGACTGTATGCACTCAAGGCAACTCTGACGCTTGCGGAGCTTTCAACCGAGCAGAAGCGTGTATCTTTGCAAAGAATAGCACAAATCGAAGGCCTTTCTCCTGAATTTCTTCAGCAGATTTTTTATAAGTTAAGAAAAGCAGGTATTGTCAAGGCGTTTCGCGGGCCTGGGGGAGGATTTTCTCTGAACAAAAAGCCAGAAGAGATTTCGGCGTATGATATCCTGTTTGCAGTCGGAGAAACACTGGAAATAGTCCCCTGCGCATTCGAGAGAAATGAAAAAAAACCGTGCCCGAAATATGAATGCTGTGATGCAGGAAATTTCTGGATGGGTATGGAACGGATCGTTATGGAGTACGCAAAATCCAGACACTTGTCGGACATTCAGCAAGGCATGAATCGTTAAGTATTTTTCGTAAATTCTACCAGCGTTTGATATTGTTGTTCATCTATTTTACCGCTCTGTTTGAGCACATCAAAGAGCTCAAGGACATGAATAAATGCGTGCAGCCTTACTCCTGCCCCCTCCATGTCGAGTCTTCCCTCATTGCCACGCTCAATCAAAACGACCACATCATGTACCTGAAGACCCTCTGACCTCAATATTTCGATCGCTTCGAGCTTGCTCGCTCCTGTGGTAATAAGATCATCGAGCAAAAGAGCGCATTCCCCCGCAACGTAGCTCCCTTCAATGCGATTCCCTGTTCCATGCTCTTTTGCAGGCATACGTGGCCAGATCATGGGTTTCCCGATTTCGAGTGATGCCGCTGTCGCGAGGGGCAGCCCGGCTGCAGGTATTCCTGCGATGCTGTCATACGTACACTTCGAAGCAAGAAAAGCATAGGCTCTGCCGGCGATCTTCATCGCATCAGGATCTGCGACGAGCCGCCGGAGATCGATATAAAACGGGCTTTTTTTGCCACTCTTGAGCATGAATTCTCCTAATCTAAAGCAGCCGGTCGAGAGAAGCGCATGTACAAAATCGTGCTTAAGTACTGCCAGTCCTTCGCTTTCCATGTCTCCTTGAGACGCTTTTTCAGCTGTCAGATGGATATCGCGAGCCTTTCTCATTACATCTCGCAGTTCGCGGGCGGCACCTGAAGGCTCTGAAGCATCAGCGATTGCTCGCGCGACGGCTACCAGAAGGCCTTTGCCGTCGCTTCGTGCGCCTAGGGCGAAAGCGCGATCGGCCTGGCCTCCCTGGGCACCAATGCCGGGGCTCAAAAACCACGCGGAAGGTGCAGCTTGTCTGACTTTCCGCAATGCTTCAAGATC
The DNA here is from genome assembly GCA_002441395.1 of Spirochaetaceae bacterium UBA6243. GTDB lineage: Bacteria > Spirochaetota > Spirochaetia > Treponematales > Rectinemataceae > Rectinema. The sequence goes on along the minus strand of DJVZ01000041.1, from coordinate 60,944 downwards.
GTTGCCAGCCACAACCAGCCCAACTTCTTTCGGCAGGGCGCCACATTGTTTCGCTAATGCGAGATAGAGAAAACTGCCATCCACCATGATATCTTGCAAAAAGCCTGCACCAGGATTGCTTGTACGGCACAGGACAAAAACACCTTTCTCTTCCCATTTTAAAAACGGCCCGAGGGTATCGAGCCCCATATACGGGCTCAAGGTAACGGCATCCGCACCGAGTTCACCAAAAAGCGCCTGCGCGTAGGCTTCTGCCGTATTGGAGATGTCTCCTCGCTTTGCATCAATGATGATGGGGATATCATCAGGTATTGAGCTCAATGTCTTCCTGAGGGTTGCCATTCCCGGCTCACCGAGTGCTTCATAAAAAGCAATATTGGGCTTGAAAGCCGCGGCATAAGGGGATGTTGCTTCTATAATCCGGAGATTGCGATCAAGAGCAAGTTGTGCACAGCCGGCTCTGCCGTGCACTTCCATCTCCACCCCTGAAAAGGCAGGATCAAGACCAATACAGAGCACTGTATCCACTTTTTCAATTCTTTGTTCGATGCGGGCAAAAAAATCCATAACGATTCCCCTCATGGCATAATATTCGTTTTTAGTGTGCTATTAGCTTGAAAATATAGTATAATGCTCATGTATAAGAAGAGGAAGGAGGCTTTCTGTGAAAAAAGTGCTATTGTTGCTCGCTCTATTAGTCGTCGTCCTCCCCGTTTTCGCGCAGGATAATCGTGGGACAGGTTTCAATTTTGCCGCGGGACTAGGCACTGACCTTTTACCTAATCCAAGCGATGCCACAAAGATGGAGAGCTGGTCCAAGCTTGCGTTGCAGCCCGAATTCTCCATGGGGAAATTTGGCATTGGGCTCGATCTCATGGTCAGATTCAAGCTCGCGACGAGCGGAACCGCTGCCTTCGAGCTGTACGAGCCCGATTGGGTACCGCAAAATGGCCAGTCCATTTTCGATGTATATTTGCCAAAAATTCTCTATATTCGCTATGGATATCAATGGGAGGACCCATTCTACATCAAGATGGGTTCCATCTCTGATTTCACCCTCGGCAATGGGCTCATCGTCGATAATTACTCAAACATGCGCTTCTTGCCTCAGCGGCGCATCTTCGGCATGCAGTTGGGCATCGACGGGAGCCTTTTCGGTTTCCCCTATGTCGGCCTCGAGGCTCTGACAGGCAATGTCACAAAACTTGATGTCATTGGCGGCCGTTTCTATGTCCGTCCTCTGGCATTTTTTGGAAAAGGCCTTTTGGGCAAACTCCAGATAGGTGCAATCGCGGCATACGATAGAGACCCCTATCTCTATGTCGACGACGCCACGTACGGCACCAGCTACGAATCTGCAGGCTCTCCGCCATCGGAAGCTACTTATGTGGTCGGGGCGGATGTTACCCTGCCCGTCATCCAAAGCAACGCCTTTTCGCTCACAACCTTCGTTGAGGGTGCGAGGGAAAAGAACAAGTCCATGGGCGCGATCACGGGAATCCGCGGCAAGGTCCTGCGCATCGTCTCGTACGGGGCCCAGTTCAGATACTTTCAGGAAGGTTTCATCCCTTCTTATTTTGACGCGAACTATGATCTCTATCGGGCTGACCGCTTTGTGTATACAGAAACTACCGCTGCCGGGACCGATTTTAATCCGAGCTGGCTCGCCTCTCTCGGCTTCGATCTCTTCAAATCCACGTTGAGCTTCAAGGCAACGCTCGATGCGCCTTTCGGAGCTCTGCCCTCTGCCCCAGGAACCGACAACCCCGCCGAATATCCCCATATGCTCGGCACGCTCAGTCTTGCCCGAGGTCTCATTCCCAACGTGGGTATCGCGGCACGGTATGAAAAATTCTTCCTCGGCAAAAAGAGCAACAATGTATTCAGCGATCTCGCCGATCTGACGGATGCCTCTATTGGCATGACGGTGAGCTATAAGGCGGGTTCCGCGGTTGTCGCGATGGATTACGCGTATTCATGGAATCCGACGAAAGACGACTTCGACGTAGTTTCAAGCCTCTCGGTCGGATTTGAGCTGTAGCGACTCTCTTCTGCAGACAAACACCTGCATGACCGGCGTTTTGTCGTCACGATCAATTCGGGCCGCGCTCTTGAACAGGGCGCGGCCTTTGTTTTTTCATTCGAAACCATTATCATACCAATGATGGGAAAAATCCGAATTCTACCACCAGAGACTTCCCGCCGTATTGCCGCTGGAGAAGTCATCGACAGGCCGGCCTCCGCGCTTCGCGAGTTGCTCGACAACGCCATCGATGCCGACGCTCACGACATCTCCGTTTCGATCACGCAGGGAGGCATCGAAGAAATCACCGTCTCGGACGATGGCTATGGCATGTCGAGAGAAGATCTCGCGCTTTCAATCAAAGAACACGCGACCTCAAAAATCTATGCGCCCGATGACATTCTCCGGGCAAGGACTCTTGGATTCCGCGGCGAAGCGCTTGCATCCATCGCCGCTGTCGCACGCCTGGAAATCGCGAGCAGACCTCGCGGTTTAGACGAGGGCTGGCGCCTTATGAGCTCGCCGCTTCAGGAGCCCACTGTCGAACCCTTTCCGTGCAAAGAAGGCGCTCGCATTACTGTTCGGGGGCTTTTCGAATCCTACCCTGCACGCAAGCAATTTTTAAAAAGGCCCCAGAGTGAGGCTTTCCTGTGCAGGACAACGTTTGTCGAACGCGCCCTTTCGCATCCTGACATCACTTTCCGGTGGAAATCATCGAACGATTTGGATGTGATAATGCCAAGTCCTCAAAGGGAGCGGATTGTACACTGTTATCCAGAGCTTTCTCATATCCATATGTTCGACACCTCTTCTAAAATGGACGACATGCAGGTGCACCTTGTCTATGCCGATATCTCATCATATAGAAGAGACCGCAAATTTCTGCAGATATTCGTAAACAGAAGAAGAGTGCCTGAATGGGGGCTGATCAATCTCATGGAATATGAATTTGGGAAATATCTTCCCGGTGGCGCCCATGCGATTGCTTTTCTGTTTTTGGAAATAGAGCCCTCGCTTGCCGATTTCAATATTCACCCCGCTAAAAAAGAGGTACGGTTAAAAAATCCGGCTCAGGTTCGGACATCAGTGCATGCTCTGCTGTCAAACGAATTGAATGCGCGGTATAAGGGTGCTACCCAGGCATTAGAAACAAATTTTCCGGCATTCGGGGAAATCGCATTTACGTCGGAAGAAACAGCATTTTCTCCAAAATTCGATGAGTCTCAACCGTTTACAGTGGAGGAAAAACCGGGCAAGTGGGTGAATGGTGCAGCTTTCGGCAAGTCTTCCCAGAATGCAAACATGCACCAAGGCAGTCCTCCGCTTCCAGCCGATTTTTGGCAAAAGGTCAAACAAGGCCAGCTATCTTATCCTCGATATATTGGGAAGGGACCGGGGCCTTTTCTTCTGTTTGAACTGGGAGATACGCTTTTTATTCTCGATCAGCACGCCGCACATGAACGTATTCTCTACGACAGAATCAAATCAAAAAAAGGAGAAAGCCAATCGCTTCTCGTGCCCTATGTGCTTGAACCGCATGAAAATGAACATTATCTAAAAGAATCCGAACAAAATCTTGATTATATCGGATACAGAATAAAAAAAGAGGCGGATACATGGATTGTCGAAGCTGTTCCGGCGATCGCAGCGGCGCAAGCGCTCGAAGCGCTTGTCGAGTGGCTGTCGCGACCTTCTTCCGACGCAACCCCCATCGACGCCATCGCCGCAAACCTTTCATGCAAAGCTGCAATAAAAGACGGTGACATGCTCGATCAGCCTTCAGCCGAAAGGCTAATAGCCGAAGCCCTGGCGCTTCCGGAACCCCGGTGCCCTCATGGCCGCCCAATTTTCCTGGCCATTCCGAAAGAAAAACTCTACGCAATGTTCGGGAGAATCATTGAATGAAAAAACCTCTTCACATACTCTGCGTCGCTGACGAAGTCGATCTGCTTGTCTACAGTGCCCAGATATGTGAGCGTTTTTCAGACATCGACCTGATACTTTCAGCGGGAGATATCCCCAATGAATACCTCGAATACATTGTCAGCATGCTCAACAAACCCCTCATTTCAGTAGCAGGGAATCATGATAAAAGCGACGATCCTATCGGGCGCGGAGTCCTGCAATATAATAACGAACAGCGAGGGGGCCTCGGACGGATTCGATTCAGCATAAAAAAAGAAAATGGCATTCACGTGCTCGGTTTGCCCGGCTCCATCCGCTACAACGATGGACAGAATCAATACAGCGATCTGTGGATGACCTTCCGGATCATTCGGATGCTTCCCAGGCTATTAGCGAGGCGACTTCTTTTTGGAAGATCGGTCGATATCATTCTTGCCCATGCCCCTCCCCGGGGCATCCACGATGGCGGAGATCCTGCACATATAGGGTTTTCGGCCTATCGGTGGCTTATTCGACTGGCAAAACCATATTACTTTATCCATGGCCATGTGCATCTCTACGATTTGCAGGCTCTTCGTGAAATGAATTACTTCGACACAACAGTGGTGAATGTCTATGGACATCGGGTAATCACCCTCCCCAAGGAGGATGACAATGCCAGATGATTTTCACACACAAGCTGAGCAGGATTTTTATAGGGCCAAGACAAAAACTTTGGCATCAAGAATATTCAGGATGCTGAAACCTTCGCTCTCTGAACTGATGCCTTTCGACCAGGCCAAGCAATTGATTCGGCCGCAAAGCGAGACATATCGTGGGGTTACCCCGGTACTTCTTGAAAAGATCGCAGGGAGCGAAGGGCGCTACAGAGATTTCAATCGCTTCTTTTTCCCTAAGAAGGAGCACCTCAAAGCCCGATGGGCTGGAATCGATGAACTTCAATATAAAGATGTGATTCTTCCACCTGTAATCCTGTATGAAATGGGCGGTGTGTATTTTGTCCGAGATGGCAATCACCGTGTCTCTGTCGCGCGCGCGAAGGGACAGGAATTCATCGATGCTGAAGTCATTTCACTTCAGTCGGAGATACACCTCGATCCTGAAATGTCAATTCAAGATATCAAGCGGGCAGTCATCAAATATGAAAAAACACGCTTCTATAAAGAAACAAACTATCCCAATATTGTCGGTACTGATGATCTTAATTTCAGCGAGCCAGGACGATATGACACCATCAAAGAACATGTGCTCGTACACAAATATTTTCTGAACCAGAACATGTCTGAAGAGATTCCCTTTCATCAAGCTCTCTTTTCATGGCACGAAAATGTATATCAGCCTATTTGCCATGCCATAGAAGCTGAAAATCTTCTTTCGCTGTTTTCTGGTCGCACGGTTTCAGATTTATATCTCTTTCTTGTCGCACACTGGGATGAGCTCAAGCGCAAATTTGGCCGTTTCGTCGAAATTGAAGAGGCAGCCGAAAGCTTTAAAAGCCAGACAAAACGTGACCGAATAGGCTTTTTTGATCAAGTCCGTAAAATCTTTGGATGCAATCCCCAAAAAAAATGAAAATTTTATTGTAAAATTGTAACTTTACGGCTAAATTTCTATTATAATTAACAACGAGAGCAAGTGAGCGCAGCTTCTTCATGCAGCCTCCATTGTATCGGCCGCCGGATACCCCTCCTTATCCGGCGGCATTTTTTATGAATTGACTTTTCAAGCTGATTTCTATATTCTTATTGCGGTTGTTTTCCGTAACAAAAGGAGTTGTCATGGCACAGATTTCCAAAAACGCACGCACGATTACATCTACCCATCACTTTTACTGCCCATGTGGCGGTGAAATTAAGATGAAAACCGTTTTCGAAAATGGCAGAGTCAAAAATATTGCCGAATGTGAAAAATGCAAAAGGGTTGAGCGGCGTCCAAGCGACTTTAAATGAGCCAAAAAAATGAGCAAAAAGCCCTTGGAGAACCGTACCAAGGGCTTTTTTTATTTAGATTGAGTATCCCCCTCATTCAAGACCGAAATAAAACCCCATAGAATATCTGCTATCGTCTGCGCAGAGCGTCGATGCGTGCTGCGATTTGCACGTGCGCATCGGCGAGCACTTTTTCAATCTCATGCTTGCCCCGGGGTGTATCATAAATTTTCACAATTTCAGCAACATAGGGTTCTTTCCCGAATCTTCTAAGAAAATCCCGCACTGTCGCAACTCGCCATCCCCCCTCGATTGCAATTGCTGCAACCGGGATGGGTTCTACATCGAGTATTTTTCTTACGCCTGCAGAATGAAATACCCCCAGTTCACCATTTCTGGATCTTGTTCCTTCGGGGAAAATAACAGGACAAGTCCGCTCCTGCATGCAGACTTGTGCCATTTTCGACACCGCCCGCATCGTTTCAAGTGGTGCGCCATGCCGCCTTATAAGACAATGGCCACCTTTCCTCAAAGTAAAACTCACAAGCGGAACACCGTATTGGAGCTCTTTCTTTGCCACAAAGCGAGGTTTCCGTTCTATGCCCAACAACTGAATAAGGACGAGAATATCCAAAAGACTCTGGTGATTGGAAATAACAAGGCAGTGATTTGGTATATTCAGCTTCTTCGGATTCAGAACAGTAATCCTGAATCCACGGAAAACCCTGAATAACTTAAAGATAATCTTCGTTCCAAATTGCTCGTATGTTGCACAAAGGTGATCACGAGACCGCTTTGGCGTAAAGAAATATTTCACCACAAGCACAAATTCGAGGCCAAACAGCATTGAAAGCACTAAAAAGACAATTGCCGCATTGACAAACACAATTATAAATCTTTATCGCATTTCATCTCATAATGCAATTACCCTCAATAAGTATTGACATTGATATGCAGTATCTGCTAGTTTTGTGTAGCATTTTGACCGAACCAAGGTTAGCATTCAGTATATTTTATCCGGAGGAATTCCATTGAGCGCAAGGAATTTGTCAGCTGAAAAGCGTCAAAGACAGAACGAAAAGCGCAGGCTTAATAATAAAAGCGCTAAAACTGCAATAAGAACCGCAGCAAAGAAAGTCGTCGTCGCGTCCGAAAAAAAGGACACCGCAGTCGCAAAAGAAGCTCTGCGTGAGATGATCAAGCGAATCGATTCAGCTGCACGAAAAGGCATCGTAAAGAAAAACACTGCAGCACGGAAAAAATCCCGCATGCAGAAGCTTGTAAATAGACTAAGTTAAGATAAGCCGGAATTACAGTCCGGCACCTTAGGAAGGAGCAGAGAACAGTATGGCCGAAAAACTGACAAAAGCCGAGCTGATAGATGCGCTGTACGAATCGCTGTCGCCGTCAAGCCGGACAACCCGCAAGGAAATCCATGAGCTTATCGACGGTTTGTTTTCAGAAATCAAAAGCGCAATTCTTGAAGGTAAAATTGTCGAGCTCAGGGGCTTCGGTACTTTTGAAGTAAAGCTGAGAAAAGGCAGATCGAAAGCCAGAAATCCCAAGACAGGCGAGATTGTCTCTGTATCGGATCACGGTGTAGCTACCTTCAGGCCAGGCAGAGAACTCAAGAAGGCTGCATGGGAAATGGATACTACCCGTATTCCGAAATCATTTAGAAAGAGAGACTGATCGATTGCTGCTTGTGCAACATTGAAGGCTGTTCATAAGGACAGCCTTCAATATCAATTATGAGAAGGTTAAATTTCGAACCGCCGGAGCCATACGCAACATATATTGGTCCTGCGGTTATATTGAACGGAAAACTGCGTTCAAACCTGCCTCTGGATTTGCGCTGTGTCCTCCATGGATCTTTGGAGGGTACTTTCATTCGAATCGACCACAATGCGGATATAGAAACAGGCATGTGCACCGCACAGCATGCAGTGATTGCCGGACGCTTTACAGGGTCTATGAATGTGGCCGACACTATAGTCATTCTGCCAAATGCCAACGTTCTGGCAGATATCAAAGCGGCAAATATCCGCATTTTTGAAGGCGCAAAATTCGAAGGCGATATCGAAATAACAGGAATTTCTCCAACCAATTATGTCAGAGATTAAGGCCATTGACATCGTTTCATTGCCTTACTATATTGATTTATAGATCATGCATATGCGGCGCCGATTGCCGCGCAGGACTGAAAAACCATATTAATCGATTCAATGCGCCGCCTAAATATCCCTATAAAAGCATCGAGGGGCTGTTACATATTCGGACCCGTTTTAACTGCATATATCATGGAGATTCTTGATGGCAGTTTATCGTAGAAAAAAATCAATTTCATCTCAGACAGAACCATTCAATAATGGCAACCAAGATTCCACAGAATCAAAAAAAGAGGAAACAAACATGAATCAAAGCCAAGTCGAAGAGAAGTCCAGTGAACATAATGGTTCACTTTTCGACGGATATTCCGAAGGACCCGTGCAAGATACTGAGACATCAATACATGAGACACACGTCGGTACTCCTGCAAAAAGCCAATCCCACAAAAATCGAAGACCCGTAGCCAAAATTCGACTGAAAAAAAAGGCTACCCAGCCAGCAGAGGAAGAGAATCAGCCTTCCCAACCGGCAGAGGAGCCTGAAATCCCGGAAACGCAGCCTCCTAACGGATTCGTGGTCGCCTCGCTTCCTGCCGATGACCGGCAGCATCAGAAATTTGCCGAGGCGTCGCGCCTCGAACTTGAAAACCGCGCTGAACAGAGGAATGAAACGCGGGCTCGTCTTTCAATCAATGACCTTTCAAAGATGGGCATTGTCGAACTGAGAGAGCTGGGCGCAAAGTATGGCATAAACCATGACTTGCTCATTACTCTCAAAAAACAGGAACTCATCTTCAATACCTTAAAAGCGCATACCGAACATGGAGGCATAATCTACGCCTACGGTTCTCTGGAAATATTGCCTGATGGCTATGGATTCCTGCGTTCGCCGCAGAATTCCTATTTGCCGGGTACTGACGATATCTATATTTCGCCTTCTCAGATCCGTCTCTTCAACCTCAAGACCGGCGACACGGTGTACGGGCAGATCCGCAGCCCCAAAGAAGGAGAGCGCTTCTTCGCGATGCTCCGCATAGAGCAGATCAATTTCGACGAGCCATCGGTCGCCCAGAACCGCGTTCCTTTTGAAAACCTGACGCCACTCTACCCCACCCAAAAGCTCAACCTCGAAACCACGACCGAAGAAATTTCAACGCGGATCATCAATCTATTCTGCCCAATAGGCAAAGGCCAACGCGCACTCGTCGTCTCCCCACCCAAAACAGGCAAGACCATCCTCCTGCAGAAAATCGCCAATGCCATTACCGCGAACCATCCTGAAGTCTACCTGATCGTGCTGCTCATTGACGAGCGGCCCGAGGAAGTGACCGACATGGAGCGCACGGTCCAGGCCGAAGTCATCTCCTCTACTTTTGATGAACAGGCGACGCGCCACGTCCAGGTCGCCGAAATGGTGCTCGAAAAGGCCAAGCGCCTCGTTGAACATAAACGGGATGTTGTCATCCTGCTCGATTCAATTACCAGGCTCGCCAGGGCCTACAACCAAACCGTGCCGACCTCGGGCAAAATACTCTCGGGCGGCGTCGATTCAAACGCGCTGCACAAGCCCAAACGGTTTTTTGGCGCGGCGCGCAACATCGAACAGGGTGGTTCTCTGACCATCATAGCGACCGCGCTCATCGATACCGGCTCGCGCATGGACGAAGTCATCTTTGAAGAGTTCAAGGGCACGGGCAACATGGAGATCAACCTCGACCGGCGTCTCTCCGACCGCCGCACCTTCCCCGCCTTCAATATCAAGAAATCCGGAACGCGAAAAGAAGAGCTCCTTCTCACCGAGGAAGAGCTCCAGAAGATCTGGGTCCTGCGCAAAGTCATCAACCCGATGGACGACATCGAAATCATCGAGCTGCTCATCGACCGCATGATGAAATCGAAAAACAATGACGCGTTCCTCAAGTCCATGAATACGCCGTATCAAGGCATGGAATAGAGGATATTGACTGAAGGGGGGCTATTCATATATATTTAAATGCCGTCAATTTGGCCGGTTTTCAGACATAGAGGTCCACCTGACGCATACGGAGGAAGAAAATGAAAAAGGGTATTCACCCCAAATATGAACACACCACCATTACCTGCGCATGTGGCAATGTCATCGAGACCCGTTCGACGGTAAAGAATATTCAGGTTGAAATCTGTTCCGCCTGTCATCCCTTCTTTACCGGAAAGCAGAAACTCGTCGACACTGCAGGGCGCATCGAACGATTCAACAAGAAATACGGAATCAAACCCGCCGAAGAGAAATAATCTTCGGATTCTGTGGATGAAAAAGGCCGCCTCCAAACCGGGGCGGCTTTTCTATTATAGAAGCCATTTCATGGGGTGGGCCGATTCTACCATAAAGCTGACCAATGGCACTAAAAACTAGACGGTACCCTCGATTGGAGTAATGCCAAGAATTGCGGCCATTTTTTGCGCCGCTTTCCCGCGATGAGAGATACGATTTTTCTCTTCCTGGGAAAGCTCCGCGACAGTCTTGGCCTTCCGCGGCAGATATACTATCGGATCATAGCCAAAACCCCGATCTCCCCTCGGTGCCATGCCTATTTCTCCTTCCAGCGTCTCCTGGACACAGAGAAATCGCTGCGGGCCGTAATACAGCACGAGACAGCAGACAAAGACACAGTGGCGGTTCTTCATATTTTCGAGCTCCGAAAGAAGCAGACTGTTTTTTTCTGCCGCAGAAAGAAGCCTGCCATTGTCAGAGCCATAACGTGCAGATTCGATGCCGGGCCTGCCGTGGAGCGCCTCGACACAGAGCCCGGAATCGTCTGCGATGACAGGGCGCCCTGCAAGGTGATAGAGCGCCTCTGCCTTGATGAACGCATTTTCAAAGAACGTCCTGCCATTCTCTTCCGGATTGAAATCATGGATTCCCAAATCTATCGGCCGTAAAAGCTCATGCTCCGAGAAAAGGGGCTTCAATTCCTCCAATTTATGGAGATTGTTCGTCGCGACTAAAAGTTTCATAGCCCTCTATCTAGCCTAATTTTCTATAATCCGCAAGGGTCTGGCCTGAATTGACGTTCTTTTTGAGATAAAAGAGCCCGGAATCGACGCTGCCTTTTGGAACTCCCAGAAGCTCCGAAATCAACTCATTAGAGACTAAAGATTTTTGATGTTTTCTTTTTTCAAGAAGCCGTATATAGCGCTGCCGGCATCTGTCCAAGGAGCACGCAATACACTCTTTCTCGTTCTTAAGAAGAGAGGTTTCCAGCCTGAGCTCCAGCACACGGAGACGAATCCACAAGGTATTCAATTTAGCATTCAATTCGTAGATCTGCTTGCGCGATCCTTCGGTTTTGCGCTTTGCCAACTCAATCAAGCTGAATAAATATTGCTCTGGCATACCCAGCGCAAAACTGCATTTTTTCAAAAGTTCTTCATCGATATCCCAGGCACACTTTATCACTAAATAGAGGAGACGTTTGCGTTCAGGCGTCAACTTTCTCAAAAATATCTGAGGAGAAAGACCGATCATGCCCTGCGCATCGATACTCTCTTCTTTCGGGCTTTCATCTATGAATGTGTCTGCCGGCGGTCCGAGCACGACCTCTTCCGAAAAATGTGAATATACATATGCATTTTCACACAGGTTCATGCTGAAATTTTGTCTGTGTACGCTCTTTGCCACAAATCGCATGCTGCTGAGCAGATAGGCCTCTCTTGTCCTGCTTTCTTTTTCTGCACGGTCGAGGATTCCCTCGATTCGACCTCGAAAATGATGCAATGCGTCCGAAATCTCATCCTCATTGAAAAAACCATAGAGCTTTGGATGTGCATACATTTGGCGTACGAGATCGAGATAGTTTTTTGAATCCATTTTGAACCTCCTCTTTTCTTAATGCAAACTACATGCCAAAAGGAAAAACAGAGGATCAAAAAATGGATAATGCAATTAAATACTTATAAAAAGTATATTTATTATTTTTGGACAGTAGTCGCCATTATAGCAAAAAAGGAATAAAAAAAGGATAAATTAAACTGAATGGAATGATGAATAGATATCCTCAGCAATGCCGAGCAAAAACTCTGCAGTATTAGTGCACAGGGCTGGCGAGACAGCAGGCATGTCCTGCTATCCTTTTGCAGACAGAGAGCCCCCTTCGCAGAGGAAAGCACAAATGCTGTGTAACTACCGGATACTTTCTATAGAAAAGGCACGAGAAAAGGCGCGGTGCCCGATTCTTGCATTCAGTGCGCAAAATATGAATTTTCAGGCTGCAACGCGGTTGTTATTTCCCTGTCTCTTCATCGCTGAAGACTTCAGAGAACGCTTCGACCAGGGTATGAACAACTTTTTCGACTTTGCCATTCATGGAAAGGCCAGCCGCCAACCTGTGCCCCCCACCGCCATATTGCTCAGCAATTTTTGCCACATTGACGGAATCCCGCGATCTGAGGCCGACTGTACACATATCGTCGGTCTCCTGTTTCACTACAAAACAGACTTCGCAGTCAACGATACCCATCATGAGCTGATACAGCAGATCCGAATCCCGGCTTGACATGCCGTATTTTTGCTGATCGTCTATCGTGACCCAGGAGACCAGGAGGCGCCCCTCATAATATGGCTGAACGCGCAGCAGCAGCTCTCCCAGCATTCGTCTTGAGGCCAGGGTCCTGCCGCCATTGATCGCCATAAAGACACGCTTTGGGGAGACTCCCGCATCCACGAGACGAGAGGCTATTCTAAAAGTTTCGCTCCCATGCTCGTCCAGGTGGCGGAAAAAACCGGTGTCGGTACTGAGTCCAAAGAATAAGAGCTCGGCCTCATCCTTTGTGGGCACATGCCCCATTGTCTCCATGAGGACTAGAATCATCGCGGAAACCGCCGACGCCGAATCGTCGAGCCAGTCGTAAGGCCCGGGTGCCCCTCCTGTCGCATGATGATCGATGAATGCCGCCGGAATGTTCGGCATTCTCTCGGCGATATTCCCTATTCTCGACATGGAAGAACAATCGAGCACAAGCGCCGCGGTCCGTTCAAAATCCCTTTCGGCAGGCACTTCACTCTTAAAGCGCGACTCAAAAGGCAAGATTTCAATTCGATTAAAAGGCCCGGATGAAAGCACATGCACCCGTTTGCCCATGCCCTGCAGCATGGACGCGAGCGAAAGCTGTGAGCCTATGCAATCGCCATCGGGTTCGCGGTGCCCAAGTATGTAAAAACAGTCATGCTGGTCGATGAATTCGAGCAGCACTTTTGGAACTGGCTTCATGATACCCTGTCTTTGTACTCAAAGCGTCGCAAGCATGATGGCCTTGATCGTATGCTTGCGGTTCTCTGCCTGGTCGAACACTTTTGACTGAGGGCCCTCGATGACATCGAAGGTGACCTCCTCGCCTTTGATCGCGGGCAGACAGTGCAGGAAGATGCAGCCCGGGTTGCCGGTCTTCACCATGAGTCCGGCGTTCACCTGATAAGGCGCCAGCATCTTAACCCGTTCAGCCTTGAGCGCTTCCTCACCCATGGAAACCCAGACATCGGTGTAGATCGCGTCGGCACCCTTTACGCCTTCCTCGACATTGTCGGTTATGGAGAGAAGTGAACCGGATTCTTTTGCGAAGGTTTCGCAGAGATTTTTGAGTTCATCATCCGGCCAGAGCTCTTTGGGCGACACAATGGTGAAATGCATGCCGAGCTTCGCGCTGATCACCATGAGGGAGCGCGCGACATTGTTGCGCCCGTCTCCGACAAAGCAGAGGTGCTTGCCCCTGCAGTTGCCGAAATTCTCTTCTATGGTGAGGACATCGGCGAGAGCTTGTGTCGGATGGTAGGTGTCGGTCAGGCCGTTGTACACCGGAACTCCGGAATATTTCGCGAGAATCTCGACGTATTCCTGCTTGTAGCCACGGAACTCTATGGCGCTGAACATGCGGCCCAAAACGCGGGCGGTGTCTTCGATAGATTCCTTGGCCCCAAGCTGAATGTCCTGATTCGACAGGAAAACGGGGTGTCCTCCCTCTTCACCGAAGGCTGTCTCGAAAGCGCAGCGCGTGCGCGTGGATCGCTTCTCAAAAAGAAGGGCGATGGTTTTCCCCCTAAAACGAGTCTTGTGAAGGCCCTTTTTCGCTTCCTCCTTGACCTTCTTGGAAAGATCAAGAAAATAGCGGACTTCCTCTGAAGTATAATCAATCCAGGTGAGCAAAGATCTGCCCTTCAACGTCGACGGATTCATGCGTCCTCCTTTTGATACAGTCGCAGACAGCCGCTTTATACTATATGGCGGACGCGGAAAGGTCAAGTTTAAGTCATGATTTATGCGCACGGAAGAGTGTCGGGCTTGCGATTATGCCCATAAAACTGCACAATATCCCCTCGGGGTCATGAAGTCATGAAAAAGGAACCATCGGAGACGCCGGGGGCGGCACGGATCACGGCTCTTCTTCTTGAGGAAGTCCATCGGCGGCTCGCGCCCATCTGGCCGGACGCGCATCCCCTTCTGCACTACCACAGCTGTTTTGAGCTTCTCATCGCGGTGATTCTGAGCGCCCAGACGACGGACGAACAGGTCAACATGGTGACTGAGGAGCTGTTCGACCGCTTCCCGGACGCAAAGAAGCTCGCCGAGGCGGATATCGCCGAAGTCGAGCAAATTATTCATCCTGTCGGATTCTTTCATGTCAAGGCGAGGCACATCATCGATACGGCCAAAGTGCTTGAAGAGCGATTTGGCGGCAACATCCCGCCCACTCTTGAACAGATGCTCGAACTGCCCGGCGTGGGGCGGAAGACCGCGAACCTCGTGGCGTCCGCATGCCATGAAGTTCCCGGCATCATTGTGGATACGCACGTGCTTCGGGTCCTCTTGAGGCTTGGAGTCTGCCCGAAGAAGGACGCGGGGCTCGCGGAATCCATTGTCCGCGCGAACCTGTCGCCTGAAAAACACACACAGTTTTCCTACAGCGTGAACCGACACGGTAAATTTACCTGCACGGCGCGGAAGCCCGCGTGCACGCAGGAGGGTATGAGTTGCCCGCTGGAAGACATCTGCCCAAAAATCGGAGCAAAGGGATAATCCCCTGTTCCGGTCTACCGGCCTTCGGCCTCGGGGCTTTCGCTCGCACGGCTTTTGGTCCAGCGGCGGGCCCTACAATTTCTTTCGGACACTTGAAGCAAAATGGCCTTATTCTCCCGTCAAAGAAGTGCAGGGAGACAGTAGTGCATGGAAGATACAGGGACAGGAATGTCGGCGGTGAAGGGCCCAGACTTGGTCGCCGCCCTCGCCAGGCCCGCCCCCCCCGCCGGAGCCGAAGATCCCATCGAAGTGCTTGCGCGGGAGCGATTCCACGTGCCGCATCTCATGCCGCTCCAGAGGTTCGTAATCGCGAACATTCTCGAAAATACCGGATATCCGGAATCCGCGCCCGATGAAGGCGAGAGCGGCCCGGGGACAAATCGCGAGATGCCGCCTGGCGAAGAAAGCCACGAAACTTACAACCAGCTTGTCCTCTTCCCTACGGGCTTCGGCAAATCCATCTGCTTTCAGCTCCCGGCGCTGCTTCTGGAGGGCCTTACGCTCGTGGCCTACCCGCTCCTCGCCCTCATGAACGACCAGAAGCGGCGTCTCGACGAGGCGCATATTCCCTGTGCGCTTTTCCGCGGAGGTCTCGGCGAGGCAGAGTGGCGCGCCCAGGAAGAGCTGATCAGTTCTGGGAAGGCGACGACTGTCGTTGTAAATCCTGAAATACTCGGCGCGCCGAGGCTCCGCCGGTTTTTAAGCCGCTTCACGATTGCTCACTTTGTGATCGATGAGGCGCACTGCATAAGCGAATGGGGCCAGAACTTCAGACCTTCGTACCTGACGCTCGGCGAGTCCGCTCAGGCGCTTTCGCCACGCATCCTGAGCGCCTTCACGGCTACCGCGGGACCCGCCATAATTCAGTCGATCGAGAAAAACCTCTTTCTTGGAAAGGGCTACCGGCTCGTCACCGCCGAAGCGGACAGGCCGAACATTCTCTATGGCGTTGTGCATACCCTCTCGCCGACGCGGACCCTGCGCCAGCTCCTCCTGTCGTGCAAAAAGCCTGCCATCATTTTTGAACGCTCGCGGCCAGGCACCAAAATCAAGGCCGGATATCTGAAATCGATCGGATTCCCGGAGACCCGCTTCTACCATGCGGGGCTGTCCCGCCTGGAACGCAAAGACATTGAGACCTGGTTCCAGACATCGCAAGACGCGGTGTTGGTATCGACAAATGCCTATGGAATGGGCATGGACAAGAAAAACATCCGCACGGTTATCCACACTTCCCTTCCGGACAGCGCCGAGGCCTACATTCAGGAGGCTGGTCGCGGCGGTCGCGACGGAAAGGACTCGCTCGCGATACTTATCGACGATCTGGCGCGAGGCTGTGTTGGCCACGTACACGCACAGGAAGAGAGCGGGCGGGATCCTGGCGAGCCGCTCTCGGCCAGGCCGTACTCAGGCGGGCTAAATCGAGACGGGTCGCGACCCCCGGCTGGAGAAACAGCGCGCGCTGTCCAGAGCCTGCGGAGAGGACGCTTCTCACGCTACCCCGCGCTGGAAACCTGCCGCCGTGAATTTCTGCTGCATCTCCTGGGAGAAGAAGAGACGCCAGCCTGCGGCAGATGTGACAATTGTTTCGAGGAAATGCAGGGAATCCAAAATCCGACAGTCGAGGGCCCGCCAGGTCTTTCTGCCGAGTGGCGGCACCTGTCGGGCGCGGAGGGATTCCTCGAAGCGCTTTTTCTCTGCCGTGCGCACCAGCGGCAGTGGACCAAGGCCGAATTCGTCCGCATGCTCGGGCCGCACGGCCGGGGCAAAGGCACATTCACAGGCCTCCTCTTCGGCTGGACCGACGAGGAGCGAAAAGAACTCGTCCACGCGCTGATTGAACTTCATGTCCTTCACGTCATTGACCGTGGTCCGTGGAAAAACAGCATCTCGCTGGGCGCAGAGGGCAAAATATTCCTGGGATATGTACAAGACTCACGCCACCGAACTTGAAGTGTATCGCTTTTGGCCATATCATGTAGAATAAAGAAACACTCGGGAATAAGAGGCATGGTATGGTGAACTTCAAGGGCCTTGACGCATGCGATTCCTTCACATCGCTCAAAAAGACCTCCAGAATAAGACTGCACGATCTGGTGACGCCGGCGCGGCTTGCAAACTGGTGGATTCCGCATGCGGCGGAGCTCTCCTATTGCTACGCGTTTGCGCCGGTCGACGATCTCATTGTGGAGAGACTTCAGGCATTGGCCGACGAGCAGCAGCTGATTGAAAAATACCGCATGCTCGCGGAGGGCGCCATCATGAACACGGGCGAAGGGCGGATGGTGTTGCATCATTTGGCGCGCGGGCGACTTGGCGCGCCGGTTATCTGGAAGGGTCAGGATATGGAAATATTCTACCGCGACGAGAAGCTGCGGTTCTACGAATTTGCAGAAAAGGTGCGGGATGGCAGGATCCGCAGCTCGGCAGACAAACCCTTTGCGCAGGTCGTACAGATCGGAATAGGGGGCTCGGACCTCGGCCCGCGCGCCGCGAGCCTCGCCCTGTCGCGGTGGGCCATCGTCAAAGAGAGGGCGAAGTTGACGCCGTGGTTCATCTCGAACGTCGACCCGGACGATGGCGACTATGTGCTCTCGCGCATAGATCTTTCAGAGAGCCTGTTCGTGCTCGTCTCAAAGAGCGGTACGACGCAGGAGACACTGGCCAACGAAATGCTGGTCAGGGAAAGGCTGAAAGCGGTGGGGTTAAATCCTGACAAGCACATTGTCGCGGTGACGAGCAAGTCCAGCCCCCTCGCGGGCAATCCCCATTACCTGGACAGCTTTTTCATCGATGACTTCATCGGTGGACGATATTCGACCTCGAGCGCCGTAGGAGGCGTGATCATTTCGATCGCCTATGGCCCTGAAACATTCGAGGAATTCTTGCAGGGAGCGCACGGGGCGGACACTCTCGCGCTTGAACCATCCTTGAAGCACAACCCCGTGCTCATGGACGCGATGATCGGCGTGTATGAGAGGAATGTGCTCGGGTGGCCGGCCACCGCGGTATTGCCCTATGCGGAACCGCTCTCCCGCTTCCCGGCCCACCTCCAGCAACTCGACATGGAGTCCAACGGCAAATCCGTCAGCCGCGCCGGCCAGCCTCTCTCCTACTCCACCGGCCCCGTCGTGTTCGGCGAACCGGGCACGAACGGCCAGCACTCATTTTATCAGCTTCTGCACCAGGGCACCGACATCGTCCCCCTGCAGTTCATAGGCTTTCTGAAAAACCAGCTCTCGTCCGACATGAGCTCCGAGGGCTCGAGTTCGCGCCAAAAGCTCGTATCCAACCTGGTCGCCCAGATGATGGCCTTCGCGCTGGGGAAAGAGGACGAAAATCCGAACAAGGCCTTCCCCGGCGGCCGCCCCTCGACGCTGCTCGTCGGGGAAGAGCTTGGCCCGCGACAGCTCGGCGCGCTCTTCTCCCACTTCGAGAACAAGGTGATGTTCCAGGGCTTTACCTGGAACATCAACAGTTTCGACCAGGAAGGTGTACAGCTGGGCAAAGTCCTCGCAAAAAAAGCGCTCGGCGCCATCAGCAAAGGCGATTCCAGCGGAGATGTCAGGCTCGACGCGCTCATCGCCGCGGTCTATGAAAACACAAGACGCCGAGATCGCGCGGATAGGTAAAAAGGACTTGGTTCATGAGTGAAAGCAAGACCACGGCCGAAAAAAACGTGCCAGACAATACCTCAAAGGACATGTCTGTCGCCCGATCCTGCATTGTGTTCACGGGAGGCGGCACAGGGGGCCACATCTATCCGGGGCTGGCGGTGATCGAGGAACTGCGTCATCTGGGGTTTGAGGGCAGAATCGCCTGGATCGGCTCGGAAAAGGAGCTCGATCGAAATATCGTGACCGAGCACGGCGTGGAATATTTCGCGATTCCCTCCGGAAAGTTCCGCCGCGAGCTTTCACTGCGCAACCTTACGGATATATGGCGAATTATCGCAGGATATGTGAAGGCAAAGTCTATCCTGAAAAATCTCCGTCCTTCGCTTCTTTTTTCAAAGGGAGGCTATGTGAGCGTGCCTCCATGCAGGGCGTCCACATCGCTCGGCATTCCCGTCATCACTCACGAATCGGACACCTCGCCGGGGCTGGCGACCCGTCTGAACAGCAAGCGGGCCTCGCTGATCCTGACAAGTTGGGAAGCGACTGCCGATTATTTTCCTGAACCAATGCGCGCAAAAATCGTTCGGACGGGGAATCCGGTCCGCCCCGCCCTTTTTCTCGGGNNCTACCGTTTCTTTGTACTTTTGTGCAGATCGTGCACCAGACAGGCAAGGCCAATTTCGACGAAGTGGTGTCGAAGATTCCCGACGATCCGGTCGTCAGGGCCTCGTACCGGCCCCTCTCATACATAGGTCCCGAAATCGCGGACATCTACGCCGCGTCGAGCATTATCGCGGGGAGAGCGGGCGCCGGCACGGTGTGGGAGGCAGCTTCACTTGGAAAACCGATGATCCTCATTCCGCTCTCGGGTCCAGGGACACGCGGTGATCAGGTGGAGAACGCGGCGCTCGCCGCCCGTGCAGGCGCCGCCGCGGTGCTCGAGGGTGCCCAGCTCTCCCCTGCCACATTCGCCGATGCCGTAAAAAAATATCTGCATCGCGAGACCTACGATTCCGCAGTCCGAGCCTGCTATTCGATCGCAGGCATTTCGGCCCAGACTGTCCGGGCCCTGCTCGGCGACAGAGATCTCTCCAGCGAGAAACAAATGCCTTCGGCCGAATTCATAGCCCGCCTGCTTTTAGCAAGGTTTGAACAGCAGGCAAAGGAAGGGACATGAGCACAATAGACTGGGTTTTCAGCGCATTGGTGATCATTCTCGCGGCACGATGTTTTTCCAGGGGTTTTGTGCATGAAGTATTGACTGTGGCGTCAATCGCGGTCGGCATTCTCGCGGGGCTTCTGCTTTCCAACACGGTCATCGTACAGATCTTGCCGAAAGTCGGAGCAAGTACGCTGCCATATCAGGTCCAATACATCATCGCATTTTTGCTTTGCTTCATTGTTGGCTTTATTCTCATGAAAATAATTGAGCGCATGATCCGCGAGGGCCTTGAAGCAATCAGTCTCGATGTTTTTGACAGAATTCTGGGACTTGTGCTCGGTATCGCGGAAGGATTTATCGTTGTCGGCCTATTCATTGTCATCTTGCAGATTCAGTCTCTGGTCGATGTAAAGTCCATCCTTGCGAATTCGATGTATGTGAAATTGCTCGGCCCGATTATCGAGCCGGCAATCGGCAGCTCGCTTGCGCCCATTCTCAAAAATGAGAATATTCCGAATATCATTCAGAATTTCAAAGGTAAATAGCTGTGTTTGAAAATCTGCTTTTTCAAGATCGAGCCAAAGAACAGCTCACCTCTATGATAGCGGGCGAAAAGGTGCCTCCTGCCCTTCTGTTCACGGGTCCTGAGGGATCAGGAAAGCTGACCGCGGCTCTGGAATGCGCGCGCGTGCTCTCCTGCGAAAAAGAAGGACTGTGGAACTGTGAGTGCGGGCAGTGTAACCGTCACAGGAGCCTTTCTCATCCCGATCTTTTGCTTTTCGGCCCAAGAAATCTTCCTCAGGAACCTTCGGTGACCGCCGAGTATTTCATGCATTCTCCTAACTTGACTTCATATTATGCTTTCGTGCGTTCGATAAGAAAATTATTGAAGCACTTTGATCCGGTCCTGTGGGCAGGCGAAGAGGCGAGGCTTTCAAAGGCGATAGCATCGATCGAATCGCTTGAGGAGCAGCTTCAGGAAATCCAAACCCTGGTATCCAGGTCGAAGATCCAGACATTGGACACCATAGTCAATCGCGTTGTAGAGACAGCATCCAGCCTCGAAGCATTTGTTCCCGATGGTATTCCCATCTTCATGGTGAGGAATATGGCGGCGTGGGCTGTGATCGCTCCTGTCGGGAAAAGGAAGACTGTCATTCTGCAGAACGCCGATACCGCCAACGAGAGCACACGCAACGCGATGCTCAAGATACTGGAAGAACCGCCTGAAACAGTGCGATTCATACTGACTTCTTCCAGGCGTGCCGCGGTGATTGCCACTATTCTTTCAAGATCCCGGCTCATCTCCTTCGAGCCGAGAACAAGCGCCCAGGCCCGGCACATCGTCTCGCGGCTATTCCGGAGTCAGGAGAAGGTCGAAAACATCAGCGAGTTTTTCCACAAGAACAGTCCATTCCCTCCGGACAAAGCAGAAGACGAAGCCTCGCTCTTCGTCGGTGCACTGCTTGACCGCGCCATGGGCAAGGATGCTGCCATGACAGGCGACAGAGCCTCGAATCTCGCCCGGCGCGCGCGCGATCAAAAGGGCTCAGCCCTTGAAGTGCTGCGCGCCGTCGCGGAGCAGACCGGCAGTTTTGGCTCAAAGAACACAAAATTTTCCAATTCTTTCTTTGTCTTTATGAGAGCCGTGGCCCAGCAACTCGCTTCGATTGCCGCCGACCCTACATCGAGCGTCGCGCTTATCATGTATGTCGATCGCCTCACCTCGAAATTGAGGGAAATGGGAGTGCAGTACCGTTCATTCAACCGCTCACCAGAGCTTCTGCTCGAAGCATTTGTGGATATGTTTGGAGAATATCATGAAAGCAGTGTATGAAAATGCGTTGAAGCGGATTGACCGCATTCCTCCCGAAGGTCTCAAGCAAATAATCAAAAACCTGTCCGCCGAAAATTCCATCTATGAAGCAGCCCTGCATTCGACGCTCGACGGGATCATCGTGTGCGATCTGGAATATAAGCCCCTGTTCATCAATCGCTCTGCAGAAAAAATATTCAGGCTTGTGTCGTGGACGCAGGAATTTGCCCTGTGGGAACAGTTGAACGACGACAATCTTGCCAATTTCTTCCGGAAGGCGCTGGTTGCCGACGAAACTGTCCTGAACCGCGAAATATCCCTCAACAGGCACGGTGGCACGCGGGTAATCAGCATCAGTATATCGGCGCTTGTCTCCGAGGGTAAAATCTCAGGGAACCTCATTCATCTGGAAGACATAACCGACAAAAGGCGACGCGAAGCTCAGCTTAGAAGGGCGGAGAGCCTCGCCGCCCTCACAACCCTCGCGGCAGGCGTCGCGCATGAAATAAAAAATCCCCTGGCTTCGATCCGCATACAACTCGGCATCATCCGCCGCATTCTCGAAAAGAACCGTACAAAGAAAACGGAATCGATTTTTCATAATATTTCATTAGTAGAACAAGAAATAGATCGTCTCAACTCGATAGTGGTCGATTTTCTGTTTGCGGTTCGCCCCATGGATATCACCCTCATCCTCGACAGGGCCGAAGAAGTGGTCCAGGAAGTCGTCGAGCTCATGAGCCATGAGGCAGAGGATCAGCACATCAGCATAGTCACAAAAATCGAGCCCAACTTGCCTGATGTCATGATCGATCGAAAAAATCTCAAACAGGCACTGCTCAATATCGTCAAAAACGCGATGGCGGCGATGCCCGATGGCGGTGTCCTGACCATTTCGGTCTTCGTCCGGAATGATGAGCTTCAGATTGCCGTCTCTGATACGGGCATCGGCATTCCGGAAGAGCTTATGGCGAAAATTTTCGAGCCTTATTTCACTACCAAGGAGAGTGGAACGGGCCTGGGCCTCACTATCACTTTTAAAATCGTAAAAGAACACAATGGGGAAATCACCGTGGAATCGGCACCCTCAAAAGGCTCAACCTTCACCATTCATCTTCCGCTACCTCAGCCTGAGCAGAAATCCTTGCCCCCCTGGGAAGATGGAGTACAAATTGAGGGCTCACACATGGAGGACTAAATGCGAGCGACACTGCTTGTCGTAGATGATGAAACCAATATTCGCGAAGGCCTTGCTCAGCTTTTCTCAATGGAAGGGTACGAGGTCAGGACCGCAAAAGACGGCATTGAGGCGAAGACCATCGCCGACAGAGATGATATCGATGTCGTTATCACCGACTTCAAAATGGGAAGAATGAGCGGCCTCGATCTTTTGCAGTATATTGTCTCCACACACCCCGGAATTCCCGTCATCATTCTCACCGCGCATGGGAGCGTCGACAAGGCGGTGGAAGCGATGCGGCAGGGCGCCTTCGACTTTATTGCGAAACCGCCGAATACTGACCATTTGATCAACCTTGTCCACCGCGCGCTGGAGACCAGAGAGCTCTACCGCACCAACATTGAACTCAAGGCAGAGGTCGAAAGTCAGCGGGCGCGGAGCTATATCATTGGTCAGGCTCCTTCCATCAAGCGCATATTCGATCTTATCCGGAAGGTCGCTCCTACAAGGGCCAGTGTCCTCATCACGGGCGAATCTGGCGTCGGCAAGGAACTGGTGGCGGACGCCATCCACAATCTCTCCCCGAGAAAGGATATGCCCTTCATCAAAGTGCACTGCGCCGCGCTCGCGGAAAGTCTCCTTGAAAGCGAACTGTTTGGTCATGAAAAAGGCGCTTTCACCGGAGCGGCGGCACGGAAGCGGGGCCGGTTCGAAATGGCCGACGGAGGGACGCTTTTCCTCGATGAGATTGGCGAGATCAATCAAAATGTGCAAATCAAGATTCTCCGGGTTTTGCAGGATCGCAAATTCGAGCGTGTAGGCGGCGAGGAGACCCTCGAAGTGGATGTGCGGCTCATCGCCGCGACCAATCGCGACCTGAAAAAGGAGATCACCGAAGGGCGTTTCAGGGAAGACCTCTATTATCGCTTAAATGTGGTCAACATTCATGTGCCGCCGCTTCGCGAGCGGCGTGAGGACATTCCCCTCCTGGCCATGGCCTTTTTGAAGGAATTTGCGGAAGAAAACGGGAAGCAGATTGAAGGCTTCGATCCAAAGGCCAGGCAGGCGCTCTATACCTACGATTGGCCCGGCAATGTCCGGGAACTCAGAAACTGCGTTGAAAGTGCCATAGTCATGGCCTCGGGGAAATTGGTCGTGCTGGACGATCTGCCGCCCGGACCGCGATCGAGCGCGGAGACGCGCGTAATCAGCATACCGGCTTTTTCATCGATGGAGGACGCGGAGCGCATTCTCATCGCGGAAACGCTCGCCCTCGCTGGAGGAAATAAATCCAAGGCTGCGGAGATACTCAAGATTGGCCGAAAGACGCTCTACCAAAAAATCGAACAATACGGGATTGTCACGCAGGATATTGATGCGGCAACAAGCAGCAAAAAAACCGAAGTCCCTCAAGATACATAGGCCTATACAATTCCGCGCCTTTGATTTGACAGTTTGGCACGAAGGCGCAGAATAGCCTTGGTATGGAGCTGGCTGACCCGCGACTCTGTCACTTCGAGTATTTTGCCTATTTCCCTGAGAGTCAAATTTTCATAATAATAGAGGACAAGCACTTTCTTTTCCTTATCAGGCAGCTCTTGCAAGGCCTCGAGAATGACTCTTCGGATTTCTTCGCGTTCGAGAGCCGCATCCGGATTTTCAGTGTGGAGCGACTCAAGGGTGTCGCCGATGGTTCCTCCCTCGGAATCCGAGCTCATCGGCCAAATCTCCTGCAAAGAAAGGATCGATGAAGACGCAACTTTGGCCATGATTTTCAATAACTCTCTGCGGTCGATGCCCATCTCTGCGGCGATTTCATCATCGGTCGCGGGCCGGGCAAGGTGACTTTCGAGTGAGGCGATGGCCCGCTCTATTTGCTTGGTTTTCCGCCGGATGGAACGCGGCACCCAATCGAGTTCACGCAGGTGATCGTAGATCGCTCCGCGAATGCGCGTGACGGCATAGGTTTTGAATTTGACATGCTTTTTGGGATCGAACTTTTCTATCGCATCGAGAAGACCAAAATTGCCATACCCCACCAGGTCGCGATATTCCACCATCGAAGGCAAAGTGACCGATACTTTTCCTGCTACGTACTTGACCAGAGGTGCGTAGCGCATGACGAGCTCATCGCGGATATGGATATCTGCAGTGCGATGGTAAAGCTCCCATAATCGATTCTCTTCTAACGATGCATAATCCATGATCCGTCCTTTCTCCTTCACGCTAGAGGATGTATTTGCTCAAATCCTGTTGCTGCACATAATCTTTGAAGTGTTCGTCCACATATGCCTTATCAATGGTGACTTTTGTATCTGCATACTTGTCGGCATCGAAAGACACATCTTCGAGAAGCCTCTCCATGACTGTCTGGAGGCGCCGCGCGCCTATGTTTTCGCTCTGCCTGTTTGCGGCCGCCGCAATCTCGGCAATCCTTGCTATAGCCTCTTCCGAAAATTCGAGCTGAACATTTTCAGTGCCGAGAAGCTGAATATATTGAGTGACCAGCGCGTTTTTCGGCTCGGTCAGTATGCGCACGAAATCATCGCCGCTCAGCGCGTCGAGTTCGACACGGATGGGGAAACGTCCCTGAAGTTCAGGGATCAGGTCCTGAGGCTTCGACACGTTGAAGGCGCCTGCACCGATGAAAAGAACATGCATCGTGTCAATCGGTCCCCACTTTGTATTGACGGTCGTCCCTTCCACAATCGGCAGCATGTCGCGCTGGACACCTTCTCTTGAAACATCAACGCCAGAAGAGCCCTTTCCATCGCGGTTGGCGATTTTGTCCATTTCGTCAATAAAAATAATCCCCGATTCCTGAGCGCGGCGACGGGCTTCCTGAACGATCTTTTCCTGATCGACGAGGCGTTCGCGCTCTTCGGCTTCAAGAAGGGGCAAGGCTTCCGCAACCGTGACGGTTTTCTTCTTTTTCTTGCCGCCCAAAAAATTTTGGAGCCCGCCAAGCGCGATATTCATCTCTTCAAACTGAGAACCGGCAAAGAGCTCTATTTGAGGCCCTTGCGCCGGTACGGTGATTTCGATTTCGCGTGCATCGAGCTTGCCTTCCCTCAGCAGACCGCGGAATTTTTCTTTTGTTTCTGTACCTGAACGGGGTACGATGACAGTCGCCTGCGATTCGCCGACAGGTTCGTCTGAACTCGTAATTCCTGGCAGAAGAATGTCCAGCAATCTGTCTTCCGCCCGTCGCTTTGCTTCTTCGGTGACCTGAGATTCCATCTCTTCCTTGACCATGGCGACGGATGAGGCCATGAGATCCCGTACCATCGACTCAACATCGCGGCCCACGTATCCGACTTCGGTATACTTGGTCGCTTCGACTTTTATAAAGGGAGCGCCGCAGAGCTTTGCCAGACGACGGGCGATCTCGGTCTTTCCCACGCCCGTAGGGCCAATCATCAAAATATTCTTGGGAGCAATTTCTTCGCGAATCTCCGCGGGAAGGCGCTGTCGCCGGATTCGGTTGCGCAGAGCAATGGCGACGGCTTTTTTTGCCTTGTTCTGGCCAACGATATAGCGGTCGAGCTCTTCAACGATTTTGTGCGGAGTAAGGGTATCGTTTTCTGCCATTATATTTCCTCCACCACAATGCGGTCATTGGTAAAAATGCAGATGCTCGAGGCGATTTCAAGGCTTTTTTGCGCAATTTCGCGCGCGGAAAAATAGCCCGTGAGTTTTGTGGGTTCTGCGCTGCCCTGCGCGCGGGCGGCCTCTTCCACTCTCCGCGATGCATCGAGATACGCGATTGCCGCCGCATAGGCGTAGGTACCGCCCGAACCGATCGCGATCGCATCATCGCTCGGCTCCACCACATCGCCCGTGCCCGAGAGCAGAAACATTTTTGTCTGATCCGCAACCAGGAGCATGGCCTCAAGCTTGCGGAGGATGCGGTCGGTGCGCCAGTCCTTCGCGAGTTCCACCGAAGCTCTCGTCAGGTCTCCGCCGTATTCCTGCACCTTCGACTCAAAATGCTCGAAGAGGGTAAAGGCATCCGCCGTCGCCCCCGCAAAACCGCACAGCACCTTGCCGTCATAGATTGTCCTTATTTTTCTTGCGTTGCTCTTGAGCACGGTGTTGTTCATCGTGACCTGCCCATCACCGGCCATGGCGACATGCCCGTCCTTTCTCACGGCAAGTATTGTTGTCGCATGCATTTCCATACTTTCCTCACTTTCTTCATTTGCTTTTCGAACCATGCGGATGTGCCTGTTCATAGACACGGCGCAGCCGCTCCATATCGACATGCGCATACACTTGAGTCGTCGATATGCTTGAATGCCCGAGCATCTCCTGCACTACGCGCATATCGGCGCCCGCGGCCACGAGGTGCGTCGCAAAGCTATGTCTGAAGGTATGCGGCGTCAGATGCTTCTTTATGCCGGCCTGAAGCCGTCTTTTTTCGACAATCTTCTCTGCGCCGCGCGTACTCAAAGGGTGCCCCTTTGCGTTTATGAAAATCTTGTTGTGTTCCTCGATGCCAAGCCGCCGCATGAGCGCCGCCCTGTACGGCAGATAGCGCTTTATAGCCTGCACCGCGGAGTCGCAGAGGAAGACAAGGCGCTCTTTCGACCCCTTTCCCTTTACCCTTATCGAATCTGCACTCAAGTTGAGGCGGTTAAGCTGCATGCCGCAGAGTTCGGACACACGGCAGCCCGTGGAATACATCACTTCAAGGAGCGCCCTGTCCCGTACATCCCGGAAACCTTCACCGTCGATGCCGTCCAGAAAAATCTTCGTTTCTTCTTCAAAGAGGAAAGAAGGCAACGGTCGCCCCGCGGGCACGTTCTCGACTTCGCGCGCAGGATCCTTTGCGTCCGCATGAAATCTCAGACGGTACCGGTAAAAACCCCGAACCGCCGAGAGTGTGCGGTTTACGGAAGCCGGCGCCCGCTTTTCCATCACGAGGGTGCCCGCGAATGTCCGGATATCGCTCGCGTCAGCTTCATCGACATCTTTTCCCTCAAGAAAGACTTCGTAATGCGCAAGATCACGCTTGTATACCTCAACAGTCTTGGGCGAAAGGCCCCGCACCGCACCGAGATAATCAAGGTAATCGAGAAATCGCGCATCCATGATTCACTCGCCTCCCTTGTCTTCTTTGCTCTCGTCGCTCGAATGCAGATAATTGCAGTCCGGATTGATGCAAGCCTTGTGGACACCAGTTTTCTTGTCGTATTTTTCAACGAGGAACCATCCGCACTGAGGGCATGTCGCGTTCGTAGGCTTGTAGAGCGTCATAAAATCGCACTCGGGATAATTGGAACAGCCGTAGAATTTTTTGCGCCGGCCCCTGGTCGAGACGCGTGGAATTATATCGCCTCCACATTTCGGGCACTTCGCAAGCGGCACCGATTTGGTAAATGTACATTCAGGAAATCCTGAACAGGACAAGAAATAGCCAAACCTTCCAAGTTTCTTGACAAGGGGACGGCCGCATTTGGGACATTTTTCGTCCGTTTTTTCGTCGAGCGCACCATGCATATCCTCAAGCGCATGCATGACATCGTCGACCTTGCCTTTCAAGGGAAAATAAAATCCTTTGATTTCGCTGACCCAGTCGACACTCTGCTCCTCCACTTTGTCCAGCATGGATTCCATCTTTGCAGTAAAGCTTGTATTGATCACCTCCGGGAAATTCTGGGACAGAATGTCGTTGATAATTTTGCCAAGCGCCGTCGGAATAAGCTGGCGTTTGTCTCTCTGCACATAGTAGCGCTCGATGAGCGTCTCGATCGTGGGCGCATATGTGGAAGGGCGTCCAATGCCCAATTCCTCGAGAGCGCGCACAATCGACGCGTCGGTGTAGCGCGAGGGCCCCTGCGTGAAGTGCTGAACGCCGTCGATCTTATCGACATGCAGTGTCTCGCCTTTTTCAAAGGGCAGCTGGTGGCTTGTTCGCTCTTCTTTAGAAGCAGCGAGGCGAATGATTTTATAGAAGCCTTCTTCCAGAAAACTTGAGGCAGATGTGCGGAAAAGGCCATCTCCAATTTGAATATCAGCAGTAGAGGTACGGATTACCGCCGATTTCATCTGAGAAGCGACAAAGCGCTCCCATATGAGAGTGTACAATTTCAAATGATCGCCCTTCAGATAGCGCGCGACTTCATCGGGCGTGATATCGACTCGCGTCGGCCGGATGGCCTCATGCGCATCCTGTGCCGCGTTGCTGACCGAATAGCGGATAGGCGCGTCCGGCGTCTGGGCAGGAAAATACTGTCTGAGCCAGTCGTGGGTCTCCCCCAGCGCGGATTCCGATATGCGTGTGGAATCGGTCCGCATATAGGTGATGAGGCCGAGCCTCTGATGCCCCAAATCGACGCCTTCGTAGAGCTGCTGGGCAACTTTCATCGTCTTTGTGCTCGTAAAGCCGAGGCGGTTCGCCGCGGTCTGCTGCAACTTCGATGTCGTAAATGGAGGTTTGGGCTTGACGGTGCGGTCCGCAAATTGAATATCGCTCACCAGGGCGGGTTTTCCGGACAACGACGCGATGATCTGTTTCGCGTGTGCCTCATTTTTAATCGAAGGTTTTTCTCCGCCAAGAAGAGCGAGCTCGGCGCGGACCGCATGCTGATGGGCGTGCAGATGCGCTTCGATCGTCCAATACTCTTCCGGAATGAAGGACTCGACATCCCTTTCCCGATCACAGATGAGCTTGAGGGCCACGGACTGTACGCGCCCTGCGGAAAGCCCCGACTTCACCTTTTTCCACAGGAGTGGCGAAAGAGTATAGCCGACAAGGCGATCGATGATACGCCGTGCCTTCTGCGCCTCAACAAGGCTCATGTTGATGTCTCGTGGATGGGACATCGCCTCCTGCACTGCAGGTTTCGTGATCTCATTGAAGGTTACCCTGCTTATGGGAGTCTGTTTTATCTTCTCTTTAAGATATTTCCCTATTTGATAAGCAATTGCCTCTCCCTCACGATCGGGGTCCGCTGCGAGCACCACGGCGCTGGAACGCTTCGCCTCTTCGGTGAGCTCCTTGAGCTTGTCGGCCTTGCCGCGCACCGTGATATATTCGGGCTCGAAATCATGCTCAATATCGACCGCCATCCGCGATTTCGGCAGATCGATCACCTGGCCGTTCGACGCGAGGACCCTGAAATGAGAACCGAGATATTTTTCTATTGTCCGTGCCTTGGCGGGCGACTCGACGATAATGAGGGTCTTGGGTTTGGAAACGCCGGGTGCAAGAGTCGCACCTGAAGTGTTTTTCTCTTTCTTCTTCGCTACTGCCATTCAAAACTCCTTCGACTGCATCTGGCGGTACTGCCTGTTTCAAAAACCCAATTCCAGGCTCCTGCTCCCTTGAACAAAGCGACAACCTCATCGCCATTGTGCACAGCACAGGCACCTTCTCTCGCAAGCGCATCCGCACCGGCATTTCGCGAAGAACCAAGGCAGGCCGCGGCAATCGCGACATCACGCCCTTCGCCGAGCGCTAATTCCGCGGTGATGAGAGCACCTGATTTTTCCGGCGCTTCGACCACCAGGGTGAGTTTCGAAAATCCCGCGAG
Organism: Spirochaetaceae bacterium UBA6243; assembly: GCA_002441395.1. Taxonomy (GTDB): domain Bacteria; phylum Spirochaetota; class Spirochaetia; order Treponematales; family Rectinemataceae; genus Rectinema. Next base: position 30,621 of record DJVZ01000041.1, on the reverse strand, counting down.
GATACGATTCCGTTCAGGAAAACGATATCGATCAAGACTGACGCCAGGAGGATATTCCGTAACCAAACAGCCGCCGGCATCGAGCATCGCGGCCGCGAGCGGCGCGTTCGACGGCGGATATATTCGATCCAATCCGCAGGGGAGCACGGCAATCGTAGGGGAAACGCCACTCTGCAGAGCGCCGCGGTGCGCCGCAGCATCGACTCCGCGCGCCAGTCCCGACACTACGCTGAGGCCCGCATCCGCCGCTTCCTTCGCCAGACGCACCGCGGCGCGGACCCCTGTCCATGTCGGCATCCTGGTTCCCACCACCGTCACCGGTGGCCAGCACAGGCCCCGGAAATCGCCGCGCACGAAAAGGCCAAAGGGCGCACTATAAATCTCCCGTAAAAGCGGGGGATATTCCTTTTCAGTGACACAGATGAAGTGTGCGCCAAACCGCCTTAAAAATTCAGCATCCCGCTCTGCTTGCTCCCACACTCGAGCCATGTCCGGCAATCGGGCATGTACTGAACGGTACAGAAAGCTTTCGATTTCGGCAAGTCCCAGCGATAAGAAATTTTCCCTGCTCTGAATTTGCTCGAGTAGCAGAATCCGTTCCTGCCAGCTCAAAAAATGCAAGCGCTGCATGGCCAGTTTGAACGGCAGAGAAAAAGAGTCGAGCGGCGGCAAAGCCGCGGAAATCCGGTCGAGTTCTGCCTGTATGAGTGCAGAACGGACTTTATGCGGCTTTTCATGTGCCATTTTTGAGGATCCTCCGCAAGGATTGACGCGCCGAACGACGCACGCCGCTTTCATTTTTCCGCTTCCCTTTGCCTGTTTTCGCCACTATTTTCTTGGAAAATATTCTTTGTGATACATGCCGAGCGAGGCCTCATCGATGTGCGTGTAAATCTGTGTCGTCGCAATGTCGGTATGCCCCAGGAGCTCCTGCACTGTCCGCAAATCAGCGCCACCTGCGAGCAAATGGGTGGCAAAACTGTGCCTGAACGTGTGCACCTTTGCCTTTACTCCTGATTTTGCCCGTATTTGGCTGAAGCGTTTCCAGATTCCCTTGCGCGAAATGCCTCTTCCCTCCTGATTCAGGAACACAAAATCGGATTTGCCATGTTTTTCGAGGAGAGGTCGGGCCTCCGTCAGATACCGCATCATCCAGGAATGGGCTTCTTCACCAAAAGGCACGAGGCGCTCCTTTCTGCGCTTGCCGAGCACTCTCAGCAGTTTTTCCTCGAGATAGAGCTGCTGGAAGGTAAGCCCGGCCGCTTCGGAAATTCTCAGCCCGCAGGAATATATGAGCTCGAACAGCGCTCTGTCCCTGAGCCCGTTGGGCGTCGTGATATCGATGGATTCGAGGACATGTTCTATCGATTCAGTGTCAAGCACATCAGGAAGATTTCTGTCCTGCTGAGGGGTGCGGATCTGAACTGAAGGGTCATCGGACCTCAGCTTTTCACTGAGGCAGAACCGATAGAATGAATGCAGGCTGGCGACAATGCGGGCCATCGTGGTCCGCTGCAAGCCTGACTGTGATCGGTTGACGAGATAGGTGAGAAGGTCTTCTCCCGTTGCATCGAGCGGCGTTTTTCCATACCGAGACAAGAAGTTTTCAAGCATTTCAATTTCGCGGATGTAGACATCGGCAGTCAAAACCGAACGTCTTCGGGTTGAAAGGAGGTATGCCTGAAAACGCCGCACGAGGATGCTCACCGTCTGCCTCCGAAGTCCTCGGGCATGAGTCGCTTGTTGCGCAGCGCCGTCGGAATGTCGAATTCGTCGCCGTCACCTTCAGGATCGAAGCTGACTTTGCCAAAATTTTCTTTGGGGGCTGGCCTGTCTCTGTTGTCGGCAGGTCTGTCACGGTCCTGCGCCGGTTTCTCTTCGCGGAAAGGCCACTCGTTGGGGCCCAGGAATTCGCTTGAGCGGGCTGAGCCGAGCGGCATGCTGACGCCATTTTTCGAAGGCGCCTTATCACTGAATTTCTGGTGAGCCGACCCAAAGCCAGTCGCGATAACAGTGACGCGCACTTCGTCTTTCAGAGAACCATCGCTGACCACGCCTGCGATGATATGCGCGTCTTCGGCGGCTTTCGATGTGATGAGGTCGATCACATCCTGATATTCGGTGAGTGAAAAGTCTTCCCCGCAGGTGACATTGACGAGGATATTGCGGGCACCTTCTATCCGTGCGTCGTCGAGCAGGGGGTTGTTGACCGCCTTTTCAGCGGCATCCTGGGCACGGTTCTCTCCGCTGCCGACGCCGATACCCATAATCGCATCGCCCTGTCCTTCCATCACTGTCCGGACATCCGCGAAATCGATATTGATATCCCCTGCCAGGGTAATAAGGTCCGAAATTCCCTGCACGCCTTGTCTCAGCACTTCGTCTGCAATGCGGAATGCTTCTTTGAGCGGGGTTTTTTTATCCACCACTTTGAGAAGATTCTGGTTCGGTATCACAATGACGGTGTCGGCCGCCTGTTTCAGCTTTGAGAAGCCTTCTTCCGCGATGCGGTTTATAACTTTGCCTTCAAAAACAAAGGGCTTTGTCACGACGGCCACCGTAAGCGCACCAAGATCTCGCGCTGTCTGTGCAATGATAGGCGCAGAGCCCGTCCCCGTCCCTCCTCCAAGGCCTGCCGTCACAAACACCATATCAGCCCCGCGCAATGCCTGTTCAATTTTATCCCGATCTTCAACGGCCGCTTTTTCTCCAATCTCGGGTTTGCCACCGGCTCCAAGCCCTTTGGTAATCTTCGAGCCGACCCCCAGTCGAATTTCGGCTTTGGAGCGCCCAAGATCCTGCAGATCAGTATTTACCGCAATAAACTGCACATTCTTGAGTCCTGCCATAATCATGCGATTGACCGCGTTCGAGCCGCCGCCGCCTGTCCCTATCACTTTGATCACAGTGGGGCTACCTATACCATTGTCATCCACAAGTTCGATCGCCATACTCATCCTCCTCAGCCGAAATTAAAAAAACCTGTCTTTTATCCATTTAATGAGCGAAAAACTCCCTTGTTTGCCTTTTCGCGTTTTTTTTCTGCCGCCTGGCTCGGTAGTAGCGCCTGTCCTTTCTGCCTCAAGCAGCGCCACACCCACCGCTGCAGAGAAGGCGGGCGAGCGGTATTCGGCATCCAGCCCGCTCATCGCAGCCGGGGTTCCGATCCTGACGGGCACGCCGAACACCGAGCGCGCGCATTCATCTATATGCGGCAAAAGTGCCGATCCTCCAGTAAGTACAACGCCCGCTTTTATGAGCTCCTTGAGACCATTTTTCACAAGTCGCTCGTTGACCATCTCGAAGATCTCTTCGACGCGGGGCTGGACAATCGAAACAAGTTTCCTTCGCTCAAGCTCAACCGGCTCCCGTGCTCCAAATCCTGGAACGATGACGGTTTCATCTGGATCGATCGCTTCAGTCCAGGCCGCGCCAGAGTCCTTTTTAAGGTGTTCTGCGGCATCAACAGGAATGCTGAGCATGATCGAGATATCGCCGGTAATCTGGCTTCCGCCTGCAGGTATCGCGGAGGTAAAGACCGGTTCGCTCTCCGCGAAGATCATGAAATCGGTCGTCCCGCCGCCGATGTCGATCAAAAGACACCCCAAGTCGCGTTCATCCTCGGTGAGGACCGTGCGTGCACAGCCCAAAATACCCAGGTAGCTCTGTTCAACGCGATATCCAGCCCTCGTGACACACTTGAACATGTTCTGTACGGTAGACACCGATCCAGTGATGATGTGCACGCCGCACTCAAGCCTTACACCGGTCATATGCAGCGGATTTCGTATCCCTTTCTGGTCGTCCACGGTGTAGGAGCGCGGAATTACGTGCAGAATTTCCCGATCCATGGAAATTGAGACTGCGCGGGCAGCTTCGTGGACGCGGGCAATATCCTCTTGGGTGATTTCCCGCCCGCGGCCCGTCACCGCAATCTGCCCGTTTGTATTGAAACTCTCGATATTCGCGCCGGAGAGGGCGAGCGACACAGCCTTGATGTCCGCTCCCGACATGAGTTCTGCCGCATCGAGCGCAGAGGTAATGCTGTTCAGTGTTCCTTCGATGTTGAGGACGACGCCGCGGCGCAGTCCATTCGAAGAGGCTGTACCAATACCAATAATTTCAAATTCGTCATTCTCGTTGAATCCTCCGACAATCGCCTTGGTGACGGAGGTCCCAATATCGAGGGCGACTATGCTTGTTTCAGCCAGAGACGGCCTCCTTTGCCTGATATACTACAGTGCCTGCATGAAAATCGATTTCGCTGGGCTGGTCTCCCAGTCCCCGTGAACGAAGGATATCGAGCACGACCAGCGCATTGCGGAGTGCATCAGCGCTGAATTTAAGCGGCAACCGCACCGCAGTTTTCATATGCACGGGATAGAGCAACAGTTCAATGCTATTCCCCGAGATCCTTTCGACGCGTATTTCCGAAAATGCCCTGAGAAGCTCTGGCGCTTCTTGCTTGATCGTGGCAAGTTCCGCGAACAAAGGATGAAGCAGGTCCGGCAAGCGCTGACCGGGGCTAAAGTGCTCGAATTGAATGCCTGAAACCACCGGCAGTTCCGGATTTCTTGAGTCTTCCGCGTCTATCGATGCAAAGGCGATGCCTTCCCCGTCCACAAGGACCAATTTAGTGCCTTGTTCTGAATTGATCATAATTGAGGCAACCGCCGATCGTTCCTGTATATCGATTGCAAGCGAGGAAGGCAGGACTCTATACGCCCGAGCGTGCGCAACCCTGGGATTCTGCTCAATTGTTCGCTCAAGTTCATTCAGCTTCAGCGAAAACAGGCTCTCATTGCCGATGTTTCCCACCGACGCGAGTATTGCATTTTCCGATAAAGTCTCAAGTCCGCTAATGCGGATGGTCTCGATTTTGGTCACGCGGGGCAAGGTAATTGCAGTGCCCGCCGCAAGCAGGCACAAAACCAGAACCATCATCAGAAGGCGTATACCGGTGTGTTTTTTCGGTTGTATTGCCGGCTTGACCGCTTCGCTCAATTTTTCGGCAGAGGCAGAAAGCGCAATGGTCGCGGGGGCAATTCGCCCTGTAAGAGGTTGTTTGCCTGCTTGCCTTGTCTTGCGATTCTCAGCCTTTGGTTTGGACTCATACCCTTGGTGTGCCACAGTGCCGGTTCCAGTACCGGGCATTGAAGTTTCTCTCCGGGCCGTAGCATGCAGAATATTGACCGAATACGTATCAGAGACAGAAAGAAGCGATCGTTCACCTTTTTTCTTCTGAATACGAGACTCTGAGGCAGTATGTTCTTGCACTTTGACATCAGTCATGTGCTACTCCCTTCATCGCAAATGCCATCCCGGGATTGATTGCAAGTTCAGCACCCCGTGAAAGGTTTATCAAAATGCCGCATGAAATCGCGCTCATGAGGGCGGCTGAACCTCCGGATGAGAAGAATGGCAACGCCAGACCCGTGGTGGGCATAACTCCTGTCACTACTGACAAATTAAGAAGTATTTGCAATGACAGGAGCGCAATAAGACCAAAACCGGCAAGCTTTGAAAAGTAATCTGCTCTCGATAACCGCTTTCCTGCCCTCACCAGAATAAAGGCCCACAGAGCCATTACGACGACAACACCGATAAAGCCGACTTCTTCCACAAACGCCGCAAATATGAAATCCGATTGGACTTCGGGGATGGAACTGATCTTCAGAGTCCCAAGGCCAATGCCTTTACCCCACAGTCCGCCGGCACGAATCGCCCTGAGCGCACTGTACATTTGATAATTCACCGTATGCACATGATGATCGGGCATCAGAAAGCCAACCAGGCGTTGCACGCGATATTGTGAAGAAAAAATCATGAGAGCCCCATAGAGCACTGAAAACAGACTCAGGCTTCCGATGAACACGATCGGGGTGCCCGCGAGGAACAGCATGGCGAGCGCAATGGCGAGCACCAGGATTGAAGTCGAAAAATCCTGCTGCAGATAAATCAATACCACCGATGCCGCCACCAGAAGAATGGCGGGGATGGTGGCGACTCCGGATTCCGCGACGCGCTCTTTGCGCTTCTCAAGAAAGGAAGCCAGATACAATACCATGACCGGCTTCCACAACTCGGACGGCTGTAGGGTAAATGATCCGATCCGGATCCAGCGACGCGCGTTGTTGATTGTCACGCCCAAGGGAGTGACGACCGGCAGCGCCAATCCAACAATTCCTACGACCACTGCGATGGGCAGCACGGCACGAAGCAGCTTTATTGGTATTACCGCCATAATTCCCATGCATGCCAGAGATATGACATAAAGAATTACTTGTTTACTGATTATCGAGTAAGGACCACCTCCATTGCGGATCGCAAAGCCTATCGAGCCTGACCAGAGAGCACATAGACCAATCAGTGACACAACAAGAATTGCACCTATCATCTGCCAATCCGTTTGGCGCGATTCGAGGCTGTGTTGAACCGATATACTCTCTTTCTTCATATGCAATCCTCACTGGATCTTCAGTGTTGACAGTGCTATCAGGGCAAAAATGCCCCCAAGTATCCAGAACCTCACGACAACTTTTGTTTCCTTGAGGCCCTTTAGTTCGAAATGGTGGTGCAGTGGCGCCATCCTGAAGAGCCGTTTTCCTTTTGTGAGCTTGAAATAAAGCACCTGCAACATGACGGAACCGAGTTCCACTACAAACACGCCGCCAATGACCAGAAGCAATATCTCCTTCTTGACCATCAGAGAAAGCACACCAAGTACGCCTCCAAGAGCAAGCGAACCTGCATCCCCCATGAACACTTCGGCCGGATGCGCGTTAAACCATAGAAAGCCTACGCAGGCGCCGAGCAAAGCAAAATTGAACACGGTGAGCTCGCTCGCCTGTTTGATGTAGGGAACTCCCAAGTACTGGGACCAATCAGCACGTCCTGTCACATAGGTCAGCACTGAAAATGCCAAGACCGCGACAATCACAAGACCCACGGCCAAGCCGTCAAGGCCATCGGTGATGTTTACTGCATTGGACCATGCGGTGACATAGATCATTGCTATTGGCAGCCAAAAAACGCCCAAATCGATCACATGCACCTTAAAAAACGGGACATAGAGTTTTGTGGCAGGTGAACCGGTTGTCCAATAGATCGCATATACCACTGCTCCGGAAACAATAAATTGAAGAATAAGTTTTTGAATTGGCGAAAGGCCGTCCGAGCTGTGCTTTCTTATTTTGAGCAAATCATCCGCCGCACCAATCATGCCAAAGCCGACCAGCGACAGAAGCGCGATCCAGCAATACTCGCTTTTTATGTCTATCCAGAGTATTACCGAAACAACCACGGAAAAAATGATTAGAATGCCGCCCATCGTGGGTGTGCCGGTTTTTGCCAGATGTGTCTCCGGACCGTCTGTTCGTATTGATTGCCCAAACTTGAGCACGCGCAGCCGCTCAATCAGCCACGGACCAACAAGATAGCAGATTACAAGCGCAGTGATGGCTGCATATACAGAACGAAACGTCAAATACCTGAATATATTAAAAGGAGTAAAATATTTTATGAGCGGAAGGAAAATTTCACGAAGCATGGGGCCCTCCCACCTTTGACACTGATGGAGCTATGAGCTTTTCTTCTTCAAATGCGCGCGTCAGCCTTTCAAGGGCCATGCCGCGCGAACCCTTTACCAAAATCAGGTCGCCTTCTTGAACAAAGTTTAAAATTGCATCGGAGAGCTCGTCCATGTCGCTTGTCCAAAAAAGCGTGCCTTTGAATGCACTGGATTTCAGAGCGGTCTCTGCGGCAATCATGTCGTCACCAAACAAGAAAATGGCATTGGAGCCGACAGCGCCGGCCATGAGCCCGACTTCCTCATGTGCCCGGGCGCTTTCTTTGCCAAGTTCCAGCATTGACCCGAGCACTAGAATCTTACGATGACGCGAAGGAATTTCGGCGAAGAACTCGATGGCAGCGGCCATGCTGTCGGGATTCGCATTGTAGTAGTCCTGCAGCACTGTGATTTTGCCTTCGCGGATTTCGGAGCGTCCGAACAGTGGTCTTGTCGAGGACAAGCCACGGCTCGCGCAGACGGGGTCGAGATGAAGGAGGTTCGCAATGGAGAGTGCCGCACATGCATTGAGAAGGTTGTGCTGACCAGGCAGAGCAAAATCGATGCGCTGATTTTTCCATTCGACCTTCCAGCCTTTTAGGCCAAGGTTTTCGACCTGACCCAGGCCTTCTGTGCTTTGAAGTCCAAAATACTCTACGGAACCTCTCACTTTTGAAGCCAGATATGTCTTGTACTCGTCGTTTTCCCACAAAAGCGCCTTCTGTCTGCCATCGAAACAGGCAAAAATTTTGCTCTTTTCTTTTGCAATTTCCTCCCGTGAGCCAAAAATACCTATATGGGCAGTTCCGATATTCGTAACGACGGCGATGTCCGGCTCATACATGTTTGCGAGTTCATCCATTTCGCCCCTACGATTGATTCCCATCTCGAAAATTCCAATGGTATGCCCGGGACGGATATCAAAAAGCGCCAGCGCAAGGCCAATATCGGAATTCAGGTTGCCGGGACTCATCGCGACAGTCCCCGCCGGATAACAGGCGGACAGGACAGCCGCAATACACTCTTTTGTCGTCGTTTTCCCGCTTGAACCGGTCACACCGATTTTCAGGAGTGTATTTCTTTTTCGATATTCACGCGCCGCCTGCTGAAGTCCGACACGAGGGGACTCGACAAAAATAAGGCATGAAGCACGCGCCTCATCCAGATCATGAATCGATGCCAAAACAGCATCCTTCTGCGCGATTTCGGCAAGAATCGTCCGGGCTCCGTTTTGAACTGCCTCGGGAATGTGGCGATGACCATCGGTCCGCTCTCCCCTGAGCGCGACAAACATACTGTTCTGTGCCGCCGCCCGGGAATCTGCCACCACCGAGCAAATTGGAGCATCCAGGTCACCGCGGCAGGTACCCCCAATGAGACCCGCAAGCTCGCCTGCCCTGAACAGAATTTGTTGCCCGGGAGTTTCTCTATTGCTTTCCATTCGGGTATCCCTCCTGAGCACTCCCCTTTCCGGCCTGAATATCGGTCACGATGATGCGCTGTTCCGGCGCAGCAATCTGCATTCCATTTTGGAGCGCCGCTTTTTCGATGCGCTCCAGGTTTGCGAGTTTCGCAATATTCGCATCAAGCTCTTTTCCTGTTTTTAAAAGGTCCATCTCCATTCGTTCCAGAGAGAGAACATTGGATTTCAATGCCGTATATCGAGATGTCTGAAATACAAGCCCAAAAAAGAACAGACAGGTAATGATTGCAAAAGTCCAGAAGCGTCGTGCATTCATGCTTTCACCTCGTTTCCGCGAGCTCTTATTGCACGGAATTTTGCGGAACGTGAGGGCGGATTTCTGCGAAGCTCTTCCTCAGAGGGCTCTTTTGGTTTTTTCCACTCGAGCGAAAACTGGCCTGTTTTGGCCTTTTCGGCAAAGAAGTGCTTCACAATGCGGTCTTCAAGCGAATGAAAAGCAATCACGGCGCAGAGGCCGCCGGGAGAAAGCAGATTGAGCGCATCCGCAAGAGCCCGCTCGATGCGGCCAAGCTCATCGTTCACCGCAATCCGCAGAGCCTGGAATGTGCGTGTCGCCGGATGAATATGCCCATAGCGGTACTGGGGAGGCACCGATTCGGCGATAATCGAGGCAAGCCGCGATGCAGTGCGGATGTGTTCCTTTTTACGGGTCTCGACAATGGCGCGCGCAATTCTGCGGGAGTAGCGCTCTTCTCCGTAGTTGTATATCAGATCCGCAAGCTTCATTTCGGAGAGCTGGTTGACGATATCCTCGGCAGATGCCGGGGTGTCCGGCGAAAAGCGCATGTCGAGCGGCTCATCTGCCGAAAATGAAAACCCTCTCCCTGAAGAGCTGAGTTGATACGTTGAGAGACCAAGATCGAATAAAATAAAAGAGGCCCGTACCTCCCCGCTCCCCCCGCACGCGCCGCCANNAGCGCATCGTCATAATAGGCATTGACGACAGAAAGTCGGTTTGAAAACGGCGAAAGACGCGCCGAGGCCCGCGCACATGCGTCCGGGTCCGCATCGATACCAATACAACATAGCTGGGGATGTTCTGAAAGAAGCGCCTCGGCATGCCCGCCCGCGCCAAGAGTGCAGTCGATGTAGAGGGACAGGGGATACACGCTGGCAGCAAGGACACATACCTCTTTCAGCATGACAGGCACATGGAGCGAAAATTCTGTGCTGCCACCTTTATGCTGTTCGGAGTCCGGTCTCTTCACCATGCGCACTGCCGGCATATGCTCACCCTCACGAAAGCGTCAAACCGCCGAGCTCTTCGGCGGCCGACAGGAACTCAGACTGGTTCTCAGCCACATAAGCCTGGTATTTCTGGCTGTCCCAAATCTCCACATATCTTGAAATGCCAAGAATAATGCACTCTTTTGAGAGGCCCGCCCAATCGCGAAGACTTTGGGGAATTGAAATTCGGCCCAGCTTGTCGACATCCACCTCCTGCGCAGGTGCGATGATTCTCCGCTGAATAAGACGCGAACGAGCCTGGAAGAGACTCGTCGATGCAAGAATGCGCTGAGAGAGCTCCTCCCATTCTTCGGGCGCAAATAGCCACAGACAGGTATCAACTCCCTGCGTGAGCACAAGACTCAAAGGCAGGTCTGTGCGCAGGCGAGCCGGAAGAGAAAGCCGCCCCTTCTCGTCGAGCGTATTCTTGAATTCACCGGTCAACAACTTCATTTCCACTATTTCCTACAATTTCCCACTATTTCCCACTCACTTATCATTTTATGATGTAATNNGCTATACGTCTGTATAGCATTATGACTTTTTGGGGATTTTTATCTATGGAAAGAAATTAAATGATTTCGTGATCGAGGACTGCTCGTGCGATGCTGGCTGGGGCGCGAGGGTGAATGCAGTGCATCGCTTTTATTGCATCGTCTGCAGTAGTGCGCTTGCCAAGCAATATCCTGATCAATGCATGGGAAGGTTCAAATTCGTTCATAATGTATGATGTCGCCGATATTTTATTCCAAAAGGGCCTCGACCAGTGAGGCTATCTTCTTAAAATCCGCATTGCTCTGGGGACGGATGTACACCCGAATGGTGCGCAGGGCACTCGCGACTTTTTCGACCGTCTCGGGCTGGAACAACGTAGAACGCTGGTCGAAAGCCTCAAAATAATCGTCCGCTTTGACCATGAGGTCGGTTTCCAGTTTGATCCGTTCCGGGATATCGATGACAACATCGCTCTCCGCCATTTCCGCGGCCTGCGCAAGCGTACTCTCCGCCTCTATCCGCTTGCTGATATCCAAAAGGTCAGCATGGAGGGGGTTCTCCTCGTCAAAAGGATGCTCGGCGGCAAGCCTGTAAATGTGTTTCTCTTCAGCCTCACGGGCGAGCCTGAACGGAGCAAATTTGGCATGATTGATGAGACGGCCGAAGCTCGTATCGTCGAGGCCATAGAGGCTTGCAGGCTGAATGACGTCGCTGGCGAGCCCCAGATACACTGCCTTTCTCACCATGGCGGTCGCAGCCCGTACCACCGGATGCCAGTACACCGCGCGGTACATCTGATACTTCGCAAAAATGAGCGCCTCGATGCTCATTTCACCTTTCATGTCGATGGCGAGCTTGTCATCGTGCACCACAAGGCGCCGCATAATATAATCGGCATCCTGAATGCCATAGGGAACCCCACAGTAAAACGCATCGCGCGTCAGATAGTCGATCTTGTCAGGGTCGAGAACACCCGACAAAAAAGACCGGAAGAGCAGCGTCTCCCTGCTCTCCTCCGCAGATCTGTCGGCATCGATGATCGCTGCGGTCTGTTCAGGATCGGCTCCGCAATCGCTTACATATTCGCGGAGGGGAACCGAGACGATCATTTCGCCCGCAAGGGCCTCGTGGCGGGCAAGAGGCAGTTCTTTCAGTGAGTGGGCATAGGGGAAATGCCCTATATCATGGCACAGGGCCGCCACCAAAAAAGAACGCAGGCCAGTTTTGCTGACAAAATCGATCTCCCCTTTTTCGACGAGCGCGAGGGCCATGCGGCGCGCGATGTGGTATACGCCGAGGCTGTGCGCCTTGCGCGTATGGGTCGCCCCCGGATAGACGAGCGCGACGGGCCCAAGCTGACGAATCCTGTCGAGCACCATGAAGCTTTTGGATTGGAAGAGCGTATGAAGTGAGGCATCCATATGGACATCGCCCCACACGGGGTCCCGCACCACCACATCGAAGCGGTGTATGAGCGCATTCAAAAGCGAAATTTCCGACATCTTCGCACCAACCTCCAAACCAGATTCCCCTGTGAATTGTAGCAGCGGCATGGGTACAGGTATAGCGGACAACCACTGCGTTGACCAGAATGCCCATTTTCCTCCATGATTGTCGAGTGGACTTTATGCAAGGTTATGTTTTTCACGCCGCGGACGGTTTTCTCAATCATCTCCTTGAAGAAGTGCCCACCGTCACCAGGATCGATGACGAACTTGTAAGCTCCTGGAATCTGTATGGTCCCGCGCCATTCGATCTCCGGACCCATCCCGTATTCTGGACGCGCAACACATGGCTCGAACCGTTCCTTCTGGAATTCGGGTCAATTTCTGAGGCTGCCCGCGCTTTAAAGGCATTGCAGCGCAACTGGAGTCCTGTCCCCCTTCGCTTTGCACGGCGCACTGTCCTCATCGCGGAACAGCTGCCATACGTCTCCAGCAAACCGCACACCTTCCCTTTTCAGGCACCGCAGGCCCCTATGGGCTCATTCACCCTGCTCGAAGAGCATTTGCTCCTTGGTTCGGCACGATGTACGAGTCCTTTTCCCAATGGTGCATTCGACTTTGAAGAAAATAAGGATGATCCGCCTTCGCGGGCCTACCGGAAACTCTGGGAAGCTTTCGTACTTGCAGACCAAATGCCAGCGCCAGGAGAGCGCTGCATCGACGCGGGCGCAAGCCCCGGAGGCTGGACTTGGGCTTTGGCATCTCTTGGCGCGTCGGTTTTATCGATAGACCGCGCGCCCCTCGAACCCCGCATCGCGCAGATGCCGAATGTCAAATGGCAGAAACACGACGCGTTCACTCTGAGGCCGCAGGATATCGGCCCCGTCGACTGGCTCTGCTCCGACGTCATCTGTTACCCCGAGGCGCTGTGGCAGTGGATTTCAAAGTGGATGGACGCGGGACTCGCCCGCAACTATATCTGCACCATAAAAATGCAGGGTGACACCTACGACCGCGCGACGACCCTGAAGTTCGCGTCGGTGTCCGGCTCACGCGTGGTGCACCTGTGGCACAATAAGCACGAACTCACGTGGATGAAGCTGGCGGCATGGAGTTAGGACCAGGATGCCGTCCACACCCCGAGCCGCGCTATGCGCCGAGCCTCGACTTCAATCTGCTGAAGAATTCTTTTCTCAGATCGTCTTCGCTCTGAGACTGAACCTGAGCCTCTGCCATGACAATGAGGTTTTGGGGCAGTTCGTTCAGGAACGGGGACGGCGCGGTCTCCTGGAATGAGCCGTTCTTCTTGCGCTGCATCGCGCGGCTCATAAAAAGCTGTTTTTTTGCCCTCGTCACGGCGACGTAGAAAAGCCGTCGCTCTTCCTCGATGTCCCCGTCGCCATCTTCGAGGGAACGGGCGTGCGGAAGAATTCCGTTTTCACAGCCGGGGATGAAGACATAGTCAAATTCGAGGCCTTTCGCCGCGTGGATGGTGAGGAGGCTGAGACGCTTCTCCTCTTCGTTGGCATCATCGCGCATGCTGAGGGAAATCCGCGCCAAATACGCAAAAATGCCTTTCTCGAACGTGTCGGGATCTTTCTCCCAGCGCTCCGCCGATGCGGAGAGGAGCTCGATATTGCGGTACTTCCACACGGCGGCCTTGTCGTTCTTCTTGTGCTCCTCGAGAAGGTACTGCCAGTACCCCGTATCCTCGACGACCTTCCGTATCGCGACAGAGACGGACATTTTCTGTTCCAGCAAGGCCGTCCTCATCTGCGCGAGATAGTCGAAGAAGGCAAAGACCTCATTGAGCGCTTTTTGCAGGTGCCCGTCTTTCGTCTGGACAAAACCGGGCTGTCGTGCGGTCTCCGCAGCACAGTGCAGAGACGCGGAGTGCGCCTTCGCAATATTCGACAAGAACTCGACAGTGGCGCGGCCTATGCCCCGCCTCGGCACATTGAGCACCCTGAGCACTGAAACATCGTCGTCGGGATTCACCGCGGCCTTGAGATAGGCGATGATGTCTTTTATCTCTCTCCGCTGGTAAAATGAAGGCCCTCCAGCCACTCTGTACGGCACATTGTGTTCGACAAGCCTGTCCTCGATTCCTTCGGCGAGCGAGTTGGTGCGCACGAGGATGCCGAAATCGTCCCAATCCGCGCGTTCGCGAAAGCGCAGCTCCCGTATCCTGGCGATGATCTTTTCCGCCTCATCCTCGTCGTCTTCCGCCTCAAACAGGGTAATGGGCGTGCCGCGCACTCCCTGGGGAGACCACAGCTGTTTTTTCTTGCGCCGCCTGTTGTATGCGATCACTGTGTTCGCGGCGGTGAGAATGCTTCCGGTCGAGCGGTAGTTCCGCTCGAGCTTGATCTCGACAAGTCCTGGATGGTCGAGCTCAAACCGTTCGATGTTGCGGAAATCGGCACCGCGCCAGGAATAAATCGATTGATCGTCGTCGCCCACGACGCAGATGTTGCCGCTTTCGATGTACCGGATGAATTCATATTGCTGGAGAGAGGTGTCCTGAAACTCGTCGATCATGATATAGCGGAAGCGCGAGCGATACCGCTCCCGAACCTCCTCATGCTCCCGAAGCAGCTCAAGGGGAAGCGCGATGAGGTCATCGAAGTCCATCGCATTGTAGACTTTGATGGTTTTCCGGTAGAGATCGTAAAGCTCCAACTCCCGCGCGCTCAACTCGCCTTGTTTCCCATGTCCTGCCCTGCGCGCGGAAAAAAGTTGAGAGAGCCTGACAGGATCGAGCCGGTCATTGGAGATGCCGAGCTCGCGCGCGCTCTCGCGGATCGCATGTATCCTGTCCTGCTCATCGTAGATGCTGAAATTGGAGCGATATCCGAGCACGCCGGCTTCTTTTCGGAGCATCCATGCACCGAAGGAGTGAAAGGTGGACACCATCAGGTTTTTCAAGGCAAGGCCGGTAAGGTCGTGCGCCCTCTCCACCATTTCCTTGGCCGCCTTGTTCGTAAAGGTCAGCGCGAGAATCGCCTCTTGAGGCACAGCTTTGGCGAGAAGATACGCGATCCGGTACGTAATGACCCTTGTCTTGCCTGAGCCGGCCCCCGCGATGATGAGGACGGGCCCGTCTACGCTCGTCACCGCCGCATACTGCTCAGGATCAAGTTCAGCTTGAAAATCGATGTGCATGGTAGTCCTGTGCCAACAAAAAACCGATGTTTTGACTCAATGCATTGTCTTAAAGAAAATTGTCTGTGTACCGACACCCCAGAGCGCCACGAGGACGCTCACGATGATGCCGGCGACGACAACCCCCCCCGCGATGGCAAAAAATGCCTTTTTATATGAGAGCCCGAGCACCCACGCCCCCAGCGCCCCCGTCCATGCCCCTGTAACCGGCAGGGGCACCGCGACGAAGAACAGAAGGCCCCAATAGCCATACTTCTCCACCTTTCCATGCACCCGCTTCCGCGCATTTTCCACAAACCGGTCAAAAAATTTCTTGTATGGCTTAATTTTATAAAAAAGCTTGTGGAAGCTTTCCAAAAACAGGAAGGCTATAAGCGGCACACACACGTTCGCCGCTATTGAAATCGCCGCCGCAAGGGGTATCGAGAATCCATTATATACCGCGTAGGGAATCGCTCCCCTCAATTCAGAAATGGGAAGAATCGAGAAAAGAATGGTCATCAGAAGAGGGGTCTTCATCGAAGGCACTATAACGTGCGTCTATTCTGTATGTCTAGAGAAAGGAGGAGGGCTTTCGTTTGTTCAGGCAAAATTCGTCAAGGCATGAAACAAATGCTCCGGATCGGGATCGATCCACCGCAAGCCAGGCAAGGCACGGAAAAAAGTCATCTGACGTTTTGCATATTGGTGAGTATGCAGTTCTATTGCCTCTGCGATCGTTTCGGAGGAGCTTCCTGCCAATTCAAAAAACTCGCGGTACCCGATCGCCTGCATACCGGCATCTTCCGGCCCGAAACCGCGCGATACAAGGGTTTCCACTTCGTGCGCAAGCCCTGCGCGCATCATGGCTTCGACTCTGGCATGAATCCGAGCGTGCAATACCTCGCGGGTCCTTGAGACGCCCAAAATGAGAAAGCGTTTACCCGGCCGAACCATTTTTGGAGGGGCAAATCGGCTCGGTGCCTCGCCCGAGGTCCGCAGTATCTCTACCGCACGGGTGAGCCGGTAGAGGTCGTGTTCGTGAATTCTGGAGGCCGTCGCGGGGTCCGCCTCTTCAAGCTCCGCTCTCAACGCGGCGGGGCCAAGTCGCTTCAGATCGGCGGCAACCTGCGCACGAATTTCCGGCGAGCTGGGAGGCGATGCCGGCAGGCCGCAGATATAGTTCATGAGGTAAAAACCTGTGCCGCCGCTTATGATCGGCAGAACGCCCCGCCCAGAGAGTTCTGAGGACAGCGCGTCGGCGCGCATCACAAACTCCCCTGCGGTGTATTGTTCATCGGGATTTTTTATGTCAATCAGATGATGAGGAAGACGACTCAAAAGATCTTTGGAGGGTTTCGCAGTACCAATATCCATACCCCGGTAGGCCTGCATCGAGTCCGCGGAAATGATCTCGGCAGAAGAAAAGTCGGTCTGCCACGCGTCGCGCAGACGGGGAACCCATGTGGAGGTCCCTGCGCCAAAGACAGCGTCTAAAAGGTCGGTTTTCCCCGACGCGGTTGGTCCTGCAAGGATGACCGCATCAACCGGCAATGAGTTTGTAGCCAATGGTCTTATCAAGAATTTCCTGAGTAGCCATGGAAACGACTTTGCCGTTATTTTTCTCTACTTCCGGTGTCCGCAATACCGCAAGCTGATACGCGCGCATTGAGACCGCGGCAGCAAGCTCGTATGCATTTCCTGAAAAATTGATTAGAGATTCAAGCGGCATTATCATTGATTGTCTCCTCGCATGGCATGATAATTGAATAATCCGGAATAAAAACTATACAAAAAAGCTGGCCCGGCTCTCAGAGGCCAAGCTCCCCAAGCCTTTTATCCAACTGTGCAAGAATTTGCTCCTCATCGAAATTCACATTCGACGGCTGTGGGTTGCCAGACTCATTGCCCGTCCTGGATGTATTCGAAGCGTGCCCGGCCGGCGAACCGTTCGCCGCTGCTCGTCCACCTCTGCCGGGGAGCGTCTGATTTTGCATTTTCTTTACGTCATCGAGCAGAAAAAGTCCCGCCAAAATCGCGACGCGTAAGGGGTCCGCAACATTCATTCGGGACGAAATGCGCGCATACCGCTGTTTGAGCTCATCGACCAAATTCTGGATATATTCGGGGCTGTCATCAGTCTTTATTGAAAAAGACTGGCCGAGAATCTCGATATGCATGGGCTGATTAGAAGATATCGAGCTCATTTTCGCCTCCGCGAAAGGGGGCATCCTGGGATTCAAGATCCGGCTGCGAATTCTCGTCCGGCTCTTGGACACTTCCCCCTCCCTGATCCGATTCGGATGTATCTTGCGCTTTGCGACCAGGCGGCTGCTGGCCGAGTCGGGTTTCCTCCGGTGCACGCGATGCCGTTTCTTGTTCCTGAGCAGGAAGTTCCGCCGACTCAGAATTCGAGCCAAGCGACATTTCCAGCACCATATCCTCGAACGAGTCGAGTTTTGAAAGCGCCTGGATCAGCCCCTGCTCTATCCGGTCCTGCTCGGACTTTAACTCTTCAGCCTTGGATTCCAGATCCGCAACCCGACGCTCCGCGGTGAGGGCGCGCTCCCGGTAATGAGCGATTTCGTCATCGGCCGCCTGCGCCTTGCGCTCCATCGCGGCGGCCCGCTCTTCGGCCTCTGCCGCCCTGAGCTCGGCCTGCGCGGCTTTCTCTTCTGCCTCTTTCGCTCGGGCGACAAGGCCCTCGAGGCGCGAAGAATTCTCAGTCACCGCGCGCGCCTGCACCGCGAGCTGGCGCTCAAGCTCGGCATTCTGACTCTTGAGCAGCTCCTCGGATTTTGCGGCATCCGCGAGACGCCTCTCCTGGTCTGCGTTTTCCTGTCGAAGCTTCGTTATGAGAACGACCGCTTTTTCAACCCGCGCTTCAAGCGCCCGGACCTGCTCAAGATTCAGCATATATCACCCCTGAAGGGCCGCCTTTGCCTTCTCCACGATGACATCGAAGGCCGCCGGATCGCGCACGGCGATGTCGGCGAGCATCTTGCGGTCGATCTTCACTTCGGCCTTCGCGAGACCTTCAATGAAACGACTGTAGCTGAGGTCTCTCATGCGGCATGCGGCGTTGATGCGCGCGATCCAGAGTCTTCGATAGACGCCCTTTTTGTCGCGTCTGTCCTTATAGGCATCGGAGAGCGCTTTCGCGACCGCGTCCTTGGCAACCTTATAGTTTGAATGCCGCCGGCCCCAATAGCCTTTGGCAATTTTGAGTATCTTCTTGCGATGATCTTTTCTTCTGGTTCCGTCTACTGCTCTAGGCATAGCCTGTTTCCTCCAAGTTCTCTCTCAACCATAGGGAAGAAGCTTCTTCCTGATCTGATACACGGGACCCGCATCGAGGAATCCGGCTTTTCTCAGGTTTCTCTTGCGCTTGGTTGTCTTTTTTGTGAGAATGTGCCGCAAGTTCATTTTCTTGTATTTTATCTTGCCGCCCGCCGTCAGCGTATAGCGCTTGGCCGCGGCTTTCTTGGTCTTCATCTTGGGCATGATCCACCATCCTTCTCTTGCATCAGTGTTCTGATCCCGGGGCGGTCGTTGCGGTATCGCCCTCCGGCTGTTTTTTCGCAGCGCCTGCTTTGGGCTGGAGCACCATCGACATGAATCGGCCTTCCATTGAAGGCGGGCGCTCAAGCACAAATGAGTTTTCCAGTTTTGCGAGAATTCTTTGAAGGATTTCCTCGCCTATTTCCGTATGCGCGAGCTCCCGGCCGCGGAACCGGATGGTAACCTTGACTTTATTACCCTCGTCGAGGAAGGACCGCACGTGATTCGCCTTAAAGTCGAGATCGTGCTCGGCAATTTTAGGCTGCATGCGGATTTCCTTGAGTTCTGTGACCTTGGATCGCTTTTTTGCATCTTTTACTTTCTTTTCCTGCTCAAATTTGAACTTGCCATAATTGAGCAGCCTACATACAGGTGGAACCGATTGCGGCGCAACTTCGACAAGATCAAGCCCTGCTTCCCTTGCGATACGCAATGCCTCGAGAGTGGAAACAATCCCTCTCTGTTCTCCATGCTCATCGATCAGACGCACTTCACGCACACGGATCTGCTCGTTGATCCGCAAATCTTTCTCTGCCAACTGGCCTCCTCTGCCATGGGGCTGCTCTTCTTAACGGGGGAAGAAAAGCGCCCATCACCCTTCTGTCATTCCGACAGCTCAAAGGCGCGGCGTATATTACCATACTCATTCCTAGAGGTAAAGCCCCGCAGGAATGTTATTTACAAATATCGCACCAGCACGCAAAAAAGCGTGCCGCCGTTCATGCGTGGTTCGCCGAACCAAGCACCTCGATGTTCTTATGCATATAGAGCTTTTTGAGCTCATCGCGTGCCGGCCCAAGGTACTTGCGCGGATCGAATTCTTCCGGATGCTCAGAGAGCACTTTGCGCACCATGGCGGTCATGGCCAGGCGGCCGTCGGAATCGATATTGATCTTGCACACCGCGCTGCGGGCCGCTTTCCGGAGCTGTTCCTCGGGGATGCCTACGGAATCGGGAAGCTTGCCGCCGTACTGTTCGATTGTCCGCACGTACTCCACGGGCACCGACGACGATCCATGCAACACGATGGGGAATCCGGGGATTCGTTTCTGCACTTCTTCGAGAATGTCGAAGCGGAGCGGGGGTGGAAGGAGTACGCCATCAGCGGTGCGCGTGCACTGCTCCGGTTTGAACTTCGCGCGCCCGTGGCTCGTGCCGATGGAAATGGCGAGGCTGTCCACTCCGGTTTTCTTGACGAAATCCTCGACTTCCTCGGGGCGGGTGTAGTGGCTCATCTCCGCGGATACCGCGTCTTCGATGCCCGCGAGCACGCCGAGCTCACCCTCGACGGTGACATAGTCCTTCTGGGCGTGGGCAAATTCGACAACTTTCTTTGTGAGCGCGACATTCTCATCATAGGGGAGATGCGACCCGTCGATCATCACTGAAGAAAAACCGTTTTCGATGCAATCCACGCAGAGTTCGAAGCTGTCGCCATGATCGAGGTGCAGGACGATGGGGATCGCGTATCCAAGCTCCTTCGAATATTCGACCGCGCCTTTTGCCATATATCGCAGGAGCGTCGCGTTCGCGTATTTGCGCGCGCCCGAAGAGACCTGCAGAATCACGGGGCTTTTTGTCTCGACACATGCCTGAATGATCGCCTGCAGTTGCTCCATGTTGTTGAAATTATAGGCGGGAATGGCATAGCCGCCTTTCATCGCCTTGCGGAAAATCTCAAGGCTGTTGACAAGTCCAAGCTCTTTATAACTGGTCATGAATTCCTCCGACAACCTACAATTTATTTTTACCGTAGGTTATTGTCGTTATATAAAGAATCATGCGATTATGCAACGGGTTAAGGGAATATGGTGCAAAAATGATGCGCGGCGGCAAAGAATTCCGTTTCGGACCAACCTTTACATGGTATATTTTGAGCGCCATGCTGCTGTCTGTTTTTCTGGCCGGCTGCGACCGCGCGCCCATACACGCGACGGTGGACGAGGCCTTTGCCCTTGTATACCCTGAACTCTCGTCAAAAGTCGTAAAAGAATTCCCTCCGATACCGATAAACACCAGGGAAGGCGCTAAAAATTCGGACGCTTATCTCCCTTACCCTTTACAGCCCGGCAGAATAGAGGCACTCGTCAACGCTCTCGACGATAAAAACCGCCCGAAAGCCTCAGAGAGGGCAGGCAGTGCCTCGCCCATTCAGATTTTCGTGACGAGCCCGGCCGTCGCGGAGACTTTTCCCCCATCGAGGCTCGACGCTCATACCGTGGGTATCAATCTGCTCGCGCCGGCGGATTCCTTCTTTTCCGTCGAATGGGACAGCGAGTGGGCATACCGCGAACTAGGGCTCATCGCCGGCTATCGCCTCGCCTCACTGCGAAAAAAGGAAGATGCGGCCGCTTCGGCCGCCATTCTCTTTTCGCGCGGCACAGGAAGGGGCCAAAAAGAACTCGATGCCTTCACCCAATCGTTTGAAAAAGGCTTCCGGCTCGCCGGCTCCCGCGCTTCGGCCCCCCTGCCACCCGCTGGGGCGCTCTCGGTATTCGATGTCGAGTCCATGGGCCTCCCCGGCAACCACCTCGAACAGGTCCTGTCGGCATTGAGGCAGGCCGAAGACAGGAAGCCACGGCTTCTGGTCCTGGCTTCGGGAAGCCGGCTCGCGCTGGAAAAAGCCATCGGGATGAAAGATATCGACATAATGGCGGATGTCAGAAGTCTGGGCCCGGATTTGCCTGTAAAAAAAATATTTGCCGCAATTGGAGAGAACACTCCGGCTCTTATTTCAGCCATCAGAAATTTAGCNNTTGTTCTCTCAAAAGAAGCCAAGCATATTCGGGCAATCGTCGATGAGGAAACCCCTAAGGCCGCGAAATAAAGGCCCCCTCAAGGAGAAACACAAGATCCCTTCACTTTAAAAGGCGAGCTCCGTCCCCGTCCAACTGTAGAAAGCCCTCTGTCCGAAAACGGACTTGATTCGCGCATAGTTTTCAATGCCGGTACAATGGCAGCAGCCGAGCCGCTCGATATGGAATTCATCCAAGGTGTGAATCACCCTGTCGGCCAATTCGCCGTCCGCGTTGTTCAAATGGAACCCCCCAAGCACAAGACGGAATTTCGACCCTTGTCCGGGACTGTCTCCTTGGGCGAGCGGGCCCGCTGAATGACGCGCAGGCCTGTCGGCGAAAGCCTCTGCCGCCGCTCTGACGATATTCGTGATGCCCCGATGCGAACAGCCGCTGATCACGCTTATGGCATCCTCTTCCTCTATCACGAGGAACTGCTCGTCGGCAAACCGGTCGGGTTCCAGGCCGCCATTCCTCATCACGAACAGATTATCGAAGTGTGTGTCCCACACATTTGCGAGGGGGATGCCGGTCATGAGATGCACGCCAGGAAAAATTTCCTTGGGGTGGCTTACTCTCTGGAGACGGTCTTCGAAAAGCTCTTTGTCGTATGGGATGCCTATGAACTTTTTGTCTTTATTGTATTTGGGCTCGAAAAAGCCTTCTTTTATGAATATTTTCGCGCTGGTGTTCGCTCTACAAAAGGCCTTGAGCCCTCCCGCGTGGTCATAATGGCCGTGGCTGACGATGAGAGCCTCGACTTTTTCAATATCGACTCCAAGCGCCTGGGCGTTCTTCAAGAACCTGTCACCCTGTCCCGTATCAAAAAGGAAACGGTGTCCGCCGTGCTCGATGTAGAGGGAAAGCCCATGCTCGGCACTGAGTCCGCCGGCATACACGACATTCTCGACAAGCATGATGATTTTCATTCTGGCCCCCTCTGGCAATGCGGATTGGAACTGTCCAAAGCCTAGCGCGCCTATGGGCTCATGCCAAGTATGCGCCGGAGGTTTGAGGAGACAGAGATTCTCAAGGCTTCAATATCGAGGCCCCTCAGAGTCGAAACAACCTGATATGTCCTTTCAATATCGAGAGAACTCGAAGGTTTGCCCCGGTGGGGCATGGGGTTCATGTAGGGAGCGTCGGTCTCGAGCAGAAGCCGCTCTTCCGGCACGAGTGCAAGCGCGTCGCGCAAGGGCTGGCTCTTCTTATACGTTATGTTCCCCGCAAACGACAGGTAGCAGCCGGCCCGCAGAAAGGAATCCGCCTCCTCGGGCCCGTAGCCGAAACAGTGGATGATGGTGGGAATGTGGCGCGCGCAAGATTGCACAAGCGCGAATGTATCCTGGAAGGCTTCGCGCGAATGCACGATCAGAGGCAGCTTATGGCTCAGGGCGAGTTCTATCTGCGCGCCGAACAGCTCTCTCTGGGCCTCCGGGCCGGCGTCCATGTGGTGGTAGTCGAGGCCGCACTCGCCGAGGGCATCGATCTCGGCGCCGATATCGCGTTCCAGAGCCTCCAATGAGGCTTTGGGGTTGTCCAGCGCCTCGCGGCCGGGCCATATGCCGGCCGCCCAGCGTATCGGAAGCTCGATCGCGCGTGCGGGGCCGGCTCCGGGTTCCTCGGCCATCCCGGCGAGGCTCTTTTCGACAAGAGCGCGGCGCCGGCCGAGATCGCCCGGGTCGACGCCGATGTCGAGAATGAGTGCGCCCGGCTGCGCCGCGTATGCCGCCACGACTCCATCGAGCGCGAAAACTCCAAGCCGCTGCGCCACCATCTCGAGGTGGGCGTGACTGTCGGTGAACACTCCGCTCATGCGGTGCGCTCGGTGCCGATCGCGAGTTCGTCCCCTGACATGCCCACGCGCACCGCGTCCCCTTCGAGGATCTGCCCCGCGAGCAGTTTTTTCGCGATGGGGTTCTCAAGGAGGTTCTGGATAGCCCTCTTGAGCGGCCGGGCGCCGAACTGCTGATCGAAGCCTTCCTTTGCAATATAACCCCTGGCGGCGTCATCCACGGTGAGCGCGATGTTTCTCTGGGCGAGACGACCGGCGAGTTCGCCGAGCCTCAGGTCGGTGATCTTGCGGATCATGGACTCGTCGAGCCTGTCGAAGACCACGATCTCGTCGATGCGGTTCAAGAATTCGGGCTTGAAGTAATTCTTGAGGAGATCGTCGATCCGGGAACGGACTTCATCCATGCTTTTCATCGTCAGAATAAATTCCGAGCCTATGTTGCTCGTCATGATGATGATGGCGTTGCGGAAATCGACGACCCGGCCCTGGCCATCCGTGAGGCGTCCGTCGTCGAGCATCTGCAAGAGCACATTGAACACCTCCGAATGGGCTTTTTCGACTTCGTCGAAGAGCACGACCGAATAGGGCCGTCTGCGCACCGCTTCCGTGAGCTGGCCGCCCTCCTCGTAGCCGACATATCCCGGAGGAGCCCCGATGAGCCGCGACACCGAATATTTCTCCATATACTCGCTCATGTCGATGCGGGTGAGGGCGCGTTCATCGTTGAACAGGAACTCCGCGAGCGCCTTTGCGAGCTCTGTCTTGCCCACGCCCGTGGGGCCCAGAAAAAGGAATGACCCCAGGGGGCGACGCGGGTCCGAAAGCCCCGCCCTGTTGCGCCGGATGGCGTCGGCGACGGCCCGCAGCGCGCCTTCCTGGCCGATCACGCGTTTGGCCAACTGCTTTTCGAGCTCGACATACTTCTGCATTTCGCTCGAAAGCATCTTCGAAACGGGAATGCCCGTCCAGAGCGACACTACGCGGGCGATGTCCTCGTCGGAGACTTCCTCGCGCAAAAGTCTCGGTGTATCCTTCTCTTCCTGCACTTTCTTGGAAAGCTCTTCCAGTTTGCGCTGTGTCTCGACGAGCCTTCCGTATTTGATCTCGGAGGCCTTCGCGAGCTGACCATCACGGACGAGCTGATCGATCTCAACCTTGTATTCTTCGATTTTCTGCTTGAGCTGCCGGATGTCCTCGATGACCTGCTTTTCCTTCTGCCAGCGCGCGACCATCGTGTCGCGCTTTTCGGAGAGATCTGCGATTTCTTTTTCCAGCTTGCCGCGGCGCTCGACGGAAGCCGGATCATTTTCCTTCTTCAATGCGTTGGCCTCCATACGGAGCTGGATCAGCTTGCGCTGAATCTGGTCGAGTTCGGTGGGCTGGCTTTCGATTTCCATTTTAAGTCGCGAGGCGGCCTCATCGACAAGGTCGATCGCCTTGTCCGGCAGAAACCGCGAGGTGATGTAGCGGTCAGAGAGTTCTGCCGCCGCGATGAGCGCATCGTCGCGGATGCGAACGCCGTGGTGCACCTCATAGCGCTCTTTGAGACCGCGCAGAATCGCGATGGTGTCCTCCACGCTGGGCGGAGCGCAGTATACCGGCTGGAACCGACGCTCGAACGCGGCGTCTTTTTCGATGTGTTTCCTGTATTCATCGAGCGTGGTCGCGCCGATCGCCCGGAGCTCCCCGCGCGCGAGGGCGGGCTTCAGCAGATTGGAAGCGTCCATCGCCCCCTCGGCGGCGCCGGCTCCCACGAGCGTGTGCAGCTCATCGATAAACAGAATGATTTTGCCGTCCGACTTGCCGATTTCATTGATGACCGCCTTGAGACGCTCCTCGAACTCTCCGCGGAATTTGCTCCCCGCGACGAGCGAGCCGAGGTCGAGCGCGAGGAGCTTTTTATTCTTGAGGCTGTCGGGGACATCGCCTGAAATGATGCGCTGGGCGAGGCCTTCGACGATCGCGGTCTTTCCGACGCCTGGCTCGCCGATGAGCACGGGGTTGTTCTTGGTTCGCCTGGAGAGGACCTGCATGACGCGCCTTATCTCCTCGTCTCGTCCGATCACGGGGTCAAGCTTCCCTTCGTGCGCGAGCGCCGTCAGGTCGCGCGTGTATTTCTCCAGCACCTGATACTTCTCTTCGGCGTTCTCGTCGGAGGCACTCTGCGAGCCTCGTATCGACTTGAGCACGGCAAGCGCGCCCTCGCGGGTAATCCCTGAAGATTTCATCAGGGCCGCGACGCGGGACTCTACGGCGATGAGCGCCAGAAAAAGGTGCTCGCTCGCGACGAATTCATCCTTCATCGCCTTGGACTCGGCTTCCGCCTTCGCCATGATTTTCTGCATCGCGGGCGAAAAATAGACTTGTGCCGCCTCGCCGTATGCCTTGGGCAGCTTCTTCATGAGCTCCGCGTTGCCGTGTTCGAGGCGGGCGCGATCTATCCCCAACCGCTCGAGGAGAGAAGGCACGACGCCGCCTTCCTGTTCCATAAGAGAGGCCAAAAGGTGTTCAGGCTCTATCGAGCTGTGATCGTTTTTCTGCGCAACGGAAGTGGCGTCCCGCAACGCTTCCTGCGCCTTTAGAGTAAACTGTTCATAATTCATACTGTTGATTTCCTTTGGGATTCCGCGTGTTTTTTCATGATTAAGTATACAAAATCAGACAGCCGGCGGCAAATACCGGCCCACGGAAAAAACCATGGCGCGCCGCTTCAATCTCCCGCGGATTTTTGATAGAGTTCGCGCATGGACGAGAATAACGAACGATCACAGGCGCGAACTCAGACCACAGAGAGACCGCCTCTACCCAAGGACTTCCGCGCGATCGTCATGTACGGCATGTCCAAAGAGGAGGCCCTCGCCATCATGAAGGCAGTCAAGGCGATTTCACCTTCAATGCGGGACACGGCTTTTGCCATGACCACCGACACTAATATCGCCTGGCCCCTTGGCCAACTCATCGCGGAATTGGGTGAGGAACACAGAATGATGAGAAAATGGACTGAGGCACAGAGGACAAAGCCCGAGTGAGCGAAGTCTCAATGAGGGCCCCTGGGTCTTCCCCAAAACGAGCCCTTCCCGAAGCGCTCTGGCCTCCACGGCCGCCGATACCGCGCCGCTTATTCCTCTTCGAAATCTGGAATTTTCTCCTTGAGCGAATGAATGAAATCGTCGCCGTTCACGCCTTTTTTCAGGGCGATGAAGACGACATTGTCGCGGCCTGAAATGGTGCCGATGACTTCATCAAACCCCATATTATCGATGGCGAGCGCGACAGAATCGGAGTGGCCGGAGAAGGTGCGCACGACGGCGATGCTCTGGTTCCAGTCGATCGACACATAACCACGCAAAAAATCCTGAATGTAATGCCGCTCGGATTCCCTGCGCTCTTCTTCGGAAGGAATGGAATAATAATAGCCGGAACGGCCATCCGACAGCTTACCGACTTTGAGGTACTTCAAATCCCGGGAAAGCGTCGCCTGGGTGACCGAATATCCATGATCCTCAAGAAGCTGCAACAGTTTTTCCTGAGAATCAACCCTATTTTCCTTGATGATCGCCTTGATCGCTTTCAGCCGTTCAGTCCGTTCTTTCATAATTTCTCCATACGCCGCATCTTCCCCTCAGCCCGCATCACGGCAGAGCGCTCGCATTCAAAACCGCATTTCTTCACGCGCACTGTGAGGGAATAATTCATAGACGGCAAGTGTATATTATTGCATGACTATGCAAAAAACGCAAGAAAAAGGATTAGTATGTCAAGACTCGATTGCAATGTCCCCATTTCACTCGGGCTGAGCGAGTGGCCAGTTTCTTCATTGTGTCTGAATGAACGCGTCGGGGTACGGAGATGAGCGGTCCGGTAGGGAATGCCGTCAATATTCCCTTTTCTCATAGCACCTGACAGATAAAAGCAACGAAACCGCCCCGATGAAGAGGATGAACAGTATTGTCAGCGCGTATCTCTGCGGAGCATTCAGCGTAACCAGCCATGAGATAAAAGGCCCCGCGTTTCCTTCCGTCGACTTGTAGATTATGTTTTTCAACAATGAAGAACCCAGAAACGAGACTGAAAAGAAAACTATGAACAGAACCGCCTGACCGCCTACCAAGCCGAATTTATAATATGCCGGATATGTAAGAAACACGAGTATCAACCCCAATACACATCCCGTGGTATATCCGACAGTCGGATTTTCAATAGCCTCTTGGTGCGCAATGGAACCGAAAATCTTCTGTGAAACAAGTCCGAGCATCGTCATGACAATAAAAACGATGGCCGTAAGTACATACCTGCTGATAACTATTTTGGCTCGTGAATATGGCATACTGCATATGATGATATCTGTTTTGTATTTTTCATCGCTTTGAAATGTCATCCCGCACAACAGGAATCCAAAGACAAACAATACGAGCACTGGTCCGATAGGGAATTGATATTCGGCAGCCGGAATAATCACTGTTGATATGGGAAGTAGCACAACAGATCCTATGATCGCCGCGAGGAACAATCTTTTCAACGGCAAGATATCACGCATCATAAGTGCTAGCATTCCTCTTCCTCCCGATTCACTTTGTCAGCCACCACAAGATGATATAAAATATCATCAAGGTTTGCGTGGATCATACTCGCAGAACCTTCAGCAGCATGAGCAGCATCATGTTTATTGATAAGCAGATGTGTCTGAGAATTCTCCTTATGTACGCATATCGTGTATTCTCTAAGTTTTTCGATAATACTATCTGATTCTGTTGTAATAAGATAATAATCATCAGACAGATTGCTGATCGGTGCGAATATTTTGATTTTTCCATTAACGATAATCGCTGCCGAATCCGCTATTCTGTCAACATCTGATAGGATATGGGTGGAAAAAAGAACCGAGCCGTTTCTCTTCCTAGAGTAGTCTTCTAGTTCCGAAAGAACAATTCGTCTCACCACCGGGTCCAGCCCGGAGGTCGGTTCGTCAAGAATCAATAATTCGCATTGCCTTGCAAGCGCAATGGCCAACGACAGTTTGGTTTTCATCCCTTTGGAATACGTCGCTATATGCTGATTTTGCGGTAATTCATATCGCTTCAGCAACTTTTTAAACTGATCATAGTCAAATCTTTTTGACATTTTACCGATGATGGACGCTATTTCAATTGGATTGAGGGTGCCCCAGTAGTAGCATTCATCATAGACAAAAGCTATATGTTCCCGATACTTGTAATCTTCAGGCCTTACTGTATGACCCATTACCTCAATGTTTCCCGCATCCGATTTTATCAATCCCATGATTATTTTGATAGTCGAAGTCTTTCCGGCACCATTGGGTCCTATGAAACCAAGTACCTGGCCTTCGGGGATATTGAAACTCACCTGTTCCAAATTGAATCCGGGATATTTTTTGCTGAGTCCGTCAACTGCAAGATTTATCATGGTATAACCAATCCTCTCTTTAAGTCTTGACGAATGGGCAATAATACCATTATAAGGTTCTCAGTATCTTCGATCAAACTCCTTGGAGAGAATGGCCTCCATCCACCGCCAGACTCAAAAGCCTGTAATTAAAAAGTCTATTGAGGCAAGAATATCTTGACGGTGTTCTATGCAATCTCGAACAAATTCTCCAAGATATTGTCTGTGGATCGCCGCCATTTGAGGTGTCAAGACAAGGTACTCAGCCCCTTTGACTGAAATTGACGGCGTAAGGTGGTGTATTTCTTTATCCCCGAAATCCCCTTTTAAGGCGAGGGGTATCACCAGCCTGGTATCCAGCGCATCCAACACCGGAGACTGTACATCGAGCACATAGGGATACAGTTTTTTAGACGACTGATTCGTATTGATATAGACTGAGTATTGAGCCATTAGAATGTTCTGACCTTATCGCTAAAGACGCCATTATCCTCAATCACCTTGTTGTAGCTGGCAATGGCGTCGGCATTCTCTTTAAGCCACTCTTTTCTTTTTTCCTGCCTTACTTTTTCAGCAAGGGCGTTCTCAAGAACAGAGGAAATATTCAGCTTAAGTTCTTTCGCTTTAAGGAGTAAATCACTATTTATAGTTACATTGGTCGGCTTTTTAGGCGCATCTATGTTATAGAAAACGAGCATGGCACCTCTCTCTCATTGATATATTGTCTGAATACCACATATAAGATACGCATAATATATGCGCATTAAATCAAAAAGTCAATCCTCATGTTCGTTTCAATGGAATCGGCTCACTTCAATTCTTCCCAAACCCTTAGCCCGTTTACATGCTTAAAGTGGTCATCATACGTGATAAGCTTCGAGCCTGTTTCAATCGTATGGGCGGCTATCCAAATGTCATTGAGGGGAATCATGGTTCCTTGCTTCACTAAACCTGATTTAATCTCTCCAAAGATCTCCGCTGTTTCTATCGTCACGTCAATGACATGTATGCTGTCTTTACTTAAGAATCTTCGTAATTCGTCGTTATTCTGATTGAATTTTTGTCCTCCGTGAAAACCCGCGAAGAGTTCTCCCAACATCACTGTGGATATATAGATGACTTCCGCCTCAATCATAGAATCAAAAACACGCGTGTCTCCCGCCATGAATGCGCTGTAGGCATTGGTATCAAGAAGTATCTTTTTCATTTGGTCCAATCCGAGACATCAGTCGTTTCTAAATCCTCGATTCTCGTATCAAACGCTTTTTTCTCGTTCTCCGTCCATTTCCCGAAGAGATCGGCGAACATCTCTCTTTTGGAAGTCTTCTGATCCGGCAAAAGGGAATTCTGCAGGATGGCCTTTACGGTACGGTTTTGGCTGAGGCCATATTCTTTCGATTTCTCGGTAATTTTTTTATCGAGGGCGGCATCAATGCCATGGATAGTGATTGATTTCACGGTGACCTCCAGAATGAACCATTGTTATGTATAATATAGTTCAAATTGTGGTTAATTACAATCGTGTTCCGCCACCCGCGACGATATATGCATTCTTTTTTCCGCGGTCGGGCGCCCAATGCACTTCCCTGGATTGCCAACATGGAACTAAAAAATTATAGTTGTGCCCGATGCAAGATTTTGTCGCGGAAGGAGGGCTGCCCTACAGGGCGACGCCGTTCTGGCTTTCGCTGGCGGACGAAGAGCCC
>DJVZ01000040.1 GCA_002441395.1 Spirochaetaceae bacterium UBA6243 | reverse complement strand
CAGACAGTGCTGCTGCGCGGCATCAACGACGCGCCCGATATTCTGATCGAGCTTTTCTCCGCCCTCAGTCTGAGAGGCATACGCCCGTATTATCTTTTCCAGGGAGACCTGGCCGCGGGCACGGCGCACTTTCGTGTCCCGCTTTCGCGCGGCCTCGCGATATACGAAACTTTGAGAAAAGAACTGTCGGGACTGGAATTGCCGCGCTACGCGGTCGACGCGCCGGGCGGCGGAGGGAAAATTTACCTTCCCGAAGGGATCGTCGAACGCAAAGCGAAGTCGTGGGTACTCAGAGCGTCCGACGGGAGCCTCCACGAATACCCCGAGGAAGAATGACCCCCTCACTCCCACTCGATCGTGGCGGGCGGCTTTGAAGAGACATCGTACACCACGCGGCCGATCTGCGGCACACGGTTGGTGATCGCCGCCGAAATCTCGAACAGGTCCTTTGAGTCAAAGGCATAGGGTTGGGCCGTCATGCCGTCCTCGCTCTCAATGGCGCGGAGGGCCACCACATATTTATACGCGCGCTCGTCGCCGGTCACACCGACCGAACGCACGGGCAGAAGCACGCAGAAGGCCTGCCAGATGCGGTCATACAGGCCACGATCGCGCAACTCCCCAATGAAGATGCTGTCGGCCTCGCGCAGGATGTCGCACTTTTCCTTCGTGATGTCGCCCAGAATGCGCACGCCCAGGCCTGGCCCCGGGAAAGGATGGCGTCCGACGATCTCTTCGGGCAAGCCCAGCATCCGCCCCAGGGCGCGGACTTCGTCCTTGTAGAGCCTGTCGAGCGGCTCTATGACCCGGCCCTCCGCTCGCTTCTTCTCGATGAGGGGACTGCGGACATTGTGGTGGCTCTTGATGACCTGCGCCTTGTTTCCCACTCCCTTGCCGGACTCTATGAGGTCGGTGTAGAGCGTGCCCTGCGCGAGGAACGCGTCGGGAATCCCGAGCCGAGCCACCGCCTCCTCCTGGACCTTCATGAACATGTCCCCGATGATGTGGCGCTTCTGCTCGGGCTCGGAGACGCCGCTGAGCGCGCCCAGAAACTGAGCCTCGGCGTCCACGCCCTCGATGTGGCGGGCGCCGAGCCGGGAGAGGTTGCGCATGACCTCTTCGTTTTCGGCCTTCCGCATGAGGCCCGTATCGATATACAGGAGATACACTTGTTCGGGACTTACACTTTTGAGGAGAAACGCGCCGGCCACCGTGGAGTCGACTCCTCCCGAAATGAGGAGCAGCACGGGCTCGGTCCCCACTCTTGCGCGCAGATGTCGGGCTTCCTGTTCGAGATAGGCCTCCATCGACCAGCCGCGCCGCGCCCCGCAGACATTGAAGACAAAACGGGAGAGTATCTCCATACCGTGCTCGCAGTGGCTCACCTCGGGATGAAACTGCAGGCCGAACCACGGTTTCGCCGCGTGGGCGAGGATCGCGGGCACGCCGGCCTCGGAGACGCCGATGGTCTCCCAGCCGTTGCCGGGACGGACAATGCTGTCGCCGTGGCTCATCCAGCTCACGAACCGCTCCGGCAGGCCGTCGGTGAACGCGCCCCAGGCCTCGGTTCCACGCGCCGCGGGCAAGAGATGAACCGGCATCGATCCGTACTCCCGCGTATCGCAGCGCTCGACGGAACCGCCCGCGTGTATCGTGAGCCACTGGATGCCGTAGCAGATCGCCAAAAGAGGTAAACCCGACTCCAGCATGTTCAAATCGGGCGCGGGCGAGCCCTCCCTCCACGCGCTGTACGGCGAGCCGGACAGAACGATGCCCACGCAATCCTGAAGCAGCGCGGCGTCGGCCACACGTTCTCCGGGCACAATCTCCGAATACACCCCCAGCTCCCGTATCCGCCGTCCTATGAGCTGGGTGTACTGGCTGCCAAAATCGAGGATGATTATTTTATCCATGGACTTTCCCGCACGATGGTGTGGTTCCGGTCCGATCCCACGGAGACAATGGAGATGGGAGTTTCGGTAAATTCTTCTATGAATTCGATATATTCGCGGGCCCGCAACGGCAGTTCCTCGTAGGTCCTGCACGTGCCGAGCGCGGTTTTCCAGCCGCTGAACGTGCGAAGCACGGGCTCGGCGCGCTCCAGATTCCTCACCGAGGCAGGGAAATCTTCTCTCATTTGCCCATCAATGCGATAACCAATGCAGGCTTCAAATTCCTCAAGATCGTCGTACACATCGAGGTGCGTGAGCACGAGCCTGTCGATGGAGTTTACGGCGCAGGCGTAGCGGAGGGCGACAAGGTCGAGGTAGCCGCAGCGCCGCGGGCGCCCCGTCGTCGTCCCATACTCATTGCCCACCGTGCGAATGTACTGCGACAGCGAACCTGCGGAATCGTCCGCGAATTCCGTCGGAAAAGGCCCATTTCCGACCCGCGTCGAATAGGCCTTGAACACCCCCAGTACGCGATCGATGCCGCGCGGGCCGATTCCGCCCTGGGCAGCCGCGCCCGCGGCGCATGACATGCCGGAAGATACAAATGGATAGGTGCCTGTATCTATGTCGAGCAACGCCCCCTGGGCCCCTTCAAACAGTCGCCACGTGTTGCGATGCTGTCGCAGGTACGCGACCATATCGATCTTGAGCGGCAGCAATCTGTCTTTCCACAGGGAAAGCCAGGCTCTGTCTTCATCCGTGATGTTCACAAGCCGCTCTTCGTCGTCGATGTCGGCCAGACGAATGCCATCCCTGCTCGCCTTGAGGGAATAGGCGACGCCGATTCCCCTGCCGGTCGTCCCGATGGGCTTTGAACGGTGCCTTTCAGCTTCCCTGTCCATTTCCCGATATCGCGGCAGCACAAGGTGCGCCCTGTCGGAAATGAGCACTCTCCCCTTCCAGTCAACGCCTTTCTTCTCAAGGTCTTCCAGTTCCTTAAAGAGTGCCTCGGGATCGATCACCATGCCCGAACCGAGGATGACTGTCTTGTCGGGATAGAGAATGCCGGAGGGGACGAGGTGCAACGCGTACTTCTCGCCTCCCAGCACAATCGTGTGGCCCGCATTCGCCCCGCCGGAAAAACGCACGACGATCTGGGCGTCGGAAGCCAGAAAATCGACAATTTTCCCTTTACCTTCGTCTCCCCACTGGGCTCCTATAATGACGACATTCACTGTGTGCTCCTTATGCTATTTCTTCGGGGAAAATACCCTATAATTCATGTGCGGAAAGATGTTATGGCGTTTTTCAAGATTTGTCAGCCATTCGGTCTCGACGGTATGGGCGGACAGCATCTCATAGATGTGATTGAAATTGTATATCGACTCGCGGATCTGCCGCCCGGCGAAATCTGCGCTTCTTCCGCTTCGCAGAAGAAGCGCCCAGTCCGAGGACATGGCGAGCAGCACTTCGCGCGCGGCCTGGTTCAAAATGCGCTCCCTGAGGCCGCTTTCGTTCGGAAAGCGGATCGTCAGCTCGCGCATGCGCTCCGCGGCTTTTCGGGTATGGCGGTGCACCCAGTCGTTGCGGCCGTCGAGCCATGCTTCGGCATAGCCACCTTCCGCCCATGAAGAAAACTCGGGTTCGGACTCAGGGCACTCGGGATGCTCCGCGAGGTATTCGGACAAGGTGACGAGGCGGATCGGGTTGTCTTCATCCTTGCGGCTTGAGGCGCGGAAAAACGCCTCGAGAAACTGCAATCCCTCAAACCACCAGTGGCCGAACAGTTCGGCGTCGTAGGGGCATACAATGAGAGGGGGGCGGTCTTTCATCCAGAACGAAGCAGCGCGTGCCTGTGTTTTGCGGTCTGAAAGATACTCATGGGCATGTGATACCGCCTGTGCCGAAGCGGCGGCCGGTTCGTAGGGGCGTTTGATATCAGTCTTGCCAGTCACCGCCCAATACTTAAACCCCGTATACCCCCGATCGATGCCGGTCAGATACGGCGAAAGATAGGCCGTATCGAGATCGTACCCGATATCTCTGTAAAAATCCCGATAGACGGGGTGGGCAGGATACCCTTCGGTCTCGGACCAGACAGCTTTTGTCGCTCCTGCGTCCCGAATAAACGCCGCAACATGAGAAGGTGTCATCACGGGAGAAAAAGAGCCGTAAAAAGGCAGAGGAGTGCCCAACAACGCACCCTTTGTCGTAACAATCGTATATTTGATATTGTAGGCTCGCAGGTGCTTTTCAAGGCCTTTATACCATCCGAGCTGCGGCAGCCAGAAACCGGCGGGGTTTTTGCCAAATTCTGCTCTGTGGGTGATGATCGCAGTTTCAATCTGCGCATCGATGACTTCCGGAAAGTCGGCGTATATCGGCAGAAAGGCATGTGTCGCCGCAGTCGTCATGAGTTCGATATAGCCTTTTTTTGAAAAATAATCGAAGGCCCTGGTAATATTGCGGCCATGCAGATTTTCAAACTCGTCGCGGTTGCGGCGATACATGTCGTAATACATATTTGCCAGGGGCTCGAACACCGCATTGCCCGCCAGCCTGTTTTTTTCTTTCTCCGCAAGCTCAATCTGATTGTCCAAATATGTCACATATCGCTCGCACAAAAGGCTGTCGGAGAGCATGGCGAGCAAGGTTGGCGAGAAAACCATACTCACTTTGAAAGGTATATTTTCGAGCTCAAGCTTGCGAAACATCCTCAAAAGAGGAAGATAGGTCTCCGAAATAACCTCGAACAGCCAGCGTTCTTCGTAAAACTGCGTAAACTGGGGTTTCCGCACAAAAGGCAGATGAGCATTCAGCACCAGAGCAATTAGAGGGGGGCTCGCCATCGCCGTCATTCTCCATCTATACTTAGGATGCGCATTGAATTTTCTTCCTTGGGTTCGATGAGATGAAGCTCTTCGGAACCCGAGAGAATGAGCAGGCTTTTGGTCATCTGAGGCAATTTAACCGACATGTCCATATATTGCGAGGGCATACGGACGATGTTGGAACGGGCCAGCACTTTGATCTTCTGAAATTTAGCAACACACAAATCGATACGATAGGATCGTTTTGCATATGGAACGTTGATATACCATTTCCGATCGTCGAAATTCGCTGATATTTCATAATGAAACGCCGACTCGGCCTCATTGGATTCACTCACCCGCAAAAGTAATTTGGGCTCATCCATCTCCGCGATTATCTTCTCCCGTACCGATTCCGCGATGTCCCAAAATGAAAAAATCCACAGAGGATCGCGTACGATGGCAACGATATAGGTTTCGTTGTAGTGATCAGGGATTGCAATTTCTTCAAGCCGCCCGGGAATAAAGCCTGTACCGGTAAGTTTTTTCTCTTCTACATGATCGGGAGCATCGTGTGAAAATGATTTTTCTGCCGTATCGTCCTCAAAAGCATCGATAATCTCTTCTATCAAGAAGACCCTATCAAGTCCTTCCGGGACGTAGATACCCATTTTTTCAGCTAAAAGCCTGAGCTCCTCGTCCGAAAGCAGAGACAATTTTTCGGCATCCACATGGGTATAGTGGAAGAGCAGGCCTAGGCTTGTCAATAGCATGGCCGGCCATAAAGCCGTGCATACAATAAGGGTTCCCTCTATCCCCAGCCTCGGAAAGAGCCCTGAAAATCAAAGAAAACATCAGGACAGCCCGGTGATCCTCCCCGTAGCGGTATCGATATCCATGCCGATATACGCCGGCTTCGAGGGAAGTCCCGGCATTGTCGTAATTTCGCCGGTCATTGGCACAACGAAGCCAGCACCGGCAGAAAGCCGTATCTCCCGAACGGGGAACTCGAAGCCTTTCGGGACACCTTTCAGCAAAGGATCATGTGACAGTGAATACTGTGTCTTCGCCATGCAGATAGGGGAGCTTCCATAACCAAGCGCCGTATATTTTTCAATCGCCGCGTCGGCCTCGGGTGTATACACTACAGAGCCGGCGCCATACACCTCGCGCGCAATGGTTTCGATCTTTTCCTTGAGAGGCATTTCAAGCGGGTATAAAAATTTCGGCTCATGTGGAAGGGATGCCGCCTTGTCGACTGCCGCCGCAAGCTCCGCAGTTCCCTCACCGCCCAGAGCCCAACCTTTGCTGATCACCGCGTCAGCAGCACCGGCTCTGAGCGCCGCTTCCTGGATGAGCGCATGCTCGGCCTCGGTATCGGTCGGGAAGGCGTTGATGGACACCACGGCGGGGATGCCATATTGCTTGATTATTCCGATGTGGGCGACCATGTTTGCAAGCCCTTTCTGCAGAAGTTCAAGGTTCTCCTGAGTGTATGCGCTGGAGAGAGGCTTGCCTGGGGTCACTTTCGGCCCTCCGCCGTGCATTTTCAAGGCCCTCACCGTGACAACAAGCACCGCCGCGTCGGGCATAAGACCGGACGCGCGGCATTTGATGTCCATAAATTTCTCAAACCCCATGTCGGCACCAAATCCTGATTCCGTGACAACATAATCCGCGATCTGCGTTGCAATCATATCCGCGGCGATCGATGAGTTTCCGTGGGCGATATTGGCGAAGGGCCCAGCGTGCACAAAGGCAAGCTGTTCTTCGAGCGTCTGAAGCGCGTTCG
This sequence comes from Spirochaetaceae bacterium UBA6243, assembly GCA_002441395.1. Taxonomy (GTDB): domain Bacteria; phylum Spirochaetota; class Spirochaetia; order Treponematales; family Rectinemataceae; genus Rectinema. The sequence goes on along the minus strand of DJVZ01000040.1, from coordinate 70,733 downwards.
GTTTCAGGGCATCCTTCATGAGAATTGTCATTGCCCCCGCGACACCGATGTCTTCGGTGGTGACCGCATTGCCAGCTTTGTCGAGGGCAACGACTATCTTTCCCAGACGCCTTCTCAAATCCTCGAGGCTCGTCGCGAGCGCAAGAACCGCCATCACTTCGCTCGCAACGGAGATGTCAAAACCCGTCTCCCTCAAAGGGCCGTTCTCCTGACCGCCCATGCCGATGATCATGCTGCGCAAGGTTCTGTCGTTCATGTCGACCACACGGCGCCACAACACCGAGTATGGGTCGATATTGAGCTTTTTCAGGCCAAGCTTTTCAAAGTACGAGTCGGACCACCGGCTTTCATGGTACATGCGGGCATCGAGCGCCGCGGCACAGAGGTTGTGAGATGCCGAAACCGCATGAATATCCCCTGTCAAATGAAGGTTGAAATCTGTCATGGGAACAATTTGGCTGTAGCCTCCTCCGGCCGCTCCTCCCTTTATGCCGAAGGTCGGGCCCATGGAAGGCTGGCGGATCGTCGCTATCGCCTTTTTGCCGATATATCCAAGGCCCTGCGTCAGGCCGATTGTCGTCGTGGTTTTGCCCTCGCCGAGGGGGGTCGGCGTTATCGCGGTCACATCTATATATTTTGCGCGCTTTGTCTGCCCTCTCCTCTCAGCCAAAAACTCGAGGCGCACCTTTGCCTTGTCAACGCCATAGTGTTCAAGATACTTCTCCCCGAGGCCGTAACGGGAAGCGATATCGGAGATTGGTTTTATGTCGGCCGACTGCGCAATATCCACATCATCCGGGACCGGATTTATTCTTATCACCGACATAAAAACCTCCTGCGCTCTCCATCATTTGAATATTAATAATTTACTATGAGGCAGTGCCGATGACAACCGAGGCCGGGCAGAAGCGCTACACCAGGTCGTTGAGCCGTGGGTTGAACCGCTCGGAAAGAGAATCGCCAATAATATTAAAAGAAAGCACCGTGAGCGCGAGGCAGAGCCCGGGATAGATGGCCATCCATGGGGCCTGCACAAGGTAATTGCGCGCGTCCTTGAGCATGAGCCCCCAGCTGGCGGCGGGCGGCTGAATCCCCACTCCCAAAAATGAGAGTGAGGATTCGATGACCACAGCCTGGGCAAACGTGAGCGAACACTGCACAATCACCTTGCTCATGATATTCGGAATGATGTGCCTGAATACAATTTTTACGGGGCCCGTTCCTAGCGCCCGGGAGGCTTCTATATAGCCCTCGGTTTTTATCGACAGCGTCTCCGCCCGTATGAGGCGCGCAAAGATCGGGCTGCTGATAATTCCCAGAGCAAGCATCACCTGTACAAGACCATAGCCCATAAACGAGACGATAGTAATCGCGAGCAATATCGTGGGAAATGAAAGTACGCTGTCCATGAGGAGCATGAGCGCGCTGTCGATCGCAGGCGGTCCCATGCCCGCGATCAGCCCGACGGCGCCGCCCAACAGAAGCGCGACCGAAACCGTCACTATGCCGACGACCAGAGCCGACCGCGAGCCGTAGATTGTTCTTGTCAGGATGTCTCTGCCAAAATTGTCAGTGCCGAGAAAATTCGTGGGTCCAGGAGGATGAAAGCGCCTGTCCAGAAACTGCTCCGTCGGGCTGTAAGGCGACACCAGCGGCGCCGCGATCGCCAATGCCACGAGCACCAGCAGATACAGCGAGGCAAGCGAGAAAAGTATCCTTCGGGTTTTTCTCAGCACCATATTCTACCGCATCTCCGTCCATCTGAAATCGAAGGTGTCGAGATTCGGCGTCATCCGGAAATCGAACACATTCGACCGAGTCCCCACATACCGATACGATGTTCCAATGTAGACGAAGGGAACTTCATTCGCCATGATCTCGAGCGCGTCGGTGTACAGCTTCTTGCGCGCGGCGAAATCGGAAATCGTCGTTGCCTCTTTTATCTTGGCATCGACCGTCGCGTTGTACCATTTGACATATCTTCCGGCGCCATAGCCAGCCAGAGTCCCATCGGGATCGAGCTTGCCCGTATGCCCGATAACCGTAAAATCGTAATTGCCGCCGCTATACACGCTTGAAAGCCATGTCGACCAGTCGACGAGTTGTAACTTTACGTTCATTCCTACCTTGGCCAGCATCTGCTGCATGAGTTCGGCCGCCTTCACGTGCAGGGGGTAGTTCTGCGGTACGGTAATAGTGAATTCCCTGTTGCCTACGCCCGCGTCCTTCAAGAGTTGCTTCGCCTTTTCAGGATTGTACGGGTAGAGATTTGAGAAATCAGTGTAATAGGCATTCCCCGTATCGAGAAATGTCGAGCCAATCTTGCCACCGCCATATGCGACATCGAGGACTACCTGCTTGTCAATGGCGTAATTGACCGCCTGGCGTACGCGCAGGTCATTGAGCGGTTCGCGCGAACAATTCATCGCCATCACCATGATGAGAGAAGTCAGCTCTTTTTTTATGGTAACTTTAGGATTGGACTGCAGTATCGGCAGATCGTCCGGATCGACAAATTCGAGAGCGTCGATTGAGCCGACACCGAGTCCCTGCACCTGCACGGCCCGCTCGGGAACGATCTGGAATTCAACTTTAGCAAGCTTGGGAAGCCCTTTTATCCAGTATTTGTCATTGCGAGTCATCGATATTCTGCTGTCGCGAATCCATTTTTCAAATTTAAAAGGCCCTGTTCCCACAGGCTCGGCGGCAAAATTGTGGCCCGACGCGATGAGGTCAGAAGGCAGTATCGCGCCCCACCCCGACGCGAGGCTCGCGAGCAGCGGCGCATATGGCTGCGAAAGCGAGAGCACCACGGTATAGGCATCGGGTGTACGTATCTCTTTTATCGCCGAAAATTCGCTTCGCTTGGGAGAAGCCGTCTTTTCGTCCACAATCCGATCAAGCGTGGCTTTCACATCTTTTGAGGTAAACTGCTGTCCATTGTGAAAAACCACATCGCGTCTCAGCCTGAAGGTCCAGGTGAGACCGTCGGGAGAGACTGACCAGCTCTCCGCGAGCGCCGGCACGATCTTGCCCGACTGATCGGGTTCTACGAGCGTATCATAAAAGCTCTTCACCACTTGAAAAGTGAGCGTTCCCGCCGTTTTTTGAGGATCGAGCGTATCAGGGTTTCCTGAAAGCCCGAACACCAGTGTACCTGGTCCTTGCGCAAAAAGTACGCCCGCAAAGATACACGCAAAGAGCCCGGGTAAAATGCAATGTTTCAGAACTCTTCTCATCTTGTTCCTCCGGTAAGGTCCGGTTTATCGCCGGTCCGACCTGTGGTATTGGACACAACGTGTCCCTTGGAAAGCTCCCGCACCGCAGAAGCAGTATTTCCCATGGTACCATCCTTCGCGATATTAGTGCTTGCTCCACTTATTCGCCCTGCACCTCCCGGTATCGAAGCCAGGAGTGTTTGGGTATACTCATTTCTTGGATTGGCAAAAAGCTCCTCCGTCGGCTCCTGTTCCACAATTTTGCCTTTGTACATCACCGCGACAGTATCGCACATATAGGCTACAAGATTTATGTCATGCGAGATAAATAAATATGTAAGACTGAGTTCTTCCTTAATATCCAGCAAAAGATTGATCACCTGCGCCTGAATCGACACATCGAGATTCGATACCGGCTCATCCAGCACGAGAAACTCAGGGTCCATGGTCAGCGCCCGGGCAATGACAATGCGCTGTCTCTGGCCTGTCGAAAATTCGTGGGGGAAGCGTGAGCCCATGGCGCCACTGATGCCGACGAGGTCCAGCAGGCGATTGATTTTCTTTGTACGGGCCGCACGGTCCATACCGATATTGACAAGGCCCTCGGAGAGGCTGTCGTAGATTGTCATTCTCGGATCAAGCGAGCTATGGGGATCCTGAAAAACAATCTGCATGCGCCGTCTGAACGCCCTCAAGTGTCGAGACCTGAGCGATCCAAGATCGACGCCATCAAAAAGAACTTTGCCGGATGTCGGCGGATCCAGGTAAAGTATCGCACGCGCCAGTGTCGTCTTACCGCAGCCGGACTCCCCCACCAAGCCAAAATTGCCATTTTTCTCTATGGAAAAAGAAACATCATCGACGGCCTTGAATCCCCGCTTTGCACCATCAATACCCCTGCCTCTGTGAATTTTCACAATATTGCGACATTGAATCAGAGGTCCCATGCTTCCTCCGCAAAATGACAGGCACTCGTATGCCCCTGCTCATGCGCAATAAGCTTTGGACTTTCTCTGTAACATAGTTCTTTGGCCAATGGACAACGTGGAGCAAATACACAGCCCTGAGGATCATTTGTGGCATCCAGCACCTGTCCTGCAATAGTTGCCAATTTCTTACCCCTGTGCCTCGCGTCCGGAATCGACAATAGAAGCAGTCGGGTATAAGGATGCATCTGGTGCTCGAAAAGCCTCGCCACGCTTGCGCTCTCGACAATTTTGCCCGCGTATATGACAGACACCCGATCGGCGATTTCCCTTATTACGCTCAAATCGTGCGATATGAAAAGCATTCCCATTCTTTTCATCTTTTTAAGTATTTTAAGCAATTTCAATATCTGTAATTGCAGCGTCACATCGAGCGAGGTCGTCGGTTCGTCCGCGATCAGGAAATCCGGGTCGCAGGATATGGCAATGGCGATCATGGCACGCTGCTTCATTCCGCTTGAAAGCTCATGAGGATATGCGCCGAGGGCTCTGCCATCCTTTCCAAGGCCCACAAGACCAAGAAGCTCGCGGGCGCGCATTTCCGCCTGATGCTTATTGAGTCCCTTATGGAGCATCACCATCTCTCTGATTTGTTCACCTACCGTAAATGCCGGATTGAGATATTTCGCGGGCTCCTGAAACACCATGGCGATTTTACTCCCTCGGTACGTGCGAAGCGCATCCTCTGAGAGCGAAAGCAGTTCTTTGCCTTCATAGCGGATACTGCCCGAGAGAATCGTCGCCGCGGGCTTGGGCAGCAGCCCCATAATCGACATTGCGGTCACTGTCTTACCGGAACCCGACTCGCCGACCAAACCATGTATCTCATCTTTATAAAATGCAATATCTATACCGCGAAGCGCAAATGCCTTTTGCCTTTCCTGAGTAAATTCGACACGCAGGTTCTCAATCGTGATGATGGGCTCCGTGGTATTCATTCACTCCAGCCTTATCTTTGGATTGACAATGCTGTAGAGCATGTCGGCCACAAAATTCACCAGAGAAAAAATGAGGGCAATAAATACTACTCCTCCCTGTATGAGCGGAAAATCTCTCTGATAAATTGCATACAGGAAAAGCCTGCCAAGTCCGGGAAGCGAAAAAACCTGTTCGATAATAATGGCGCCTCCCAACATATACCCGAACTCGATGCCCGCAATGGTAATTATTGGCAAAAGCGCATTTTTAAGCGCGTGTTTGTAGCGTATGACAGATTCCGGCAGCCCTTTGGCCCTTGCCGCAACAACATACTCCTTTGAAAGCTCTTCTATCATCGAGGCGCGCGTATGGCGCAGGAGAATCGCCGCCCGCCCGACACCGAGGGAAAGCGCCGGCAGTACGAGTCCCGCAGGCGAATCCGCGCCGAAAAGCGGAAAAATCGGAAATTTGATCGCCAGCAGCAGCAAGAGCAAAATGCCAAGCCAGAAGCTCGGAATTGCCATGCCAAGCTGCGAAAACACAAGTCCCAGATAATCCCACCCTGACCAGCGTTTGACAGCCGATAACACCCCCAGAGGAATCGCAATGAGAATGCCGATCAACAAGCCCAACACCGCGAGGGTAAACGTGAGCGGGAAACGCTGAAGAATCAACGAGATTACCGGTTCATCCGATATCATCGACCGGCCGAAGTCAAGGCGCAGGATGCTCCACAAAAACTCAACATATTGTACAGAGAGAGGCCGATCTGTGCCAAGCTTGGCTCTGATTGCCTGGATGTCCGAAGGACTCGCATCTACTCCGCCAATCACGAGCGCAGGATCTCCCGGAATAACGCGGATGACAAAAAAGATTATTGTGGAAATAATGAAAATGGTGAGTATAAGCCGGAGAAATCGTTTTGCCGCATATTTGATAAAATTCATCTTTGCTCCGATATTATGCTGTTTCTCCGCATCCGACATTCATCTTTTCGCCGCCAGGGTTATTCCTGAATATAGTGGCGAAGTGTAATCTAAAGATAATATTATGAAAATCTCATTCAAAATATATGAATTCATTGCAAATTTGCGTCAGGAACATCGAGATGCGCTGATTCCGCATGGAGCTTTGGCTTTTTTCTTCGCGGACCGCGTTTTCGCCGTTTGGGTGGCAACGGAGCCGGGAGCAAGGCGTCTTCTTGAAGTACCTGCTCCATAGCCTCCTCCAGCGCGACACGGGGCAAATTGAGCGGAGTAAGAAAAGCGCGAATGTCAGAAAAGGCCTCCTGCCTGAAGAGTGGCGGGTCCCTGGAGACATTTTCCTGCTTGGCGAAACTCCTTAAGCGCTGACGGATAAACCATCCGAGAAATGGCGAAATAAGCCTCCTGTCGCTTTGCACAATCTCTGCAGCGCTGGCACTGTTGAGCAGCGAGGTATCTTCAGGAGCCTGTGTTGAGAGGTCAAGCGAGGACAGATTTTGAAAGAATGCTTCTCTAAAAGTTTTATCTCCATGAATCGAAGCGTAGACTTCCGGCAACAAGTATTGCAGAAGACCAAATTTATCCAGCGCCTGAATAACGGCTGCAGATTTTCCGGAGGCGATTATTTTATAGAATTCTTCCGCAAGCCTTGAAGGACTGACCTCGGTAAGAAGCGCTGCGTCGCGGTGAATGGCAAATCTCAGGGAAATCGAGACCAGAAAATGATTGACGGCGGCATATTTCACCCCCCGAACCATACGCACAGGGTCTTCACGGAAAATCCTGTCAAGAGGAATGATCGCCTTAAGCCGTTTTGAGCGAAGGTCGTCCACTCCTCCAAGAAAATCCAGAACTTCCGATGCGAGCGGATCATAATACAGAGCATTGACAGTAAAATCCCGCCGCTGCACATCTTCATCGATTGTGCCGTATTCATTTCCAATCGTGCCGGTTGAGAGCGAACGGAATGTACTGACTTCGTAGATCTTCCGATTGGCATAGACATGCACGAGTTTGAAGCGTCTTCCGATAATGCGGGAATTGCTGAAAATTTTGCGGATACGGTTGGGAAGCGCGTCAGTCACTATATCAAAGTCTTTCGGCCGATTCCCCAGCAGAAGATCGCGCACGGCTCCGCCGACGATATAGGCAGAATAGCCGTGAGAAGCAAGCCTCTTCACTATGGTGATCGCTTCTCTGTCGACGCCAGCAACATCGATGACGTGTTCTGTTTGGTCAAAAACTCTGGCTTTTGCTTGCAAACCGCCGTTTGCATTACGATAGTACCGGATTCTCACAAAGCTGCTCCACTATGTCTTCCGATACACTACAAAAAATCAGCGAATATGTCGAGAGAACCAATCGACAATATTGTCCAGGACTTCTTCTCTGTTTATTTCGTTGAGCGATTCATGGCGCCCGCCCTCATAGCACTTTGACTCAAAGTCTATTATTCCGAGAAGCTTGAATTCCTGAATGAGTTTTTCGTACCCTTCTTTCATGCCAATCACAGGGTCAGCCGAACCGCAGAACAAAAATAGCGGAAGAGTTGGCGGAATGCTTTCAAGAAAGCCCTCACCGTAGACTTTTCTGAGACCATGAATAAGGTCGCGATAGAAGCCGTACGTACAGACGAAATTGCATTTGGGGTCGGCAATATATGCGTCGACGACGGCTGAATCCCGCGTCAGCCAATCGAATCTCGTGCGAGCGTTCTGGACAGTCTTGGCGTATTGGCCAAAAGTCATCTGATTCGGAAGATGTGCGGGAGCGTGCAATCCTTTCAATGCGCCCCCAAGGTTTACGATCCAGCCCCCAAGCTTGTCCATCACAGGACTTTGTCGCTCGGGAGGGGCAGATAATACGGCTCCCTCAAGATACTTGCCATTTGTCGCAATAAGCGCAAGGCCCAGAAGCGCCCCAAAAGAATGCCCAAAATAAAAAAGGGGCAATTCCCCTAAAGATTTTGAAGCATAATCCCCCATTTCAATCAAATCCTGCACAACCCGCTCGAATCCATCAGTATCAGCCAAATAGCCTTTATTGACGTCAGGATCGGTATCACCATGCCCTCTCAAATCGGGAATCCAGCAGGAAACGCCAATCGACGCAAGTGCTTCTGCAAGCGGAATAAAACGTTCTTTATGATCATTCATTCCATGGCCGATAAGGACAACAGCCTTTGGACCGCCCTTAGGGTCGAATCGCAAATAGGCCAGTTCCTTCTTATCACTTGCACTAAACTTTTCCATCGCAGGCCCCCGCCATATATGAGTATCTTTTTATAATATCGGCACAAATTATTCTTATTGAATAATAATTGTACATTGTACTCCTTGTATCCAGATTCACAGAAGGTTATTTGACCGGTTCAGACCTAGAAAAGTATGTCTGCAAAGCATAGTATAAAAACCAAAGTACAGCATAAGGGAGGTTCGGTTCTGATCTTTCTCTCGAGTCCACATGTGCATAGAACGCTTGCGGTGGGAAGGGCAATCGGCCATGCTGCTCCCGACGGCGCCGTCATTTCATTTCGAGGGGACATCGGCGCGGGGAAGACAACACTCGCCAAAGGCATCGCCGAAGGGCTTGGCATCGCAGAGCCTGTCATTTCGCCTACGTATACCATCATTTCTGAATACTATGGCCGACTTCATCTTGTGCACATCGACGCCTATCGCCTTTCCGGCGAAGATGAATTTCTTCAAACGGGCGGAGAAGAGCTGCTCGGTGCGCCGGGAACTCTCTCTCTGATAGAATGGAGCGAAAGGATCGCCGATATTTTGCCGCCAGAAAGCCAGAGAATCACCATAACGGTCGAAGCGAACGGAGACAGGCTCATGATGATTGAAGGAGACTGGATAGAAAAAATCGACTGGAAGCGATTCGCGATACGGAGAGAGGTCATCCAATGATTGTCCTATCGATTGATACAAGTTGTCCGACTCTTAAAATTGGCGTATGTCGGGAGCGTCTTCTTGCAAGTTCGATTCTGGAACCGCCTGTCACCCATGCCGAGACAATTGTGCCAGCTATGGAGAGGGTCCTTCAATCTGCGGGTATCGGGAAAAAAGAAATAGAACTGCTCGCGGTTGCCGGGGGACCCGGTTCTTTTACAGGCCTGCGAATTGGCATCGCTACCGCAAAGGGAATATCGCTGGGGCTAGGCGTCCCCATGGTGCTTGTGCCGACACTCGATGTGTATGGCATGGTATGGCGGGATTTACATGGCATCGTTGTCCCGGTTCTTGATGCGCGCAAGCACCGTATCTATTGTGCCCTCTATCATCGCGGCGAAAAAATCGGGAGATGGATGGACATAGAACTGACAGATATCATTGCAAAACTTCAGGCCGAAGAAGAAGTTCATTTTGTCGGCCCCGATGCCGATTTTGCCGAAACCACCTGCCTCGAGCGTCCAGGATGGACAATACATTCTCCTGAACCAGAGAAAGAAATCGAAGCACTTGCAATGCTGGGAGCCGGGATTTATAAGGAAAAAGGCCCTGCAGAAGATTCCGCAGGGCCAATGTACCTTCGCGAACCGGAAATCGGCGAGCCGCTTGCGCGCTAGAAACTCTGAAGGGATGCATCTTTCCCCGTGTGGCTCAAATCTCCTTCAAATATACGCGATTGCGCTTATGCTGGCGCTTCGGATAATCCTTCCAAATGCTCTGCACTTTGACATTGTCCTCAAGCTCAAGGTTTGTCTCCGCATACTCGACACCTGCTTCTAGGGCCGACCGCTGCAGGGCATTCATCACAATCGCAAGTACGCCTCGCGCCTGATATTCAGGTTTTACCGAAACCAAGTACAGATCGAGCACCCTCGGATGTTTTAGGGCCTGGAGCACACGATACCAACCGAGGGGAAAAAGCCTGCCGTGCGAACGGTAAAAAGCTTCAGACAAGCTCGGCATTGAAATGCCAAACCCGACAAGGCGCTCTTGGTCGTCCACAAGTATTTTCGTAAAACGCGGGTCCACGAAACCGAGGTACTGCTTGATATAGGTATCCACCTGGCGCTCCGTGAGTGGGGTGGTGCCGTACAACTCGCTATACGTCTCATCAATAAGATGAAAAAGCTGCTTGCCGAACTTTTCGACAATGACACGTTTGTCGGTCCACTCATAGAGATGAACACCGGAGCGCTTTGCGAGCAGCTCGGTGACATGCTGCACTTTTTCAGGAATTTCTTTCGGAGTAAATATTTGAAATTGAAACCAGTCAACATCTTTGCGATAGCCGAGTTTCTCCAGATGCTGAGGATAATACGGATAATTGTAGATTGTCGCGATCGTCGCGCGCTCACCAAAGCCATCGACCAGCATGCCTTCCCTATCAAGGTCCGTAAAGCCGAGAGGGCCATGCACCGCACTCATACCTTTCGAAGCAGCCCACTGTTCGACGGTCTCTAGCAGTATTTTTGAGACTTCGGAGTCGTCGATAAAATCGATCCATCCAAAACGGGCCCACTTATTACCCCATTTCTCAACAAAACGATGATTTATTATTCCCGCGATTCGCCCCACGAGTCTGCCGTCTCTCCAGGCCGTCCAATATTCAGCCTCGCAGAATTCGAAGGCCGGATTCTTATCTTTTCTGAGCGTCCGCACTTCATCGAGGCGGGGCGCGGGCACATAATTGGTCACATCCCGATATAAGCGCACAGGGAAATCGATGAACTGCCGCAGATCCTTCGACCCATCCACTTTTCTGATCTCAACCGCCATTTTTGCCCCCTCCTTCAACCTTCCATTCATGAATGAACAACTCATAGGCCGCAATCGTCGCCTGCGAAACAATATCGCCAAGCGCACCACGGCCCAGCCAATCATTGCCATCCAAAATATAGAGATGCGCAAGCTGATTCTCAGCCTCTTCAATCGAAAAGTTCGGATCAACGGCTCGGCGGCGATGCAGGCCACTCACGGTTCCATCGAACACTTCTTTGTATTTTTCATCATGCCACTCGGCCATTTGCACCTCAACATCAATTAAATCGCCAAATTATAGTCGGAGAGGCCAAAACCATACAAGGTATTGACCAATCGGGCTATTTTGGGTTATACAACCACCTGCACGGCGGGATAGCTCAGTTGGCAGAGCAAGCGGCTCATATCCGCTGGGTCGTGGGTTCAATCCCCTCTCCCGCTACGACTTCATAAAAAGCCCCAGGAATGGGGCTTTTTTATTTGTGAAAATAAAATGCCCCTACATCAAAAATATTAGCCTTTGCAAAAGATCATCCCACGCCAATTGACAGCGAGCACAGCTCAAACTAAACTTGTGTATAGTATATGGATCGGCTCGATACACTTCGAATTCTCTCGCAAGCAGCAGATTGGGACGCCGCGGCTCCGAGTGCCCGGATCGAACAGGGAGTGCCGCCTCATGCGTGCAGGGAAGACACGAAGGATCAGCCGGCAGCCGTGATGCCCTGCCCAAACCCGCAAGTGAGAGAGGAGGCAGCCTACGGCATTTGCAGGCTGAAGAGGCTGGGTGGCGGAAGTGTGCCCATTCTCAAGGTCCTGCTATCGAATGCCTGCTCCTACAACTGTGCATACTGCGTAAACCGCCGTTCGTCCAATGTGCATCGCGCCTCTTTCCAGCCGGAGGAACTGGCCAGAACCATAGCCGACTTTGATGCGCGAGGGGTGATTCAGGGAGCGTTTATTTCGTCGGGAGTCCTGGGAACACCGGACGAAACGATGGAACGGCTCATCTGGATGGCGCGCAGTCTGCGCGAACGGTATGGATATCGCGGATATCTTCATCTCAAGGTGATCCCCGGAGCCTCGCCCGAGCTCGTGCGGCTCGCGATGCGCTATGCGACCCGGGTATCCGTAAATATTGAGCTGCCAAGCGAAGAGAGCCTTCTCCGCATCGCCCCGGACAAGAATCCCGATGCGATTCTCACACCGATGATGACTATTTCCGATCGGCTTTGCGAACTCGCCGAAATAAAGTGCCAAAGAGTATCATCGCAAAGCCCCAAATATGGGCGGCAGCGGGAAGCCTCTGAAATAGCCGCCTCTGGTCCTTTCTCTGTCATGTCCGCAGGACAAACGACCCAGCTCATTGTTGGGGCGAGCCCCGAACCAGATTCCGTTATTCTTGGACTCGCCCAGTATCTCTACAAAAGTTTCAATGTACGTCGAGTCTATTACTCTGCATTTCGCCCTGAGGGGACAGATCCCTCACTGCCCCACCCCGCCACACCGCCATATATGCGTGAATTTCGCCTATACCAGGCAGACATGCTTTTCCGCTGGTACGGTTTCGAGCCGCAGGAGCTGTTTGAATCGTGCGACTCTCTCGACGAAGACCTTGACCCCAAAACCTCCTGGGCGCTGCGCAACATCGCATTTTTCCCGGTTGAGCTCATGGCTGCGGACTTCACACAGCTTGTGCGCGTACCTGGCATCGGACCGAATTCAGCACGAAAGATTCTGGAGTTGCGAAGGGCGGGCCGGCTCAACTCTTCATCGCTACGGAAATTGCGCATTCGGCTCAAATATGCTTCCTGGTTCATCACGCTGCGCGGGAAAGCTCCCTCAGAGAATCTGCAATTTTCGTCAGAAGCGCCCGCAAATTGCACGCTTGATCATCCCGAAATACTGCATGAATTCCTCAGAGAAAAGAAACCAGCTCCTCCTCCGATCAATCCTGAATTGGATTTTCTTTCTTAAACAGCAAATCCGTGGCGCCCGCAATTCAGGAAGGCGCCGAGCGCAAGGAAAATGTAGGCATACATAAAGCACGAGAAAATACACGAATTTGCCCCAAAGTGGCGCTCTGCGGAAATAACGCTTTAGCTTTGTTTCACTTCCTCCGGCGGCATTGTGTTTCCTCAGCCCCATTCAATCATTGCACAAATTCCTTTAGTGATTTTTCAAAAGGAGGACGGGCGATCCCTTTCTCTGTAATAATTGCGGTGATGAGCGAAGCGTCGGTTACATCGAACGCCGGGTTATAAGTTTTTATATTCTGAGGTGCCATGCGCGAGATGTACCATTTTGCGGTAATCTCATCGCCTGCGCGCTCTTCGATGGCAATCGACGCACCATTCGGACATTCCAAGTCTATGGTTGAGGTCGGCCCAAGAACATAGAACGGGATTCCATAATGCTTTGCAAGAATCGCCACCCCAAGCGTGCCAATTTTATTCGCGGCATCGCCGTTCGCCGCCACCCTGTCACAGCCAACGAGCACTGCCCGCACCAGCCCTTGCTTCATCACCGTTGCGGCCATGTTGTCACAAATAAGCGTCACATCGATATCTGCCTCAGAGAGCTCCCATGCGGTAAGCCTCGCACCTTGCAGAAGCGGCCTTGTTTCGTCCGCAAAGACCTTAAAACGATAATTGCGCTGATTGCCAAGATAAATAGGCGCGAGAGCCGTCCCCAATTCCGATGTGGCGAGCGCTCCGGCATTGCAGTGCGTGAGAAGACCCCAGCCTTTCTGCAGGAGGGACAGAGCATGTTCGCCAATCGCGCGGCACATGCGGGAATCTTCATCGTGGATCGAATCGGCCTCCTCTTTGAGCGCATTGATGAGATTCGCAACAGAAGCGGAGCTTGAAGCGGGGCGTGGCTCCGAAGGCAATGCAACGGCAAGACGCTGTGCCATGCGGTTCAAAGCCCAGAAGAGATTGACTGCGGTCGGCCTTGAAGTCTCAAGATGCTGTTTCGCTTGGTTAAAAAGCGCTACAGCTTCCTCAAGAGTTTCAGCACCACCGTTTCGAACAGCAAGATAGGCCCCATATGCCGCTGCGATGCCGATTGCCGGGGCACCCCTCACGCGAAGATTCCTTATTGCTTCCCAAACATCCTCTAGACGCGACAGACGAAGATACACAATTTCATTCGGGAGGCGCGTCTGATCGAGTATCACAAGCTCGTCTCTTGTATCATCCAAAGCGACACTGCGAAATTCGTGCATAAAATAATTCCTTTTGCTTCAATATTTGCAATAGACAAAAGTCTAAATTTCTCTCGCCGCGCTGTCAATTTCCCCATACGCATGACATTCTTGATAAATTAGTCTATACTCTTCTCATGCAAAGCGCACAATTCAAGCCCAAACCTTCGTGGCTCAAGGTACAACTTCCCCATGGGAATGAGTGGCGTCATGTCGAAGAAGTACTCGCCTCACATGACCTGCATACAGTCTGCGATGAAGCCCGTTGTCCGAATAAGGGTGAATGCTGGGGCGCGGGTACGGCGACATTTATGATCATGGGAGACATTTGTACTCGCGGCTGCCGCTTTTGTGCGGTGAAAACTGCGCGTCGTGGCGGCCCTCTCGATCCGGAGGAGCCCCGGCACCTGGCCGAAGCGGTCAAATCACTGGGACTCAGATATGCGGTCATCACCTCTGTCGATAGAGATGACCTGCCGGATCGCGGTGCAGGTCATTTTGCCGCATGCATACACGCCATTCGCGAACTCAGCCCTGATACAAAGATTGAAGCCTTGATCCCTGACTATACGGGGACAGAGCTTGCACAGGTCCTCGCCGCAAGGCCCGATATGCTTGCACACAATATAGAGACCGTGCGCCGCCTTCAGTCCGTACGGGATCATCGCGCCTCTTTCAATAAAAGCCTTCAGACCCTCCGCGCAGCACACGCTGCCGGCATTCCCACAAAATCGAGCCTGTTGCTTGGTCTTGGCGAGACTGAAGATGAAGTAGTCGAAGCGTTGGAAGAACTTCAAGGCGCAGGCGTCTCCTCCGTCGTCATGGGCCAGTATCTTCAGCCAACCCCCAAGGAGATTCCCGTGGTCGAGTACATCACTCCCGAGCAGTTCGCTGACTATGCCCGAAAAGCAAAGTCTCTCGGTTTTGCTTCAGTGATCTCCGCACCCTTCGCGCGCACAAGTTTTCACGCTCGCGAAGCATGGGTTGCCTCTCGAGAAGAGGCGGGCGCATGAGACTTGAACTGGTCGGCAAACCCGAAGGATGCAAGCTGCTGCGCATGACAATCGACGTCGAGCCACCTCTTGTGCCATCTTCGCGCATACGCTCTCTTTCGATTCGCGGTGATTTTTTCGCGGTCCCCGAAGAAGCTTTTGACGAGCTTGAGCACAAACTTGAAGGGACCACTCTTGAGGAACTTGGGAAAAAATTCGATGGGCTTGTCAGGCAAAATGGTTTGGAATGCCTGGGAATTACAGGAAGCGGCCTTGACGAAATCATTCAAAAGGAATTGCACAATGGCATATGAATTCAGGTTGCTCGAAACCGGTTTTCATCGCGCGGCCTTCAATATGGGCCTTGATGAAGCGCTGCTGCGCTCGGTCGCGGAAGGCAGAAGCCTGCCAACTCTCCGTTTCTACGGCTGGGCCCCTCCCGCAGTATCCATCGGGTATTTTCAAGGTCTGCACGAGGAGGTTGACGCCGCCGCATGCAAAACTGCCGGCATCGATGTCGTGCGAAGAATCACTGGCGGCGGAGCCGTATTTCATCATCATGAAGTGACCTACAGTATCGTGTTGCCACTCAGTCACCCTCTTGCCCGCCCGAACATCCTCGATTCCTACCGCTTGCTGCTTGGCGGCATCATCGAGGGGCTCTCAATTCTGGGCATCGAGGCTGAATTCGCGCCTATAAACGATATTATTGCCGGCGGGAAAAAGATTTCCGGCAATGCCCAAACCAGAAAACTCGGTTGCCTCCTTCAGCATGGCACCATCATCCTCGATGTTGATGTGGACCGAATGTTCACCGTCCTCAAAGTACCTCAGGAAAAAACCAGAGGAAAGCTCATCGAAGACATCAAATCGCGCGTCACAAGCATCAAACATTGCCTTCCCCAATCAGAATCCATGAGCTTTGAAACCCTCTATGCAACAACAATACAATCACTCAAGAAAGGCTTTGCCAAAGCGCTCAATCTTGCCCTCGTCAGCTCAGTGCCCACCGAAGCCGAGCTTCAATTAGCTGAGCAACTTGCCCAGGAAAAGTTTTCATCGCAGACATGGATTACTTTGCGATAAAACCGCCTTTCTTTTTGAATTTCCTATTAACTTACTCTATAATATAAAATACAATAATAAAAAAGAGAGGCGAAGTTTTGGTTACAACGCTTTTCCAAAATGTGACTATACTCATTTCCATCTACGTGCTCTATCATTTTATCTCCAGATCATTCAAAGGGAAACCTTGGGCAATTTCGATAATAAATGGCATTTTTCTAGGAGCGACAGCAATTCTTGCAATGCTCACGCCTTTCAAAATTGAGGAAGGGATTTTTTATGACGCGCGCAGCATAGTAATCGGCATTGCTGGATTTTTTGGCGGGCCTTTGACAGGAACAATCGCGGCGGCCTTTGCGCTTGCCTTTCGTATCAGCCTTGGAGGCGCCGGTGTAATCCCTGGATCATTATCAATTATATCCGCCATGATCCTGTCCACCATTGCAGCAAGGCTCCGACCGCGCTATCAACCTTTTGCCGAAAAGCATAAATTTGCCACACCAATCGGAACATGGTTCTTGGGCTTCCTTATCCACGTATGCGTAATTCTTTCCCAATTCCTCCTTCCAGACGGGAAATGGCATGAAGTTATTCCCCTCATGCTATTCCCCTACCTGGTAATTTTTCCCGTTGTTTTTTCCCTCATCTGTCTCTTATTTCTGGACAACGAGCGGCTCGCACAAGCGAGCAAGGACCTCGCTGAATCGGAAGCACGCTATCGCAGCCTTTTCCAGAACCAGCATACGGCAATGCTCATTATCGATCCACCCACGGGGCGCATTCTTGATGCAAATCCTGCCGCAGAAGCATTCTATGGTTGGGACCGAGCAACGCTTACCACAATGCGCGTACAGGACATCAATACGCTTAGTGAGGCAGAAGTTAAAGTTGATTTGGATTTAGCCCGCATTAAAAACAAGAATGTTTTTTACTTCAAGCATCGTCGCGCAAATGCCGAGCCCGTCGACGTCGAAGTGTACACCGGTCCCATCAGCATTCATGGCAAGGAATTGCTCTTTTCCATCGTTCACGACATCTCTCAGAGAGTGCACGCAGAACAGGAATTGAAAGCGCTCACCGAAACGCTCGAACAGCAGGTAAAAAAACGAACGGAAGAACTCGAGGCCAAAACTCAACGCTTGACAGAACTCAACAGAGAGCATGAATCTTTTGTATATTCAGTTTCGCACGATTTGCGTGCCCCGCTCCGCGCCATTGCGGGTTTTTCGACAATCCTTGGAGATCTGTTGCATGAAAATCTGCCAAACGCGCCTCATCAGCAAGAAACTTTTAAAAATCGCATTGAAGAAATCAATCACCTCCTCAACCGGATTCAAGAAAATGCAAACCGCATGCAAAAGCTGATTACTGATATGCTGATGCTCTCGCGGGCGGGGACAAGAACACTGAATCCCCGGTCTATCGACTTGAGCCTGATAGCACAAGAAATCATTAATGAAGAAACGGAAGACAAAAAAGAACGGCATTTAGAATGCAACGTGCAAAAAAATCTGCACGCGTTTGCGGACCCCGATCTTGCGCGAATTCTTCTTGCCAACCTCATCTCAAATGCTCTAAAATTTACACAGAAGCGGGATGTCGCACGTATTGAAATTGGCTCGGCGCAACGTGAAGGCAAAAATGTTTTTTATATCCGCGATAATGGCGCAGGCTTCGATGTTGAAGCGGCGGGTGACAGGCTTTTTGCTCCCTTTCAACGCTTTCATGAAGCAGTCGAGTTTGAGGGTACCGGCATCGGACTTTCGATTATTAAGCGCGTGACAGCGCGGCACGGAGGTTCGGTAACAGTGGAGTCTGTCCCAGGACAAGGCACAACCTTCTATTTCGATTTTGGCGAGGCACAGTGATTATGGAATTGAATGCCCCTCATGTGACAATCCTCATTGTTGAAGACAATCCCGATGATGCTGAACTTGCGGTGATCGCGCTCAGGCAAAAAGGCATCAAAACTCCATATCGAATTGCCAAGAATGCTGATGAAGCGCTCGAGATCGCGCTGGGCAGAAGAGCGGCAGAATCTGAAAGTGATGCCGTGAACTCGGGGAATACGGCAGTCACAACTCCCTCTCTGGTGTTACTGGACCTCAAGCTCCCCGGCAGAAGTGGCATCGAAGTGCTCAAAGAGCTTCGCGCGGCACCGACCACGCGCTATGTGCCAATAGTTGTGCTTACTACCTCCGTTTTGGAAGAAGATATGATTCAAAGCTACGAGAATGGCGCGAACAGCTTCATAAGAAAGCCTGTCGATTTTTCCACTTTTCTTCGTGAAATCGATCTCGTATGCCATTATTGGCTGGAAACAAACTTGCAACCCAAAAAAAACTCTGTCTGAGGACATCCCTATGACTATATTGCCAGAGAATACCGACCTTAACGTTCTTATCATTGAGGACAACAAGGATGACACTGAGCTCCTTGTATATCAACTAAAAAAAGCATTTAAATCATTGCACTATACGCATATACAAAATCTCAAAGAATATCTTGAAGCGCTACGACAAGTTGCTGAAAGCGAGTCTTGTACGGAGCCGGAGAGACACAACGTCATTCTTTCCGACTGGGCAGTCCCAGGGTACGATTGTTTTGCCGCTTTGGAAGCACTGCATAAGATAAAGCAAATCATTCCATTTATTATTGTATCGGGGGCTATCGGAGAGCCCACGGCTGTCGCCCTGATAAAAGCGGGAGCTTACGATTTTGTGCTCAAAGAGCAATCAAGCCGGCTTTCTTATATTATTCCAAAAGCACTCGAATGGGCTGAGCAGAGAAAGACTGATGAGACGCAGCGCCTTCAAATCGAATTGCAGAACAAGGCTCTGCAGGCTTCTCCCATCGCGATCGCTATTCTCAATGGGCAAGGCGCCTTTGAATGGGTCAATCAAGCTTACGAAATGCTTACGGGCTGGGCCATCCAGGAACTGAAAGGTCGATATCTCTGGGGATTTTGTGGCGAGGTTTCTTCGAAAAATTGTATGCAAGTCTTTCAAGAGTTGAAAAACAAAGATATTCATCAATGGGAAGGAACAGGAACACGCAAAGACGGCTCGCGCTATCATGAGTTTCGACAAATGGTGAAATTATCTGATGCAGACAATGCGGTGCAACAATATCTATTGATTCGGCAGGATATTACCTCTTTAAAGCAATACCGCTCGAGGCTCGAGATAGATGCGGAGCTGCCACTGATACTTGCCAATTGCCAGACAGAGACAAGCATATATGAAGAATCAGCTTCATACATCAAGCGCGCTTTCGGAATTCAGCGCGCAGGATTTATCCGAATAGACGAAGGAGGAGAAAAAATACTTCGCTGGCTTGGCGACGACATGGAAGAATCGCTTTCCCGAGAAGGCGCGCATGGTACACAATACCCCGTCCTCGTCGATGGCAAATCCAGAGCCATTTGCGCCGTAGACTGGAACGCCATCCCGATTGAAGGTACGAACATTTTAATAAGCTATACATTGGAAAAACTAGAGCAGCCACTCTCTAAACTTGCGGCCCAGAGAATGGCCAAGGAATGGATACATCGGCTTTCACTGCTCGACATTTTTAGAGAATACTTTGGCTCAGGCCGAGATTTCAATGCGGCTGTCTTGAAAATATTAAGAATCATAAGGGAGACACTCCATGCTGACAGCATATGCCTCTATATTCAAAATGCCGATGGATCGCTGACCAGCAAGGATTATGACGGGTTCTTGTCAGATCTTATTCGTGATGCGACAATTCCGCCAGGACAGAAAAATGTGGGACTCGCGGCAGAAGAGAGGCGTATTATCGCGGCTGACGACCTTGCAACAAATCCTGATTATGTGCCTCACTTCCGTGACCTTATTGAGCGTGAAAAATTCGTGACTCAATATTGCATTCCGGTGATATTGGCGAATGAAGCGCGCGCCGTGCTCGAACTTTTCTTTCGTGCCCCTTTTAAACCGGATGAAACGTGGCTCGCGTTTGGCCAAGCGGCGGCCTATCAGATCGGCATTGCCCTTCAGATGCAGAACATTATCGAAGAACTCGACAAGACATATCGGGACCTGCAGCGTGCAAATGAATCGATCATCGAAGGCCTTTCAAGCGCACTCGAATTCCGCGACGAGGAAACAGAAGGCCACACACTTCGGGTGACGGCCCTTTTCATGTCCTTTGCTTCCCGATTCATCCAGGATGAGAATGAGCTTAAAAAACTGAGAATTGGCTCACTTTTTCACGATATTGGCAAAATTGGCATCTCTGATGCTATTTTAAATAAGCCTGGGCCTCTAACTTTCGAAGAGCGAATCGAAATGCAGAAGCATCCCCTCATTTCCAAAGCGATTCTCTCGCGTATTCCCTCGCTCCATGAATATATTGACATTCCTTTATATCATCATGAAAAATATGATGGTACGGGATATCCTTTCGGGTTGAGGGGGGAAGGAATTCCGCTCTCAGCAAGAATTTTTGCGATAACTGATGTATACGAAGCTCTTACGAGTGACAGGCCATACCGTAAAGCGTGGTCAAAGGAAAAAGCGCTCGAATATATTCGCGACAACGCAGGCACGCATTTCGACCCAGAACTCGCGCTCCGTTTTGTCGAGATGAACATGGATTGAGCGTGGCCTGTGTACCGTGGAAATTGAAATCATCAAAGGCTATCTCTGCCCTTAGTATCCCCAAGCATCGCGTGCATAATTACAACGTCCGTACTCCGCATCCCCTATATTATTTCCCTTGTCCATAACTGTTGCGCATGAAATCCTGCATGACAACGATATCTTCATGCGGCAGAACGTGCGGTGTTCCAATAGAGCGAGCGAGCAGATAAATATGAGCTGTCTTCTCCACCACAGCCGCTACTTTCATGGCTTCATCAAGCGTATGGCCTACACATACTGTTCCATGGTTTGGGATAAGCACTGCTTTCCCCTCCCCCAGGGAAACTACCACGTTTTTCGCGAGCTCCTCCGTCCCTGGCAGCGCATATACACAGCATGAAGCCCTGTCCCCCACGATCTGCGCAAAATCCTCTGAAATGGCGGGAATATCCTCCCGTAAGACTCCAAAGACGCTCGAATAGATCGGATGGGTGTGGATCACCGCAAAGACATCGGACCGCGCGCGCATGATCGAAAGGTGAAGATGAAATTCGATCGACGGCTTGCGGTGGCCATCGACGATGGCGCCGCGCTCGTCCATCACGACGATATCCTGCGGCGTGATGGAAGTATAGGGCATACCGCTGGGTTTTATATAGACCAGGCCTGTCTCAGGGTCTTTGACACTGAGATTGCCCCAAGTCCCGACCGTGAGTCCCTGCTGCAGGAGTTCCATACCGCCATCGACCACTGCGCGCTTGAATTCATCTTTTATTAAATAGCTCATATCTATACAACAACCGGCACCGTGACATCGATGATCCTCGATTCTTCAAGATCGAGCAGAAGAGAATCACCGCCATATTTCAAATTGAAATGCATAGAAACCGACTTACTCCTTGTATCCATTTTCTACAATAAGATACTCAAAAAATCCTGACAGGTATTCTAATTCTTTTAGCGATGTGATTCCAGTCTCTTGAAAGAAGTGTCTGATAAAATATGGTGAGGTTCCCTGTAATCGAGGCACGACAGAGGTACAGAGATTATCATCCTCTGTACCCCATTCTCCGTGCCGTGCTAGAATATAACGCGTGGGAACAAAATCTATTTATGATGAATCAAAAATAAAGACACTTTCCTCGCTGGAGCACATCAGGCTCAGAACAGGTATGTACATTGGAAGGCTTGGTGATGGTTCAAGCCCCGACGATGGTATTTACGTCCTTTTAAAGGAAGTCATCGATAATTCAGTCGATGAATTCATAATGGGCGCGGGAAATCAAATAGCTATCACCATCGACGGCAAAAAAGTCAGAGTGCGCGACTATGGCCGAGGAATTCCTCTCGGGAAAGTCATAGAGTGCGTTTCAGTCATCAACACAGGCGCAAAATATGACGATGAAGTTTTTCAGTTTTCAGTTGGTCTGAATGGTGTCGGCACAAAAGCAGTGAATGCCTTATCCAAGGACTTCAGGGTCGCCTCATATAGAGAAGGAAAGGTTTTCGAGGCAAAGTTCTCCCGGGGTATTCTCACCGATTCGCGGGAGGGTAACAATCATGAGAAAACCGGCACGCTGGTCGAATTTATCCCCGACGAGGAAATCTTCGGAGAATACTCTTTCATACCCGAGTTCATAGAAAAACGATTGTGGAATTATGCCTGTCTGAACCCTGGCTTGACCTTGACACTCAATGGCAAGGACTTCCATGCTGAAAAAGGACTTCATGACTTATTATCGACTGAACTCGGCGGCAGTGCGCTCTATGATATCGGCTGGTACCGGGGGGACCGCATTGAATTTGCTTTTACCCATACCAAGGAATATGGAGAAGAGCATTTCTCTTTTGTAAATGGCCAGTATACATCAGACGGGGGCAGCCACCTTTCAGCTTTTCGCGAAGGATTTCTGAAGGCGATCAATGAATTCTTTCAGGCCTCGTACCGCGGAGAGGATGTGCGAGAGGGGCTTGCCGCCGGCATCGCGATAAGAATCAAAAATCCGGTTTTTGAGAGCCAGACGAAGAACAAGCTTGGGAACAGCGATATCAGACCATGGATTCTTCAGGAGGTCAAAAAAGGGGTCGACGAGATACTCCGCCGCAATCCCCAGGCGGCGAAGACTCTGCAAGAAAAAATTCTTACAAACGAGAAACTGCGTACCGAGCTCAACATAGTCCGAAAGGAAGCGAAAGAAGCGGCGAAGAGAATCGAGCTCAAAATACCAAATCTGAGGGATTGTAAAGCACACTTGGGGGATGGAGATTTGGGAGATCGATCGACAATCTTTATTACCGAAGGCTTATCAGCCGCCGGCAGCATGGTGAGCGCCCGCGACGTCCACACACAGGCGATTTTCAGCTTACGGGGAAAGCCTGAAAACATGTTTGACCGTCCGCGCTCGGCCATCTACAAAAACGAGGAACTCTATAACCTGATGATGGCGCTTGGCATTGAGAACAACGTCGAGAACCTGAGATTCGCCCGCATCGTCATCGCGACCGATGCGGATTACGATGGTTTTCACATACGAAACCTCCTCATTACGTTCTTTCTGACATATTTCGAGGAATTGGTGGTCCAGAGCCGTGTATACCTTTTGGAAACGCCTCTTTTCAGGGTGAGAACGAAAAAAGAAACGCTGTACTGCTATTCGGTCCGCGAACGGGACGAAGCGATACAACGATTAGGACAGGGGACGGAGGTCACCCGTTTTAAAGGCCTTGGCGAAATAAGTCCCGCTGAATTTGGCCAATTCATCGGGAAAGACATCAGGCTTGTCAAAGTGGACATTCAGACATTATCCTCCGTCCCCGAACTGCTCTGTTTTTACATGGGGAAGAACAGCCCGGAGAGGCGACAATTCATTATGGATAATCTTGTCACTGAGTTATGAGGCACTTCCGAACACATTAGCAAGCGT
This sequence comes from Spirochaetaceae bacterium UBA6243, assembly GCA_002441395.1. Lineage (GTDB taxonomy): Bacteria > Spirochaetota > Spirochaetia > Treponematales > Rectinemataceae > Rectinema. The sequence continues at coordinate 47,120 of DJVZ01000040.1, read as the reverse complement.
ATGACCGGACGGAGGATACTGTGGCCTACATCAAAAAGCTACTAAACGACAATTTTCTATATTATGCCTCATATGTAATTATGGACAGGGCCATTCCCGAACTCGACGACGGACTTAAGCCTGTCCAGCGCCGAATCCTGCACACCCTCTTCGAAATGGATGATGGGAAATTCCATAAGGTCGCCAATGTCGTCGGTCACTGCATGAAATATCATCCTCACGGGGACGCATCCATAGGTTCGGCGCTTGTCGGCCTCGCGAATAAAGGACTATTCATCGAGACACAGGGCAATTTCGGGAATCCCGTAACGGGAGACGAAGCCTCCGCGCCGCGCTATATAGAATGCAGATGCACAACTTTTGCCAAAGAGGTCTTCTTTCACCCGAAGATCACGCAATATATCGACAGTTATGATGGACGGAACAGGGAACCACTCGTATTCCCCGCAAAAATTCCGGTCGTCCTTATGCTGGGAACCGAGGGCATCGCGGTAGGCATGAGTACAAAAATCCTGCCTCATAATTCTGTCGAGGTAATTCAGGCTGAGGTCGCTTGTCTTGAAGGCAAATCTTTTGCGCTTACACCGGATTTCCCGACCGGCGGCTTCATAGATGCTTCCGATTATGCCGATGGAAATGGAAAAGTCCGGGTTCGCGCCCTGCTGGACACCTCCGATCCCAAAAAGATCGTAATCAAAGAGGTCCCCTATGGCTCAACGACAGAAAGCCTCATAGGCAGTATAGAAGAGGGAGTCCGTGCGGGGCACTTGAAAATCGCTTCGATCTCGGACTTCACCACGGACAAGGTAGAAATAGAACTCAAGCTGGCCAGAGGCGTATATGCGAAGGAGGTCGTGGATTCGCTGTACGCATTCACCGAGTGCGAGCGATCAATCTCATGCAATTGTCTGGTCATAAAAGATGACAAGCCGACCATAAGCACTGTTTCAGATATCATAAGGTATCATGCTGGCAAGTTGCTCAATCTGCTTCGACAAGAGCTCGAGCTGGAGCGCGACGAGCTTCAGGCAGAGCTGTTTGCGAGAACCCTGGAGCGCATTTTCATCGAAGAAAGGATTTACAAGGAAATAGAAACAAAGAGAACCAGCGATGCGGTTATTAAAGCGGTCCTCGACGGATTTAAGCCCTTTGCAAAGGAATTGAGCCGGAAGATAGGGACAGAGGATGTAGAGCGCTTGCTCAAGATACCCATTCGAAGAATTTCTCTTTATGATATAGAGAAAGCCAAAAAAGACATGGAACGAATCCAGCAACAGCTTGCGCAGAACAAGGAGCACCTCAATCATCTTGTCCAATATGCGATTGAAATCCTGAAAACATATATCAAAACGATCGAAAGCGCCTCGTCCCGCCGGACACGGATTAAATCATTCAAGAAAATCGAGGTTAAAACCGTCGCCCGTCATGATTTTGCCCTCAGATATGATTCAGAGGGGGGCTATTTAGGGACGGAGGTTTCTGGTGAAAAAATTTTGGAGGCCTCCAAATTTGATAAAATTTTGATTCTGAGAAAAAATGGCATCTACACGGTGATACCTCTTCCTGACAAATTTTTCGCGGGCCAAAATGCGCTGTGGATCACCGTCGCGGAAAAGGAAGCCTTATCCAGCGCCATCATCACACTGGTATATTCGCTTGCAAATCAAAAAGGCGTCTATATCAAAAGGACTACCATCGACAGTTGGCTTACAGGGAAAGATTATAGTTTAGTACCGGAGAAAGCAGAGATTTTAGGATTTTCAATCGACACGGCCTATGAATTTCAATTGGAATACAAACCTAAACCAAGAAGCAAAAAAACCAAACAAATTTTTCATGCTAAAGAGTACCCTGTCCGAAAAAGACAGGCCCAGGGCATAAGACTGGCCGATCGTGAAGTGATACAACTGGAGGTACTGCATGCCCAAAAGGCCAATATCATAAATTCCCCCTCCGCTCATGGAGGTGGCTTGTTGGAAGCTGCCTTGAAAAAGCACAAAAAATGAACTTGATATAGCTAATCGTCGTCGTCTTCACCACTAAAGGAGTCCCCTTCAGTGTCATAATCGTCTTCATTGGCTTCTTCATCATTTTTTGGTCTTAATAATCGCTTTTTACCTTCTCTTTTTTCCTTTCGCTCCAAGTCTTTCAAAAACTCAGGGTCATCGCCCATATATGGAATAACATAAGGAGCAGCGATATTCTTAGGCCTCAGGCGCCTGTCAAATCTTGTCCTCACGACTCGTTCTTTCCCTAGCATCTCAATTAAATAGCCAGCAAACCTTCTTGCTCTTTCGACTAAGCTTTTTACATCTCCAAAAGTTTCCCATTTAACAGGTATTCCAGCTTGTTTCAGTTTCTGGTAAGAATCATTATCTATCGATCCCGTTACGAGAATCTTTGCGCCTCTACTGATTATCCACTCTGTTCTTCCTCGGGTGATTCCTTTTGCAGTAATTTCAGCAGAATATTTCTGGATTCGGTTGTATTCATCCACAATAATTAAAAAAGGAGCTTCTTCAAAAATCGGATAAAACTCTGTATATAATACCGGTTCACATACCGTTATCGCAATCTTAGCTCTTCGCATCTTTTAAGCCCCTTCATTTTAAAAAAGTCCTTATCAATAAAAAGAACGAGAGACATCGATCATTGAGTAGACATTCGGACTATCTTTTGTTTTTTACCATTTTTACTCACTCCATACATGGTCGTCAAGTATAAAAATGAAGAGTCCTCAAAGTAATTCCATATTGACAAAAAATCCTTATTTAGCTATTTTACTCCTCGTTGTAAGATCATATTCCCCTGTAGCTCAGCTGGCAGAGCAAGTGGCTGTTAACCACTGGGTCCGGTGTTCGAACCACCGCGGGGGAGAGAAAATATTCACAAAGCCATTCAATTTTGAATGGCTTTTTTATTTGGGAATCCTGAGATTATAAGCCTTAATTGTGTCAATCATTGCTAATGGCAAATGCAATCAAACGATAGTCGCTTTTGCCGCTTCATAAGAAATAGAAATAATTTATTATGCTGAAATAATCTTTGCAGCAAGAGGTATTGTTATTGCAGAAAATACGGTTGAAATAAATACTATGCCCGATGCCAGTGATACATCGGCATCATATCGCTCTGCAAAAATTACGGTTTGAGCGGCGGCTGGCATTGCTACTAAAAAATTAGCGACCCTTGCAGAAGCATCATTTTCTTTAAAAATTCTCATTATAAAAAAAATAATCATCGGCATGATTAAAAGCCGCATTAAAGAACCAATCCATACCTCTGTCCTTGAAAACAAACCTTTTATGCTAAGACCAGCCAGCGTTGCTCCAACTACAATCATTGAAAGGGGTGTAGTACAGTTGCCAATAAGCAGAATTGCATAATTTATCGTTTCAGGCAAGGAAAAAGGCAAAAGCCAAATAACACATCCCAGAATGACAGCGACATTGCCAGGATTAAATATTATATCTTTTACTCGAAATAAACCTTTTTTGCCGCCCCCGTCCCCAGATAGCAAGGCAACTCCGTACGTCCATACAAATATGTTGAATATCATTACATAGACTGATGCATACATAAGGCCGATGCGACCAAATACGCTTTCAGCAACAGGGAAACCCATAAATCCGCAATTTGAAAAAACTGTAATATATGTGAGGATTTTACGTTTACTATCGGCTACATGCGAAAAAGATATCTTTGCGACCAATATTGCAATAAGATGTATGCCTATAGCATATAATGCAACTTTCAACAGATCTTTCGCTGCAGTAAGAGGAATGCTCCGATCAAAACTTGAAATTATAGTAAAAGGCAATGCAATGGAGAGCACAAAATCAGAAATAGACCTGATGCTATCAGCATCTAATACTTTTCTCTTTCGGGCGATGTAGCCTACAACCAATAGAAGAAAAATCGAAACTATCCGCGATAAGGTCATATATAGCTAAGCTTTTCTATCCAATGATATTCTCAAGATGTCCTATGCCTTCTATCTCAACAACGATACGATCCCCCTTCTTCATTGGCCCAACACCCGAAGGTGTGCCGGTCATGATTACGTCTCCCGGCTCGAGCGTCATAATTTGAGATATATAGGCAATTAAATCAGCAACATTAAAAATCAGGTTCGTAGTCGAAGAGGATTGACGGACTTCACCATTCAGCAAGGCTTTAATTTGAAGGCTGGAAGGATCAATGTCGGTCTCGATCCAGGGGCCTAAGGGCATGAAGGTATCGAAAGATTTTGCGATTGTCCATTGACCATTTTGGGGCTGCAAATCTCTCGCTGTCACATCATTGCCGCAAGTATACCCGAGCACATAATCAAAGGCATCATGTGCAGTAACATTTTTTGCTAATCTTCCTATAATCACCACAAGTTCTGCTTCATAATCCACTCTTTTTGACATGGATGGATATTGTATCGTTTTGCCGGGGCCTAAAAGACTTGTCGATGGCTTAATAAACAGAACAGGTGCAGAGGGGATTGTCTGTCCAAATTCGTCGGCATGGTCTCTATAATTTAAACCGACACAGACCGCTTTCTTTGGGGCGCAGGGAGCTTCAAGGCGGACTTTCGAAAATGGAACTGATTTTTCCTCACTTTCCCAGTAGACTTCCTTTCCCCCATGGCTCATTCGGATTTTTGGAACATCATACGACAACATAACGTTATCACCATCTATTCGTCCGTAAAATAACTTGCCTTCATATTCACAGCGAATGATTCTCATATTCTTTCTCCATCTAAATAAGAGGCTCGCTTCTCTTCGCCTTGTTGGCTTATATTATCATAAGCCCCAATCAAGCACAATCTATGAATATATGGAAACATCAATACTGCTATAGATTGGCAGAAAAAGCGATTAATTCTGCACTCCCCAGGGGGACGGATGCCTGTTGATTATGCTTCTGCCTCAAGCCCTATCCGCTCATATTCTTTGGCGATCAACGCCGCCACATGCGCATTATTTTTCACAAGTGCAATATTAGCTTCCAGTGAATCGCCTCCAGTGACCTCTGCAACCCGCGCTAATAAATATGGGGTAAGTTCTGCGCCTTTTAAGCCTTTCATTTCAGATTCTTCTATGGCTTTCCCTATTGCTGCGTCGATAATCGATTTGTTCATTGCATATTGGACAGGTATAGGGTTGGCGATGACAACGCCTCCACTCAAGCCTAAGGCCCATTTGACATAAATTAGCTGTGCAATCTCCCCAGGAGTATCAGCATGCTGAGAAAGATCGATCCCCGACTGACGTGTATAAAATGCAGGAAGCTCTGATGTCCCAAAGCCAATAACTGGCACGCCTTTTGTTTCAAGATATTCCATCGTTTTTGGCAGATCGAGGATGGCCTTGGCTCCCGCACAGACGACCGCGACACTTGAATGCGCAAGTTCTTCCAAATCTGCTGAAACATCCCATGTTTTCTCAGCTCCACGATGTACACCCCCTATCCCTCCTGTCGCAAATAAGCGGATCCCCGCTCTTTCAGCAATGAGCATTGTCCCTGAGACTGTCGTAGCACCATTCCCATGCCGAGCAATAAGAATCGGGATATCTCTCCGTGAAGCCTTGACAGGATGGAGAGAGCCATCAGCAAGGCGCATCAACTCATCATGAGAAAGGCCTACTTTTAGCCGACCGTCAATAATTGCAATAGTCGCGGGGACAGACCCTTCCTCCCGAACCGCGTTTTCAACTTCCAAAGCGGTTTCGAGATTCTGAGGCCATGGCATCCCATGTGTTATTATTGTAGATTCAAGAGCTACTATAGGCATATTGATGCGCAAGGCATCAGCGACTTCCTCTGAAATATCAAGATAATGATTCACATTTCACCTCCATGCCGAATATCATCGATAATCTCGGAGAGCTCAGGATAACAGTTTGCTGCCGTTTCGCACAGGCGGTAATCATTCAACTTTGGATTTACAGAGTATTTTGAAGAAGCCGCATAGAGTGCAGATGCAAGAGCCATCTTGGCTTTGTCTTGGGGACAGAGGTTTCCAGGCTTCCTCTTCAACTCTCGGGCGATTATCCTTTCGTAAATTGAAATCCACACCAGCGCGGCACATGCCGCGTCTCCGGCTCCTGAATGGTTTATCGAGTGCGGACGGAGCTTCGGAAAAGGTAACGATATATTTGTCATGGAATTGTGCTCAATAACTTCCATGCCCTTCTCTCCCATAGAAACATACAGCTCTCCGGGAAGATTAGATGCCTTACGCATGGCTGAAATTATATTCTGAAGTGAATCTTTTGTTTCAACCCCAGCAATAACTGCTGCTTCAGCAATATTGGGTTTTGCGATGTCGAATTTGCCAAAACATGATTTGAATCTCTCAGCCTTTGAAGAAGAAACAGGGTCAGCTACAAGTAATGGTTTTGTAGCGTCGCGATTTTTATGTGCAGTATTGACATTGAATGAAGCTCTGTCCCCATTAGCGTTATATCTTTCGGCAAGCCATTCAATGCAAGTCTGAGGTATGTTGCCGTCGACGATGATGGCCGCTGCTTCATCTAATAGCGGCTTCTGCTTTTCCAGATGATCAATCTGCATTTGTTCGATGGCGCGCATATCAGCGACTGCTCCAACCAGACCTCCGTCCCTCTCAAGAATACAAAGATATGTGGGCAAAGGCACCGTGGGAAGACAGGGACTATGGCCCAGGCCTATTCCTGCATGCTCGGTATGAGAGATGAGTTTCTTCCAGCCTGGAGAATCGCCCAATATAGTAATCATTTCAGTCTGTAGGCCGAGACGGACCAGGTTCTCGGCGATATTTCGGCCCACTCCTCCTAAACTTCTTTTTATATAGCCAGGGTTTGAGTCCCGCTCAATATATTCAGAATGGCAGAATGCCTGGATATCGATATTGATTCCCCCAACTACAACGCAATAAGGCTTTATTCTCTTATCTATTTGCAACATCGAGACACCCTCCACCATCTCTCACGAACATGGTATAGTATCATTTGAAAGCGACATGAGCGAGGTATATGGTGGATCAGATATTCGACAGGCTTGAGATGTTGGTTCGGGCTTGGATGTCATCGGCATTCGGCGAAGGTTTGGGACATACCAATTATCAGGATGCAAGAGCCTTTGAAGATCAGGATATGGCCGATGCGTGGGATGAGCTAGAATCTTATCTGGATCCTTCAAAAACCGAGTCCGAGCGCAAGGCCGGGTCCCAACGGCGGGCTTCGTCGCATCGTCATTCATATGGCACTCAGAACTATGATGAGGACATCGAGCGCCGCGCTGTCGAGGACGCATACCGGTTTCTGGGCCTTGAGCCATATACATCTTTTTCAAGAGTAAAAATACGCTATAAGGAACTTCTGAAAAAGCACCATCCCGATCGGCATACAGATTCTCCTGAAAACATGCAGAAGGCCACAGTGGTAAGCGCGAAAATCAACACCGCGTATCAACTTATCGAAACCTGGGAAGAGTCCCGGATGGAGCATCCAAATGGAAAATAAAGAACCATTGTATATTCTTGATGTATACGCATTCATTTATCGTTCTTATTTTGCCTTCATCCGCAAGCCTCTTCGCAATTCTCGCGGCGAAAACGTCTCCGCGGTATTCGGTTTTTTTAGATTTCTTTTTTCTCTTGTCCAGCAGAAAAACCCGACACTGTTCGCCGCCGCGCTCGACTCCGTCGGTCCCACGTTCAGGCACGACCAGTTCGTCGCCTACAAGGCCACACGCCAGAAGACTCCAGAGGACTTGACCGCCCAGATCCCGAAGATCGAATCGATTCTCCAGGCGTTGGGCGTTCCAACCTTACGATGCGAGGGGTATGAAGCTGATGACATCATCGCGACACTCGCACGTCAATGCGCAAAAGAAGAACGGCCATGTTTTATTGTCTCTGGTGATAAAGACCTTCTCCAGCTCGTTGGGAACAAAACGATGGCTCTCCGTCCCTCTGAAAATTTTTCTTTTCGCGAAACAGACGCTGCGGGCGTAATGGGCGAATGGGGTGTAAGACCTGAGCAAATCGGTGATTACCTGGCGCTCACAGGGGACGCTTCGGACAATATCCCGGGCGTCAAAGGCATTGGAGATAAAACAGCTCAAAAACTGATCTCTCAATTTGGATCGCTCGACGCGGTTTATGGAAATCTGCAGAATATTGAGCCGGACTCCCTCCGCAAAAAACTCGAAGAGGGACGAGAAAGTGCCTCCATTTCGAAAAAGCTTGTCTCCCTGTGCTACGATGTTCCTAATTGTCCAGGCAATATCTCTTCACTGCGACTCTCGCTCAACCTTGCGGCGGCAGCTCCACTCTTCTTGAATGAAGATATTAAAAGCTTAGTGCCTGAAGCACTTCGAAAACAAAAGACTTTTCAAACCTCCGCCTCTCCAGTGATGGATGATCAAAAAAGCTCTACTTTAGAAAAGCCAGCATCAGACTCCGCGAGTGAACCTGAAATCGCTCAGACAGAAAAAAAATCGGCAATGTATGAATCCATTCTCGATGGGAAAAAGCTCGACGAAATAATCGATGCCGCAATTTTAAAAGGAGTCTGTGCCTTCGATACGGAAACAGATTCCTTGGATGTCCATCATGCCGGCATCGTCGGCTTCTCTATTTCATTTGAGCCAAAATCATCATGGTATGTACCATTGATAAGCCCGGACGCGGAGTGCATTCCCAAGGGTCAGGCGCTTTCCTCTCTGTCGAGGCTTCTTCACGCGGAGCACATGCTGCTTGTGGGACATAATCTTAAATTTGATATCAATGTGCTCGCGGCGGCGGGGATGGATGTCTCAGTTCCCTGCTTCGACACGATGATCGCCGCATGGGTCTTGGATGCGGAGGCGCCTTCTTTTTCGCTCTCATCGGTCGCGGCCCGGTTTCTGGATCTCCACGGCATCGAGTACGAAGAAGTCGTGCCAAAGGGTCAGACTTTCGCGGACGTGCCCCTTGAACGGGCGACCCAATACGCCGCGGAGGATGCGGATTTCTCCTTTCAGCTCTATCTGGCATTGTCAAAGGAGATCGAATCAGCAGGCCTTCACAATGTATTCTTCGATATAGAGATGCCCCTCTTGCCGATACTCGCCGAAATGGAACGCAGTGGAATTCGCGTCGATGCCGGTCGCTTGAGATCATACGGGAGAGAGCTCGAAGGAGAACTGGCCAGCATCGAGGCCAAGGTGTATCAACTCGTCGGACACGATTTCAACCTGGCCTCTCCGAAGCAGCTCGCCGAAGTGCTCTTCTCTGAACGAAAACTTCCTGTGCAAAAGCGGACAAAGACCGGTTTTTCAACAGACACGTCGGTACTCGAAGAGCTCGCTTCTCTTGATCCTGTGCCTCAACTCATTTTGAGACATCGGCTTTTGACGAAACTCAAAAACACCTATATCGAACCTCTCGCTGATCTCGCAGAGGCAAGAGGTCGAGTACACACCACCTTCGTCCAAACTGGAGCCGCGACGGGAAGGCTCTCAAGCAGGGACCCCAATTTGCAGAACATCCCTATCCGTGAAGAAGAAGGGCGAAAGATTCGGGCGGCGTTTGTCGCGGAGCCAGGCCATTCTCTCATCTCGGCGGATTATTCACAGATCGAGCTTGTGGTCATGGCCCACCTTTCCAAAGACTCAAACCTGATGAAGGCCTTCAGAGAAGGTGTGGACATACATAAGCGGACGGCCTCCCTGATCTTCGGGATATCTGAGGATCAGGTCGACGCGGACCGCCGGAGAATCGCCAAGACCATAAATTTCGGCGTGATCTATGGGATGAGCGCCTTCAGACTGGCGCGGGATTTGGGAATTCCGAACACTCTCGCGAGAGAATTCATCGACTCGTACTTCTCCACCTACGCAGGCGTCGCCGAATTCATAAAAAAGACGGTCGGGCATGCCCAGGAGAGCGGAATATCGTCGACACTCTTCGGCCGGAGGCGAAGGATCCTCGGGATCGATTCCAGAAATAAGACTGAACAGCAGGCAGCACAGAGGGTGGCCGTCAACACGCCCATTCAGGGCACCGCGGCGGACATCGTCAAAATCGCGATGATAAAAGTGCATCGATCGCTCCGGGAGAAAATGCCGGAAGTGAAAATGCTCCTGCAGGTTCATGACGAGCTTATATTCGAAGCGCCACAGGCCTCTGTTTCCAAGGCGATGGACCTTATAAAAGATGAAATGGAACATGCGGTACGGCTCGATGTGCCCCTGCGGGTCAGCGTGGAATCGGCCACCTCATGGGGCGACATGCATCTCTGAGGAGATGGATCGATGCAGATTATTGGTCTTACCGGCGGATATTGCGCGGGAAAAAATGAAGTCGCAAGGATTCTCGAAAAATATGGCTGGGAAGTCGTCGATGTCGACAAGCTCGGACACGCCGCGCTCCTGCAGGTCTCGGATCAGCTGATAAAAATCTTTGGTGAATCCATAAAGAAAGAGGATGGGACAATCGACCGGAAGAGGCTCGGCACAATAGTCTTCTCGGACAAAAATCGGCTCGACGCATTGGAAGCCACGGTGCACCCCGCCATACTCTCATTGCTCAACGAAGAAATAGAGAAGGCCAAACATAATACTGTAGAGAAATTTTGCATCAACGCCGCTTTGCTGTATCGCTTTCCACAGATACATCTCTGTAACGCGGTGATCGAAGTACGGGCCCCCCTGTATCAGAGAATTCTGCGGGCGCAGCGGAGAGACCATCTTTCGATAAACGCCGCCCTTGAGAGAATAAAAAGCCAGAAATATCTATGGGACATGAGGCCAAAGGAAGGCGTGCCAATATATATGCTGTGGAACTCCGGGTCCAGTGCTGAATTAAAAATCAGTACTGAGGCGCTATTGAACAAAATTGCGGCCAGTGGCGGAAAATAATCCATCCTTTACTGAATGAAGACTTCTGCCGATAACATTAAGGTAGAGGTTCACAGATGTCAGATCGTTCAAAGAAGATTGTCTGGATTGCGGTAGCGGTAAGTGGATTTGCGCTTGTAGTTTTTTTGACTGCTTTTATTCTGTTTCCGCCTAATGAAGCCTCGCAATCGAAACCCTTCGATCTGACAGGGCGGTCTCCTGCCAAGCCTCTGTCCCCAAATGACTTTTCTGCGTTCCCAAGCATTGTCGTGCAATCATCAGAGGAAAACTCTCAAGCTCCTAACAATGCCCAGGCTGATAGCGCAAATACATCAAAGCCTACGAGCTCAGTCGTTGTTGTCCCCGCTCCGTCGGCGAATCAAGCGACGACAGAAAAACCATCAACCCCTGTCCCGGTTCCTTCTCCTTCATCTGCGCCTGCAAAAACCACCACGACCAAACCTGCCGGTTCAACCACGACCACGCCTTCAAGCACAGCCCCCAAGCCATCAAATCCTCCTTCTCCTCCCAAAGCTTCTTCTTCAGCTTCCGAATATTGGATCCAAGTAGGAAGTTTTTCGGAAAAAGGTACGGCGGACAAGCTCCGCAATGAATTCGTCTCTCGTGGAATGACTGCAATTATCGCGATGAAGGAAATCGGTGGCCGCAATTATTATCAGGTAAAAGTTGGTCCCTATGCCTCATCGGACGAGGCCAAGAAATGGCTTCTCACTGTAAAGGCCGTGCGTGGCGCGAGTCAGGATGCGTTTGTGACAACGCGCTGATGAATGAAGCTCTGTCCCTCTATTCTGCATGTATTCATCGTTTCTAATCCACCCGCGAATTTAAGTCGGCCGCAATTTATTATTTGACAACAGGTAATTTGGAGGCTACACTTTTTACAGCGCGGGAGTGCTGTCGGATTTGATCCGTCTGGATTCTATAAGAAATGAAGGAGCCCTCAATGAGAAAGATTATTTTGGGTCTTGTCACGATGCTCATGCTGGTCTCGCTTGTGTTGCCTGCCACTGCACAGGCAAAAAAACCTTTAAAGGTAGCATTCGTCTATATTGGTCCGCCAGGCGATCTTGGATGGACCTATGAGCATGAAAGGGGCCGACTTGCCCTGCAGAAATATTTCGGCGATAAAATCGACACAAAATATGTCGAGAATGTGCCGGAAGGTCCTGATGCCGAGCGCATAATTCGTCAGTATGCGATTCAGGGTTTTGATGTAATTTTTACTACCAGTTTCGGATACATGGACCCAACGTATGCGGTTGCCCAGGAATTCCCCAAGATCATCTTTGAACATTGTTCGGGCTACAAAACCGCCCCAAATATGGCGACCTACTTTGGCCGCATTGAGGAAGCCCGCTATCTCACAGGAATTATCGCCGGCCGCACGACGAAGTCGAACAAAATCGGATACGTCGCTGCCTTTGGCATTCCTGAGGTCGTAAGAGGCATCAATGGCTTTACGCTCGGGGTCCGCTCGGTGAACCCGAACGCGAAGGTGCAGGTTGTGTGGACAAATACATGGTACGACCCTGTGAAAGAACGGGAAGCCGCGGTCGCTCTGCTCGACGCGGGCTGCGACATCATTGCGCAGCATCAGGATACGACGGAACCACAAAAAGCCGCACAGGAGCGTGGCAAGCTCTCTGTCGGATATGATTCCGATATGGGCAAGTTCGTGGGTGATACGGTCCTCGCCAGCGCCGTCTGGAACTGGGAAACCTATTACATTGCCACTATTCAGAATGTGTTGAATGGCACTTGGAAAACGCATGAGTTCTGGGGCGGGCTTAAGGACAATATCGCGAAACTTTCTGAGCTGAGCCCCCGTGTGCCTGCGAGTGTTAAAAAAGAAGTCGAAGATACTCAGAAGAAGATCATGAGCGGCTGGAGTATTTTTACCGGTCCGATAAAGGATCAAAGCGGCAAGGTTGTTTATAAAGCCGGCGAAGTAATTCCCGACGATAAACAGCTCTCTATGGATTGGTTTGTCGAAGGGGTTGTCGGCAAAGTGCAATGAGTCATCCTGTTGCCGGTACGCGTTCCTCCGGTCCGCGTACCGGCGTTTTTGTATCTATGGAGGTGGATCCGACCCCAGATACAATAAGGCCGCTTCGATTTTACTATGCCTGAAGTTGCCATGCCCGTTTTTTAGTAAAATAACCATAGGAATTGCCAATGAACGATACTGTCGTCCCAAAAGTGGAAATGCGAAACATCTCCAAATCATTTCCCGGAGTTGTGGCAAATGATTGTGTCGATCTGAAACTCCGCAAGGGAGAGGTTTTAGCTCTTCTTGGGGAGAACGGAGCGGGAAAGAGCACATTGATGAATGTACTCTGCGGTCTGTATCGGCCGGACAGGGGTGAAATCTATATAGACGGCAAATATGCCGAAATCCATTCCCCTCGCGATGCCCAGAAATATGGCATAGGCATGGTGCATCAGAACTTTAAGCTCGTCGATTCGATGAATGTGCTCGAGAATACCATCCTCGGTCTGCGCGACGAGCCTTTCGTGCCCGATTTGAAGCGGGTGCGGAGTCGGCTCGTCGACCTGGCCAGCCAGTACCACCTCGACGTCGATCCGAGCGCGAGCATCTGGCAGCTCTCCGTGGGGGAACAGCAGCGAGTCGAAATTTTAAAGTTGCTCTACAGGAATGCCGAGATCCTGATTCTGGACGAGCCCACGGCCGTGTTGACTCCCCAGGAATCACATGAGCTCAACCGCGTAGTTCATGTGATGAAGCAGGAAGGAAAATCCGCGATCTTCATCACTCACAAAATGGAAGAAGTGATGGAATTTTCGGATCACGTGATGGTCTTGCGAAAGGGAAGAGTCGTCGACGAAACGAGCACTGCCGAAACGACACCGAAAGAGCTTGCCCGGATGATGGTCGGGCGGGAAGTGCTATTTCAAATAGAGAAAAAACCGATGGCCCCAGGCAAGGTCGCGCTCGAACTCTCTCACATCGAGGCGCTTGGGGACAGAGGCCTGCCCGCGCTCAAGGATATATCCTTTCGGCTCCACGCTGGCGAAATTTTGGGCATCGCGGGCGTGGCGGGCAACGGGCAGAGGGAGCTCGCCGAGGTCGTCACTGGCTTGAGACGATCCTCAAAAGGGAAACTGCAGATCGATGGCAAGGATATGACCAACAAATCCCCGCTTGAAATCATCCGGCGCGGGGTGGCCCATATTCCCCAGGACAGGGTCTCGGTGGGCGCCGCCGGAGATTTGAGCGTCGCTTCAAACCTGGCTATGAAGCAATATCGCTCGCGACCGCTCGCCGCAGGTATTTTCCTTTTGCAAAATAAGATACTTGACTTTGCGCGCACACTTATCGAAAAATTCAGGATTTCGACCCCTTCTCCCAAAACACAGGTCAAATTCCTGTCCGGAGGCAATATCCAGAAAACGATTCTGGCCCGGGAAATCGGGGCCGCGCGGACATTGATGATCGCGGTCTATCCGTCGCGGGGCCTCGATGTCGGCGCCACGGAGACGGTCCGCCGTCAGCTTGTCAGCCAGCGGGACGCGGGACTTGGGGTGCTCTTCTTCTCCGAGGACTTGGATGAGCTTCTGCAGATTTCGGACAGAGTCGCCGTGCTCTTTGAAGGGAAAATGATGGGTGTCTTTGATACGAACACGGTGAACATTGACCACATAGGCATGCTCATGGCGGGTATGGACAGGGAGGCCGGCGCATGAAACTCCTGTTTGAAAAACGAAAAGCAAGCTCTGTCCCCGCCCTCATCCTTGTGCCCTTTGTGTCTTTTCTGGTCTCTCTCGTGTTGACCGCATTGTTGCTCGAGATTTTCGGCGCAAACCCCTTCAAGACCTTCGCAGCCATGGCCGTAGGGGCCTTCGGCTCTTCGCACGGGTTCGCCGAGACGCTGGTAAAGGCCATACCGCTCATGATGACGGGGCTCGGTGTCGCAATTGCCTTTAGGCTAAGATTTTGGAATATCGGTGCCGAGGGACAGCTCACCATGGGTGGCGTGGCCGCGGCGGGGGTCGCCCTCTTCATGGAGCGTTTTCTTCCGGGTCGTTCCCTGCTCGTCGGGGCCCTCCTCGGGGGACTTCTGGCTGGCGCCCTGTGGGCGGGCGTACCTGCGCTCCTCAAGACCTCGCTCAAGGTGGACGAGACGCTCGTCACCCTGATGATGAACTACATCGCGATCCTGTATTCCGAATTTCTCTACTACGGACCATGGCGCGACCCCAAGGGGTACGGTTTCCCCGGGTCCCGCATGTTCTCGGCGGACGCATGGCTCCCGCGCATTATGGGGCGCGCGCACATCGGCATATGGATCGCGGTCGCGCTCGCAATAATTCTTTGGATTGTGCTGAAGCGTACACGGTGGGGCTTCGAGCTTCAGGTCATAGGGGCCAGCCAGAGGGCCGCGCGCTATCAGGGCATCGCGGTCGAACGGAACATCGTGCTCGCGGTGATGCTCTCCGGCGCGCTGTGCGGGCTCGCAGGCGCCTTCGAGGTGACCGGCATCTCCCACCGGCTCCAGCAGGGGCTTTCGATCGGCTATGGGTATACCGCGATCATCGTGGCGTGGATGAGCCAACTCAATCCTTTGGCTGTGCCTTTTGTGGCGATCGCGCTCGCCGCGCTCGCGGTCGGAGGGGACCAGGTGCAGATGGTGATGGGGCTTCCCGCGGCGATGGGGGTCGTGATGCAGGGGCTCATTCTCTTCCCGATGCTCGCAGGTTCTCTCTTCACCGAGTACAGACTTTCTGTGGTCCGGCCCGAGTCGAAGGCGTCCTGCCCCGATCCAGTCGAGGAGTAATGTATGGATTTTCTCACTTCGGTTTTGACGATTACGATTCGCGCGGGGACGAGCCTCACGATCGCGACGATTGGGGAAATTCTCACCGAGCGCAGCGGCATCCTCAATCTGGGCGTCGAGGGTATCATGCTCATGGGAGCTCTCTCCGCGTTCGCCACTGTTTTTTACACCCACAGCATTGCGCTCGGTTTTCTGGTAGCCATCGGCATCGGGGGACTCCTCGCGCTCCTGCACGCCTTTCTCACCACGACGATGAGGGCGAATCAGGTGGTGTCGGGACTCTCCATCACGCTCTTCGGCACGGGGTTCTCTTCATTCCTGGGCCAGAGGTTGGGGCCCGCGTCGAACAATTTCAGGCTCGTCGGACTCCGCGCCGAACGCATCGCGCCACTCGCGCCGGATTGGGCCGAAAAAATCCCGATTCTCGGGGCGTTCCTGAACCAGGACATCATGACCTACGCCGTGTACCTGCTGATTCCCATCGCCTGGTTCTTCCTCTACAAGACGCGGCCGGGGCTCTGGCTCCGCTCCGTGGGGGAGGATCCGCAGACCGCGGACGCGATGGGGATCGATGTGATAAAGACGCGCTATTTCTATACGATTATTGGAGGCATGCTGATCGCTCTGGGAGGCGCACACCTCTCCCTCTCGTATACGCCGGGCTGGTCCGAGAACATCACCGGAGGGCGAGGATGGATCGTCATCGCGCTCGTGATTTTTTCGATGTGGAATCCTGCCCGCGCTGTGTGGGGCGCGCTGCTCTTCGGAGGGATCAACGCCGTGCAGTTTCGTCTGCAGGCATCGGGCACTAGCATTCCTGCCAGCTTTCTCAATATGCTTCCATATGCAGGCACGATAATCGTGCTCGTGGTGATGACATGGTGGGAGGCGCTCTCTAAAAGGGTGGGCGCGCCGGCGGCGCTTGGAACATCGTATATGAGGGAAGACAAATGAACAGGGAAATCATCGATGCGGCGACGGGGAAGACACAATGTGATGTGAATTACACGGATTGTACGGTCGTCGATGTTCTTTCCGGCCGCTTTCTTCCAAACTCGACGGTATCTGTAAAAGGCGGATATGTCGCCGGCATAAACGATGGGCTCACGGCGAACGAGACTGTCGATCTCGAAGGGATGTTTTTGGCACCAGGGCTCATCGATGCGCATGTGCACATCGAATCTTCGTTGCTCACTCCCGCGGAGTACGCGAGAGTGGTTGTTCCCCGGGGAACAACCACCGTGGTTGCCGATCCTCACGAGATCGCAAACGTGATGGGCTACGACGGCATGCGCTACATGCTCAATGTTTCGCAGAACATGCCCCTCGATGTGTATTTCATGGTACCTTCCTGCGTGCCCGCCACGGATTTCGACACCGCGGGCGCCGCGCTCTATGCATCGGACATGCATCAGTTCCTGCAGGAACCTCGGGTGCTGGGCTTAGGCGAAGTGATGAACTATCCGGAGGTGCTCGCCCAAAATCCGCAGCTTATGGATAAAATCGCGCTCTTCAAATCGAATGGGCGGCCGATCGACGGGCACTCGCCCGGATTGCGGGGGGCCAATCTCTCCGCCTATGTCGCGGCGGGCATCGGCTCTGATCACGAGTGCACGACGCCGGAAGAGGCGCTGGAGAAGGTCGGCAAAGGCATGTACATCATGCTGAGGGAAGGCTCCACCGCGAAGGACCTGCGGGTCCTGCTTCCGGCGCTGCGGCGCGAGAACGCGGCCCGTTTCATGCTCTGCTCGGACGACCGGCACTGCAACGACTTGCGCGATGAAGGGCACATGGATTTCTCGCTCCGGCTCATGCTCGACGCGGGCATCGATCCGATCGACGCGATCCGTGTCGCGTCGAGCAATGCGGCGCGGTGGTTCGGGATTCCCGGACAGGGGGCGGTCGCCCCGGGATATAAGGCTGATTTCATAGCCTTCCCCTCATTCGAATATTTTGAAACGAAGGTTGTCATCAAAAATGGCGGCATCGTGGCGAGAAACGGCGCGCTCGTACAGGATTTCGCCACGGCCCCGACTACCATCCGCGATTCGGTGAACATCAAGTGGCTCACGAAAGAAGATTTCGCGATTCCAGACAAGGGCAAGCCCGTGCGAGTGATCGAGGTACACAGGGAGTCGCTCCTCACTGGCCATGGCATCGCGCGAATTCCGGCCGAAGACGGTCTTCTGGTGCCCGACCTTGAGCATGATATTCTCAAAATATTCGTGATTGAAAGGCACACTGGCTCAGGCAACATTGGGAAAGGATTTATTCGGGGGCTCGGGCTTACGCGCGGCGCGATCGGCAGCACGATCAGCCACGATTCTCACAACATGATCATCGCGGGCGTCGACGATGTGTCGATTTTCAAGGCGGCCCGACACCTGAACAAGATTCGCGGCGGCCTCGTCTATGCCGTAGGCGACAAGATTTTGCTCGATCTGCCCCTGCCAGTGGCCGGACTTATGAGCGATAAGTCCGCGGATTTCGTGATCGAGAGGCTCAGCGCCTTCGAGAAACTCTTTCAAGAGGCGGGACTGACGGCCACCTCTCCGCTCATGACACTGTCCTTCATGGCGCTGCCGGTGATTCCCAGCCTCAAGATCACGGACAGAGGGCTCGTCGATGTTGACAGGTTTGAAAAAATTTCTCTATATGTAGACTAAATGATTGTGGGTGTATGCTGATACAGCGACGCACCGCGAACAAAACGTAAAACATGAATCCGGTTCTACGAAGAGCATGTCAGTGGCGACTTACGGTTGCCGATAAAGCATCACCCCTGCATTCCGTGCTATACTTCCTTGATCAGGAGAGAAAGAATGGCTTCGTTGCATGTGAAAATCAATAATATATGGCAGGATTTGCATTCGTCTGAGGGCATGCCCGCCCTCGATGTCGTCCGGGGAGAGCTTGGGCTGACATCGACAAAAGAAGGCTGCCGCGAAGGCGATTGTGGCGCGTGCGCGGTACTCGTGGGGGAGCAGGTGGGCGACATGGTTCGCTACAGAGCCGTCCCGTCGTGCCTTCTCGCGCTTGGGGAGCTGCGGGGCAAGCATCTCGTCACCCTTGAGGGGTTGGTGGAAGGAGCAAAGGATGGGCTTACGCCTGTCATGCGCGCCTTTCTGGATGAAAACGCGAGCCAGTGCGGATTCTGTACGCCGGGCTTCATCATCGCGCTGACTTCGTGGCTCGCGGAACCACAGGTGCCAGACCTTGCGGGGGCGCTGCGGGCGATCGACGGGAATCTCTGCCGATGTACGGGCTACGGAGCCATCCGCAGGGCCGCCGCCCTCCTCGTCGAGCGTTTCAAGGACCTCCCTCTGGAGTCCGGCGCGCGCCTCAAGACACTGGTCGAGGCACAGGTGCTTCCTCCCTCGGTCCTGGAATTTATGGCAGAATCGGCGGGAAAGCCCGAAGCAGACTCTGTCTCGCGTAAAATTTCGGGGAATGCCCCGGCGCGGGGCGGCAATGCCGATAATGCCGTGCCTGTGGCGGTCGTGGGGGGTGGAACAGATTACTATGTAAGGAATCCGGATCCGGAAGAGGGTTTTTCACCGTTTTTGACGCGAATGTTGCCTGAATTCGGACAGATCCGGTATGTATCGGATCGTGAGGACAGGTGGCTCGAAGTCGGCGCGGCCGTGACCGTGCGCGACTTTTTCTCTTCACATGTCGTCCGGCATGAGGTTCCGGGCATCGAGCGATTCGAGACGATGTTCGCGAGCACGCTGATCCGAAACCTCGCCACGGTGGGAGGGAATATCGTCAACGCCTCGCCTGTGGCGGACATCACCTCGATGCTGCTCGCGCTGGGAGCGCGGCTCGTGATTGTGCCCGAGGCGGACGCGGGAAATAAAAATACGCCCCTGCGCCTCTGCCCTCTCGAACGATTCTTTTTGGGATATAAGAAACTCAACCTAGGCCCCGGCGAAGTTCTGAAAGCCGTTTGGATACCCGTGCTCGCCGATCCTTCCTCGCGCAAGTTCTCCTTTGAGAAGGCGAGCAAGCGCAGGAATCTCGATATCGCCGCCGTCAATACGGCCATCTCATTCCGTATCGATAAGGGCCGGTTCAGGGATGTGCGAATCAGCCTCGGTGGCGTGGCCCCCGTTCCCCTGCTCGGTATCGGCGCGCAGGAAGTGCTCGAAGGCGCTCCCTGCGATGTCTCGGATAAAAAATCGCTCGCCGGGCTTGCCAAAAATGCCGCGCGCAGGGCAGAATCGGCCATCTCCCCGATCAGCGATGTGCGGGGCTCGTCCGATTACCGGCGGCGGATGGTCCACCAGCTCATGCTGGCCCATTTCATTCGCCTGTTCGAGACGAGCGGCGTGGCCGAGGAGTTGTTCCCATGAAAACAGAAGATACCAGGAACATGAATAAAACCAGAATCGAGGAGGCTACCCCGGTCCACGCCATGAGGGCTGCGGCATCGGTAGACCCTTCGGTCATTGTGCCCGAATCTCTGCCGAACGTGCTCGGGCAGACGCAGTACATCGACGACCTCTCCCGTCCCTCGGGTTGCCTGCAGGCGGTAGTCCGCCTTTCGGACAGCGCGCACGCCCGGATTCTGGCGATTCGTACGGAAGAGGCGCTCGCGCTCGATCCCTCGGTCCGCGTCATCCTCGCCAAGGATGTTCCCGGGACGAACCAGATCGGCTTCAACAAACCCGACGAACCGCTTCTTCCCGAGGAAGAGTGGGAATATTGGGGCCAGCCGATCGCGATCGTACTCGCCTCGACGCGCTCTCTCGCGCGAAAGGCGGCCAACCTTCTGCGCATAGAGAGCGAACCTCTGCCCGTGATCACCGATCCCCGCGAGGCGGCCGCGCGCGGGGACTTTATTTTCCCCCCGCGCACGATAGCCTGCGGCGACACCGGAGAGGCGTTCTCTCAATGCGCGTATGTGGTCGAGGGCAAAGTCGATTCCGGCGGACAGGAGCACGTCTACCTTGAGACTCAGGGAGCGATCGCCCAGGTCACCGACGGCCGCCGCATGCATGTCATCTCCGGCACGCAGGGGCCTTCGGGAGTGCAGAAGGCGGTCGCGCAGGTCCTCGGGCTGCCCATGAATATGGTCGAGGTCGAGGCAAGACGTCTCGGCGGTGCGTTCGGCGGCAAGGAGGATCAGGCCGCGAATTGGGCGTGCATGGCCGCGGTCGCCTCGTGGGTCACGGGAAAACCCGTCGAACTCTACCTCAACCGGAAAGACGACATGCGCGCGACGGGAAAGCGACACCCTTACTCGAGCGATTTCCGCATCGGCGCGGACAAGAATGGCAAGCTTCTGGCCTTCGAGGCCGACTATTACCAGAACTCAGGTTCCAGCTGCGACCTGTCGCCGGCGATTCTCGCGCGGACCGTGCTCCACGCGACGGGCGCCTATAACATTCCCAATGTGCGGGTGACGGGCTACATGTGCCGCACGAATCTCCCCTCGTTCACCGCGTTCCGTGGGTTCGGGGCCCCCCAGGCTTTCTTTGTGATCGAGTCGGCGATGGACGCTCTCGCGCAGAAGATGGGCGTCGACCCTGTCGAGCTCAAGCGGCGCAATCTCTACAGAGAGGGCGACCAGACCTATTATGGCATGACGCTCGAGCGCGTGCGCGCGTCCGACGCGGTCGAACGGCTTTTGGACAAGGTCGATTACCCTTCCCTCAAGGCTCGGATCGCGCAGTTCAACGCCACGCACCGGTTCGAGAAAAAAGGCGTCGGACTCATTCCGGTGTCCTTCGGCATCAGCTTCACGAAGCTCCAGATGAATCAGGCTGGGGCTCTCGTGCACGTCTACACCGACGGCTCGGTGGTGGTCTCGACAGGCGCGATCGAGATGGGCCAGCAAGTCGCACGCAAGATCTCGCTGGTCGTTGCCAGGGCTCTCGGCGTGCCCGTGGCGAAGGTCAGCATTCAGCGCACCACGACGCTCACCGTCGCGAACACGGTGCCGACCGCGGCGAGCACGGGCTCCGACCTCAACGGGATGGCGGCAAAAATCGCATGCCAGGAAATCCGGGGACGCCTCGTCAAGAAGGCCGCGGAACTCCTGAATGCCGCGCCCGGGGAAATCGACATCAGAGAGGGTCGGGTTTTCCTGAATGGCACACAGAGCGAGCTCACATGGCAGGCATTGATCGAGGCGGTGCACGCGGCGCGCCAGGATCTCTCCGCGCATGGCTTCTACGCCACCCCCTTCCTTGAATACGACATGCGCACCGAACGCGGCCGGCCTTTTGCCTACCATGTGTACGGAGCCGCGCTCGTCGAGGCGACAGTCGACACGCTCCGGGCAACCTATTCGCTCGACTCGGTTTCGATCGTGCACGATATCGGCGAAAGCATCGACCTTTCGACGGATCGGGGACAGGTAGAAGGAGCGCTCGCGCAGGGGCTGGGATGGGCGCTGCTGGAGGACCTGCGGTTCGGGGCGGACGGCAGGCCCCTGTCCGACACGCTCTCGACGTATAAAGTGCCCGATGTCACCTTCATGCCGCCCTCGATCGATATCGAGTTCATGCCGCCGATTGAAAACCTCTCCACCCCTTACAACTCGAAAGCCGTCGGAGAACCTCCCCTTCAGTATGGTATCGCCGGATACTTTGCCGTGCTGAACGCCGTCCGGGCCGCACTTGACCGCCCCTTGAGCAGTTACAATATTCCTCTCATACCCGAGAGAGTCTCGGATCTGCTCTCTTCCAAGTCTGAGGCAGAGGGGACGGAGCTTTAAAAATGAAAACCTCTGAAAGGGGCAAATAATATGATCATCACAAATGTGGCCGCCGCGCTTCCGGGAGAACGAGATTTCCGACTCGTTGACATTTTCATTAAGGAAGGCAAGATCACCGCGATAAAGGAAGCGGGAACCTTGAAGGGTGCAGGTGGCCCGAATGTCGATCCAGCCCGGAGCGCCGATGAGGAAATCCTCGACGCAAAAGGGCTCCTCGCCTTCCCTGGCGCGATCGACCCCCATGTCCACTTCGATGAGCCGGGCTTCACCCACCGCGAAGACTTCATGCACGGCTCCGCCGAGGCGGCCCGTGGAGGCGTCACCACGGTGATCGACATGCCCTGTACGTCGATACCGCCAGTCACCGCCCCTCATGCTCTCGAGGAAAAGCTTTCCATTGTCAGAGAGAAGGCCCTGGTCGATTTTGCCTTTTACGGCGGCATCAACGGCCACATGAAACCTGAAGACATCCCCCAGGTCGTCGAATCGCTCGCGCCCAATGTCGTCGGCTTTAAATCCTATTTTATCTCAGGCATGGACACCTTCCCGGCGGTCGATGAAGCCCAGTTTGCCGCAGCGGCCCAGGCCTGCGCGAAGGGTGGCCGTCCCCTTCTCCTGCACGCCGAGGACCCCGATGTCATCGCCGAGGCGACAAGAGAGCGCGCTTTCATTCGAGGCACACAAAAGCACCAGTGGATCGACTACTATGCGTCGCGCCCTATGGACGCGGAGATGGCGGCCGTGCTGAAGGCCTTGAAACTTGCCGGCCAATACGCGAAGAACATCCACATTGTCCACGTCGGCACGGCCAAGGCCGCGATTGCCGTATCGGAGAGAGGCGCGACCTGCGAGACCTGCGCGCATTACCTGGCCTTCGACGAGACCGATTTCGCGCGCCTTGGCGCCGCGCTGAAAACGGCCCCGCCGGTAAAGGCCCCTGAGCAAAAGGCGATGCTCTGGCATCTTCTTGCCGATGGCCAGATTGGGTTTGTGACATCGGACCACGCGGGGGCGCCGGAGTACGAAAAATATACGGACGATCCGCTCACCGCGTACGGTGGAATTCCTGGTACGGGGACTTTGTTTCCCTACCTGCTCTCCGAAGGACTCTTCGCGAAGCGACTTCCGCTCGAGCGCTTCCTCGAGGCGACGAGTGGAGGCGCGGCCCGGCGGTACGGACTATGGCAGGCAAAGGGTTCGCTTCTGCCCGGCAAAGACGCCGATTTCGTGCTCGTCGATCCGGATCACACGAGCCGCGTGATTCCATCGAACATGATGAGCAAAAGCGCCATCACGCCCTTTGCCGGCATGCTGCTCTCGGGACGCATAGAAGGCACCTTTGTGCGCGGCAGTTGCGTGTATGCCTCGGTCCGCCTCGCTGCCGCACTCGGCAAAAAGAGCGATACAATAGTAAATGAAGCCGGCATGATCCTCGCTCGGCCAGGCTTTGGCAAATTTCTTACCTGGGGGTATCGATGAGTAAAGTGATGAAGACGACCTCGCTGTCAGTGCTGCTTGAGCGTATCACGGGCGAGTATCTCGCTAAAGGCACAATCTTCGAAATACCAAAAGCCACATGGCTCGATGTCTTCGAGCAGGAATCCGAAAGCACGGGCCTCGGCATCATGTCTGCGAATGTGAGCATTCCGCTCGGTCCCGCGGCGGGACCCCACACCCAGATCGCCCCCAACCTCGTGGCGGCATTCCTCTCGGGCGCCCGCGTATTCGAGTTGAAGACTGTCCAAGAAAACGATCATCTCGATATCGACAAACCATGCATCGACGCCCTGGACGAAGGTCACAATGTCGAATGGTCGACCGAACTCACGCTCGAGCAGGCCCGGATGGAATATCTGAACGCGTGGATCGCCATCAACCTCCTGGCGCGCATGTGGTCGCACAAGCCGAGCGACTTCATCTTCAACATGTCGGTCGGCTATACCCTGGACGGCATCAAGAGCGAAAAAATGGACGCGTTCATCGAAGGGATGCGCCGCCCCGAAGCGGGCGATTACTGGGAGAATGCGATTGAAGAACTCCAGGAATTCATCGAATCGCCAAAGTTTATAGAGACCTTTGGCCAGGCGGCCCTCGAGCGTGCCCGGTCCATCGCCGAGCACATGCCCGTCCGGCCTGTCCACTCAGTGACGCTCTCGACCATGCACGGCTGTCCTCCCGACGAAATTGAACGCATCGGCCGTTACCTCATCGAGGAAAAGGGATTCGACACGTACATCAAGCTCAACCCGACCCTCATCGGCTATGAGGCGGCGCGGGAAATTCTCGACCGGCTCGGCTGGACCGACATCATTCTCAGGCGCGAAAGCTTCGAACACGACCTTCAGTTCGATATGGCGCTCGGCCTGATCCAAAAACTCACTGAGGCCGCCGTTTCGCGGGGTCGAAGATTTGGCATCAAGCTTTCGAACACGCTCGCCAATGTCAACGATGGGTGCTGCCTGCCTGGAGGAGAGCGCTATATGTCCGGCCGTGCGCTCTTCCCCATCACGGTCCACCTCGCGGCAAAACTTGCGCGCGCAATCCCGGACTTCCCCGCGCGATTCTCGTACTGCGGAGGGGTTTCGGCATTCAATGCGGCGGACCTTATAAAGGCAGGCCTGGGGCCGCTGACGATAGCGACGGACATTCTCAAGCCGGGTGGTTATCAGCGCATGGCAAATATGGTAAAGGATGTGCTCGCCGCCCTGCAATACGCGCCCGCGAAACCTGACGCCGAGGCCCTGGACGCGCTCGCCGAAAGCGTCTTTGCGCAGCCTTATTACCGTAAGGAATGGAAGGAAGGGACGGCGTCGATCGGACGGCCACTGCCGCTCTTCGACTGTTTCGCGGCGCCCTGCGTCGAGGCTTGCCCCGTGAAGCAGAAGGTGCCGGCATATATCGCGGCCACCGGAGCGGGCAACGCCGACAAGGGTCTCTCCATCATTCTGTCCGACAACCCGCTTCCCACGATCACGGGAGTGCTCTGTGATCACGTCTGCCAGGAACACTGCTCGCGCGTCGACTATGAGGGGGCGGTGCGCATCCGCGACGTAAAGCTTGCCGCGGTGCGCACGGCGGGGACAGGGCTGGCCGCGGAGGTTCAGGCGGCGTGGCCGAGGGAGTCCAGGGGGAGGACGGCGGTGGTTGGGGCGGGGCCCGCGGGACTCGCGTGTGCCTGGCATCTGGCACAATACGGGCAGAAGGTCGTGGTCTTTGAAAAATCCCCTGTCCCTGGCGGCGTGCCTTCGAACATCATCCCCTCATTCCGCATCGCGCGCGAGGACATCGCGGCCGACATCGCGCGGCTCGAAAAGAGCGGCGTCGAGTTCCGGTTTGGCGCCGAAGCAGCGTCGCCCAAAAGGCTTAGGGATGAAGGCTTTGACAACATCGTGATCGCGCATGGCGCGCACGGCGCGCGGGAACTCGAGCTCAAGGGAGGCGGCGTCAGCGTAGTTCACGCCCTCGAATTCCTGAGCGCCTGCATGAAAGGGGGACCTTCGCATTTTGAGGGCTCGCGGCACATCCTCGTGGTCGGCGGAGGCAATACGGCCTGCGACGCGGTGAGAATGGCGACGCGCATCCCCGGCGTAAAATCCATCCGCTGGTCCTATCGGCGGACGAGGCGCGAGATGCCCGCCGACATCGAGGAACTCACCAACGCGGTCCGCGAGGCGACCGAGCGGAACACCGGCGACCCGATCGGTGCACCTCTGAAAGACACAACCAAAGAATCCCCCATCCTGGGTGCGGGGAGCTTGTTTGATCCCGCCGGACCGGTCCTCCTCGAGCTCACTCTTCCCGAGACAATCGAGCCGGGCAAGGCGATACTGCGCCGCATGAAACTCGGCGAGAAAGACGCGTCTGGACGCCGCAGTCCACTTCCCACGGAAGACACGCTCGAACTGTCGTGCGATCTCATAATCACCGCCGTGGGAGAGAAACCCGACGCTGCACTCCTGGAGGATTTTGGCGTTGAAGTGGGGAAAAGCGGTCTGCCCGTGGTCGATGGAGAGACGATGGAAAGCGCTGTTCCCGGGGTCTACGTCTGCGGCGACGCGCGGAGGGGACCGTCATCGATCATCGCTTCCGAGGCTGATGGACGGACAGCCGCTCACTCCATCTTGAGGAAACAGGGCATCGAACCGGCCGAGGTCGATTACCGGGCTCCGGCGCCATCGTCCGCGGCGCGCGCGTCAAGGGGAAAAATTCTCCCGCCTCTGTCCCCCGAAGACCCCGAATTCGCCAAACGTGAATCCGAGCGCTGCCTCTCCTGCGATACGGCGTGCCTGCGCTGCGTGGAGGTCTGCCCGAACCGCGCCAACATGGTGATCGAGACCGATCGCGCCTTCGACCAGCCCGAGCAGATTCTGCATGTCGACCGTCTCTGCAATGAATGCGGCAACTGTGGGCTCTTCTGTCCATGGGAAGGAGAACCCTATACGGGCAAGCCGACCCTCTTCGACAGTCAAAAGGATATGGTCGCCTCGAACAATGCGGGCTTCACGTTCATAGGGAACAGGGAGAGGCCACGCCTGCTGTTGCGCACGGAGAAATCAGGAGAAATCGTGGAACTCCCTTACTTTGCGTGGGACGGGACAATTTCTCTGCCCGACCACAGACAGATGGTCACACTGGCCCGGACGGTGTGGAATGAACACCGCTATCTCGTGGAGGTGCATGAATGATACTTTTCCGCAATGTGAAAATAATGGAGCTCGAGCCGCCTGCAGTCTCGGAGCCGACCGATGTCGCTGTCTTTGAACACGAAGAGGGGGACAGAGGAGGCACTGTCGCCGCGATAGGCCAGAAGCTGCAAACACAGTATCCCAAGGCCAAAGTCGCGGGCGAAGGAGGCTACCTCTCCGCCGGCCTTGTCTGCGGGCACACCCACCTCTACTCAGCGCTCGCGCGGGGCATGCTGGTCGACATCGCGCCATCGAAGGACTTCGCGCAGATGCTGAACCACCTCTGGTGGCGGCTCGACCGGGCTATCGACCCGGCCATTCTGCGCGCGAGCGCCCTCGCGGGCTGCTCGGACGCGCTCAAGGCGGGAGTGACGAGCCTCGTCGACCATCACGCTGGCCCCGAGTGCATCGATGGCAGCCTCTCGGTCATCCGCGACGCGTACGAGGCGGTGGGCGTCCGCGGCATCCTCTGCTACGAGACCACCGACCGCAACGGCATGGACGGCGCCCGCGCCGGAGTGGCGGAGAATGTTCGTTTTGCGAAGGAGATCGACGAGCTTCGGGCTTCTGGCGAAAAACCCCTGACCGAGGCCGCGATCGGGGCCCACGCGAGCTTCACCGTCAGCGATGAGACGCTCGGTGCGCTCGCCGAGGCCGTACATACGACAGGGCGGGGCCTCCACATACATCTCGCCGAGGACAAGTTCGACGCTGTCGACGCCCGTCATCGCTTCGGCAAAGACCCTGTCGAACGCATCGAGGCCGCCGGCGCCCTGAACGATCACAGCATCATAGGCCACGGCCTCTGGCTCAGTCCCTCGGAGGTCGAACTCATGAACGCGCGCGGGGCTTTTCTCGCCCACAACGCCCGCTCGAACATGAACAACGCGGTGGGCTACAACAACTTGTTGCCTACTTTCGCGAATGTCGTGCTCGGCACGGACGGGATGGGAGCCGACATGCTCGAGGAGTTCAAATTCGCGGCCTTCCGTCACCGGGAGAGCCAGGGGCCCTGGTGGCCGGGCGACTTTCTCAAAGTGCTGTACCGGGGCAACGCGCTGATCGGGCGATATTTCGACCGAGACTATGCGCCCGGCTACCCCGGTTTCGGGACGGTGAAAGTGGGGGCACCCGCCGACCTCGTGCTCTGGGACTATGATCCCCCCACTCCGCTTACCGGAGATAACATAGCCGGCCACTTCGCCTTCGGCATGTCCAGCCGCTCGGTCCGCACCGTCATGGTGGCCGGCGCCCTGAGGATCCTGGACCGCCGGCCGCTCTATGACGACTCGGGCATTCAGACCGAGGCGCGCGAACAGGCCTCGAGACTTTGGAAACGGATGGAAGAGAGGTAAAAGATGAACAGCAAGAAAATTCTCGGGAAGGCTCGCGAGTATCGCGACTACAGCGCGCAGAACCTGAGCAAGATCATTCAGGTGCCCGCGTTCTCCACGACCGAAAAAGACCGCATCGTCTTGCTCAAACAGCTCTGTGAAGAGGCGGGTATGGAAGACCTCTGGATCGACGGCCTCGGCTCGCTCCTCGGGCGCGTCGGCTCTGGCTCCAGGAAGATCGTGTTCGACGCGCACATCGACACCGTCGGTGTCGGCGACGAGTCCCAGTGGAAAACCCCACCCTTCTCGGGACTCATACAAGACGGCCTCGTCCACGGCCGCGGCGCGTCCGACCAGCTTGGCGGCGCCGCCTCCATGATTACCGCCGCCCGCATCCTCAAGGACCTCGCCTACAAGGGTGACTTCGAGGTCTGGTTCTCTTTCACCACCATCGAGGAAGACTGCGACGGCATGTGCTGGAAGTATCTCATTGAGGAAGAGAAGTTCGTGCCCGACTTCGCCGTCTCCACTGAGCCCACCTCCTGCAGGCTGTACCGCGGCCATCGCGGGCGCATGGAGATTCAGATCGACATCAAGGGCGTCTCCTGCCACGGCTCCGCGCCCGAGCGGGGCGACAGCGCGGCGTACAAGGCCGCGCGCGCGGCCCTCGCCATCGAGAAGCTCAACGAACGTCTCCATCCCGATGACGACAACTTCCTCGGCAAGGGCACCATCACCGTGAGCCAGATCAATGTCCACGGCCCGAGCCAGTGCGCCGTGCCCGACCAGGCGATGCTCTACTGCGACCGACGCCTCACCTGGGGCGAAACCGACGAGCTCGCCATCGCACAGGTCAAGGACGCCCTCAAAGAGGCCGGGGTGAACAATTTCACGGTCTTCATGCCTGAATACAGGCGCTCCGCGTGGACGGGCACCGAGTACCACCAGGAGCTCTACTTCCCCACGTGGAAGATCCCCGCGGACCATGTCCTCGTACGATCGGGCGTGGATGCGTACTCCGAGCTTTTTACAAAACCGCCTGTCGTGGACAAATGGACATTCTCCACGAACGGGGTCGCGATCTGCGGCCGCCACAAGATTCCCGTGATCGGGTTCGGGCCGGGCGACGAGGCGCAGGCACACGCCCCAAACGAAATCACGCGGATCGACGATCTCGAGATCGCCTCGGCGTTCTATGCGGCCCTGCCCTACGTTCTCGGCGCAAAGGCGAAATGAGGCCCTGGCATGGAAACGCGCTGGATGTACCGCTGCCCCACCTGCGGAAAAACCTATCCGATCGAGCCCGGGCGCTATCTCTGCGACGAGTGCGCGAAAAAACAGCGCCCCGATGAGCCCCTCCGAGGCGTGCTCGAGTGCGCCTGGGAAGGAGAAGCTCCCGCACGGGGCTCTGTCCCTCTTCCCGTCGAGGACCGCTTTTTTCCGCCAATTCCCGTGGGACAGACTCCCCTCTGGGCGCCCGAAAGGCTGCGCTCCGAGCTCGGGATGCCAAACCTCTGGCTGAAAGACGACACCTGCAATCCCTCGGGTTCCTACAAGGACAGGGCGAGCTGGCTCGTCGCCGCCTTTGCCCGCAAGTTCGGGATACGGGAAATCGTGCTCGCCTCGACGGGCAACGCCGCCTCGAGCATGGCATGCGTCGGCGCCGCCGCGGACATCAAAATCAGGGTCTACGTGCCGAAATCGGCGCCGATCGCGAAGCGCGTGCAGATTCTGCAGTACGGCGCGGAACTCGTCGAGGTCGACGGGACCTATGACCTCGCCTTCGACCAGTCGCTCGCCTACTCCAGAGCGACGGGCATGCTCTCCCGCAACACGGCCTACAATCCGCTCACCATTGAAGGGAAGAAGACCGCGAGCTTCGAGATCGCGCGCGATCTGGCCACAGCGAAAAAGGCAGCGGGCGCAGACGTGCGCGCTATGTCCGCGGCGCCAGCTTATCTCGCTCCGGACCATGTCTTCGTTCCCACAGGAGACGGCGTTATAATCGCCGGGGTCATACGGGGATTCGAAGACCTCGTGAAGCTCGGATGGATTGAACGGATGCCCACAGTCTGGGCCGCCCAGGCGGAGGGCTCGTGCGCCATAGCCCGCGCCCTCGAAACCGGAATTTTCGAGCCGCGCCCCTCATCGACCATCGCCGACTCGATCTCGGTCGACATCCCGCGCAATGGCTACTTCGCGCTCGACAGGCTTCGCCGGCACTCGGGCCGAGCCGTCGTCGTGAGCGACGGGGAGATTCTCGCCGCGCAGCGCCGCCTCTCGCGCAGTTCCGGTCTCTTCGCGGAGCCCTCGAGCGCCTGCGCGTTCGCGGGCTTTCTGAAAGTGAAGGAGCAGCTCGCCCCAGAGACCCGCGTTGTCGTCATGCTGACGGGAAGCGGACTCAAGGACATCAAATCGGCGGCGAAGGCTGTAGGGCTCACGATTTGAACTTGATTATTTCCTGCGGTAGCTGCAGGGATAAACTGAAAAGAAACAAAAGACCTAACAGGGTGTCGAAAATTCGGCAAAGGATAATCGCATAATCAGAGATTCAGGGGAATAAGCGGCTTCTTTGCCCGATAGCTGAAGAGTGTTCCTGGAACCACCAAGAAGCGGGATATTCCAGAGGCGTGCAGCGCCCTGTACTTCTCCCCACTACGCTTTGGGGCTCATCGTACCGCCTCCATGTTCCGCATCCGCACAGGATCGAAGACGGCGATGCACATCGTGAAGAGCCACTCAATCTTCGCAGTGCCACGAACCACCGGCATGGGCATTTTCGGTGTCCTAAGCGTTGGAGATTTGACAAATTTTATCGATAGTAGTATAGTAAGACATAGGGGTTATCGATGAAAACAGTCACTGTCTCTAGCAAATATCAAGTCGTTATTCCTAAAGAAATACGTAATACTATTGGTCTTCATGTCGGCGCAAAACTTGAAGTGCTCACCTATGGCTCACGAATTGAACTTGTCCCCATCCATCCTATGAAAACATTAAAGGGTGCTTTTCAAGGAATCAATACTAAAATCGAGCGTGAAGAGGACAGAGTATGAATATTGTCGACTCTTCATGCTGGCTGGAATTCTTCGCAGGCTCTCGGGTTGGTGATGAAGTCGCGCCCATCATCGAAGACACAGAAAATCTTCTCGTACCTTCAATAACAATCTATGAAGTATTCAAAAAATTACTCCTTGAACTGGATGAAGATAAAGCACTCTTCGCAATCGCGCATATGAAACAAGGCAATGTCATCAATCTTGATACCGATGTGGCAATCTATGCAGCAAAAACAGGGAAAGAAAACAAACTGCCTATGGCTGATAGCATCATATACGCCATCAATCAAAAGTATGACGCAATGCTGTGGACGCAAGACAAGCATTTTAAAGATCTAAAATCAGTACACTGTTTTGAGAAAGCATAGGCAGCTAAGACCCGCTACCGATGGCAAATGCCGACAGTGTGAAGAATTTTTGCCGTTACCGAAGGCAAAAAGAACCCCCAGGAGAGGACGGTAGATTATATTCTTACGTTGACGACCAAGTTTATTGTGCTACCCCGCAGATTGCTGCGGGGTAGCACATTTGTCCACACCTCCTCAATCTCCGGAACGTATGGTATACTGGTTGTCTCTATACGCCCTCATGCCAACGGCGATGGGCCTTCTCAGCAATTACTTCCGCAAGGAGTCCTTGATGATCGACCTCAATATTCACGATGCACAGCGCAAAAAAAACATTGAACGCTGCAAGCAGAAAGGCATCCTCCTCCCCACCTTCGCGCAGATGCGCGATCCTTCCAGAATTCCTTCATCGGTCAAGAATGAACTTTCCAACATTGGTCTTTGGGATGTGCATCCGCGCAACCTTTTCCGCGTGACATGGCACAACGAGCCGAAGGAATTCGGCGGCGGCTACGGTTCCGTCAACTATATCGAGATTCCTCGGGCGATCACCGGCACAAAGGCGCGCATCGTCGGGCTCGCGGGCAAGTGGTTTCCGACGGGAGCGCACAAGGTTGGCGCGGCCTACGCCTGCCTCGCGCCCGAACTCGTGACCGGCCGCTTCGACCCGACGACGAAAAAAGCGGTCTGGCCGAGCACCGGCAACTACTGCCGAGGTGGCGCCTACATCTCCCGCCTCCTCTCGTGCCCGAGCGTCGCCATACTCCCCGCAGAGATGAGCCGGGAGCGCTTCGAGTGGCTCAAGACCATGGCCGAGGAGGTCATCGCGACCCCGGGCTGCGAATCCAACGTCAAGGAAATCTTCGACAAGTGCGTCGAACTCCAGAAAACCCGCAGCGACGTGGTCATCTTCAACCAGTTCGATCAGCTTCCCAACCACCTCTGGCACTACGCGATCACGGGGCCGGCGATGGAAGAAGTCTTCCGCGCGGTCGGCGGACCGAACTCCCACGTGGGCGGCATCGTGCTCTCTTCGGGCTCCGCCGGAACGCTCGGTTCGGGCTCCTACATCAAGGAAAAATTTCCCGGCGCGAAGCTCGCCGTCGGCGAGGCCCTGCAGTGCCCGACCATCCTGGAAAACGGATTCGGCGGCCACCGCATCGAGGGCATCGGCGACAAGCACATCCCCTGGATTCACAACTTCCGCGACACGGACGCGGCGGTCGGCGTCGACGACGAGCTTCCGATGCGCTTCATCCGCCTCTTCAACGAGCCGGCAGGCCGAAAGGCCCTCATCGATGCGGGCGCGGACCCGGCCGTCGTCGAAAAGCTCGAGTGGCTCGGCATCTCCGGGGTCGGCAACCTCATCGCCGCCATCAAGTTCGCGAAGTACTACGAGCTCGGCGAGGACGACATCGTCTTCACGATGTTCACCGATTCGATGGCGATGTACCAGTCGCGGCTCGCGGAGCTGACCGCGGAGCGTGGCGCCTACGACCAGAGGCAGGCGGACCGCGACCTCGACAGGTTGGCGGGGCTCTCGGTCGACCATGTGTTCGAGATGACGCACGTCGACAAGCGCCGCGCCCACAACCTCAAGTACTTCACCTGGATCGAACAGCTCGGCAAGGATCTCTCCGAGCTTCGCGCACAGTGGGACGATTACCGGAACTACTGGGGTGGACTGCACGGTCAGGTCGGCGCCCTCGATGGTCTCATCGAGGACTTCAACGCGGAGGTGTTGAGGTGATCCTCCTCAAGGATTGCTTTGCCGTCGCGGTGCCGGCTGCGACGAGAGGGACAGAAACGGGCGCTGACGGCGCAGCTGGCGCCACACAGACCGCCAAGGCGGTCCGCTCGGCGCGCCGCCGCTTCGACCTTCTGCGGGACGTCGACATTCTCGTAGACGGTAACCGCATCGAGAAAATCGCGCCGACCATCGAGGCTCCCGAGGGCGCTACGGTGATCGACGCCTCCCGCCACGTTGTTCTGCCTGGCCTCGTCAACACGCACCACCACTTCTACCAGACCCTCACCCGCAATCTGCCCGCGGTCCAGGACGCGAAACTCTTCGACTGGCTCGTCTATCTGTACGAAATCTGGAAATACCTCGACCCCGAAGCCGTCTACTGGTCGAGCACGCTGGCCATGGCCGAGCTCGCGAAGACCGGATGCACGCTGACAACCGACCACCATTACCTCTACCCGACAGGTTTCGGCGGCGACATCCCTTCGCTGCAGTTCCGCGCGGCGGCCGACATCGGCCTCAGGTTTGCGCCGACCCGGGGCTCGATGTCCCGCTCGAAAAAGGACGGGGGTCTGCCCCCCGACAGCACGGTGCAGGACGAGGACAGCATCCTCGCCCACAGCGAGGAGACGCTGCGCCGCTTCCACGACCCGGCGCCCGACGCCATGCGCAAAGTGGCCCTGGCCCCCTGCTCCCCCTTCTCCGTAAGCGAACGGCTCATGAAAGACTCGGCCGCACTCGCGCGTCGGTATGGCGCCCGCATCCACACCCACCTCGCCGAAACAAGCGACGAGGACGACTACTGCGTGCAGGTGTACGGCCGCCGCCCCCTCGAGGTGATGCGCGACTGCGACTTCGTGGGGCCCGACGTCTGGTACGCGCACGGCATCTTCTTCAACGACGAAGAACTCGACTTCCTCGCCAAGACCGGCACGGGCGTCGCGCACTGTCCCTCGTCGAACATGCGCCTGGGCTCCGGAATCTGCCGCGTACACGAGATGCTCGGGCGAGGCGTGCCCGTTGGGCTCGGCGTCGATGGCTCAGCCTCGAACGACAGCTCGGACATGCTCGGCGAAGCGCGCCAGGCCCTCCTACTGCAGCGCATCAAGTACGGTTCCGCCGGGCTCACCGCCGGTGAGGCCATGCACATCGCCACCGCCGGCGGCGCGCGCATCCTCGGCTTCGAAGAGGCGGGCGAGATCGCAGAGGGAAGACTCGCGGACATCGCGCTCTTCGACGTCATGAAACTTGAATACGCAGGCGCCCTCTCCGACCCCCTCGCCGCCCTCCTCTTCTCCGGCTACAACCACGGCGTCGATTACCTCATCGTCAACGGCAAACAGGTGGTGCGCCACGGCCTTCTCGTGGGAGCCGACGAGGAGACGATCCGTCGCAACGCGCTCTCCGCCTGCGAGCGCATGTACAAAAAAGCGGGCATTCTGTAATTCGACTGTCCGGAGGACCACATGAACGAAATCCGCTCATTGATCGAGCAGTTGCGAGTCAAGCGCATCGATATGGCGGGCAAGGATTTTCTCCTTACCTGGGAAAAGACTCAGGATGAAATCGAGGCCACCTTCCTCGTCGCCGATATCCTGCGCGCCATGCGCGAGCGCGACATCAGCCCGCGCGTGTTCGACTCAGGCATCGCCGTATCGAATTTCCGCGACAATTCAACCCGCACGCGCTTTTCCTTCGCGTCCGCCTGCGACCTCCTCGGTCTCTACATCCAGGACCTCGACGAGGGCAAGAGCCAGATCGCCCACGGCGAGACCGTCCGCGAAACCGCGAACATGATCAGCTTTCTCACGGAAGCGATCGGCATCCGCGACGACATGTACCTCGGCGAAGGCGACCGCTACCAGCGCGAAGTCGGCAAAGCCCTCGACGACGGCGTCAAAGCCGGCGTCCTGCCCTCCAGACCGGCAATCGTCAACCTGCAGAACGACATCGACCATCCGACACAATCGATGGCCGACTTCCTGCACCTCGCGCACTACTTTGGCGGCCTCGACAAGCTCAGGGGCAAGAAGATCGCCATGAGCTGGGCATACAGTCCCTCCTATGGCAAACCCCTCTCGGTACCCCAGGGCGTCATCGGGCTCGCGAGCCGATTCGGCATGGACATCGTTCTCGCCCATCCTCAGGGCTACGACCTCATCCCCGATGTGCTGGAGATGACGAAGAAGCAGGCGTCCGCATCGGGCGGAAGCTTCACCTACACGGACTCAATGGACGAGGCTTTCAAGGACGCGGACATCGTGTATCCCAAGAGCTGGGCTCCCTACGACGTCATGCTCCGCCGCGTTCCCCTCCTCCACGCCGGCGACAAGGACGGCCTCAAGGCGCTCGAAAAAGAGGCACTCGCCAACAACACCAAATTCGTGGACTGGGAGTGCACCGAGGAAAAGATGGGGCTGACCAAAAACGGAAAGGCCCTCTACATGCACTGCCTGCCCGCGGACATCACCGACGTCTCCTGCGAGGCGGGCGAAGTCGCCGCGAGCGTCTTCGACCGCTACAGGGACGACACCTACCGGGAAGCGAGCTACAAGCCCTACATCATCGCGGCGATGATCCTGCTCGGGAAATTCGCGAACCCGGCGGCATTGCTTGAAAGCCTTTTGGATCGTGGGAAACAGAGGATATTCGGGGCGTAAAATCGGATTGGATAAAAAGGCCTAAGGTTAATTGCTGCTATTGTTTCGCGGGATGCGTATGGTCACAAGAGTCCCCTTTCCTACCTCGCTCTCGATTAAGACGGTTCCATCGTGAGCGGTAACGATCTTCTTGACAAGATAAAAACCGAGCCCATACCCGCCAGCCCGCCTGTCACGCGATCTGTCTACTCGATAGAAGGGCTCGAATACACGATCGAGGTGCTCCGAAGCAATGCCAACGCCATGATCCCGAAAACTGATATCGACAAATGACGCACCTACCTCATACCATAGTTCTACCGGAGGAGCATTGGGCCTAGAGTAGCGGATCGCGTTTTCCAGGACATTCTTACAAGCCGTCTGGAACAATCCCTGATCCACTTCGACAAACACCGCAGGATCTCCTGGAAGCAGGACAGCGCCAGGCGGGTCTTTGCCATATTGCCCGATTATCCACAGTAAAAAAGCCGCCAGCTCTGTTTTCTCTCGTTTTGGACTGCCATACGGCGTATTCAGACGAGCCGAGGTAAGCAGCTCCTGAACTTTTAGATCCATTTCATCGACATCTTCTTCCAAGCTCTTGCGAAGCGCTTCATTCTCCAGAAATTCAAGCGATAGCTTTATCCTCGTGATCGGTGTTTTCAGCTCATGGCTCACATCGAGTATAAGTTGTTCCTTGTCGGAGATCATCTGCTGGATCTGCTCGGCCATATGGTTGAACGCCTTTGCCAGAGCTCCCAATTCGTCATCTCTTACCGGAGAGACGCGGAAGGACAGATTGCCGGCGTTGAGCTCACTAACCCCTTGTTCCAGCCTTTTGAGTGGCAAAAGGAGCATACGGATAACAAAAAATGTGATAATCAAGGGGAGTGACCCGATCAAGAGAAAGGTTCCTAATACCACAGGCAGACGCTCTATGTTGAACAAGGGATTGCCATAGAACACAAAATATCCACGTTCGTCACTGAATCCCACATAGAGCTTTCTGTCACGGTATCCTTGTATATCACGTCCTCTTTTCGATATATTCTCCATGAAATGAACAACTGCAGGATCCTCGAGGGTTTGCTAATGTGAAGATTTCCCAAAATAGAAGATGTCGACACCGAGTCGCTCTGCAAGAATACGCCCTTTTTCAGGGTCTGGAGAGATACCCAGATCCATAGAGTTCCGCTTGTAGAATTGGGGCAATGCGGACACGGAGTTACTTTTAAAGCGTAATCTGTATTGACCGAACACGAACAGCCCCACCGCAAGGGCTGATATTAACGCCAAAATAACAATCGTCACATATGTCTTGGTAAAGAGCGATTTACGCCATCTCATTGTTACTCTGCCATAAAGACATATCCAATACCATGGATAGTCTTGATAAATCGGGGATTTCTGGAATCATCCTGCAACTGGGTTCTGAGCCGGCTGACAAGCACATCGATGGATCGGTCAAAAGCCCCAATAGACGATCCACGCAATTTGTCCATAAGTACTTCCCGGGGAAAAACTATTCTGGGCGACGATAGAAAAATGTCCAGCAGCTGAAATTCAGATGTCGTCAATTCAATTGGAACACCATCGACGGTAACCGAAAAGGTGGCCCTGTTCAGAACTATTCCTGCCACCTTGATGACAGAAGAATCACTGACAACATCTCCATTCGCCTTGCGTCTGCGAAGGATTGCCCGGATGCGAGCGACCAGCTCTCTTGGCTCGAAAGGTTTCTGAATGTAATCGTCACTTCCGAGCTCAAGGCCAAGAACCCTATCGGGAAGCTCTCCCCTTGCGGTCAGCATGATAATTGGCAGATCATCGATCTCACGAATCTTTTTAAGAAGCTCGAATCCGTCCATTTCAGGAAGCATGACATCAAGAATCGCTATATCGAACCGACTTTGCCCGAGTAACGCCAATGCTTCACTCGGGCGGGACATGGACACAACCTCAAAACCGAATTCTCCAAGGTATCGGACGAGAAGAGCGCTCATCTTTTCATCGTCGTCAACAATTACTACCTTCTCCATCCCTGTAAAACCTCACTGATGCGAAACAACGCATATTACTTAATGTATCACTGACAAGGGCTTCCCTCAAAATCATGCGTCCTCCCTCTACGAATCGATACACCAGGCATGCATTGTTTCGGCCACAGTGAGATCAGTATCTTCCGCTTCTCTTAGTCGACGATGACTCCTGTCGTGATGTTGACGGTCATGGTCTCTCCCTGATACGTCATCGTGGCGGTATTGGAGTCGCCAAAGGTCCACTGGACGGACCGAGTGAAACTCTTGTTGTTGATCGACCCTTCTATCTGTGATGAGGCAGAACCCCCGCTGAGGAGATACTGACCGGTTTCGCTTTCCTTCGTATAGGTAATGTTCCTGAGCAACAGATGATGGGATAAGGTGGTTTCGTGCGGCTGTGGTACCGACGAAGAGGTTTGGGCAGTCCTTTCAGCCAGCCATTCACCATTTACGACTACCGTATCGGTGTTGAGCCCCGTAACAGTTACATTCGTGCTTTTGCTGGTATGAGCCTCGTACCGGTTTGTATTCACATCATGGCTGAACTGCATAGTCGCCTCAACTCTATAGGTGGTAGCAGAATCAAAACTGGACTGTACATTTCCATCTGTATCGTACAACTTATAACTCATATTGACGGAAGTGGATCCTTTATATGTCAAATCGATTGAAGTCGTAACTGAGAAAGTGCCCGTTGTTGCGTCATATTCCGCTTCGTCTTCCAGATTTTCATAGTAGGACGGATCGGAAAGCGCCTTGGTCGTATAGAGCGCTCCACCCTCATCGGTACTTATGGATGCTGCAGTCTGTTCTGCGACGAATTCTTCCTCGCTCGAGCTAAGCTCTTCATCGCTCGGAGACGTCTGGCACGACCAAAGAAAAACTATCAAGCCCGCAATGAGAATAATGGGGTATTTGGTTTTCTTCATAGTATATCCTCCATGCAGTAAAGTTATCGCCCTGATGTATCTGGAGGTTTTCCGCAATGTAACAAATTGTAACAATCGGTAATGAAGAGATGCTGTTTTGAGGTCAGCGCCTGCTTTTTATTTCTCTTCTCATAGAGCAGGCGCATATGTACAGAAAATTTCTATTTTTTCCCTTTGACTTTTTTACGGGAACCTTCCAGTGTCTCCTTGAGGAGCTTGAATTCCTTCGATCCCGGCTTGATTCCGAGTTCCTTCGCCAGCGCGCCCCAGCCCTTTGCTTTGTCTTTCTTATAGAGCTCTATCACGACGTTGAGCGGCTTGCCGGAGAAATGAGCGAGCGCCGCGGCGAGGTACACTTCTCCCGGCGACAGGCCCTGCGACAGGGCCACCGTGATACTCGCGGCGGGCTGGCCCCACGCAAGCGCGACCTCCGCCTGGAATCCCGGCATATTGAGCTTCGCGCTCGCATTGAGCTCATTCAATCCGGCGTCGATATCCGGATCTCCCATTCCGAAGACAATGACTTGCGCCCCCGCGCCCAAGAGCAGAGAGCATAAGAACACCATGACGAGAATCGATTTTTTTGACATTGTTTTGTCTTCCTCCATGCCCTTCATTGTATCGCGGGAATCCAGCATCAACAACAACGGCAAGACGAAACGCGGGTCTATGACTGACCGGCCGCGGCCTTGCCCGATCCAGCAGTTCCTGGCCTTACAATCCTCACCACCACAAAGGAAAGCAAAATAATGACCGCCGAGACGAGCGCCGCGATCCACACTGCCCGTGAATACGCCGCATCGACCTGAGTCCGCTTGATCACAATGCCGGCATAGGCCCAGACCACCACGAGGGGAGCCGCAATCTGCCTCTGCCCGACGGAAAACCCGAGTGCCACTGCCAGACCAGCCGCGATCACGATAACCGTCCAGGCGCGGGGATCGAGCCCCCAGCCATTCCAGCCAAGTTTGACGAGCAGCGCGGTCGCGTTCGCAATTGTCGCAACCGAAATCCAGCCAAGATAGACCCTTATCGGCACAGAGAGAAAAAATCGCCGCAAGTGCCGGGCACGAGACGAGCGCTGAGGTCGGGGCTGCGCGGAAGGCTCGCCTGGAGACAAGGGTTCAGCGAGGGACAGAGCCCCGCCTTTTTTCATTTTCTGCTCTATCGAAAGCTCGAGCGCGATGAGAGTTCCGAGAATCACCAGCATGAGCGCCATCGACAAGGCCACATGCCGCCACTGCCAAGCAAAAATCCAGCCGATATTCGCTGCTGCGTTCAGCAAAAAAAGGACAGCATCGCGCGCCGTCCAGCCTCCGCCATCTCCGTTCTTTCTCCACGCTTCGCGGATCGCATACAGCACATAGCCGGCCAAAAGCAAGTAGATGACACCCCAGATCGAAAACGTAAGGCCCGCCGGAACAAAGAGATTCGGAATTTCATCGGAAAGCTGGCCTGTGGTGACACCGTTCAATGGCAGCGCGTTTGCCAGGGCGTTCACGACAAGGACCGCGAGAAACGCGAGCGCGCTTGCAATCGACAGGACTTTCAGCGTTGATTGATTCGGCTTCATGTTTCACCTCCCGTACTTTGACATTAACTCTTTTAAGTATAATGAACTGTACAGGGGGCGGCAAATTTTGGCATGCGCAGGAGTTTGCCTGCCCCGATCTTTTACTATATAATGAGCGCAAATTTGTCACACAGGGGGCACCATGCAGGAAAAATCCAGCGGCCAGTTCTATGCGCCAAAAGGAAAGGCAGCACCAGTATGCGCGCAAGGCGAATGCAACATCGGCGTTATCGGCCTCGATCATGGCCACATTTACGGCATGTGCAACGGGCTCACCGAGGCTGGCGCGGCCATTGCGATGGTCTATGACCGCGATGCGGCAAACGTAGCCCGTTTCCGTGAAGTCTATCCCGACGCGACACCCGCAAGTTCCATTGATGAAATTCTCCGTGCTTCAGATATCAAGCTCGTTGCTTCAGCAATTATTCCCGCAGAACGCGGGCCACTTGGCATGCGCGCGCTCGAGGCCGGCAAGCATTTTTTCAGCGACAAGCCGCCATTCACCACCCGGACCCAGGTGGACCTGGCCCGGCGCACCGTCGCGGAAACCGGGAAGATGTATGCGGTGTACTACAGCGAACGGCTTCACGTCGAAGCATCGGTATATGCCCAGCGACTCATCGAAGATGGGGCGATCGGAAAAATCGTGCATATCTCAGGCTGGGGACCTCACCGGATAAGCCTGGATCAGCGCCCCGAATGGTTCTTCGACAAAGCGAATTTCGGCGGCATCCTTGTCGATCTGGGATGTCACCAGATCGAGCAGATACTCTTCTACGCGGG
Source organism: Spirochaetaceae bacterium UBA6243 (assembly GCA_002441395.1). Taxonomy (GTDB): domain Bacteria; phylum Spirochaetota; class Spirochaetia; order Treponematales; family Rectinemataceae; genus Rectinema. The sequence goes on along the minus strand of DJVZ01000040.1, from coordinate 5,584 downwards.
AGCGCGCGATGCTTCAATCTCGGCAAGCCACACCGCGAATTATAAATTTTCCCGTTACCGGCAATTTGAGGATTTCGGCGACGCAAGCCTGGTGATGGACAATGGTGCGACTGGCTACTTCAGCGTCAACTGGCTCACGCCCGACGGACTGGGCGCCTGGGGAGACGGCCGGACCTTTATCCAAGGGACAGATGGCTATATCGAAATGCGCAAGTACATCGACGTGGCCTCGGACCCCGAAGGAGATCACGTGTACCTCGTGAATCACAGGGGAGAGTATCATTTCAGAGCAGCAGGGACTTGCGGCTTCCCGTTCTTCGGCCAGCTTGTGCGCGACTGCATCGACAACACACGCACGGCGCAGGACCAGGAGCTCACATTCCGCGCGACCGAACTTGCAATCGAGGCTGAAGAGAAGGCAGAGAAACTGCGCGCAAAAATATGAATTCTGCCAAATCATCTCACTCCCCCGGCCTCTGCACGTGCTCGGCGACGAATTCGCGGTAGGCAGGGTTATTCGCCATAAGCTCAGAATGCTCCCCGAATCCGGTGATGCGCCCGTTTTTCAAAAAAAGGACGCGGTCGACATACTGGATGCTCGAGAGGCGGTGCGAGACAGCGATCACTGCCGCCCGGGCAAACTCAGGCATCTCGGCGAGCGAGCGCCAGAGCGCCTCTTCGTTGTTGGTGTCGAGGGATGCGGTCATGTCGTCGAGCAAAAGGAGCGCCGGGTAGCCCGCGAGCGCCCGCGCGATGGCGATTCTCTGCTTCTGGCCCCCTGAAACGCTGGTGCCGCGCTGGCCGAGCTTGGTTTCGAGGCCATCGGGGAAGGCTGCGATTTCATCGGAGAGCCTCGAGACTTCGATGAGGCGCGCCAGCTCACTTTCGGGCAAGCTCTGTCCCTCGCGGCAACCAAAAAGAATGTTGTCGCGAATCGTTCCGCTGAACAAAAGCGGATCCTGGGGAACATACCCGATAAGCCCCCGGCGCTCTTCAGGATCCAGGGCACGCACGGACTTTTCATTGATGGTCACGCGACCCGTCCGGGGTTCCAAAAGGCCCAGCGCTGTCTTCACAAGTGTCGTCTTGCCGGAGCCGACAGGGCCGATCACGAGGATTTTTTCTCCGGGAAAGATTTCGAGTCTGATATCGTCGATCGCAGGTTTATGCTTGTGTTCGTAATACACTGTCGCTTTTTCGAAGCGAAGGGATCGCAAGGGAGGAAGTTGCTTCGTCGTTTCAGGCGCCTTTTTCAGGGTCTCTTTTGCCGAGCCATCGTGCGGGCCGTTCCGAAGCGGAACTTCACGGGTCGCCCTTTCTGCTGAATCTTGATCGGCGCTCTTCGTGGCACCACCTTCCCTTCCTCTTTCTCCTTCCTGCATTTCTGGCTGATAGTTGCGCATCTCCTCCAGCCTGTCGATGTTCACGAAGGCACGCTTTCCGAACACAAAAAGCTGTGGAATATCGAGCATCGGGTAAATGAGCATATTGAGATAATTATAGAAGGCATAGAAAGTTCCGATTGAAATAGTGTGTTTGGTGACCATGAGTCCGCCCACAAACACAAGGGCAATCTGTGCGACATAATCTATATATTGATAAATGAGCTGCATCACCGCCTCAAGTTTGGCGACGCCCATTTCCGTCTCGAAGCGGCGCGCGAGGGCATCCTGGAAGAATTTCGTGTATTTCCCTTCGCTCGCAAAAGCCTTGATGACGCGCACGCCCGAAAAACTCATCTCGAGCTGGTTGTTGATGGCCGAAATCGCCTGCTCGTTTTTGTTGACGCGGTCATAAATGGCAGACTGAGTGCGGGTGAAAACAAAAAGCATGATGGGCAGCGATGCGAGCGACGCGAGCGCAAGTCGCCAATCGAGGCTGAGCATCGCGGCGATGCAGAATGTGACTTTGCTCGCCGACTCGACCGCTCTGAAAATGCCTGAACAGAGGAACCAGGACAGTTTCGGAAAATCCGAGATATCCGAAGTGAGACGCGTAATGACATCGCCCGAGCGGAATTTGCTGAAGAATCGCATGTCTTTCTGAACTACTTCGCCGAAATACCTTTTTCTTACAATGTAATCGAAGACTACGTTCAGAGCGCCCCGGATTCCCGGAAAAGTGCCCGCGACAAAACCTGCTATGCCAATCGCCACAAAATACAGCGCAATGCGCTTCACCTGAGCCATCGCGGCATCCTCGCTCATTTTGGTATCGATCGCGTGTTCCAGAAGATCGAAGAGCTGCTTCGTGAGCAGCGGAAACGCGACCGCTACCGCGCTCGACAAAAGCGTCAAAAAGAGCAGAAGCCAGATAAGGCCTTGACGTTCGCGCCATACTTCGCGAATCCAGCGGATATGGGAGAATCTTGGAGAGGCGGATCGCCGCGGCGCACCTTTGCCTGTCCGGCGGGCTGAGCTTTTCTTTTCGTTCTTATTGCGCGATGAGTTCATGCGTGCCCCTTTTTCCCTTCCGGAAACTGCTGATCCACAAGGAGTCGATACGCCGGCAAGTTCTCATAGAGGCTTTCATGTGTCCCTTCCGCAATCAGCCGCCCCTCACTCAGAAAGAAGATCGTATCAGCCCTAAGTACCGAAGAGAGGCGGTGCGCGACAACAATCATCGTTCTGCCCTTCCGAAGTACGTCCATGCTCTCCTTAATGTGCTTTTCGGTAGTCATGTCCACATTGCTCGTCGCCTCGTCCAGCAAAATGAGCTCAGGATTGGCCGCAAGAGCCCTTGCGAAAGAGACGAGCTGGCGCTCTCCCGAGGAAAGGTTCCCTCCCCTCTCCCAAAGGTTTGTCGAAAGCCCTTCGGGGAGCGTATCTATCGCGCTGTCCGCGTGGACGACCGATATCGCCGCGCGTACCTCGGATTCTGTTATTTCTTCATGATAAAGCCTTGTATTTTCGAGTACTGAAACCGGAAACAGGAATGATTCCTGCAAGACGAGGCCGATATGCTTGCGCCATGCAATGATGTCGATTTCATCAAGAGGGATCCCGTCGATGAGAACATGACCTTTCTGTGGATGGGCAAATCCGCATATGAGGCTGATAGTCGTGGATTTCCCGGAGCCGCTCGCGCCGACGATGGCGGAAAAACTGTCTTTTGGTATGACAAATGAAAGATCGCGGAGAATCCACTCTTCACCCTCGTAGGCAAACCACACGTGGTCAAAGCGAATTTCATGGTCGAGGGTCGGAAGTTTACCTGAGCCACGGTTTGGTTCTTCCGGAGTCGCCATGATCTTCCGTATCCGTGAAAGCGAGGTGCGCGCCTGCTGAAGGCTGCGGAGACTTTCCGCGATTTCCGCGATGGGCCTGAGGAGCCTGGAACCGTACTCGACAAAGAGCAGGATCGTGCCAAGCGTCATCGTGCCCGTGAGCACCTTCGGCGCATAGAGCAAGAGCAGCGCGACAATGAACAATGGGCCGATCAATGAATTGAGCGCCGACATCATCGAATATTCGATGAGCGAGATGCGGACCTCAAGCGACACTTTCTGCTTGGCAGGGGCATCAAGCTCCGCTTCGGCCCAGCCAGTTCTTCCATACGCTTTCAGGACTTCGATGCCCTGTATGAATTCCGTTACCTTTGCGGTGATTGACGCGTAAAAGGAACGCGCTTTTTCGTACATCGGGAAAATTTTCGAAAAAAACACAATCAGAATTGTGAGAAGCACAGCTGAAACACCTACCATTATGAGCGCCAGCTTTGGAACCAGGGTGAAGGTCACCGCAAAGATACCGATCATGGTAAAGATATTCACGATGAGGTTCGCACCCAGGTTCGAGAACATATCGCGCACCCGCTCGGTATCGGTTTCTGTCCGCGACATGAGTTCACCGATGGGGTGCTTGTCAAAAAACGACATAGGCAGTTTTAAAAGATGCGAGAAAATGTCCTGTTTTATCAGTGTGACAATTGAAAGCCCCAGGCGTGCCAGCAAAATCATGCCTACATAACTCAAGGCCCCTGTCACCGCCACAATGCCGAGAAAGGCAAAGGCATACTTCAGAAGAAGCCCCGTATCTTCTTTCGGAACCGCGACATCGATAATTTGCTTGAGTATGTAAGGCCCTGCGAGCTGGCCCAGCGTGATGAGAATCATGACCCCCAGCCCCGGCAGCGCAAGCTTCCTGTAGCGGGAGAGATAGCCCCGAATTGTGTGGAGATAATCGTTTTGGGTCGATTTTTTTGCCATACTTGAATCGAAAATCCTCGGGATAGCCTGGATGCCTCATTCGCTCTTCGCAGAGCTTATGCCAAATCACACAAAGCTAAACATTTTATACTGCCTTTTGATAAAAGCGCAAGATTTATTTGATATATTTTGCTCAATATGATGGCGGAGTGTCGGAACCGCTCCATGTGGCCCCGACACTCCGCCTCAATATCGCCTTTTGCCAAGCGATGCCGCTGTCTTTTCGTTTAGTTCACTTATATAAAGGCCCAAGCGCCGAACAAGCCCGGTAATCGGCTCCTTCCGGATCCATGCCGAACGCATTCCAATAGCTTGGCCTGAAAATTTTCTCGACGGACACGTTGTGCATCGCTACGGGGATTCGCAGAATCGAGGCGAGGCTCACAAGGTCCGCGCCGATATGTCCATACGAAATAGCCCCGTGATTCGCTCCCCAATTCGCCATTACAGAATAGACATCTTTGAAAGGACCACTCCCTGTGAGGCGCGGCACAAACCAGGTTGTCGGCCAGGTCGGATCGGTGCGCAAATCCAGAGTATCATGGACCTCCCTGGGCAGCGTCGCGGTGAATCCCTCGGCGATCTGGATCATTGGTCCAAGACCTCTCACAAAATTTACGCGGGTCATGGTCACTGGCATGCCGCCCTCGGTCAAGAAATCGGATGAATATCCGCCGCCCCGGAAGTAGCCGAGACTCGCGTAGCGCCACTGCGTCGCCTTGAGCGCCGCCTTGGCCTCACCGGACTCGACCTGCCACCATGGCTTCATCGCGGGCTGGCCGCCCAGGCGCTCACACCCGGTGCCGTCGAGACAGGTCGCGCCGGAATTGATGAGGTGGATAAAGCCGTTTTCGGAGAGCCCCGACGGTTTCCAGCCCGTGACGCGCTGCACCGCTTCCGGACTCCAGTAGGTTCGCACATCGGAGAAAATCTGGGCGCTCCCCGTCAAAAGATGCCCAAAGAGCATGGAGACGCCGTTCAGGGAATCGTTCTCCGTCGCGACGAGGTAGGGCTGACGTATGCCTGTCCAGTCGAAACTCGAGTTGAGAATGGTCTCAAGGAAATCCCCGTTGGGGAAATGGTCAGTCCACTGCCTCTGTCCCTGGAAACCCGCAAGAAGGGCGTTGTGGCCAAGGGCCTCTTCAAAGAGCCCTTTCCGGCGCAGATCGGGGTTGCCGACCATCAGATCGCGCACGATGAGGGCCATTTTTACGCTCATCTCCCAGACCTTGTCTTTACGGGCGCGGGAATGCCGCTGCTCAGGAGGATTGTTGTCAGGCCCTTCCACGCAGTACGTCTTTACCCATTCCATCGCGCGGTGGAATTCGGCCTCTGAATATATTTTCTCCTCAATGCGACGGGTGATTTCGCTCATGT
>DJVZ01000048.1:28430-36233 GCA_002441395.1 Spirochaetaceae bacterium UBA6243 | reverse complement strand
TGCTCTCGCTGTCGATGAAGCTGTTCCTGTAAGCGCGCAGGCGGGACGGCCCGATCATTCGGCCTCGTCAGTCAAGCCTAATCATTCACACCCTTGATCCGCGGCATCGGACCGCGGTAGAGGGATTTGTCGCCGCCCGTCCGCTCGATTTCGGCCTGCATAAGGTCGTGGACCTGATTTGAAAATTGGATCGAACGGACGAGCGTGGCATGGGGGGGGCTGCCCGGAGGGGGCGGCACCACAGGGGCGAGCATGTGCACCGTCACCTGGGTGCGGTTGGACTTTCGTCCGTTGCGACGGTTGAGAATGGTGACGATGGGGACCACCGGTACACCGAACTTTATCGCGAAATAGCAGGCCCCCGCCTTAAAGGGGAATATATTCTGGTTGCCGACAAAGCACTCGCCTTCCGGATAGAAGTGGACAAGGCCTCGCGTCGAGAGGCCGTGAGAGACGGCTTCTTCGATATCCTGGAGACGGTTTCTGCTCCTCGGAAGTGGAATGCCGCCGAGGAGTCGCACGAACGAGCCGAGTACAGGGGCTTCGCATGTTTCTTCAAGAAGGGTGAAGTAAGTGCGGCGCGGGAAAATGGCGAGGCCATGGGAGAGCGGGTCGAGCGGCATGCAGTGGTTGCTGATCAGAATGGCGCGCGAAGGGAGCCTATGTCCCGCCATCGCGTCTACTTTTTCGATTTTAATATTGTACATGGCGCGGCTGAGTGGCCAGCCGAGAAGCCTGATTAAAACGATAAGGATATCCCAAATCAGGCGCGAAAAAGGGGTATCGGACGTGAGCGGGCCGCCTTTCCGGTATCTCATTTTACTTTTCTGCCTTTCCACTCGACGCCGCCTTCTTTGTTCACCAGACGGAAGCCGCGCCAGAGCGCCGACAGAGTATTTACAAATATGAGCGGATAGATAAACGGCACGTACCATGGCAGGCGGCGATCGATGGTTTCGAGAGCCCATGTATAGAAGGTGATGATTGCCGATGCCTTGAGGAAAGGAAGGGCGGGCCCGAGCCAGGGAATGTTTACAAACAACACAATAACCGGGACGAAAAAGACGAGCGGCACCGCAACGGTTCCCAAAAACAGAAAGAAGAAATTCTTGCCCAGGTAGTCGAATGCGTTCTTCGCAATCCCCTGTACCGCTTTGTGATATGTTGAATACATGCGGCATTCGACGGTATCCCGCAGATCGACGAAAGCTATCCTCCCGCCATGCTGTTTTACGACGCGCGCCAGTTTTACATCTTCCGTCGCCTGGTGCTTTACTTTTTCATAACCGCCGATTCTTTCGAAGAATGATCGCCTGAAGAGCATGAACTGTCCGATCGCGTGGCTGATGAGCGGCGATTTTATAAACGGAATAAGATACAGCGGCATGCCGAACATCGTCAGAATATACATCGAAGGTACGACAGAAGCTTCCGCAAAGGTGGGCATGAGATGATGGGCATAGCCGGTTACCAGATCGGCATTGTATTTTTCGGCGACAGCCATCGCTTTGCCAATGGAATCCGTTGTATGGGTTGTATCCGCATCGGTACATAGTATGTAGTCTTCCTGAACATGGCTGGACAGCTCTTGCAGAGCATGGGGCTTGCCGTACCAGCCTTCAGGCAACGGCTCGGCTTTGAAAGCTTTGATTTTACGCGGGAATCGGAGCATGTAATCTCTGAGAATTTCCCAGGTCTCGTCGGTCGAATTGTCGTCGATCACATAGATTTGATAGGAGTTGTAGTCCTGCTGAAGCAGCGAATCGAGACAGGGACGAATGCGCAGCGCTTCGTTGCGCGCAGGTATGAGTACCGCCACCGGGGGGCCTGCTTGTTTGGGCTCGGTACCGAGCGTGTGCACGAGCCATAATATGTTCGATACTGTGATAAAAAAGAAAAACACGCAGGCGGCAAAAGTGATCACTCCATACACGGTGAGGATTGTAGTACTCATGGTGCCAGTTTCTCCAATTCGCTTTTTGCATATGGATTCTGAGGATATAGCTCGAGCGCCGCTTTGAACCACCATGCCGCGTGTTCCGAAAGCTTGAGGTTGGCGTATGCGGTGGCAATACCGACGCGGATGTCGAAAAGCACGTCTTTTGGCAGACCGGTCTCGGCCATTGGCAGAATGGCGGCATAGGTTTCCAGCGCCTTTTTATAATTTCCGCCCCAGATCGGCGGCGGATAGGCAAGCGCACTCGCTTTCAAAAGCCATGCCTTGATATTCCGCGGCTCGGATTCCAGCGCCTTGTTTGCGTACTGACCTACTTTCGGTCCATTGCTGACTAAAAATCCCAGATCTTTCAGAAGGCTGAGTTCGCCCAGAGGTTCCGCGAGCGCGACGAGAGCGGTTGGCGTTTCTCCGTCAAGCGCGATCATGGTGTGGGCGGCATCGACGGCCCGCTCGAACCATGGCGCTGCTTTCTTTTTATTTTTATGATCGTTCCAGGAACGCCCGGCGAGATACGCAATGCGCGCTTCGAGCAATGCCCGATCGTTCTCTGAAAGCTGCTGCCCGCCAATGCTTTTCAACAGTGAGGTTGCTTGTGCGTCGACGGATTCCGGGGCAACGCCACTGTACACACTGTCGCGAAGCTCAAAAAAAGCCTGTACCGCACTCTGGCTCATTGCCGGCGGGAAGGGGACTCCTGGTAAAATGTCCTGGTTTTTCGCGAGAGCCCCTGCGTTATTCAGTTGAAAATCACCGACCGAGGATGGATTTTTTGGGGGTGAGGGCTGGGTTTGGGCAGAGACAAACGAGTTTGCCGCAATGAGAATGGCTAAAGATGCGAGCGCGATGCTCCGGAGCGCAGTAAAGTGTCTTTCGGTAACCATCATTGTCCTTCAGAATACCAGACTTTTCAGCTTGCGTGAATATTGAGAGTTGATATACCATAGTGTTGTTGACTTGCACCAGGGGAATACACCCGAGGAGGTATGCAAGCCCATGTGTGATACCCTTGTTCTGCACGATAGTGCAGGCAAACCTCTCATTTTTGGCAAGAATTCGGACCGAGACCCTGAAGAACCCCAGGCTCTTGTGCATCTTCCGCCACGCGAACCGGGCACAACTTTTATAAGAGAAGGAATCGGATTTTCGGATGAAGGCTTTGCGATGCTGCTTTCCAAGCCGTCATGGATGAGTGGTGGCGAAATGGGCATCAACAGCAAAGGTCTTGCAATAGGAAACGAGGCGGTTTTCTCGCGTTTCAAACCGGACGAAAATGGCGTGCTCGGCATGGATATCCTCAGGGCGGCGCTTTCCGCCTGTGCCACGGCAAAAGAGGCGGTGGACTTCATCACTTCATTTGTCGAGAAATATCCTCAGGGCGGAAATGGGGCATACAAAGGCAAGCTCGTCTACAATAACAGTTTTCTTGCCGCGGACCCCGAGGAAGCGTACATCATCGAAACCGCGGGCAAGCGCTGGGCCTGGCGCAAAGCCATGGTTGCGGACGCGATCTCCAACGCCTATTGTATCGAAGATGATTACAAGCGCCTCGACACGCAGACCCGAAAAGAGATTGCTCCCGTCAATGAGCGGGCCGCGTGTTCTGACGAAGCTGACCCCGGGCGCAAGGGGCAGCGCAATTCCTGGAAAAAACATGTGGAAGATGCGAAATATCTTTTCTTTACAAAGGGTGAGCAACGGAGGTCGAATTCGCTGGGAGGGCTGATGCGGCTGGCGGCGAGCGGAGCAGGGACTGGAGATGCGTCCTCTGTATCAGGTGCGAGGGCGGGAATGGAAGCGCTGTTTTCGCTTTTACGTTCCCACGAGGGAGCGCCGAAGCCCGGCCCGTTTCTCAATCGCATGAAGAATCTCTGCGTACATCCGGGGTTGTTCCCAAAGAGCGCGACGACGGCGTCAATGGCGGTGGAATATCTGCCTGGCGGAGTGATTGTATGGTATACGAACAGCTCGTATCCCTGCGTGTCGCTGTACAAGCCGGCGATTCTGAAGGACGGCCGATTCCATTCACTATGGAAACCGTTTGCTGGCGAGACAAAGGCGGATGAGTGGTATGCCTACTGGCGCGCGCGCAAAACCTGGGTTGAACGCTCGCACCATCTGGGGCTCTCGAATCAGGAAGCTTTTGTGCAATCGAGGAATGAAGCGCAAAAATCGATCATCAAGGTTGCGCGTCAGGCTTTCGGTTCAATCTTGAAGGAAAAATCTTCTCCGGAACGCGTCCTCTCCGTCTATGCCAATGAGGTTGCCGCGATTGTGGGAGAATGGGAGGATCGCTGGGGAGATTGAACAATGGACCGTGTACGCCTTTCTAAGCCAGTTGTGCTCCTGTTCATAGCGACACTCGTGCTTGCAATCGTCACGGTGGTCGTCGTGCAGGTGTTGGCGCGTTCTCAGCCCGATGTACAATCGCAGTTTACACTCTACCTGGAGAAACTCGAGCCGCAGTCGATGGTGGTTGCCGCGACCACGCAGGAGCGCTACGAGGCTTCGAAGGAATTCACCGCTAAACTGCTCGCAATATTCAATATCAAAGCGAAAATTCGCCTGAGCGCGATGGCCGATATAACCTATGTCATTCCCGCTTCGGACCCTTCGGCCTGGTCGATTCAGTGGGACGCCAGAGCGCGTAAACTTGTGATCTCGACTCCCGCGCCCGATTGTCTTCTGCCGGCGGTGCATACGGATACTATCGAAATTGTCACGGAAAATTCGAATCTTCTTACAAATACGATGTTCAGACTCAAGGAAGAGGCCGCGCGCATGCAGGACGAGCTTTCGAATGACCTCTTGGTACGCGCGAAGGCGACTCTTGAGGAGCCCGCCGTACGAGCTGTCATTGAGGATGGGGTGAGGCGTTTTGCCGGTACATTCTGTGAATCGGCTCATCTTGGGAAGCCTGTCCTCATTGAAGTTCAGCTTGGGCGGCTCCAGAAAACCGGACAGAATCAGTAATAAAAGATTGACACCGTATTGAAAATGTAAGAAAATACAAAAACTAAGTTTTTTTTCTAAAAGAAAATGAATGGGAGGTACACATGAAAAGACTCACGCTCGCGTTGGTGTTGTTCGTCGCAGCGCTCGGCGCCGTCTCGGCACAGCTGCCAGTCAACCTCTATGGACGTGCGGCAGTGGGAGCGAATGGTGTTGTCGCCGCGGCGAAGCCGGAAGCGTCGCAGGTCGGTATCGATATTCTGAAGAAGGGCGGCAACGCCGTCGACGCGGCGGTAGCCACTGGTTTCGCGCTCGGTGTCCTTGAGCCGAACGCAACTGGTGTCGGCGGCGGTGGTTTCATGATCATCAAGATGAAAGACATGGCCGAACCGGTCGTCATCGATTTCCGCGAAATGGCACCGGGCAAAGCCACGCCCACGATGTATCTCGGCTCCGACGGAAAGGTCATTCCGAAGTCGACCTATGAAGGAGGGCTTTCGGTTGGCGTCCCCGGCGAGGTAAAAGGGCTCCTCTATGCGCTCGAGCACTACGGCTCAGGCAAACTGACCCGCGCCGACATCATTCAGCCGGCTATCCAGTGGGCGCTCCAGGGTATTCCCGTGACGGTCAATCTGGAATCGATCACCAAAGACAACTTCGGAAAGCTCGTCCAATACGAGAACGGTGCCCAGATTTATCTGAAAGACGGACTTCCCTATGAGGTTGGCGATGTGATCTACAACCCCGATCTCGCCAAGACTCTCGCGAAGATTGTCAAGGAAGGCGAGGATGCCGTCTACAAAGGCGAAATCGCCCAGGCCATTGTCGACGAAGTCCAGAAGCGCGGCGGTATCATTACCCTCGATGATCTTGCGAATTATCAGGTAAAAATCCGCAAGGCGGTCGAGGGCGACTATCGCGGCTATAAGGTATATTCCGTGCCTCCCGCTTCGTCCGGCGGCACGCACCTCGTCGAGATTCTCAATATCCTCGAGAACTTCGATGTGAAGAAGATCGGCTTCGAGACCCCGCAGGCCGCTCACCTGTGGTCCGAAATTCTCAAGCTGACATTTGCCGACCGCTCGAAGTACATGGGCGACACCGACTTCGTCAAAGTGCCGCTCGCGGGGCTCACCAGCAAGGACTACGCGAAAGAACAGGCCGCCCGGATCGATCTGAACGCGTCGATGAATCCTCCGCAGGCCGGCGATCCCTACAAGTACGAGTCCGGCTCCACCACCCACTTCTCCGTGATGGACAAGGAAGGGAACATGGTCGCGGTCACCAAGACGATCAACTACTTCTTCGGTTCCGGCGTCGTGATTCCCGGATGGGGATTCATCATGAACGACGAGATGGACGATTTTGTGGCGACTCCCGGTTCGGTCAACTCCGTCGAGCCCGGCAAGCGCCCGCTCTCCAGCATGAGCCCGACGCTCGTCCTCGATCCGCAGGGCCGTTCCTTCATGACGATTGGCTCGCCCGGCGCCACCCGCATATTCCCGACCGTCGCGCAGGTCATTTCCAATGTCATCGATTTCGGTTTCCCGATTCAGGAGGCGATTCTGGCTCCGCGCGTGTACCAGGCCGCTTCCGGCGATCTGCAGCTTGAGGGCCGCTATCCGGTCAGCGCGCTCGAAGGCGTCAAGAAACTGGGACACAATGTCAATATCCGCGGCGACTGGGACGCCTATTTCGGCGGTGTGCACGCGATCGTCTACGATTATGACGAGGGGCTGCTCTATGGCGGCGCGGATCCACGCCGCGACGGACAGGCTGCCGCGTTCTGAGTGATAGGATCTTAAGTAGGCGGCACGCGCTGTCTGTGCTGTCTTGGTAATGTCCAGCCGGCCGCCGCATACGTGGCCGGCTGTTTTTAGTTGAAGCTTGTGGTGCGGATATTCGCGCACGGAAAGAGGTTTTTATGAAACGTTCCGGAAGAATTGTTATTATAGTCGCGGCGGTGATGGCGGCATGCCTGCCTCTGTCTCTCGCGGCATATAATCTGAAAGCGCCGATCGCGGCGCAGCCCGCGCTCCTCACTTCGGTGGGGCAGAGCGCGGATGTCGAGATGGCAAAGGCGATTATGGGCAGGGCAAAATTGAGCTTTACCATGGATTCGCTTGTAAAAGCCCAGGGCCTTGCCAGCGCGAATGCCAAGACGCTCATCATCGTCGTCGGCGGGTCGTCGAAGGGGCTTGGCGCGGCCGGTATTTCCGCGGACGCGGAGCTGGAGCGGACAAAAGCATTACTCACCGAAGCCAAAAAGCGCGGCATGAAGATCATCGGTCTGCACATCGGCGGCGAAGCGCGGCGCGGCGAGCTGTCCGATCGCTTCATCAACGCGGCGGTCCCTTATTGCGACTATTTCATCGTCGTTGAGGAAGGCAACAACGATGGTCTCTTCACGAAGCTGTGCGGGACGAAGATCCCGCTCGATACTGTTCAGAAAATCTCGCAGGTCGGCGAGCCTCTGGCTGCGGCCTTTACGAAATAGCGAGGCGTAACGTGTCGCAGGAATTTTGGCTTTTTATTCTGATGGTCGGCGTATTTGCGGCGGGCTGTTTCGCGCTCAAGTGGCCTGTGTCCGTGTCGATGCTGCTCGCGGCGGTCGCCGGCGCGCTCGCCGGTGGCGTTCAGGATCCCGTGCGGCACCTGGTGGAAGGCACTTTTGGGTATGTCGATACAATATTGACCATCGCCACCGCCATGATGTTCATGACGGGGTTCAGGGATTCCGGGGCTCTGGAGGCGCTGACCGCGGCGGTGATCAAGAAATTCAATAAATTGCCCGGGATACTGATGATTCTTCTCACCTTCGTCATCATGGTGCCGGGGATGATTACGGGCAGTTCGACCGCGTCGGTGCTGACGGCGGGCGCGGTGGTGGCGCCGAT
>DJVZ01000048.1:0-28413 GCA_002441395.1 Spirochaetaceae bacterium UBA6243 | reverse complement strand
GGCGGCATCGACATGCCCTATGTAGGGTTTGAAGTGCCTCTCCTTCTGCTGACCTTCCCTCTCGCCATCGTCTTCGCGCTGTGGTTCGGCTGGAGGAAGGTGCGGAAAGTGGACCGCTCGAAGGTGCTCGCGTCGCTCGATTTTTCGACGCTGGACCAGTATGGCGGCTTGCGGCTTTTCTCACCGCTCATTCTCATCTTTGTGCTGATGATTCTCGACAAGGCGGTGCCGCGCGTATTCGGACTCGGCATGCCGCTCATTTTTATTCTGGGTACAATGCTGACATGGGTGACCGGCAAGCGCTTCAATATACTGCAGTCGGCGAAAAAATCGATCGAAGACGTGCTTCCCGTGCTGGGAATTCTTGTGGGCGTGGGTATGTTCATCCAGATCATGACGGCGACGGGCGTGCGCGGCTTTATCGTGGTCAACGCGCTTTCGGTGCCGCCTGCGCTGCTCTATGTGATGATCGCGATCTCGATTCCCCTGTTCGGCGCGATTTCGGCCTTCGGCTCATCGAGCGTGCTCGGCGTGCCCTTCATGCTGGCGCTTCTGAGCCAGGATCAGATAATCGCGGCGGCATCGCTCTCGCTGATCGCGGCCATTGGCGATTTTATGCCGCCGACGGCGCTCGCGGCGATTTTCGCCGCCAAGGTGGTAGGACTTGAAAAGTACGGCGCGGTGCTGAAAAAGCTTGTGGTTCCGGCACTGATAATCATCGTGTACGCCATACTGTTCATCGTGTTCTCCAAGCAGATCAGGGCTGTCCTGTAGGAGGGTGCTCATGTTCTACATTTATCTTGCGATATTGGCGGTGGTGCTCGCGCTGACGGTCTGGGTGCTTTTCGACACGAAGAAGTTTTCGCTGCAGGTAACGGCCGCTATGGTGATCGTGCCGCTTCTGCTCAGGCTTTTGATGATTAAATGAGGGTGACCATGCGGAAACATACGATTACGGCGATTATTTGCCTGGCGGGAGCGCTCGTGGCTTCGGCGGTCGCGGGCGCCTCATTTCTCGCGATGAGAAAGCCCGATGTGATAGTGAACGGCCCCGGCGTCAGCGAGAAAAAGATGCTCTCGGACTGGTTCCCCGGACTGAAGGGAACGCCCGGCGATACAGAAGTCTATATATTGAAGGGTGCCGATGACGGCGCTTCGATGCTTATTCTCGGCGGCACACACCCCAACGAGCCGGCCGGGCATCTCGCCGCGATTGTGTACATCGAAAATGTCGTGCCCAAGACAGGGACTCTCTATGTCATTCCGCGCGCCAATGCCTCAGGTTTTACCGCGAACGACCCGCAGGAAGGCGCGCCGCAGCGCTTCACCATCCAGACGCCGAACGGACCGCGCGTATTCAGTTATGGATCGAGGGCGACCAACCCCGTGCACCAGTGGCCCGATCCCAACGTGTACATCCACGCTTCGTCCGGGCAGACGCTCTCCGGAAGCGAGACCCGCAACCTCAACCGCGGCTACCCGGGCCGCCCCGACGGCACGCTCACCGAGAAAGTCTGTTACGGCATAGTCCAGCTCATCAAACAGCAGAACGTGACCATAACGGTCGACCTGCACGAAGCCTCGCCGGAATACCCCGTCATCAACGCCATCGTCGCGCATCCGAAGGCGATGACGCTCGCGTCCGACACCGTGCTCGGCCTCGAGATGCAGGACATCAAGATCAGCCTCGAACCGTCGCCGGTCAACCTGCGCGGGCTCACACACCGCGAGCTGGGCGATTTCACCGACACCCTGCCGCTGCTCATGGAGACCGCGAACGCATCGCAGGGACGGCTCCGCGGGCGGACGGATGAGGCCCTCGTGCTGACGGGCAAGGACAAGTGGTATGTGCGTGCGCAAAAACTCGGGCGGCTCTATGTGCCCTATGACGAAAAAGGACACCCGATCGAAGAGCGCGTCGGCAGGCACGTGACCGCGATCGGTGAGATACTCACTTCCTGGAACCTGGAGCATCCGGAAGAACCCCTGGAATTTGAGAATATTCCGGGCTATGAGGATATCCTGGCAAAGGGTGTGGGAGCGTATCTGCTGCCGGCGCCGGCGAAATAGACTTACAGGTGAGAATCACTCATAAAGAAACAGGCCGCCCTATGGCAAAACAGGGGCGGCCCGCGCTTTTTCAGTTGCTCATCGTGAGCAGCGGCTCAAGCGCATCATCAATCTTCTTGAGCACAGCGGGCGTCAGCTTCGGCAGCACTTCGAGCGCGCCGAGGTTCTCTTCAAGCTGGGAAAGACGACTCGCGCCCGTGATGACCGTGCTCACGTTCGGATTGTGCGCGACCCAGGCAAGGGCGAGCTGGCTCATCGTGCAGCCGAGCGATTCGGCGATCGGGCGCAATTTTTCGATGGTCGCGATGACCTCATCGTGGTACCAGCGATCTTTGAGCCAGTCAAGGCCCGGAAGGGCGAAGCGCGAATCTTTGGGGATGCCGTCCTTGTATTTGCCTGACAGGAGGCCCGACGCGAGAGGGCTGAATGTGGTCAGGCCGAGGCCGGTACCTTGATAGAGGCGCGCAAATTCCTTTTCGACTTTTGTACGGACGAGCATGCTGTATTGCGGCTGCTCCATCTGCGGCTTTCTGAGATTGCGCTTGTCGGCGATTTCCCAGGCTTCGCGGATCTGTTCGGCGGACCACTCGCTCGTGCCCCAGTAGAGCGCCTTGCCGGAGGAGACGATGTCGTGCATGGCCCAGACGGTCTCTTCGATCGGAGTGTCGGGGTCGGGGCGGTGGCAGAACAGAAGATCGACATATTTCATGCCGAGGCGCTCGAGGCTTCCCTCGATGGCTTCAAGAAGATATTTGCGGTTGAGCGTGTTCTTCTCGTTCGGACCTTCATTGATGCCCCAGAAGAGCTTGGTCGAAACGAGGTACGAGCCGCGCCTGAAACCGAGTTTGCGGAAAGCCTGGCCCATGATGGTTTCGGACTTGCCGCCCGCGTAGGCTTCGGCATTGTCGAAGAAATTGATGCCATGGTCATAGGCGTATTTGAGCATCTCCATAGCGGCATCGACATCGACCTGCGAACCGTAGGTGACCCATGAGCCGAGCGACAGCACTGATACTTTGATTCCGGCAGAACCTAATCGACGGTAAAGCATTACAGAACTCCTTTTGAACATTGTTGACGGGCTCAGTAGACACCACAGGTGGGGGCATCGTATGGGCCGCCACATGGAATTGAGCGTATACCAAAAACATACTAAACTGACTGGCAAAAGGAAAGGTTTTTGATGCCGACAACCAGTAAAATATTCAAACTTGTGCATATATCCGACCTTCACCTGGGAAAGAGTCTAAGGTCGCAGGACCTGGCGGAGGATCAGGCCTATGTGCTTGGCCAGATTGTCCGGCAGGCGGAAAAGCTTGCGCCCGATCTCGTCATCATTTCGGGCGATGTGTTCGACCGCAGCATTCCTTCGGAGAGCGCCCAGACCATGTTCGGACGCTTCATGGCCGACCTTCGGCGCGCATTGCCGGGACAGGCCCGCAGCGCCCTGCGGGGACAGGCCCGCATCCTCGTCATTCCGGGTAACCACGACTCGCCGCGCCGTATTGCGTTCGCGGCGGAACTGTTTGAAGCGGTCGGCATTTATCTGGTGAGCGAGGTAAGGCTCGCTCCCGCGCTGGTGCTGGAAAAAGGGGGGAAGCGGGCGGCGGTGTGGGCGCTGCCGTTCGTGACGCACGGCGCGTACCATGAATTCCGGCGGAATCTGCCTGAGGGCACACCGGTGGATGCCCCCGGCGACGGCTCCATGGCAGAACGCATGGCGAGCATCATTGCAAACATCCGTCCCCATTTCGGCGAGTACGACCTGAACATCCTCGCGGCGCACTGTTATGTCAGGGGCGCGGCGCTCACCGAATCGGACACTGCGTTCATCGGGGGTACGGAGGCGGTGCCGGCTTCTCTGTTCGATGCCTTTGACTATGTCGCGCTCGGCCATCTGCATCGCATGCAGGCTCTGTCTCCGAAAATGTGGTATTCGGGTGCGCCCATGGCGATGTCGTTCGGGGACGGAGGCAGTGAGAAAGGCTTTCTGTATACCGAACTCGGCGCAAAGGGGCCTGCAAAGATCGTACCCGTTATTCTGGAACCCTTGCGCGCGTTCAGGCGTGTGCGCGGCACGTTCGAACAGCTGACGGCGGAATCGTCCACCCTCGATTCGGATTATGTCGAAGTGATTCTGACGGACGCCGACCCTGTCTACAACGCTTTCAATGAGCTTGCCGCGCGTTTCCCCAATCTTACTTCCGTGCGTCAGGAAGCCTTTGAAAAAATGGCTGCCGGAACGGGGTTCGATGGCCTGCCCGTCGACGAGGCACGTTTGGATACCGAAAATCGGCAGGCGCTCGGCCTGTCGCATGAGGACACGCGCCACGCCGCGGCGCTCAGGGATTTCGCCTCGTTTGCCCGATGCATCCTCGAAGAGCCGCCGCCGGAAGAAATGATGCAAGCTTTCGAGTCGCTTCTCGCGGAAGCGGAACAGGAGCTGGCATGAGGCCGCTCACACTTGCATTCGAGCATTTTGGCCCCTACCGACAGCGTCAGGACATAGATTTTTCCACTCTCGACGAGTTTTTTCTCATCTACGGCAAAACCGGATCGGGTAAAACCACCATTTTTGACGCCATCGCCTATGCGCTGTACGGCGAAGCCGTCGGGGGACGGAGCAACCTCGAACGGGAGCTCGCCTCGCGCTTTTCTCCAGCGGGAAGCAGACCCTGGGTCGAGTTCGAGTTTTTTGCCTCTTCAGCCCGCTGGAAAGTATATCGAAGCCTGCCTTACAGAAAACAGAACCGAAAGGGAAAAGAATCTGAGGCCACCGGCGAGGTCGCACTGTACCGGATGAATGAAGCGGGGACATATGAGCTTCTGGCCGACCGGCCTACCACCGCGAATCAGACATTGCTCGGCCTTTTGCGCCTGAGCGCCGATGAATTTTCGAAAATCGTGCTGCTGCCTCAGGGAGAATTTCAGCAATTTCTCGAGATGAAAACCACCGACCGGGTTCAGATTCTCGAAAAGCTTTTCGATGTAAGAATCTACGACGAGGTGACCGAGGCCGCCCGCAGAAAGGTCATGCAGTTGGATTCTTCTCTAAAGGCGAAGCATGAGGAACTTGAGCGCATCTCGAATGAGCTGGGGACAGAGCCCGATGCCCGCATGTCTGCGTCGGAAAAGCTTATCCTCGAATTCGACGCCAATATTGAAACAGCGGCGCGCGATGCCTCTCGCTTGGAGACTGAAATCGCGCAGAAAAATGAACGGCTCGCGTTCTGGCAATCGCTCCTCGCGGCCTGGAAGGCTTTTTCGGAGATTGAGCAGTCAAAACCGGCCTTTGACGAGCGCGAAAAGAAGCTTGAAGCGGTCAAGACTCTCGCGGCGCTTGGAAGCCTCGCCAGGCAAGCTGGCAGCCAGCGCGAGGAAGTTGCCACGGCCCTCGAAAAAGCCTTGCGAACGGGGACGGAACTTGCGAGGCTTGAATCGGACAGGGGTGAAATCGAAGCCACGGCGAAAACGCTGCCTCATCTCAGGGAGGAGCACGACGAACTTCAGCGCCGCGCCGCGCTCTATCAAAAAGCGCTGGAAGCATGGCAGCAAAAGGCGGAGCTTGAGAGCCAGCGTCTGGAGGCACTTGAAAAACTAAAAACTTCTACTGAGCAATGCGCGCGGCAAGAGCAGGGAATTCTTTCACTTAAGAAAGGCATTGCCGAGTTGGACGCGGTTGTGACGGGCGAGCCTGAGACGCAGGAAAAGCTGCAAAAGAATCTTATGACGGGCGAGGCGCTCAAGCGAATACGGGCTCTGGCTGAGCAGAAGGAAAAGACTGAGGCGCAGCGCTCCGAAATCTTACGTAAGATTCAGACTACGGAAGATTTGCTCCTCTCCTCCGACCGCGACCTCGCCGACGCCGAAAAAAATCGCGCCCGTATGGATGAAGAGATTCGCCATGCGCAGGCGGGACTTCTTGCCGCCTCCCTGATTTCAGGTGAGCCATGTCCCGTGTGCGGTTCGCGGGAACATCCAAAACCCACAAGCCTGCCCGAGCACGCGCCCGATGAAGAGGCCGTCAGGAAGGCGAGGGAAGCGGTCGAGACGATAAAATCTTCGCGCGCCGCCCTCCTTCAGACAAAGGAAGACCAGGAGGGCCGGCTGCAGGAATTTGTACAGGAACTTGAAATCGCGAGGCAGAAAATCTCTGACGAATGGCGCGCGCATGCGGGCGCATTCCCCGATGGCGAGGCTGCTTCCCCTCTTGATGAGGTGTCACGCGGCGCGATTGAGTCGGCAGTCACAGACTTACAATCGCAGCGGCAAAATCTCGAGGAGAAGCTGAAAAACTATCGCGATGCCCGTGAGAGCCTGCGGCAGATGCGCCGGACTCTCGAAAAAGCCGAGCGCGACTATGCCCAGATTCAGAAGGAAAAGGCAGCGCTCGAAATTACTCGCACGGAACTGGACGCGCACCTGAGCTCTCTTATCGAACAGGTGGGGAACGAAGACCCGCAACCGCGCCTGCAGGAGGTGCGGGAACGCCTTGCCGCGCTGCAACGGGAAATTTTCCGTATGGAAACGCGGGCTCGAGACTGGCTGGAAGCTTGGAGCACAGCGAACGCCGAAACCATGACGCATCTGGAGACAATCGCGTCGAAAGGGAAGGCGCTCGCCACCGGTTTCGAGCAATTTTTCACAGAGGCCGAGAAAGCTGACGTGCGCGGTCTCTTTCAGACCTTACAATCTCCTGCCGGAACGGCTCAAGCATCGCAGCCTCAGCGGCGACCTCAATCTCAACATCAGAACGCATCAAATGGTTCCATTCATACCGCATTGTTGGATCTTGCCCGCAATTTGCCGCACACCGAGAAGTTCGGGCCAAGCTCCAATCGCCTCACCGGGCTTGCCAAGTCGCTCGAGACGATTTTCTCCGCGCGTGCCACCAGCGAAGCCGAGACTTTGGATTTGATTGAAGACATCCTGAGTTCCGTCTGGCCTCAGGATCGCATCAGGGAGGAAGAAAAGGCTCTTGCAACGTTCAGAGAGTCCTACGCGAAGGCACGCACCTCCTACGAGGTGCTCGCGTCGCGGGCCCAACCTCTGTCCCCGCTCGAACTCGAACAGGAAGAGCGCGCGCTCATCGCGGTCGTCACCGCTCTCGCGGAGCGAAAAAAGGCCCTCGAGGCTTCCATCTCGGAGCTGCGCAGCGAGCGTGCGAGGCTAAGCGCGGAGCTCGAGCAGTTGCGACACCTCCTTTCCCGTGCCGAATCGCTCAGGAGCGAATATTCTGCCGCCGCCAGCGAGTTCGGCAAGCAGGAAAAACTTGCCAGGCTCCTTTCCGGAAGTCTCAACCCTCAGAGAAAAATGCCCTTCAAGAATTATGTGCTCGGCCTTCAGTTTCGGGAGATCGCCGCCCGCGCTTCCGAGCGGCTCTATCGCATGAGCAGCGGGCGCTACATTGTGGAGGCGGACATCCTGAGCGGCAGCGGAAACCAGAAGATCGGACTCGAACTCTTTGTGATCGATGCGTGGAATGGGGCGCGACGCCCTGTCGGCACGCTCTCCGGCGGCGAGAAATTCATGCTTTCGATAAGTCTGGCGCTTGGGCTCGCGGATTCGATTCAGGAACGCGCGGGCGCGCAGCGCATCGAGTCGCTCTTTATCGATGAAGGCTTCGGAAGTCTCGATGAGGAGTCGCTTTCGCTCGCCATTTCGGTGTTGGATGAACTGCGCGGCGACAAGACGATCGCGATTATTTCGCATGTGGACGAACTCTACAGCCGCATTCCTTCGAGGATCGTCGTCAAAAAAGGCGTGAGCGGCTCGCACCTCGAATTCGAGCGGGATTAGGGTGCCGCCAAACCTTGAAGCGTCTATGCTTCCACGTTTCCGCCATACATGCGCTCAAGAAGTGCGCGCAGCTCCGCGTCGGTAAAGGCGTGCGGGCTCGCTTTTCGCCTCCTGTAGGAAAGGGCATCGGTCAGGATATTCTCGAAGTAGGTCTCGGGCACGCCCGCGGCCTCAAGGTTTTCGGGAATGCCAATATCGCGTCCGAGACGGGCAATCGCGCGTACCGATTCCTTGGCGCTGATGCCGCTTTTCCCCGTGAGCGCCTGTCCGATGCTGGAGAGCCGCTCGCCCGCATCGGGGATGAGGGCGTTCATCACGAAAGGAAGCAGGATTGCGTTTGCGAGGCCGTGCGCGAGCCCCGTCATCGCTCCTATGGGGTGGGCAAAGCCGTGCACCATTCCCAGCCCTGCCTGCGAGAGCGCGACACCCGCCAGTGTCGCGGCCATCGCCATGTCGCTTCTGGCTCCCGCGACGGCGTCGATTCCCGAACCGCGGCAGGCGGTCCGCAGGCTCCGTCCTATGCGACGGATTGCCTCGAGGCAGTACATGTCGCTGAGTGGCGTGTGGAATCGGCTGACATACGCCTCGACCGCGTGCGTGAGGGCGTCCATGCCGGTCGCCGCGGTCAGGGACGGGGGCATGCTCGCGTGCAGAAGGGGGTCCACGACCGCAAGCCTGGGAAAATAGAACTGGCTCGAGGTGCCTTTTTTGCTGCGGTGGCCGTTTTCGTCGACGACCGTGAACACCGCCGCGTTGGTGACCTCTGTCCCAGTGCCGGCGGTTGTCGGTATGGCCACGAGCGGCGAAACGGGTGCCGAAAAAGCCAGGCCGGTGCCGACAAAGTCGCGGATCGATCGCCCTTCGGCCACGCTCGCGGCGATGCCTTTTGCGCAGTCGATGGGGCTTCCTCCGCCGAAGCCGATAATGGCGTCGCAGCCCTTGGCCCGGAAAATCTCAGCACCTCTGTCGACAATGGTCGTTTCGGGGTCGGCGCTGACTTCCGCAAAATGGGCCCAGCGGAGGCCCCCAGCATCGAGCTCTTTGCACAGGCTTTTAAATCCGGCCGATGATGCGGTGCTCGATCTGCCGGTTACGAGAAGCGCGCAGGTCGCGCCCATTTTTTTAATCTGCGGGATTGTTTCGGAAAGACAGCCCTCACCGAATATGATTTTTGTCGGCGCATAAAATTCGTACATATCGATTCTCCTTCAGGTCTTATTTTTCTTCATGCATGCCAAGTTTTAAGAGATCTTCCTTTACTAAATGCGCGATGCGGCGGTCAACTTCGATGAAAGCTTCATTGTCGTGTTGCAAGCTGTTTCTGATAAGCAATAAATAAGTTTTTCGATTCTCTCAAAAAAAACTTGCATTACATACTAAGAAAGTATATAGTTTATCGAGTACTATTTTAATAGGGAGGTACGAATGAAAAGGAGTTTATTCGTTCTGTTGGCGCTCTTGGCGTTTGCTGGTTCAGCCTTTGCGCAAGATTTCATCATTGCGAATGGTGCGGAACCTTCGACGCTTGATCCGGCGCTTATGCAGGACACGACATCAAATCAATTCTATCTTGCAATGTTCGAGGGACTTGTTCAGTATGATCCTCGAACCAGCAAGGGAATTCCCGCCATGGCTGAAAGCTGGACGACCAGCCCCGATGGTATGACAGTGACCTTCAAGCTTCGCGATGCGAAGTGGTCGGATGGCACGCCTGTCACCGCACAGGATTTCGTATACGGCTGGCTGCGCACTCTCGCGCCCGAAACCGCGTCCAACTATGCGTACATGCTCGGCATGGTGGTCAAGGGAGCCGACGACTATAACGCCGGCAAGGGCAAGGCGGAAGACGTCGGTGTCAAGGCCATCGATTCCAAGACCTTGCAGGTTCAGCTCGTCGGCCCGGCGCCCTATTTTGTCGACATGACCGCGCACAGCGCGTTTGCTCCCGCTCCGAAGTGGACGATCGAAAAATACGGCGATCAGTGGACCAAGCCAGGCAATATCGTCGTCAATGGTCCTTATATTCTCAAAGAGTGGAAGCCGCAGGATTATGTTCTTGTTGAAAAGAACAACAAATACTGGGACGCCAAGAATGTCAAACTGAGAACCATCAAATATCTCGCAAGCGACAGCATGTCCACGAACTACAAGATGTTCAAGGCAGGCGCGGTTGACTGGATGAATGGAATCGATGTTTCCATGATCGACGAGATCAAACTCCGCAAGGACTATCAGGCATCCGCCCAGTTCGCGACCTACTACATCAATCTCAACAACCAGCGCGCACCCTTCAACGATGTCCGCGTCCGCAGAGCATTTGCCGCGGCGATCGACAAAAAGACTCTCGTTGACAAAGTTCTGAAGGGCGGCCAGATTCCTACCGACGAGTTTTCTCCGCCAATGGCAGGGTATACCCCGCAGCCAGGCCAGGGCTATGACCCCGCAGTCGCAAAGAAACTTCTTGCCGATGCGGGCTATCCCGACGGAAAGGGCTTCCCGTCTCTCACCTATATCTACAACACCAACGCAGGCCACAAGCTCATTGCCGAATATGTGCAGCAGCAGCTTAAGACCAATCTCAATGTGGACATCGTGCTCCAGAACATGGAGTTCAAGACCCTCATCGAGATGAGAAACAAACACGATTTCACCATCGCGCGCGATGGCTGGGTCGGCGACTATCTCGATCCGAACACGATGCTTGAGCTGTTCATCAGCGATAGCGGCAACAATTCCGGCGATCACAGGAATCCCGCGTTCGACAAGCTGATGGAAGATGCCCGTATGGCCAAGGGCGATGCGCGCATGAAGATGCTTGAGCAGGCTGAAAAGATTCTTCTTCAGAATGATCAGGCGATCATTCCGCTCTACCACTATGCCAACCAGGATATGATCGACACTTCCAGGTGGGGCGGCTGGTTTGCGAATCCGATTGGATATCACCCGCCGAAGTTCATCTATAAGAAGTGAGATTTCTTAGGAAGTGAAACTTCCAGGAAGTAAAACTTCCAGTCTAGACAGTTTTTTCTGACAAAGGTATACTTTTTAAATGGGCGGCGCTCCCGCGCCGCCCATTTTTTTCGTGCCCTCGGCTTAAGCATACGGATGCTTATTCTGGTAATGTTTCATGAGACAATGACCGTTGCTGAGGAGTTTTATATCAATTACGGAGGAAATGATGTCAAGGTACATCATCCGTCGATTTCTGAGCTTAATTCCTACCATTTTCGTTATTATTACGCTCAGTTTCTTCTTGATTCGGTTTGCCCCCGGGGGACCATTTTCAAGCGAGAAAAATGTTCCGGAGCAGGTTATTCAGAACCTGATGAAGAAATATCACATGGATGAGCCGCTGTTTAAACAATATTTGAGCTATATGGGTGATATTCTTCACGGCGATCTGGGGCCCTCTTTCCGCTATCGCGACAGCACGGTCAATGAGCTCATCGGACAAAGCCTGCCCAATTCCATGCTTCTTGGGACTATAGCGCTCGTTCTCGCTACAGTAGCGGGGATTGCGGTAGGGATTATCTCTGCGCTTAAACAAAATCACTGGCAGGACTATACATTTATGTCCATCGCAGTAGTGGGTATTTCTGTGCCGCTATTTGTCGTTGGACCTATTCTGCAGCTTGTATTCGCAATGAGGCTGCATGTGTTGCCTCTCTCTGGCTGGATAACCGGCAGGGAAGGTATTAAGGCACTGATTATGCCTGCCATCACTCTTTCTTTTCCCTATTTCGCGTATATCGCCCGGCTTTCGCGGGCGAGTCTTCTCGAAATTCTTCGGTCGGATTATGTGCGCACCGCGAGGGCGAAAGGCCTGGCGGAGCGTACTGTCATTACGAGGCATGTATTGAAGGGCGGCTTGTTGCCTGTTGTGTCGTACCTCGGGCCTGCTTTTTCGGGCATTATCACCGGATCGATCGTCATTGAGCAGGTATTTGCGATTCCTGGCGTTGGCCGGATTTTTGTTCAATCGGCGCTCAATAGGGATTACACCCTGATTATGGGTGAAGTCATCGTTTACTCGTTGATCTTGGTTCTGATGAACTTCGTCGTCGATATCGTGTACGGGTTCCTCGATCCCCGCATTGCCTACAACTGAAAAGGAGCCCGGTATGTCAAGAAAAATCGGACAAGCTGTCAACGAGTTCAACCAGCAGATGAAACCTGTCTCTCTCTGGGCCGATGCGTGGAAGCGTTTGCGCCGGAATAAGATGGCTCTCATCAGTCTCTGGGTTGTGGGATTTTACGCACTTGTCGCACTGACAGCTCCTCTCTTTCCCTTCCTCGATTACCGCACCCAGGTAATTGAGCATGCCAACCTGCGGCCTTCGCTGCAGCCCGCCGGAAAACTTGTGATTCAGAAGCTGGAGGCTCATCGCGCAGTGCTCCAGGAAAGAATCAATGAAGGTATGGATAACCTGAAACCTGATCTGGAACGTACGGAGGCTGACATCCAGTACGCGAAAGATCATCTCAATGATCCGGTCAACAAGAAAGTCTATATCTTTGGAACTGATAACCTTGGTCGCGACATGCTTGCCAAGACTATCTATGGTGGCCGCATTTCCATGATGGTAGGCCTTATTGGAACGCTCACCGCTGTTTTTGTCGGCATTATTGTTGGTGCGGTTTCCGGGTATGTCGGCGGCTGGCTCGACAACCTGCTCATGCGTTTTGTCGATATAATGTACAGTCTGCCCTACATGCTCATTGTCATCATTCTGATGGCCATGTTCCGCAAGGAGGGGCAGAGCTCGATTTTCATCCTCTTCATTGGGATTGCGCTTGTGTCGTGGCTTACCATTGCTCGCGTGGTGCGCGGTCAGATCATAAGCCTGAAGAATTCCGAGTTTGTCGAAGCGGCCAGGTCCATGGGTGCGAGCACCGGGCGCGTTATTTTCAGACATTTGCTGCCGAATACGCTGGGCGTCATCATTGTATTCACTTCACTGTCGCTGCCCAGTTTTATCATGAATGAGTCATTCCTCTCGTTCCTTGGTATGGGCGTTTCCGCGCCGCTCTCTTCGTGGGGATCGCTGGTAAGCGAAGGCGCGAATACGATGGAATTGTATCCGTGGCAGCTTTTGGCGCCAGCTATCGAGATGACCGTATTCCTCTTCTTTATGAATTTCCTTGGTGACGGCTTGAGGGATGCATTGGATCCACAGAGCAAGAACCGGACCTGACAAGGAGCCAAAATGTCTGACGAAGTGATTCTTCAAGTAAAAGACTTAAAAACATATTTCACGGTAGATGAAGGTGTCGTAAAGGCGGTCGACGGAGTGAGCTTCGAACTGCACCGCGGCGAAACGCTCGGGATTGTGGGCGAATCGGGATCGGGCAAAAGCGTGACGAACCTGTCGATCATCAATCTCATTCCGATGCCTCCGGGGAAAATTGCCGGGGGGCAAGTGCTGTTTCATGGAAAAGATATGCTTACGATGTCGCCCAATGAGATTCGGGAGATTCGCGGCAACAAGATATCGATGATCTTTCAGGACCCAATGACCTCACTCAATCCGTTTTTGCGGATTTCAACGCAGATGGTTGAGACTATTGTGCTGCACCAGGGGCTCAGCAAGGAAGAATCGAAAACAAAAGCCATAGAAATGTTGAAACTGGCCGGAATACCTGCTCCCGAAAAGCGCATCGACCAGTATCCGCATCAGTTTTCCGGCGGTATGCGCCAGCGTGTCATGATCGCG
Source organism: Spirochaetaceae bacterium UBA6243 (assembly GCA_002441395.1). Taxonomy (GTDB): domain Bacteria; phylum Spirochaetota; class Spirochaetia; order Treponematales; family Rectinemataceae; genus Rectinema. The sequence goes on along the minus strand of DJVZ01000048.1, from coordinate 14,830 downwards.
ATGGGCCTGTCATGCAACCCTGAAATTCTTATCGCGGACGAACCGACCAGCGCGCTCGACGTGACGATTCAGGCGCAGATTCTCGAACTTATGCAAGAGCTCACCCGCAGGCTTGGCACGGCGGTCATTCTGATTACGCACTCGCTCGGCGTGGTCGCGGGAATGTGTAATACGATTTGTGTCATGTATGCGGGGAGAATTGTGGAACGCGGCCGCACGGAAGAAATTTTTGAGTCGCCGAGACATCCTTACACGATGGGACTCATTCGTTCTGTTCCGCGTCTCGATCAGGAGACAAGAGGACGCCTGTATTCCATTCCCGGACAGCCACCTAACGTGATCGATCTGCCGGACTGCTGCCCCTTCTATCCGCGTTGCGATAAAGTAATGGACATTTGCAAGAAAAAGTATCCGCCAACGGTGCCCTTTGAGAAAGAACAAAGCGCGGCGTGCTGGCTGTATGCAAAGGAGGCCCAGAATGCCTGATCACGAAATACTGCTGGACGTGCGCGGCCTCAAGATGCATTTTCCTATCAGAACGGGCTTCTTTTCCAAAGCAAAAAACTTTATCTATGCGGTGGATGGCGTTGATTTCCAGGTACGGAAAGGAGAAACGCTTGGTCTTGTCGGTGAGTCGGGATGTGGAAAATCGACGACCGCGCGCGCCATTGCCCAGCTCTATAAGCCTACGGCTGGCGAAGTATATCTCAATAACCTGGACCTCACGAAGGCGAACGGGCAGGAACTCCTCGCTGCCCGAAAAAACATGCAGATGGTATTTCAGGATCCTTATGCGTCATTGAATCCAAGGATGACGGCTGGCGACATCATCGCCGAGCCTATCCGTATTTTCAAGAAAAATGGCCTGATGGAGGCCTCAAAGGATGAGATAGACGATCGCGTCGAGCAGCTCATGGAGAAGGTCGGGCTCTCCCGCTTCTTTAAAAACCGCTATCCGCACGAGTTCTCGGGCGGTCAGCGCCAGCGTATCGGCATCGCGCGTGCGCTCGCCCTCAATCCGGAGCTCATTCTCTGCGATGAGCCTGTATCGGCGCTCGACGTTTCGATTCAGTCACAGATTCTCAACCTGTTCAGGGATTTGCAGGATGAGTTTGGGTTGACGTACCTCTTCATTGCGCATGATCTCTCCGTTATCAAGTACATTTCGACCAGAGTGGCGGTAATGTATCTGGGGCTGATTGTGGAGATCGCGGATGCCGGTGACCTCTATAAAAACCCGCTGCACCCGTACACCGAGGCCCTTCTGTCCGCGGCCCCGATCCCCGATCCCAAAATCGAGGCGAAGCGCCATCGCATCATTCTTACGGGCGACGTGCCGTCGCCGGACAAGCAGCGTCCGGGTTGCAACTTCTATGACCGCTGCCCGAAGCACATGGACATCTGCAAAAAAGTGCGGCCGGCTTTGAAGGAAACAGAGCCGGGGCATCAGGTTTCGTGCTTTTTGTATCACAAGCCGGAATGAGCGCGGAGGCTACGACAGTTTCTGTCCCACTGTTGAAGCTCCATGATAATATCTCCTGATGAACTCGATTAAAATGTCCTCTTGGTAGAATAGCAGCCAGGAGTGAACATGGCTGGGAAATTACTAATGGGACAGAAAGAGCTCAGACGGGTGAAGGTAATGAAACAGGTTGTACAAGAACAGTTTTCACTTGTGAAGAAGAGACTAGGTCCGATGCAATGCGACTGCTCTGGCGCTGGATTGAGTGCTATGGCATACCCAGGCGCTCTACGGCGATACAAAGAATGCCTTTGTGCTGACCCGTGAGCCCACGATTGAATAGCAATTGGTAGGCATTAAACCCCAAAGCCCCATTGAACGCGTCTGTGAGGTAGTGGGGATTGAGGTGATTATGGCCAATTCACCACAAGCGAAAGGACGAGTGGAGCGCAATTATGGCGTCTATCAGGATCGCTTGGCCAAGGGACTGCGGCTTGCCGGTATCTCGACAATTGAGGAATCCAATCGCCATCTGGTACAGACCTACCTTCCGAAGATCAACGAGAAGTTCGCCAAAGAGCCATTGTGGCCGGAGGACGCTCATGTTCCCCTCATCACCCCGACATCTCTCGACGATATCTTCAGCTACGAAACGCCTCGCGTGGTGAGCAATGACTATGTCATCAGCGACCAAAGGCCGACTCTTCCAGATCAAGCGCACTGCACGAGTCCTTCCCAAGCCAAAGTCACGTGTGACAGTCAGGGAACTGCTCGATGGACACATCAGGCTTCTCTACCACAATACGGGACTCGAGTAGATCGAGCTCGAGAAAACACCACACAAGGAGGGACTAGCCACTCGCTCAGCCTGAGTGAAAAGGGGACATTTTAATCTCTACAGGTCTAATTCCTCACAGCTTGCTGCGAGGTTGTTGATTGAAAATTCGCTATTTTTCTCATTTAAAATATCAAAGGGCTTTTTATAGATAATTATATACTTCAACAGAAGCTAAATCATTGCTCACTAGATATTCTCATTTTCCATGATCCTCTACAAGGGCCACGAAGATCGTGTCCCAGACGGTGGGCTCGAAGCGTAACGTGTAGCCGTCGATGCGCTCATCGATGGCACGGATGACGTCGGCGTCGTAGCCTTCCACTTTCCGTCCTTATCCGCAGTTTTGATGCCGTCTGTGGTACGGTCGATTGTGCCCGACGGGCATCTTCATCGCCTCAGCTGTTCACCACGTTGACTGGTTTCCCTGCCAGATAGCTCCGGAGGTTTTCCACGGCGATGGCCATGAGTCGGCTGCGGCTCTCTTTGGTCGCCCAGCTGATGTGGGGGGAGATGAAACAGTTTTTTGCGCCCAAAAGTGGATTGTCGGCACGGATCGGTTCGGTGGACACTACGTCCAGACCAGCCGCATAGATTTTTCCGCTGTTCAGGGCATCGGCCAGGTCGCGCTCCACAATGAGCTGTCCGCGGCTGTTGTTCAGCAGGATCACACTGTCTTTCATCTTCGCTATTGTGTTTCTGTTGATTATACCCTCAGTCTCGGGAAAGAGAGGACAGTGGAGGGTGATCACATCCGAGTTCGCCAGCAGCTCGTCCAGCTCCACATATTTGCAGCCTTCACTCTCCAGTGAGGGATCCCTGTGGGAATCGAAGGCCAGAATCTTCATGCCCATGGCACGGGCGATTCGTCCCGTGGCCTGCCCAATTCTACCGTAGCCTACTATGCCCATCGTCTTGTCCGCCAGCTCTATGAGGGGATAATCCCAGAAGCACCAGTCAGGGCTATTCTCCCAGCGCCCTGCGTGGACCGCCTCGCTGTGGTGAGCGTAGTGGTGGCAGATTTCCAGCAGCATCGCGATGGCGAACTGGGCCACCGCGGCAGTGCCATAAGTGGGGATGTTGGTGACCACGATGCCGCGATCTCTGGCGGCATTCACGTCCACTACGTTGTAGCCCGTGGCCAGCACTCCAATGAATTTGAGTGCCGGACATGCGGATAGGGCCTGTCTGGTAAGAGGGGTTTTGTTGGTGTACACAATTTCGGCGTCGCCGATGTGGCTGATGACGAGGCTGGCTGGTGTCCTGTCGTACACTTTCAGCTTTCCCAGCGCCGCAAGTCCACCCCAGGAAAGGTCCCCAGGGTTCTCTGTATAGCCGTCCAAGACTACAATCTTCATCTTTACACACTCCTTTGGGGCCGCACTCTGTCGCTCAGACTGCGGCCCCAAACTGCGGCACCGCAGCGCTAGGGTCAGAACCATCCGCACTTCGCAGCATTCTGAGCGTCCGCAGGGAACCACTTATGATGGCGCTCACCTCAGTGCCACAGGTGATGACGTTGACGCCTCGGTTCCACCAGGAACGAATCACCTCGGGATCTTCGGTGACGATCGAAGTTCCCGCCGATTTGCCTGCCGCACGGATTTTCCGGATCGCGCGATCTTGGAGGGCAAGTGACTCTTTGCACGCCGTGTCGGGCAACCGTCCAATTGAGGCGCTCAAGTCGCAGGGGCCGAGCATAAAACAGTCCACCCAGGGATTCTCAAGCATCTCATCCAGCTGATTGTCCACAGTGTCCTGTGTCTCTATCTGGGCTATGCGCACCATCTCGAGGCTCTTTTCCTTCACATAGACCGTCGCGTCCTCGAGACCGTAGCCCACCGCGCGCTGTGGGCCGAAGCCCCTGTTCCCTAGGGGCGGATACAAAGTGCTCTGCATGGCGCGGTCGAGTTCGGCAGCAGAACACACCATGGGGAAAAGAATACCCGCCGGACCCATCTCCAGCACCCGTTTCGCCATGACGGCGTCATTCCAGGGGATGCGCACGATGGCGTCACAGCCCGCCGATGAGGCGGCGATCAAGTGGTGTAGCACTGTCTGGTAGTCCATGGGAGAGTGCTCCGTGTCGATCCAGAGGTAATCGTAGCCTATTCTACCACAGAGCTCGGTGACGGAGGGATCAGCAAGTGTTATGTGCATGCCGCATACGAGATCGCATGCGCGCATTTTTTCTTTCAATGTCTTCATATACAGGCTCCTTTGGGCGAGGCGCATCATGATGCCCCGCACATGTCAGCTACAGCTGTGCTTGTTCAAAGAATGGAGAGCGGGCACTCTTGGCGAGCAGGCGTTTGAGCTCTGCATCCAAGCGGCACAGGGAGATCGAAAAACCCGTCATCTCCATGGAGGTGGCAAACTCTCCCACGTAGGCGTGGAAGACTTTTACGCTTTTGGAGGCGAGAGTCTGTGCGACCCTACGGTAGATGATGTACAGCTCTTCCTTGGGTGTGGCCCCGAGACCGTTGATCAGCACGGACACCTCGTCTCCCGGGGAGAGAGGGGCGTCCGCAAGTATCGCCTCCATCATGGTGTCGGTCACCGCATCGGCGCTCTTGAGCGTGGTGCGGGATACTCCAGGCTCGCCGTGTATGCCCATGCCAAGCTCCATCTCGTTCTCCCCGATGGAGAATGTCGCCACCCCCACTTCCGGGATAATGCAGGGCGAGAGCGCGACGCCCATGGTGTGCACGCTGGCCTTGGCCTTTTCGGCTATTCTGAGTACTTCGTCGAAGTCTGCTCCCTCTTCCGCCGCGGCGCCGGCTGTTTTGTAGATGTAGAATATCCCTGCCACGCCCCTGCGTTTGTGCTCCTCTCCCTTAGGGGCGGAGGCCACATCGTCGTTGCCTACGACGTGGGCGGTCTTTATGTTGTCCATCTCGGCCATTTCGCTGGACATCTCGAAGTTCATGATGTCGCCCGAGTAGTTGCCATAGAGGTAGATGACACCTTTACCTGAGTCGACATGCTTGGTGATTTCGTATATCTGGTCCGCGCTGGGGCTCTGGAAGACGCCGCCGACGGCGCAGCCGTCCAGCAGCCCTTCGCCTACATAGCCCATGAAGAGGGGCAGGTGTCCGCTGCCGCCTCCGGAGACGAGGGCGACTTTGTCGCCTTTTTTCTCCCTCACGATGTTGCGCATGTTGCCGGAGCAGCTCGCAAGCTGCTCCGGGTAGGCCGCAAGCACTCCCTCCAGCATCTCGTCCACGAAGCGATCGGGCTTGTTCACAAATTTCTTCATTTTGTACATCCTTTATTGAAGTATCGGGCGGCGCGCTGATCACGCGGCCCTTTTCTTCAGTTGTTTCTTTATTGAAGGCCACACCAGCGACAGCACAGAGATCGAGAGCAGCACGATGCAGATGGGGCTTGTGAAGAATATCGAGTAATTTCCCATCGTGAGAGAGAGGGCGCGCCTCAAGTTGGACTCCAGGAGTCTGCCGAGCAGCATTCCCAGGATGAAAGGTCCCTGAGGGAAGTCCATGACACGCAGGATGAAGCCAAAAATGCCAGCCACCGACATCATTATAATGTCGACATAGGAATTGTTGATCGCATAGGAACCGATAATACAACACATGATGACGACAACCCATAGGGTCGTCTTCTTGATTTTCAGGATCTTAGGATAAATTCTGCTCGTGGTGAGCCCGAATATGAGGATAACCAGATTTGCCAGTATAAGCTGGGCAATGAGTGTGAGCACGAAGGGGTTGTTCTCAATGAAGAGCTGCGGTCCCGGCGTCATGCCGTACATCATGAGAGAGCCGATGAGAATGGCGGTCACCGCGTCACCGGGTATTCCCAGAGAGAGCATTGTGGTCATAGCACCACCGATTACCGCGTTGTTGGCGGTGCAGGACACTGATAGGCCCTCGAGGGAGCCTTCACCGTACTCCTCAGGGTGTTTCGACATTTTCTTTGCCTGTCCCCAGCATATGATGGACGCAATATCGCCTCCGGCTCCGGGTATGGCTCCCACAATCACGGAAATTATACCTGTCAAAAGATTGGCAGGCGCGAGCTTCCCAAATTCCTTAGGAGTGAGGAACTGTTTCGTTCCTTTTACTTCCGCTACAACCAATTTCTCTTGCGAGTCAGAGGTGTATATCTGGTAGAGTATTTCCCCTATGCCGAAGAGCCCGATCATCATGGGAACAAAGTTGAGCCCATCCAGGAGGGCCGAGTTGTTCAAGGTGTAGCGCTTGTAGGCCTGGATGCTGTCGAGCCCTACAGTAGAGAAGAGCAGGCCTAGAAAACCCACCAACAAACCCTTTATAGGAGAGATGCCAGAGACGCTGACCATCATGGTCAATCCGAAGAGTGCTAGGGTCGTGTACTCTGCGGGGCCAAACTGGAGGGCAAAATGGGCAAGGGGAAAGGCGAAGAATATGAGGCAGAGCGAACTAAAGAGTCCGCCCAAAACAGAGTAGACGGTGTTGATGTTCAAGGCGAGCGCCGAATAGCCTTTTTGAGTGAGCTTGTAGCCGTCGAAGGTCGAGGCGATAGAAGCCGGAGTGCCCGGCGTATTGATGAGGATTGCGGAGACACCCCCGGCCCAGATGGCGGAGTTGTACACCCCTATGAGCATGGCGAAGCCGCATTCGGGCTTGAGCCAGAAGGATATGGGCGTCAGCACTGCAACGCCCATGGTTGCGGTCAGGCCGGGCAGTGCACCAATGAGGCCTCCCGAAACGACACCAATGACCAAATATAAGAACACCTGGGGCTGAAGTACTCCCAGGAAGGCTTGTATCCAATCCATTGTTTCTTCCTTATTATAACATTACATGCAGGAGATTGTTGAACACGAAGTAAATCACGCCCGTGAAAACCACAGAGAATATGATGTTGAAACGCCATGTTCTACCGAAGAGCCAGTTGAGGAACACCATGAACACAAGGGTGAGAGGGATAAATGGAATAAACATGAAGAGTATGGTGTAAAGGATTATGGCTCCAATGGCAATAAGCAGCTTGGGCAAATTTTTTTTCTGAGTTTCGTTCTGTTGGAAATATTTCTTGTGGTCTCGCAGGTATTGAATGAAAAGAATTGTGCTGAGCAACAAAATGACGGAGCAGACAAGAATAGGGAAATATCCTGGTCCGGGGGCCCCGTCCGTGGTTCCTCCCGGGAAACTAAAGGCGGGAATCATGAAAAATAACGTCACAATGACGCACGCTCCCACAAACATTAATCCGTCTTTACTCATTACACTTCTCCATTTAATTTCCTGATCTGAAATTCGGGCAAACAGCTATCTGTCGTGGTGGACGAATCACAGTTTTCCTTCTCTTGTCTTTGGTCGAGCTCTTTGTCTGCTGCTGGTTGTGAAAGACGTAGAAACAATACCTACCGCGACGATATGCATAGCCGAAATGCCGGACCTTTTCAGGCCCGGCATATTCATGCTGTGGCTTATTTAAGTTTCAGCTTAGGTACTTCTTCCTGATACCACCTGGCCTGCGATTCGGCAAAAGCCTGGGCATCCTTCGCATCCATGTATCCAGGAGTAAAGCCGTACTTTACGCACAGATCCTGAAAACCTTGGGACTGGATGGCTTTGCTAAAAGCAGCTTCTAGCACGGAGATGACACTGTCCGGTGTCCCAGCAGGTGCCGCAAACGCGCCCCACGCGAGGATCTTTACGTCGTAGCCAAGTTCTTTGAAACAGGGAACATCGGGATACAGGGCAGAGCGTTTGGTATCGACAATCGCGAGCACCCGGAGATAGCCGCCCTTGACGCCAGCCAGAACCTCGCCGGGAGCCACAGTGGCGACATCGACGTGGCCACCCATGACCGCGGTCGCCGCAGCGGCTCCTCCATCAAATGGTACGTGGTTGAAGGTCACGCCGCAGACCTGCTCGATACCCACTGCTGCGAAATGCCAGATGGAGCCGGTGCCGGAGTTGCCCACTGTTACCTTTCCAGGGTTTGCTTTCGCATAGGCGATCAGGTCGTTGAAGGTTTTCCAGGGGCTCTTGGAGTTGACAGTGACCGTGGCGGGCAAGAACATCGCGTGGGCAAAGTACCTCACCGATTTAGGCTCAAGCTGGGTGAAGCCCATTGCCTTGACCATGGCGCTCTCGACCGGCATGTACATGAGGTGATAGCCATCGGGCTTCTGCGCCGCCATATACTCAAATGCTACGGAGCATGATCCACCTGGCTTGTCGGTTACGACGACTGGGACTCCGAGCTGGGCTTCGATGTCCTTCGCGAGGAACCGGGTCACAGTGTCGGAAGTGCCGCCTGCGGATGCTCCGACAACGATGTTGATCTGCTTGGTGGGATATTTAGCCTGCGCAAACGCGGATCCCACTGCCAGGAGGACCAACAGAGTGAGAAAGATTCTTCTTCTCATACGAACCTCCACTATTATTTAGGCTGGAAAGGCCGATCTTGCGACCGTACGTGTTCCTGCCCATTTCCCATGCTTCACCGATGTTCAGGTGTTGAGACAAACGCGCCTCTCAGCGTCCTATAGATTTTTTGAACTCGGCGGTGTTGCGCGCGAATTCCGCGTTCGCCCCGTCGAGCGATCGGCACACCTCAGACAAAGACTTGCCCGCGCTCTCTCGGGCGGCACGGATGGTGGTGAGACACTCGTTGCCATCCATATACGCCACAGCTTCAAGGAGGTAGGCCTGATCTTCCTCGGGAATGACGATAAATCCATGCTTGTCGGCGTGAATCAGATCGCCGGACTGGATCTCGCAGCCGTACACTGTGACGGGAATGCCCCACTGAACCGGCACCGAGTACGCGTGTCCTACGCAGAGCCGCCTGGCTATCGCCTTAAAACCTGCGTTGGTCATTTCATCGATGTCACGGACCGCGCCATCGGTGATAGTGCCCACACAGCCCAAGGCCTTGTGCATATTCGAGCACACCTCTCCCCAGAAAGAGCCGATGATGTGCTTGGGTGAATCCAGGTCCTGGAGCACCACGATTTTCGGCCCCGATACCGAAGCCACATACCTGCGATACTCGGACCACTTGCGCGCACTGTCGTCGTAATGAATCTTGTTGCTGGGCTCAAAGAGTACCGTGACAGCGTAACCCACCATGCTGCCCATCTGAGGCATAAAGTCATGAGTTTCCTCGCGGTTGCAGCGTACGCTGAGACGATCCTCCTTGGTGACAGCCTCCCATCCGTTGTATATAGTCGGTGTGTTCCACCGTTTCAGTTTCAGTAAGTCAGAATGACTGAGCATCAACAACCTCCTGTAAATGCAGGATACACCCGTTTTCCGAATCTTGCAAGAAAAATTTATATAAATTTTACTAAATTATTACTAAGCAAAATCCGCATTGTTCGAACGCGTTTTCTCCCGGGCGGGCCGGCACGCCACGATAAAAGAGGTACTTGCGGATGTCCGGTAGACAGGTCAGGAGGCCTGTTGCACGCTGGAGCGAATGACGAGGCTGCCTCCCAGAACGCAGCGCTCGCTGCGCAGCTGACATTGGCCCGAGATGCGGTCGACGAGCATGCGGACTCCCTGCATGCCAATCTCTCGTTTGGGGACCGACATGGAAGTCAATGCAGGAGACACGAGGGAAGAGGCCGGCAAGTCATCGAAACCCACTATGGATACATCCTCGGGCACTCTCAGATGATATTCTCGAAGGGCCCGGACTGCTCCTATGGCCACCATATCGTTGCAGGCGAAGAAGGCCACGGGGGGCTCGAAGCCTCTGTGGTCGAGCACCGCTTTCATATCCTCGTAGGAGCCAGAGTGGGTACTGTTGAGGATGAACATCAACTTCTCGTCGAGCTCAAGTCCCAGTTCTTTCATCCCCTGGACGAACGCGAGACGTCGGCACTGAAAATTGCTTCCACCTTCTGCCGCGAGCATGCCGATGCGGCGATGCCCTTGAGTCTGGAGGTAGCGGAGCACATCGTACACCATGCCATAGTTGTCCATGGTCACGAAGGCTCCCGGCAGATATTGGAACATTGCGTCCAGGAAAATGACAGGCATTGAAATCGTGGAAAATTTAGCTATGTCTTCCTCGGACAGTTCGGTGGCGAGAATTATGCAACCGGCCAGGCCATGAGAGCTTCGAAGGTTGTCCACAATCTCGGCGATGGGTGCCATATTGAAGGTGGCAAATTCGACGGTGTAGTTGAAACTCTTGGCCGCCTCCACGATTCCGTCGATATAGTCCGCGATGAAGACGGTGTGCCTGTTGTTGATGATATGCCCATGCTTGGCAATCTTACAGAATCTGATTATTCCTCCACCTCCGCCCTGGGCGTTCCCATGAGGGAATATTCCGTTTTCGGCGAGGATATTCAGTACCCGCTCACGCGTTTCGTCGCTTACGCCACTCTTCCTGTTCATTACGATAGAGACTGTCGAGACTGAGACTCCGGCCAGCTTGGCGATATCCCTGCTCGTTATTTTTCCCAAGATATCCTCCAGAGACGCCCCCACAGGCAGCTCGCCTGTGGGAAATCATTATACCATGAATGGCGAAATCAGTTGTACAGGCTGTGGTACTCGTCCAGCTTCCGGTAGAGATCGGCGCATTCCTCTGGCATAAGATCCAGAGCCGGGGCCCTCATGTGCCCGAGGGGAAGGCCGTGGTGCGCCATCGCCGCCTTGAACATGGCCATATTGGCGCCATTTTTGGTGATCTCGCAGACCACGTTTGCCTGTTCTTGGGCCTTTCTTGCGCTCAAAATATCTCCTGCGAGGTACTTGGAGTACACTTCCACAAAGGGTTCAGGTCCGCAGTTTGAGCATCCGGACACTGTGCCCACGCAGCCCATGGCGAGGGCGGGCAAAAAGAGTCGGTCGGTTCCGACCACGACATCGAAGTCGCCGCCGTTGCACAAAAGATATTTCTTGACGCGGATAAAGTCGGGATAGCTGTATTTCACGCCTACGACATTGGTTGTTCGGGCGACGATTCTGTCCACCAGCGCCGGCTGGATGTCGTTGCCCGCACACTGGGGGATACAGTAAAGGTACACCGGAAAGTCGACTGGGACGCTGGTGGCCACCGCCACGAAATATTCCTCCATTTCACGGTCGGTCGTCGAAAAAAACTGCGGAGTGACCACGCCGATACCCGCCGCCCTTATTGAAGCGGCATGTTGAGCCAGCTCGATGGTCTGGAAAGTTGTCATGGCGCCGACATGGACAAAGACCGGTATGCGCCCCGCCGTCTGTTCGATAACCGTCTCGGCGACGAGTTTTCGCTCTTCTGTGGACATTTTGAGCATTTCGCCCGTGGTGCCACAAGGGTAAAGGCAGTGCACACCCTTTTCTATCAGATACTCGGTGTACGCCCTAAGTGTCGCGACATCCACCTGGTCGTCCGCAGTGAACGGCGTCACCATCGCGGTGATGACGCCATGCATCTTTTCCATATTTTCTCCTATTATAATACACTCCAATTGACAGGTATGTTCTCGCATCAGGCGGCGAAACTTGTGTGACAGGCCGAAATCAGAGCGAAGACAGCAGCTCCCCCAGGATCCTGCAGACCTCGGGTTTTCTCCCGGAAGACCGCGGCCTTTCCATGCTGAGAAATCATCTGCTTCGTCGTTTCGACTCCTTCAGCTGCGCCTCGCTCTGCCTCGGCCCAGGCCTGTGCTAGGTCTTCGCCAGAATAGGCTTCCATGGCATTGACCGCAGGGATGAGCACGTCCACAATCGTCTTTTCCCCAGGCTTGGCCTTGCCGCGCTCCATCACGCCGGAGAGAAAAGCGCGGAGAAAGGCTGCCATATCCGCGACGGTAAGCTGTGGCTTGCCCATTACTGCTTTGCCTCCCCGCATGAGACCGGTACCCATCAGGGTTCCCATGGTAGAGGGGGCTACTTTCACGATTTCCATGCCCGCCTTCATGAGAATAACCCCCGGCTCCAGCTCCGCGGAGGCATGCGCGATGGCTGCTGCTGCCGCAAAGCCTTTCTCCATGGTGATGCCAAGATCACCGTCGCCTATGACACTGTCAAGTTCGATGAGCTGTGGCCTGCTTGCAGCCATGGCAGCAGCGGCCATATCCAGCAGTCGCACGATATCCTGGGCATCTGCCCTTGTCTTCATCCAATGCTCCTTCCAGAGGAACCCTAAGGATTCCCCTCTCGGACCCAGTATACACGCATTTCAGTTTGTTCGCAATATTTTATTAAAAAATTTAGTAAATGTTTTTATACGATCCAGATTACACCGGCAGGTATAGTAACGCCACACTACGATGTCGCACAGACAAGGTCCTATCACCACTACGGAGGTCTGTATCGAAGCAATCGCGGGGCGATGCCTGCACTCAAGACCGACTACGATCTTGCCTTAATAGAAGTACCACATGCCTAATATCAGCACTAAACCCTGATCCTTAGGTGAATCGATGATTTGTCACATGACGCACGCTGGAAGAAGTCCGGGCAGTATCACTCCGGCAGATTTTCGAGAAAGGAGCAGCCGATCAGCGCGGCGAGTGCCCTGCCCGCAATTGAAAGACGCGAGGCCCGGCGCGCGGGAACCATGTCGAGCAAATAATGCTCTTCGTTTTTGGTAATGATCAACATTGCGATATACAGTTTTTTTCTTTGGAATATGTCGAAACCGCCCTTCATCTGGCTCCTCGAAACGTCGCCTCGCATTTCGTTAAATGCTTCGCGGTCGGCAGATTTTTCTTCCGGGCTGCCGGGGACAGTCCCCTTGGAAAAGGCCGCGAGCTGGATGTAAGCCACTTCTTCAAAAGCGAGGTTTGTTTTCTTGAGCACCGGATAAAAACCCACTAGGCCACTTATAGTTTTGCCTGATGCATCGAAAAGCCAGTCTTCTTTATAGACAAAGCCTAAAACAAGCAGAATTACCGCAATCCATCCCAAGGGACCTGTGTGGAATTCCTCAAGCGCGATTGCGCCGCCTATCAAAGCCAGCATTCCCCCCATCATTATTCGAAAGGAAATCGGGATACCATAGAAGAGAGAACCGTCTTTGCGAGTTACAAGTCTAAGAGGGATTTCCATTGCGTTTCCTGTAATATGCCTTGTTTGTGTGGAACTAAGCCTTCGCGATGCCTGGCTTTGGGGAGGAGCCGGATGACTCGTGTTCTGATGTGGGCGGAAGTTTATCGAGCAATCGACGGAATGATGAACCAGGTTTTTTCAGTTCTCTCGAGCCACGGGTGATTTTGCAAAGCGATAAGCCCAGCTGTGCGGCAATTTTGCGCTGCGGCGTGCCTTTTGCGAGCTCTTTGACGAGCGCCCAGCGCTTTGCCATTTCATCTGCCTCGGCGGCGGTAAAAAGCTGATAAAAGAATTGTTCGATGAGCGCTGCGTCGGCCCCCTCAAGGGCTTGTGACATTTCCGAAATGCACGCGCGCATAAGTTCAGGATCTCTTGGCATATTGATTTATTATATCATGAAAACTCAAAAGGGTCAAAAAAAGCCGCCACGGGGGTGACTTGAAGCCTGCGTGGCGCGTCCCCCATCGCGGCTGTCCGATGTCGCTTGGCTCAGCCGAGATTCCGCCACTTGCCAATGCCGAGGTACCTGTTCGTCGTGTCCGTCGCCTCAATCCGGTCTTCCTCCATCCTCATGCACGCCCGCACCCCATCCATGTTCTCCGGTATCACCACCGCTTCCTGCGGAATGTTGATCGCAAACATGACATCTTTCCCACTCATCACCACCGAATCTTCCCACGCCGCAATCTCGTACATGTCGCCCCGCGGATTCCCAAGATCCCTCGCATACCGGAACAGACTCGCGTTCCCCAGAAACCCTTCCGCCAGCGATACCACCCGAATCCTCGGATGCTCACGGAAAAACTCAATCACATTCTCCGGACTCACCGATTTCTTCGGCGTCGCCACCACCGTGATGATGTGCCCGTGCGTCACCGGCGTGTGCACCAAGATCCCCGTCGCCTCCACCTGCGGCATGATCGTCATCAAATCCAGGGCCTGGTGGCTCGGCGCCTTGTCAATCTGCAGCGCGTTCGTCAACCCCCGGTGATAGTCCCCCGGATCCGCCACTCGCCGGATGATCGTGATCGCCACCTTCTCCACCCCCACCTTCCTGTCCAGACAGTCCACCGCCCGGATGAGGCCCGTCGTATTGCAGCTCGTCAGCTTCAGAAACTGGGCACCGAGGCCCTTCTCATAGTTCGCGTACCCGTGGAAGAACACATCCGCCACCGAGTTCTTCTCCCCACCCTGAAAGATGCCCTTCTTGCCGTACTTCTCGTACAGCGCTCTATTCTTCGCTCCTACCCCCGCGCTCGTCGCGTCCAGCATCACGTCCACCCGCTGGACTAAGTCTTCGAGGCTGCCCGAGATGGGAATGCCCGCCTTCTCCAGCTCCTCGCGCTTGTCGGGCGCGGCAAGGAAGAACTTGTAGGGCATGCCTTTCTCCCGCAGCGCCCGCACCGACAGCGTCGGCGCCACGTCCGCCACCCCCACCAGCTCCATATCCCCCTGCAGCGCCACCCCGTCCGCCAGACGCTGCCCAATCACGCCATAGCCCGCGACACCGACTTTTAC
>DJVZ01000033.1 GCA_002441395.1 Spirochaetaceae bacterium UBA6243 | reverse complement strand
AGATATTGCGCGGCTCGCCGCAGGGATTGCTGCATGCTGAGATATGCGGGACTGGCGGCACTTGGTGCGTCGGGGGCGCTGTCGAAGGCACGTTGCTCATTTTTGCATTCGGGATCGAGCTCGATGGGGAGCGACAGGCAGAGATGGCCGCTCGTTTTATCGCCAAACCAGGCATAGGTGGTGGTAAAGGGTGAGCCTTCGTAGAGCGCGTATCCCGATTCAAGCTCAACGCGCAGGACGGGCGGCAAGGCGATAGTGAACCGGGCTTCGGTGCCGGGATGGATTGTCACATCATTGCGTGCCGAGACAAGATAGGGCATTGGGCTTGGGTGAGGGTGAAGCGCGGCTTTTCTTCCCGCCGCGACCGCGAGCGAAACGGAGATGTCCGCGGGAGGCTCGGTCGGTTCAGGGCCGCTCGCATCGCTTTGAAGATGCTTGAAAGGCAAAGAGTTGAGCGCGAAACGCCATTCTTCACCGTTTTTGTGCATCCAGAGCGAGGCGCCATCGAGCTTCCAGCGATACCACTGCGAATCTTTTGGCTCAAAAAAGTTCCACATACGATACATCATACTCTATGTGGGGAACTTCTTAAAGTTTTTTCGGTAAATTTTACGATTTTTTATATTCAGCCTGCGCTGCGGCAACCGCGGCGCCCACGCCGAATGCATAGCCTGCTTTGGCGAGGCCCCGTTCTATGGCGCCGAGCGTCGCGAGAATTTCCGAGGCGTCGCTCATTCCCATGTGTCCGATGCGGAAATATTTCGTCTTGATGGAGGGGTACAGACCGCCGGCGAGCATCGCGCCTTCTTCGGCGATACGCGGGAGGACGCTCGCGTCGATGCCTTCGGGATAATAGGCCGCGGTCAGCGTATTCGCATAAATATCTTCGCGCGCGGGCACATACTTGAGCCCGATGGCCGAGAGGCCCGCGCGGAACGCGCGCGCGTTCCGCGAATGTCGTTTGAATCGGGCGTCCATTCCTTCTGCCAAGATTTGTCCGAGGCTCACATTCAGGGCTCGCACGAGGTTGACCGCGGGCGTCCCAAAATACGCCGATTTGCGCGCTTCGTAGGCCTGCATGACCGGCAACCAGTATTGCCAATCGCAATAATATGCCCGGACAGGGGTTTTGCGCGCCTTGAAGGCGGTTATGGCCTTCGTACTCGCGACAAAAAGAGCAAGGCCCGGAGGTACGCCGACCGCTTTTTGCGAGGCCGTGAACGCAATATCCACTCCCCATTCTTCCATGCGCAGCTCCTCTCCCGCGACCGCGCAGACGCCGTCGACGACGACGAGGGTGTCGGTTTCGTGCGCTGCCGCGGCGAGGTTTCTGACATCGGCGCGGACGCCTGTGCTTGTATCGACATGGGTTATGCTGAGCGTCTTGTATTTTTTTGCTTTGAGCTGGGCGCGGACCGCTTCAACTTTGGGAAGATCGCCGACGGCGCCCGGCACGATATCGACGTTTGCCCCATGAAGCCTGAAAATGTCGGCCATGCGGTCGCTGAAATAACCGGTGTGCACGATGAGCACATTGTCGCCCGCTTCAGTGATATTCGCCGCGGCGAGCTCCATGGCGAGGGTTCCGCTTCCTGCGATGGCGAAGGGCTGGCCATGTGGGGCAAGCCAGACTTCGCGCATTTTTTCGAGAGCCTGGCCAAATTCTTCAATAAATTGAGGATCGGTATGGCTCAAAGTTGGTACGGACATTTCTTCCAGCACTTCATCGGTGAATTCGATTGGGCCAGGAATCATCAAAAGACGCTTTCCTTTCATGGTATACTCCTCTGTATAATTACAGTATTGTTTCTTCCCATATTGTAGCGCCGGAATAAGAAATTGTCATGCGCAGCCTATCCCTCAGTGCAGATATTCCATGTGGTTTGCTAAGGTACCGGCGAGGTAGGCCGCGGCCGCGTCGTCGATGGACTGCATGTCAGTCACAATCGGCTCAATGCCCGCCCCTTGTATGCTTGCGTACGCGCCTGCGCCCATGCCGCCCGCGATGAGCGTCTTGCAGTCGAGAATCGCCTGTACCATGCCGGCGTGACGCTCCTGAGCGCCTGGCTCAAAGCCGTGGCCGCCCCCCCCACCCCCGTGTTCGTGGTGCGCTTCCTGCCGTCCCGCGAAGTGCTCGTGACCGAGTTTCGGCCGCTGTTCTTTTTGCACGACCTTGCCGTCGTCGACAGTGAGCACGACATAATATGCTGCTCTTCCAAAATGTCGGGAAATGGTCTTCCCGTCGTCTGAAACAAAAGCGACTTTCATGATTTTCTCCTTCAGGGATTGAATTGAATTTTGAGTGCGCGACTCCAGCTTGAGCGCTTTGCCGTTCAGCAGAGCATCGGCTACTTTTCTGTGGGCCCGTTCCAGAATGCGCCCGAAGGTCTGCCTCGAAATGCCCATCATCCGCGCCGCCTGCTCCTGGTAGAGGCTTTCGAGATCGGCGAGCCGCAGCGCCTCAACTTCATCGGGCTCAAGGACAATGAGTTCGGCGCCGCCAAACAGCTTCTGTGCAAGCTCTGCGTCTTCCATGAAAGGAACTATTGAGCAGGCGCGGATTTCCGAGGCAATCCTGCGGACACAGCAAGGGCGCGGCATGGATTTATGCCTGAGGCGCTGCGCTGCCGGCTGACGACACGGAAGCAAGCGCAAGTTCTACCTCATTCGCCAGACTGTCCGCGTCCTTGCGGACTGCACCGCTCAGTGCGGACCAGCGGAGCGCCCGCGACTGTGCGAGGTCCTTTCTCCAGGGCAGGCTCGCGAGCAGTGGAAGGCCCATGCGCTGAGCGCCATTCTGCGTTCCGTCATCGAACAATGCGACTTCGCTGCCGCAGTGCGGGCACACCATCGTGCGCATGTTCTCCACCACGCCAAGGACCGGCGTCTTGAGCATCGATGCCATATTGATCGATTTGCGCACAATCATCGACACATAATCCTGCGGCGTCGCGACGATGACAATGCCGGAGAAGGGAATTGTCTGAAAAGCGGTGAGCACGACATCCGAAGTTCCTGGAGGAAAGTCGATGATGAGATAATCGAGGTCTCCCCAGATCGTGTCCGACCAGAATTGGTCGATGGCTTTGGCGAGGAGGGGCCCCCGCCATATCACCGGCTCATCCTCTTTTTCGTTGAAAAGATTGATTGAAAGCACTTTGATGCCCTCTTCATTTTCGACAGGGAAGAGGTGCTCGCCGTCGGATTCACCGCGAAAGCTGTCGATGCCGAGCATGCGCGGTATGCTGGGACCGGTGATGTCCGCATCGAGAAGGCCAACCTTGAGCCCCCGCGAAGCGAAAGACTCCGCAAGCAAAGACGCCACCATCGATTTGCCTACGCCACCCTTGCCACTCACGACACCAACGACTCGCTTCACGGCAGGATTCTGTTTTTTCTCAGGAATGAGACTCATTGTATGACTCCTTGTACAAGAACGACCCGATTGATGCTGGCTGCATTTTTCACCAGCCGCTCATGCTCGCCGCTGTTGAACAGATCGGGGTTATGAGCATATGCTCATAATAGCCGCAGCTCGCGGGAATAGTCAAGGCGAAATGTCGCTATTCCTTCCACCCAAGCCGTTCTTTGAGCGAGCTGAAGAATTTCGACCATTCGGTCCTGGATTCAAAGAATGCCGCCGTGGCCGAGTATCCCGAGTCGAAAAGACTTTTGTATCGCGCGTCGTCAAGTTCGATGTCGAAATCTGTCGCCTCTATGCCGCAGTCATCGATGAAAATGGTCCTCGAATAATTCTTCTCTGTACGGATGACGAGCCGTTCCTGAACGAGCGAGACGCTCTCGAAAAGCGCTTCCATGTAATCAATCATCGATTTTACAGGTTTATATCGAGTTTGTTCTGACGAAGAATATAGAAAGAGCCCGAGCGTTTCCTCATTTGCGCCATCGGCAAGTTTTCTCGCATACTTCCGGTCGTCAAACATATTGACCGGGTAGTTCCACATAAGGCCGCCGTCCACATAGAACTGCGGTTCGTCTGTCCCGGGAAACTGGTATTGAACTGCCTCAAAGAACAGGGGAATCGACA
Source organism: Spirochaetaceae bacterium UBA6243 (assembly GCA_002441395.1). Lineage (GTDB taxonomy): Bacteria > Spirochaetota > Spirochaetia > Treponematales > Rectinemataceae > Rectinema. Next base: position 28,937 of record DJVZ01000033.1, on the reverse strand, counting down.
TCGAAATGCGTACCGCAAGTGCGACCTCCATGTCGGGCGTGGTTTCGGAAGAAAACAGACGCGTAGTGCGGTTCGTGACATCGGTGCCCGTAATGTAGAGCTGGGGGAATACCTGTCCGTCCTTGTGGATTTCGGGGTTGCTGAAGTCCGCAAAGGTATATGCTTCTTTGGCGACGGTGAACCGCTCGGCGATGATCGAGCGGAGCCATTGGTAGAAATAATCGCTTGAATACCAGCCTTTTTCCTGTAAAAGACGGATGGAGCACTGCAGGTTTTTAAAGAGGGCGAGCTCGCGATAGTGCTCGGTGAGGGAGAGCAACCGCTTATTCGCGAGCTTGTTCGTGTGCTCGTCTTCTTCCGAGGGGACTTTGCGGTAATCGAGGCTGTCCGCCATGTGTTTGAACTGTGCAAAATCCGATGGGAAAAGAGCCACGCCGAGCGCGGTGATGGCGCCCGCGGAAGTGCCGGCCACACGTTCGATGGTGCGCATGAAGCCCTGTTCATAGAGATATTTCAGCGCACCCAGATATGCGATTCCCCGAACGCCGCCCCCCTTGAAGACAAGATTGCGATAGCGGGCCATATGTACCTCCTTCGCAAAGTCAAACAACTATGCGTGCATCTGTTTCGTGCACAACGCAGGCAACACGAATTCGCTGAAAAAGCGCATGCCGTCCTTTCTTATATCGATCGCGCCCTTTGAAATTGCCCAGTCGAGGAAAAATCCGCGCATGCAGCGGTTCATCCACTCCGCGAGCTCAACCGGGTCACCCTGCCGTATCTGCCCCGCGGCCTGGCCCTCTGCGATGATCTTGGACACAATGCGCACAAGCGCTCGTTCGCGGTTGGCGAGTATTTTTTGGTCGTAAAACGTCGACATCTGGTTGATATAGAGGATGGAAAGAGTGCGGAATCCCATATTCTTATGGATATAACCGAGCTGATGGCGCGTAAACGCAATCAGGCGGGAAGCCGCGTCAGGATTGCGCAGAATGACGGCTTCTTTTTTCTCATAGAAGTAGTCGATGAGACGGAATTCCTCAATGATGATATCGCTTTTTGTCTGAAAATAGGTATAGAATGAGCCTTTGGAGACACCTGCGGTGGAGGTGATTTCATCGATCGATACCTGATCGAAGCCTTTTTCGCGAAAAAGCGAGAGCGCGCTTTCGAGGATGCGTTTGCGTGTCTCGCGGGCCTGGAGTTTTCGTTTGGTGAGAGGGTGATTTTCTTCCATCGCTGTCCCTTGTGTTTGAGGATAGCTGGATTTTATTATGCAGTCAATGAGAATTGTTGTTGACAGGCAGGGAAAGTCATGCAAAAATAACCAAGTTCAATGACTATGGTCAATGAAACAGGAGGGATATATCTATGAAATTGAAAGAAGTCGTTGCGGTTGTCACCGGCGGTGCGAGCGGGATCGGCGAAACGGTTGCCAAGTATTTCGCGTCGAACGGCGCGAAAGTCGTCATCGGCGATGTCGTGCAGGAGAGCATCGACCGCGTGGTCGCGGAGATCAAGGCCGCGGGCGGAGAGGTGGTGGGCCTCAAAACCGATGTCACCAAAGACGCCGATGTGGCGGCCCTCATGGATGCCGCCGTCTCCTCATTCGGAGCGATCAATGTCGTCGTTCCCTGCGCCGGCATCATCCGCGATGGCGTGGTGATCAACACCGACAGAGAGACGGGCAAGGTCAAGCGCGTCATGGAAACCGACCAGTTCCGCTCGGTGATCGAGGTCAACCTCATCGGCTCCTTCATCACCTTGCGAGAGGCCGCCCGCCGCATGGTGGACAACAAATGGCAGGGCGTCCTTTTCACGATTTCAAGCGTGAACAAGGTGGGTCAGGTCGGGCAGATCAACTATTCCTCGACCAAGGCCGCGGTCGCGGTATGGCCGCGCATTCTCGCCGGCGAATTCCAGATGAAAGGCATCAAGGGCATCCGCGTCATGAGCATTGCCCCTGGTTATGTCGGCACACCGATGGTGAAAGGCATGAATCAGGACGCGCTCAACGAGATTCTCAAAGACGTGCACATAGCGCGTCTCATCGAGCCTGAAGAAATTGCGCGCGCCATCGCCATGGTCGTCGAGAACGAGGCCTTCGACGGCACCTGCCTGGAGATCACCGGCGGCGTTACCTACGGCGCCAGGTCGATCGCGAAGTAACCGTGAGATTTCCTCGCAAAGTCTCGCCAGGCTGAGAAGCTGAAGAAAACGACAGGCCGTCCGTTCCGGGGCGGCCTGTTTCGTTCTCCGATTTGTTTCATTATAATGGGGCTGGGAAATACCACATGAAAGTTGAAAATCCTATATTGCAGGCTCTCCTGGCGACTCTCTTCACATGGGGCGTGACGGCGCTGGGTGCCGCCATGGTCTTCTTCTTCAAGGAGATCAACAAAAAAGTCCTCGATGCGATGCTTGGCTTTGCGGCGGGAGTGATGATCGCGGCGAGTTTCTGGTCGCTGCTGGCCCCTGCCATCGAGCTTTCGGAGGCAATGGGTCTGATCCCATGGCTGCCGGCGGTAACGGGTTTTCTCCTCGGTGGGATTTTTTTGTTCGGGGTCGACCATCTGCTGCCCCACCTGCACATCGGCGCCAACATGAATGAAGCCGAAGGCATTCATACGACTTGGAAACGGAGCGTGCTCCTCGTCCTCGCGATCACCCTGCACAACATTCCCGAAGGCCTCGCGGTCGGAGTCGGGTTCGGTGCGGTCGCCGCGGGTATCCCCAGCGCGAATCTTTCAGGAGCGATTGCGCTGGCGATCGGCATCGGTCTTCAGAATTTTCCCGAGGGGGCGGCGGTTTCGATCCCTCTGCGCAGGGAGGGTCTCTCGCGGTGGAAAAGTTTCGTGTATGGCCAGGCTTCGGGGCTCGTCGAGCCGATCGCGGGCGTTCTGGGGGCTGCTCTCGTGCTGGCAATGCGTCCCATCCTCCCTTATGCACTGGCATTCGCGGCTGGTGCTATGATTTATGTCGTTGTTGAGGAAGTACTTCCAGAGGCAAGCCGGGAATCGAATGGTCATCTTGCCACAATCGGAACAATGCTCGGTTTTGCCCTCATGATGTTGCTCGATGTCGCGCTTGGCTGAATATATAAAGCGCGGGGCGCGTGGCGGCGAATCAGTTATGAAAGGCGCCCGCTGCGGAAGCGCCTTTCACGGGTGTTTTTTCAATCATTCCCCATCATGAAGGGATAACGCCATGATGAAGGCGGTACAAAGCTTTCTTTGATTGCAAGGGCGCTGACCCAGCGCAGCAAGTTGAGATAGCTGCCGGCCTTGTCGTTGGTGCCCGATGCGCGCGCTCCGCCGAAGGGCTGCCTGCCGACAACGGCGCCGGTCGGTTTGTCGTTGATGTAGAGGTTGCCGGCGGTATTTTGCAGGGCGAGCAGCGCGCGGCTGATGCGCTGTCTGTCCGTCGCCATGATGGCACCGGTGAGGCCGTAGGGCGAGGTTGCGTCGACAAGTTTGTATGCCGCTTCCATATCCCGGTCGTCGTAGACATAGGCGGTGAGCACAGGGCCAAAAATTTCATTGACCATGGATTCCGAATGTGGATCCTCGGTGAGGATCAAGGTAGGCTCGATGAACCAGCCCTTCGATTTGTCGCATCCGCCGCCGGCAACAATGTGCGCATCGCCGCTGGCTTTTGCGCGTTCGATATAGCCGCAGATGGTATTGAATGCCGCTTCATCGATCACCGCACCCATGAAATTCCGGAAATCGGTGATTTCTCCCATGGGTATAGACGTAATTTCAGCCGCCAGCGCATCCGTAAATTCTCTGGAGCGCGAGGCGGGGATGTAGAGCCTCGACGCCGCGGAACATTTTTGCCCCTGATATTCAAAGGCTCCCCGCACGACCGCGGCGACCGTCGACTGAAGATCGGCGCTGGGATCGATAAGGATGAAATCCTTTCCCCCCGTTTCGCCGACAATACGCGGGTACACCTTGTATCGTTCGAGGTTTGAAGATATCTGCTTCCAGAGCGAACGAAATACTTCCGTCGAACCTGTGAAATGAAAGCCTGCGAAATCGGGGCTTGAGAGCGCAACATTCGAAATGACGCCGCCGCTCCCCGGCAGGAAATTTATGACGCCAGGGGGAAGCCCTGCCTCCATATAGAGTTTCATGAGCATGTAGTTGGAATACACGGCATTCGATGCCGGCTTCCAGACTACTGTGTTGCCCATCATCGCGGGCGCGGTTGGAAGGTTCGCGGCAATCGAGGTGAAATTGAAAGGAGTGACCGCGTAGACAAAGCCTTCGAGCGGCCGATATGCCGACCGGTTCCATTCGCCCTTCGCATTACTGGGCTGCTGGGCGTAAATCTGCTCCATATACAATGGGTTGAAGCGCAGAAAATCGATGACTTCGCAGACGGCATCGATTTCGGCCTGATGTGCCGTTTTGGATTGGCAGAGCATGGTCGAGGCGTCCATGAGCGCACGATGCTTGACCGAAATCAGTTCTGCGGCCCTGAGGAATACGGCGGCCCGTTCTTCCCATGGCAGTGCGGCCCATTCAGCCTTGGCAGCCAGCGCGGCCTCAACTGCCATACGCGCTTCGGCTTCGCCCGCACAATGATAGACGCCGAGCACTTCCCCGTGAGCGTCGGGACGACGGATGGGCGCCGTTTTCCCCGTGCGAACCTCTTTGCCGCCGATTATGAGAGGAATATCGAACTGTGTCGCGCGCAGCCGCTCGATCTCCTTTTTGAGTGCTGCACGTTCGGGCGAAGCCGGAGCATAGCCGAATACGGGCTCATTGCCTAATGTAGGAACGTGAAAAATCCCATTGTTCATCATTGACTCCTTGCCGTTTTATTTTGAAGGCATTGGCAGCTTTCGTCAAGGCAATACATATTCTGATCAAACTCTTGATTGCGTGGCCGTATGGCTTTAGGATGAATCAAGAGGTGGATGGTGCAGAAGACAAAAACACTGAACGCTTTTGTGGTTGTCGTGATGCTGGGGCTTTTTCTTGCAGGAATGATTGAAGGAAACATCATTCAGACTTTTCAGGGTTTTTTTCGCCTGCAGGTAACTCCGGCGCGCCTGGTAAGCGATTTTATCGCTGTTGAGGGAGTAGGGCCTACCCTGCTCAATGTCGCCGCTGTCGGGCTATTGGGGTATCTGTTTGTGATCCTGAATGGACTTCAGATCACCGGAGCCGAGGTTGCGGCGCTGTTCACGATGATGGGGTTCGCCTTTTTTGGTAAAACGCTGTTCAACTGTATTCCCATTATGATAGGAGTTTCGCTTTCTGCGCTTATCGTGAAGAAAAAGCCGCGCGATTATGCGCTCATCGCGATGTTCGGTACAGCGATGGGCCCGCTTATCACCTTTATAGCCTTCGAGCTCGGCATGCGGCGCATTTTTGCATTGCCGGGCTCGTTTGTTATAGGGATTGGCATCGGGATCGTGCTGCCTCCCATTGCCATCGCCATGCTCCGGCTTCATCAGGGATATAACCTCTACAACGTTGGGTTTTCGGCGGGCTTCTTAGGACTCTTTACCGCATCGTTGTCACACGCTGCAGGCGCCGATATCCTGCCGCTTTCGATGTGGAGCACGGCCCGGGAACCCCTGCTCGTTGCGATCCTCCCTGCCATCGTGCTCATTGCGCTTCTCTGTATTGTGGCGGAGAACCCCAGGCACGTCGGAACAGGGTTTGGAGAGGCATTTCGCGATTTTCGAAAGATCCTTACAATGAGCGGACGATTGCCGAGCGACTTTGCCGATTACGTGTCATCGAAAGGTTCGCTTCTCAATGCGGCAATCATGGGGATATTGTTTTGGCTGGGGGTGGTTCTGCTGGATGCGCCTCTCAATGGGCCAGTGCTGGGCGGCCTGTTCACCATAGTCGGCTTTTCGTTTTTTGGGAAGCACCCCAAAAATGTTTTTTCCGTTGTACTTGGAATTGTTGTGGCTATAATTATTTTTGGTAAAGATATTTATACACCAGGGCCTTTGCTTGCGATCTTGTTTGGGACTGCTTTGGCGCCCCTTGCCGGTGAGTTTGGTCCGATTGTCGGATTTATTGCGGGGTTTTTGCATCTTGTCATTGTGGACAGAACAGGAGCGTGGCATGGCGGGATGGACCTCTACAACAACGGATTTGCTGCGGGCCTCACCGCGACGCTGATCGTCTCGATCATCGAATGGTATCGGTCTGCACAGGATGAATGAGTCAGCAGATCCGGCAAAAAAGGAGATTTTTGAATGAAACGGCAAGAACTGTATGTCCAGCTTATAAGTGAACTCGCAAATTATCTGCTTCATGGGAACCCTAAAAAAATGGTTATCTCCATGCATCTGGAGCCGGACGGTTTCCATATCGCTGGTATCGATGACCGGCCTCGCACGGATAAGGAAATTGCCGACATTGAACACAGTCTGATGATGCATCAGCGGCCCGAACTCGCCTCGTATTATGGTATGATGGTTGGGCATGATCTTTTGGGCAGTTCGCGGCTTGAGCTCATTGGCTTTCAAATCAAAGGTGTGAAAGTCGAAAGAATTCCGGAGGGCGGAGTGATGATCAATCTGTGGATTGGCTCGGAAGGCTTCGACCCTGCTATGTTTACGATTGATCAGGAGCCCCAAGGGTCATAGCCCAAAAGCCTGCAGCCTGGAAACATAAGGAACATTGATGCCCGCAACGATTCTCTGGTATGATCTTGAAACTTTCGGTCGTGATCCTCAGCACGACCGAATTGCGCAGTGCGCCTTCATCCGTACGGACGAGGCCCTCGAAGAAGTTGGCCCTCCGCTCGTGCTGTACTGTCGTCTTCCCCCTGACTATCTTCCCGATCCGGAAGCATGCTACATTCACGGCATAACTCCTCAGGAAGTCGAGCAAAAAGGACTGAGCGAGTACGAATTCGCCCTGCGCGTCATGCACGAAATGAGTGTCCCCAATACGACGGTCGCGGGCTACAATTCCATTCAATTCGACGACGAATTCATCCGCCGCCTGTTTTATCGCAATTTGCTCGATCCCTATACCCGCGAATATAGAAATGATAATTCGCGCTGGGATGTCATCAACCTTTTGCGCGCCGTCCACGATTTGAAACATGAAGGTTTTCATTGGCCTGCCAATGCGGATGGCAATCCTTCTTTCAGGCTTGAAGAGCTCGCCAAGGCGAATGGCATAGCGCACGAGAACGCTCACGATGCACTCTTTGATGTGCGTGCGACGATTGGGTTGGCACGAAAAGTGCGCACGGCATATCCCAGGCTCTACCAGTGGTATTTCCAGCACAGACGCCGGGAGAACCTGACTCCTTTGGTTAATCTTTCTCTCCGGGAGAATATGCTTGTACACACTTCGCAGCTGTATACGCGTGCCAATGGCTGTTCAACGGTGATCACACCCCTGGGGCTTATCGAAGCCGACCGCCACGCCCTTGTGGCATACGACCTGCGCTTCAGTCCCGGCCCGTTTTCACCGATGAGCGAAGATGAACTGCGCGACCTCTTGTTCACCGAGCGTCTCGAGAACGGTCCGGCGCGTCCTCCCATAACCATGATTCGGCTCAACAGCTGTCCCTATCTGGCCCCGGTCAATGTGCTCAACAAACAATCGGCAAAGAGGCTCAAAATCGATATCGAGACGTGCAGACAGAATCTTCTCGAGCTCGAAGCGGTGCCGGGCATGAAAGAGCGGCTCATCGCCGCATACCGCTATGAAAAAAAGCCGTTGGATGAACTCGACCCTGAGTATGCGCTGTACGGCGGCGGATTCTATCCTGATGAGGACAGGAGAGAACTCGATCGTTTCCATGAGGTGTTGCAGTCTCGCGGGCCGCATGCGGCAAAGAATGAATTTTTGCGCGTTCAATTCCGGGATTCCAGGATCCTTACCCTGATGGGCAGACTGCTGGCGCGCAATTTTCCTGAAACCTTGACCGCGGAGCAGCATTTATCTTGGAGGAAGCACGCGTATGGCTGGGTTCAGCTTCCTCTGGAGAAGGGGGCGACCGCGCTCGCGGATTATGCCCGTCTGGAGGAGCAGCTCCGGGAAATGAGCGCAGAGGATCCGCACAGGCGGATTGCCAGTGCGCTCCTCGAATGGAAGGAGAAAATCGAGAAATTTATCCGTGAGCAATAGTACCTTGCTGAAAATTGCCACAGGATGCGTCATAATTATAAATGTAGAATTGTGTGGAAAATTGAAGGGGGCGTTGCTGTGAAATATCGATATGGTTTGGTAATAGTCCTCGTTTTGGTCGTAGCGGGCATCGCCGCCGCTCAAACGGTACCTTCGGACAAGACCATGCTCATCAAGCTTGAGAGAACCGCGGTGCGGACGGCGCCTTCCTTTGCGTCACCTGTGCTTGTCTTCGCGGCATATCGAACCCCGTTTGCAGTCATACGCACTGAGAATGATTGGGTCTTTGGCTATGTCCAGGGATCGAGCGTGCCAGGCTATGTCCATGTCAGCGCGCTTTCTCCTGTTAAGCTCAGCTTGAGTGCGGATGCGGTCTCAGAGCCTCCCGCCTTGCAGGAGAGCGAAATTGTACTTGCCGGTAAGGGATTCTCATCGAGCCTCGAAACTGCCCTGAAAGAAGGCAATGCCTTTAATTTTGACGCGGTGGACGATATGGTAAAATTGACTTATTCTTATGCAGAGTGTCTGGCATTCATTCAGGGCACCGATATCTCGCCGGGAGAACTGTGACGTGTACAAAGGCGCAGCCCGGTCTCGCATGCTGGCAGTCAGTCTGATTATTCTTCTGACTGCCTCATTTTTAACATCATGTACCGTATCGCCTGAAGCACTTCAATTATTTTTGAACCAGGCCCTTCTTCAGGGCATGGTCACGCCGGAGCAGGCTCGCCTCATCCGCGAAGCCGCCCGTTCCTTCCAGACCGAATCCAGGCCTTTTACGTACGAAGAAGAATATGCGATAGGTCGAGTCGTTTCGGCCGCCGTGCTCTCCCAGTATCCGGTCTACAATCAGCCTGAACTGACGGCGTATGTAAACAAGATAGGGCAGGGTCTGGCGTTTTTTTCTGCGCGACCATTGCTGCCCCAGGGCTATCATATTTTGATTCTGGACAGCGAAGAGGCCCATGCCTTCGCGGCACCGGGCGGTTTTGTGCTCATCACGCGGGGGCTTCTGAGGCTTGCCACTTCCGAGGACATGCTTGCGGCGCTGCTCGCGCACGAGATTTCGCACACGGCACTTGGGCATGGGCTGGTTTCACTCGCGAGCTATCGTATGGGGGATCTGGCCATGTATTACGCAGAGCTTTCTACACAGAGGGCGAATTCCGATAATAAGGAAGCAGCAGCACTTTTTTCGGCGGCAGTCCACGATTTTGTTTCTTTGATCTCGGTACAGGGTTATTCGCAGACAATGGAGTTTGAGGCCGATGCCGAGGCGATGCGCATGCTGTATGAAGCCGGATACAGGAATTCTGCGCTTAAAGATTTTATACATGTGCTGGCAAATTCTCAGGATGAGCGTATTCAGCAATATTCAATGCAGCATCCCCTGCCGGCGGAGAGATTGACAAGAATCGGCGTTATTGAACGGCAATACGCACAGGCAGCGGCGCACGCCGCCCGACAGGAGCGTTCAAGAAGGGCTGCGTCGCTTTTGCGCGCAGAGAGCGAATCGATGGACATTGGCTATCCGGCTGCCGCAAGAAGTGTTTTTGAGCTTGGGGCTGAAATGGCGGACGGCGAGGCGACGAGAGTGGCGCCGCTCGAGCTCATCCGGCAGCGACGTTTCGAGGCCATGCAGCAATTATTCTAAAAAGAGAATGGCGGAAGTGCGGCATTTAAGGTGGGGGTAATATGGCGAGGCGCGCGCGCAGCTTGGCATTAAAATCACGCTCGACAATGAACAGAAGAGCGCGATTTTTGTGTGCACTGGCTGTGGGCATAGCGGCCACGCTTGTTTTTCTTTGGATCGGAGCTTCGGAAAAGCTCGGTATGGCTGTCTACGACAGTCAGATGCGGGCGCTCGTCAGAGCCAAGGGGCAGAGCGTTGCCGCCCCCTCTCAAACCTTACGTAAAATTCAAAGCACGTCAAATTCGCAAAATTCTATTGCTCCCCTCACCAATACGACGTCGATTGTACTTGTCATGATCGATCAGTCCAGCCTCGACTGGGTTCAGAAAGAGCTTGGGCTGGGGTGGCCCTGGCCACGCGAACTCTATGGGGTAATGGCTTCGTATCTGCGCGACGCCAGAGTACAGGCCTACGATATATTGTTCACCGAGCCTTCCACCTTCGGCCCCGAAGATGATGCCCGGTGCTCGAAAGCGATGACCGAGGCAGGCAATGTAGTTCTGGCGACCCTGGTGAACAAAAAGGCGGTGCTTGATGTGCCCAACGCCACCTTTGGACATGTGGCTGCCCTTGTCGATGCTGATGGCATCTGCAGAAAATATCAGGTGTGGTTTGACCGCGATGGTGAGCGGATTCCCTCTCTTGGTCTTGCGGCGATGGAGGCCATGGGTGCGGGGGACGCTATCCCCGCACACGGAGAAGCCCTCCTCAAATTCGAGAACCCCTCTCGATTCGAGCGGTACAGTGCGGCACAGATAATCGCTGCTTCATTCCATGGTTCCGATAAGAGCCCCAGCATCGACGTCCACGATAAAATCGTCGTGATTGGTCTCACCGCGCCTGGGCTGATGGACAGACAGGCGACGCCGATCGACTCCGCGCTGCCAGGCATGGAAGTGCATGCCACATTCATCAGCGACGCTCTCTCGTCATCCTTTATGGAGCGTTTACCGCTTTGGGTCGAGATTTTGACAGCTGTGGTTGCAGCAGCGCTCGTCGGTTATTTCCCCTTGCTGCGCAGGAAATCATTGGCGGCTTTGGGCATTGCCGCGGCGGTGTGCATTCCCATCGCGCTGAGCCTGCTTCTGTTCCGATATCAGATTTTTTATAATCCAGTCCTCGCGCTTGCAAGCGAGCTCTTTGCCTTTATCGCGGCGGTCGCCCTCGGCTATGGGGCGGAAGGCAGGCAGCGGGCATATCTCCGCAGGGCTTTTGCTCAGTATTTGTCCCCGGAAGTGATTTCCGCCCTGGTAGAGCGGCCCGAGACTCTCAGACTTGGTGGCGAGTCGAAGATCATAACAACCCTGTTTTCCGATATGGCGGGCTTTACTTCGATTTCGGAAAAGCTCGACCCGGAACGGCTCGCACAGTTTATGAATGAATATCTTGGCATTATCAGCGAAGAGGTCTTGGCTCAAGGAGGAACGCTCGATAAGTATGTCGGCGATGCGGTGGTGGCGTTCTGGAATGCGCCTCTCGATACTGCGGACCACGCATATCGGGCCCTCGTCGCTGCGGTGCATATTCAAGCGAGAATGCGGATGATGAGCCATGAATTTGAACAGCGCTTTGGAATTTCTCCCCGGACGCGGATCGGCGTTGCGACGGGACAGGCGGTGGTGGGAAATCTCGGTTCGAGCAGACGCTTTGCGTATACCGCGGTGGGGGATTCGGTGAATGTCGCGAGTCGACTTGAGGCCGCGAACAAGGCGATCGGAACATCGATCCTGACGATGCAGGATACGGTTGTCAGCGCAATGGGCGCGGAAAGTACCGGGCAGCTTGCCCCTGAAGTGAAGAGCAAGCTGTCCGAAGGAGGAGACCTGATCCTGCGCAGACTTGGTCCGGCACTTGTAGAAGGCAAAATGCAGCCGATTGAACTTTGGTCCGTTGAAATGATAGATCCTGATGGCGAACGGCCACTTGTCTCCATTGAGCCCTGGGTCGAGATTCGGCATTTTTCAAAATGAGCAGAGAGCGCCTACAGTAAAAATCATCGCCCGCGACGAGCGGTACTGACCTAGATCATTTTAAGAAAAAGTAATGCTGTGGCGAGTCCAAGCAACCCCCAATCGCGGCCCGCAAATGCCGACAGCCGTATGCTTCTCCGGGGCGAGTACCCCCGCACCTCCATCGCCACCGCGGTCCGCCAGGCCTGCACCATACTGCCGACGATCAACTGTTCAAGCATGACGAGCGAGCGGCGCAGATTCCGTCCGGAAAGCATGATGCCCCGCACTTCTCCGGCTTCCCTGATCCGCTGGTACGTGTCGAAAATGCGCGGCAAAAAAAGCAATACGAGCGAAAACAACATGCCGGGATCTCCGAGGATGCCAGGCTCGCTTTTCTTTGCCTTCGCCCGGCCCCGAAAGGGTCTGTGAATCGCGCGTATGCCGGCCGTCATCCAGTCGCCGATCTCGCTTACGCGCGTGGTCGCGTAGAACAGCCTCGAATATACGTACACGGTGAAAAGCCTGAGCGCGTAAACGCCTGAATCGGGAAGCGTCGCCGCGTCGAAAAGTCTGCCGTCGCCGGGCAGAGCCCCTCGTACAAGCGCCGCAAATGCGACCAGCACTAAAATTGAAAACAGCGCACCGCCAGCGACTCTTGGCACCCGTATCAGGAATAAAAAGCCTACAGTAAAAAGTCCCAGGAGCACACCGACATGTGACTGCATCGCCACGGAGGTCGCAGCGAGCAAAAATCCCAGCTTTGCGAGGGGATGCAGCGCCGCCAGCGCGCTCTTCCCCGGTTCGAAGGCAAAAGGGTTCGCTAGTCGATTTGCCATGGATAGCACTCGCGATAGGGGCACAGCAGCCCGCTTTGCATGAAATCTTCTTTTTTCGCCCGGGAAGGCAGGGCGTCGAAGACAATGTTCCCCCGATCAAGGATCACGAGCCTCGACGCCAGGGCAAACACCTTCTCTATCTCGTGGGTGAGCACGATGAGGGTCTTCCCCTCTGCGCGCAGCGTTTTGAGGACTTCGATGATTTCCTGTACTGAAGGAAAATCCAGGTTGACGAATGGCTCGTCGAGTATCACGCAGCGTGGCCGCATTGCAAGAACCCCGGCAATGGCGAGCCTGCGTTTTTCGCCGCCGGAGAGCGTGCCAGGCCTGCGATTCGACATTCCTTCGAGGTGGGCGTCGTGGAGCGCTGAGCGGACAGCCTCTTCGAGCTCTTTGCCGTGTATACCCAGGTTTGCCGGTCCAAAAGCCAGGTCTTCTTCGACAGTCTGCCCGAAAATCTGCGCGTCGGTGTCCTGGAAGACATAGCCGACTTCCCTGCGAATCAACGGAATCTGAGAGGCAATGGGCTCGCCGCGATAGTAGATCGCTCCCGAGGTAGGCTTGGAAAGTCCTATGAAATGTCGCATGAGCAGCGATTTGCCCGCTCCATTCTTTCCTGCCACGAGGACGGATTCGCCCTCGTCGATCGAGAGCGATACATTTTCGATGCCAGCCTTTCCGTCCGGGAATAGATGCTGGAGCGCTTCCGCGCGAAAAAGCTCAGGCATCGTTCGGTTGCTGCTCGATGTAGGGTATCGCTTTTAAAATCGGAGGTGCGAGAACAGCGGCGATGACGATTTTTGCGATATCACCGGGGAGGAAGGGAAGAAGTCCCGTGGCAAAGGCTTTTGTCCAATCGACGTTGAGAACCGCTTTCAGCCTTGCAACACCGAACGCATACACAATAGCCATGCCGACAATTCCTGCCAATATATTGAAATACCATGTTTTTTTACCTAACTTCGAGACAAGACCGAAGACGATAATGGCCGGAATATAGCCGAGCAGATAGCCTCCGGTTGGTCCCGCGAACTTGACCAAACCACCTGTACCACCTGCAAACACAGGCAGGCCGGCAGCGCCCAGCATCAAATAGAAAATTACCGAAGCGAGGCCCCACCAGGGCCCGAGAATGAATCCCGCCAAAATGATGAACATGTTCTGAAGCACAATCGGCACGGGGGTGCCGGGAATCGGAATGGCGATGTAAGCCCCGATAGAAATCAAGGCAGCGAAAAGACATGCCATAATCGCGTGTGTGAGTTTGGCATCAATGCTTTCCATAGGGCGGACTATGGCTCAAATGCGCTGTATTGGTCAAGAGCATCGCCAGCTTGACATAATTATGCAATTACAGTAAAAAATATGCATGGCGCGGATGTTTTTCGGCAATAACGGCAATTTCCTCAATAATAATGCCGCTCTTAAAGCGGGGCCGGGGCCGAATATATAGGCGCTTGTGGCGCGAATCGCTGAGGCCGGTCCCGTGTTGGGACCGGCCTTTTTTATTTTTGCCGTCACGGAATGCGCAAGCCTTTCAACATGGAGGTGAAGGGGATGACAGAGAGAGTCTGTATCCCCGGTGGTAATGGGATTTTGTTTCGCTAGCCCGGCATTCAGCATATAGCGTTGCTATCGCGATGCCGGAGACCGAACAAATCTCTCCGCTGGGAGAATACGATGAAATCATTTGCTGCGGTGGATGTCACCGGCACCACGATTGGCGCTTCCTTGGAACGTTTTCAGAAAAAGCTTGCCGAGCGAGGCACGTCATTCAGCGAATTTTTGCTCGATGCTTACATAAGAAAATGGACGGGCGAAGAATTGGCGCATGCGCTTAAAATCAGGACGGCCCTTGTGCTCGGCCTTCAGGAATTTCTGGTTTCGCGGGGCATTCTCAACATCGACAGAGTCTCGCTTTCGCCTGTCACCGACCCCCTTTGCCACAGTGTCGAACATGTTCCTGTGATTCTTTTCCAGGATACGCCGTATCGCACAACGCATTCGATGATTTATTCAAAGATGCTTGCGTGCATGAGTCCTCATGTGCCGGGCGTCTACATCGATTCGCCGAATATTCGGCTCGAACTTCCCTCCGATACTTCGAGACATAAATATCTGATCGATTTTTCGCAGATGGACATCGAACTCAAGCGCACTCAGATGCTGAGCGAGGAAGAGTATTTCGATAGGCCACAGGAAACGGCGATGACGCTGACGCAGGAATGGCATCTGGCCCTGGATTTCTTTGAGGATTTGATTATTTATAGTGTAAAGAAAATTCTCGCGCTCGCAAGCGACGATCTGACTGCGCTCGGCGTGACGCTGGCGGTGCCGCAGAAGCCATTTCCCCGCTTCTATAAAGACGAAGAAGAGGATCATGAGACTTCTTCTCTGGAAAGACGCCTGGGGGAAAAAGCGGGAGTGCAATTCTTCTGGGTGCTGGGGCTGTTGAGGGAAAATTATGACCTTGTCTATCCTTATTTATCGAAAGATGGGAAAAGGTCGGCGCGCGCGAGCATTTCTTCCCGTCAGATTTTCAATTACGACCTGTGTGCTGCTCCGCTCTACACCGATGGAACCTTGGGCAGCGCGTACGAGGTTCTTTCGGGTGGTTTGCGCGAATGGGTGTACGATGCGATCGTCGCGCGACTTCTCGACAACGACATTCTGCGCGAAGCGCCCCGGTTCGATGAAAAGGGGAACCTCCTGAACATGGCGGCGCTCGAGGGCTATGGCCCCTTCCTCACGGTTGCCCACATGCGCGACGCGAAGGGCCGGGGGCTATTCCCGCAAGTGTTCGGGGGAGGGCTTGGCATCGAACGCACGCTGTTTGCCCTGCTTCATGGCCCCCACGTGAAGGACATCGACGAAATCACTTATTTTGGCAAGAATCCTGACAAGTCGTTGCCATTTTTATTCTAGGGGAAAAACCGGGCGCGTATCTTCGCGGCCGTGTACCTCTTGAGCATAATCGTCGGTTCAGCGTTTCACGTCCCCCTCGGTGAGCCCGAATTTTTCGTCTTCCACATTTCCCCTTGGCTCGATATGGATGATGACATCATACACATCAGGGAGCGATTCTTTGATGGATTTTTCGACCTTCAGGGCGATTTCGTGAGATTCGTAGACGGTCATGGCCGGATCGACTTCGATGTCGAGATCGATGATGAGCATTGAGCCAACTCGACGGAGCCGCACCCTGTGAGGATTGTCGACCGAAGGTATTTTGGCGATGGCTGCGAAAATTCCCTTATAAGGTTCACGGCTCTTTGTGCCGTCCATGAGTTCGGTGTTTGCTTCCATAAAGATTTCTATGGCGTTTTTCAAAATCCACAGGGCAACAAGCGCACCCAGAATTTTATCCATCACCGCAAGGCCCGTCAGATACGAAAGCCCGAGGCCGATCAGGACGGCCGCGGAAGTGACCACGTCACCGCGCATGTTTTTGGCGTTTGCGATGAGCATGGGCGAACCACTTTTCTTGCCGAAATGGAACTGGCTCCAGGCAAGGCCTACCTTGCCGGCTATCGAGACGATCGTTACCCATATTGCCATTGTCGATGGAAGCTTTTCAGGTACGCCGGAGAAAATTCCGCCTATGGCATTGAAAAGAATCTGCGCTCCGGCGAAAAAGAGAATGAATGAGATGATCGCCGTGGCCACCGTCTCGATCCGGCCGTGGCCATAGGGATGCTCTCGGTCCCCCGGTTTTGCAGTGATTTTCGAGGCGATGAGCGTCATTGCGGCGATGAGTACATCCGTGGCGGAATCAATGCCGTCCGAGAGAACGGCCAGGCTGCCCGATAAAATTCCTATAAAGATTTTTGAAAAGGCCAGGATAAAATTTCCGACCAGGGCGATCCAGCTCGCCTTCTGGATTATAGCAGTTCGGTTTTCCATGAAAGCTCCGATTCTATAAGGATTTCAGTATGCCGTCGGCCGCCCGAAGTCCCGACGCCCACGCCGCCGTAATTCCCCGGCTCGTACCCGCTCCGTCGCCGGCTAAATAGATACCGGGCATCACTTGAAAATATTTATCGATGAATGCGGGGCGATTCGCGTAAAGCTTTATTTCGGGGTAATACATGATGGTCGATGGATGCATCACGCCCGGTACCACGGTGTCGAGCAGTTTCAGTGCGTTCCAGATGGCGCGCATGGTTTTTGCGGGGATGCAGAGGCTGATGTCTCCAGGTGTACAGGTCTGGAGGGTGGGGTGAAAGTCGTAGAGGTCGCCTGTGAATGAGTCGGCGAACGATCGTTTTCCAAGGCGGAAATCGCCGATGCGCTGCATGATCGGCCTGCCGCCGCCAAGAAGCACGGCCAAACGCCCCAGCATCTGCGCGTATTCCTGCCCCGACGCGAGCGGCTGCGTCAGCGTGACGGTTTTTAAAATCGCGAAGTTCACGAGGCCATTGGCGGCGCGCTGTTCCGACCACGCATGCCCGTTCACGGAATACCAATGGCCTGTTTTCTGGTCGCCGTAGCGCTCCTGGACCACATGTGCCGAGCGCGAATTTGTGCAGAATGTGCGCGTCTTTTTAGGGAAGAGAAATTTCGGGTCATAGTAATCGCGAACTATGGGGTAGTGCTCTTCGCGCGTTTCGATACGAATGCCGATGTCTACGACGTTGTCGTGGTAATCGATGCCCAATTTTTCCATCAGGCGCTGGAGGAAGGCGAAACCGCCGCGCCCTGGGGCAACGATGAGAGAGCCGTAGTGCAGCGTCCGCTTGTCGGTCGTCACAGTCTTCGATGACTGTTCGACACTGAGCATTTCTTCACCAAGGCTGATTTCGGCGCCGAGGTCGGCGAGGCGCGCGGTCAACGCTTTGATGAGTTCAAGCCCCCCATCGGTGCCGAGGTGTGATTGGCGCACATCCAGCAACTTGACGCCTATCTTTTCCGCCCGTTTCGCATAGATGTCGATATTTCGCTTTTCCATTATGTGTGGCTGCAAAAATGCTTCGACGCGCTTCAGATAGAAATTGCCGAGCGCCTCGTCCCAGCACTCGAAGGGGAAGCCGATTGGCCATGTAAAATTCATTTTGCAGTCGTTGCGGAGACCGCCTGAAGATACCTGCAATTTATCGAGCAAGAGGATACGCAGCGATGGTTTTTTCTTGAGAAGTTCAAACGCAGCGCCAAGACCGGCAGGACCGGTCCCAACAATAATGACATCAAAGCGATCCATGCATGCATCTCCTTCTGAACTCGGGTGAAAGAGTGACGCGGGACAGTCTGTCCAACAAGGCATCATTAAATCATGTCGCCCATTTGTATGCAACTCAGGTAAAGTTTGGCGGTATTTTATGCACATTTATGCGCAGTGCAGGCAAAATCCTGAAGCAGGCACTGTGTTGTATCGCAGCACTTCTTACGTTTCAATTTTTATCCGTTAAACCGTGCAAATAATGCAAAATATATTTGACAGAACGACACTT
Source organism: Spirochaetaceae bacterium UBA6243 (assembly GCA_002441395.1). Taxonomy (GTDB): domain Bacteria; phylum Spirochaetota; class Spirochaetia; order Treponematales; family Rectinemataceae; genus Rectinema. The sequence goes on along the minus strand of DJVZ01000033.1, from coordinate 10,886 downwards.
GCGTTCTAACATCTAAAAGGTCCTATCAATATTTGAAATGGACAAAACAGGAGGTACTCATGAAGAAAGCAGTAGGAATTGTGCTGCTGGCTATGGGGATTGCTGCGCTTATCGTCGCTTGCGGTCCGGCAGCTCCCAAAACCGTCAAATTTGGCGTATTCGAGCCATTGACCGGCGCCAACGCGGGCGGCGGCGCGCTCGAAGTGGAGGGCATCAAGCTTGCCAACGAATTATACCCGACAGTAAAGGTCGGAGATAAAGAATACAAAATCGAGCTTGTGATCGCCGACAACAAGTCTGACAAAGTCGAGGCGGCCAATGCTGCCCAGCGCCTCGTTGACAAAGATAAAGTCAATGTCGTGCTCGGCTCATGGGGATCTTCTCTCTCCATGGCCGCGGGCCCCATCGTCAAGAACGCGAAAGTGTCGGCCATCGGCCTTTCGTGCACCAACCCTCTCGTCACCAAGGACAACGAGTACTACTTCCGTGTCTGCTTTATCGATCCCTTCCAGGGAACGGTCATGGCAAATTATGCCTTCAAGAACCTGAGTGCCAAGAAAGCAGTCATCATTCGCGAAATATCGAACGACTACTCCGTAGGTCTTGCGAAATTCTTTGCTGATGCCTTCAAGCAGCTCACAGGCGACGAAAACGCGATCCTTTCCGAACTCAACTACAACACCGGCGACACAGACTTTTCCGCCCAGCTGACCGAAGTCAAGAAATTCAAACCCGATGTCATCTTCGCGCCGGGCAACTACACCGAAAGCGCCCTCATCATCAAGCAGGCCAAGGAACTTGGAATTGCCGTTCCGTTCCTCGGCGGCGACACCTGGGAGACGCCGGAGTTTATCGATGTAGGCAAAAAGGCCGTCGAAGGGGTCGTATTCTCCACCTTCTTTGCGACTGAAACGCCGATCACCGATACATCCAAGGTTTTCCTCGACGCCTACCGCCAGAAATACAACAAGGAGCCCGCGGCGGTCACTGCCCTTGGCTTCGATGGCTATCTTGTGGCCCGCGACGCGATTCAGCGCGCCGGGAGCCTCGACAAGGATAAAGTCCGTGAAGCAATCGCAGTGACAAAGGATTACCCGGGCGCGACCGGCATGATCACCCTCAACGAGGATGGCGACGCCGTGAAGAGCGCGGTCATCAAGACGGTCCAGGACGGCAAGTTCGTCTACATGGCAACAGTTCAGCCTTATTGATAGTGTAAGAATTTTGTGGGCGGGCGATTTGGGTCCGAGGGCACACATCACCCGCACTATCGAACGTCAAAGCGAGGAGCGGACGGTCATCGAACAGCGCAGTCCGAGAGCATCCGCTCCTTTTCTATAATCACGAGGAAGCATGACACTTTCACTGTTATTTCAGCATATCGTCAATGCGCTGTCGCTCGGGAGCCTCTATGCGCTCATCGCGATCGGCTACACCATGGTGTACGGCATCCTGAGGCTTATCAATTTCGCGCATGGCGATATTTTCATGCTCGGCGCATATGTGGCGTTTTACGGGATCACGCTGGTATCCCTGCCGTGGTGGGCAGCATTGCTTGTGTCGATTGTATTTACCGCGTTTTTCGGTGTGGGCCTTGAGCGGGTGGCATACAAACCCCTTCGCGATTCACCGCGTATTTCCATCATGATCAGCGCAATCGGCGCATCATTTCTTTTGGAGAGCCTAGGTGTTCTGATTTTTGGAGGAAGGCCGAAGGGCGTGCCGGTACCTGATGTTCTCTCAAGGGTCATTCACTTTGGTTCGGTTTCAATGGTAACTATCAGCCTGATCATTCCTCTTTTTACATTCGCGCTTTTGGGCGTCCTCCTTTGGATCGTGAACAAGACCAAGACCGGTATGGCCATGCGCGCTGTATCTACGGACATCGAGGCAGCCCGCCTCATGGCGGTCGACGTCAACAAAATCGTCTCTTTTACCTTCGGCATCGGATCGCTCCTCGCCGCATTCGGCGGGATCATGTGGTCATTCAAATATCCGCAGCTCAACCCCCTCATGGGCGTGATGCCGGGATTGAAGTGCTTCATCGCCGCGGTCATCGGCGGCATCGGAAGCATCGGGGGCGCGGTGCTCGGGGGCTTTTTGCTCGGCATTATCGAGATCATGATGGTCGCGTTTTTGCCGACTCTGTCAGGATACCGGGACGCCTTCGCGTTCATTCTGCTGATTGTCGTCCTGCTTGTAAAACCAACGGGGCTTTTGGGCAAGCGCCAGGCCGAGAAGGTGTGATTATGAACGCAGTTACCCAGAAAAAAACAATTGCGCTTCCCCGGAACAGGCTCTATTCGATCATCGCGATAGTGGCATTCATACTGTTTGCTTTTATTGCGGACAGATTCTTCGACGCGTTCACACTCCGCGTGTTCAATCTGTGCGCGATCTACATCGTGCTCGCGCTTTCGCTCAACCTCTTGAACGGATTTACCGGGCTTTTCTCGCTGGGGCACGCGGGGTTCATGGCGGTCGGAGCCTATGTGAGCGCGCTGCTCACCATGTCTCCTCAGCTCAAGGACATGAACTACTTCCTTGTGCCGATTGTGCCATGGCTCCATAATGTCACGATTCCGTTTCTGCCCGCGCTGATCATCGCGGGACTTGTCGCCGCACTTGTCGGCTTTTTGATCGGCGCGCCGGTTCTGCGCCTCCGCGACGACTATCTGGCGATCGCCACGCTCGGCTTCGGGGAGATCATCCGCGTGCTCATCACCAACGCCCAGCCGATCACCAACGGCGCCCAGGGGCTGAAGGGCCTTCCGAGGTTTTCGACGACGTTCGCGGTGTGGGCGGTGGCCGGACTCATGATCCTGTTCATGGTGCTCCTGATGCGCTCGAGTTACGGACGGGCCATGAAGGCGGTCCGCGACGACGAACTCGCGGCCGAGGCCATGGGCATCAACGTATTCCGGGTGAAGGTCACTTCATTTACGGTCTCGAGCTTTTGGGCGGGCGTCGGCGGCGCGCTCCTCGGTCACATGATAACGACCATCGACCCGAAAATGTTCACTTTCATGCTGACCTTCAATATTCTGCTCATCGTCGTGCTCGGAGGGATCGGCTCGATCTCCGGCTCCGTGATTTCGGCGGTGGTAGTGACGATTCTGATGGAGGCGCTGCGCTTCCTCGACGAACCGATGAATCTCGTCATCTTCAAGACTGAGGGCATGCCCGGCCTGCGCATGGTCGTGTTCTCGATCCTCCTGATGGTGATGATCATTTATCGCCAGCGGGGACTGATGGGCAATGAAGAGTTCAGCTGGGACATGCTGCGGGGTCTTTTCGTGAAAAAAGGCCGAAAGGGAGGGGACCATGTCTGAGCAAACTTCCGACCTTATGCTGAGCACTTCTCACCTCACCATGAAATTCGGCGGATTGACCGCCGTGAGCGATTTCAATCTGGAAATCCGGAAGAACGAAATTGTAGGCCTCATAGGCCCGAACGGGGCGGGCAAGACGACGGCGTTCAATGTCATTACTGGCATGTATCGCCCAACGGAGGGCAGGGTCCTTTTCACGGACAGAGACATCACCGGCCTCAAGCCGCACAGCATTACCAGTCTCGGAGTTGCGCGGACCTTTCAGAATATACGGCTTTTCAAGGAGATGTCGGTACTCGAGAACGTGCTTGTCGCCTGCCACATGAGCATCAACACCGGCATATTCGGCGCGACGCTCCATTTGCCGGGGTATCGTGCCCGCGAGTCCGAAGCCCGTCGCTTTTCTATGGACTTGCTCGGGCAGGTTGGACTTGGGCACCTCGCCTACGAAAAAGGTACGAGCTTGCCTTATGGCCAGCAGCGACGCCTTGAAATTGTGCGCGCGCTGGCTACCAAGCCTAAAATTCTGCTCCTCGACGAGCCGGCGGCCGGCATGAATCCCCAGGAATCGTTCGGGCTTATGGATTTCATCCGCAAAATTCGCGATGAGTTCGATTTGACAATTTTTCTGATTGAGCACCACATGCAAGTCGTGATGGGCGTGTGCGAGCGCATGTACGTACTGGATTATGGCGTGACGATCGCCCATGGCGATCCGGCTTCCATTCAGAAAGATCCGAAGGTCATCGAAGCGTATCTGGGGGTAGACTGATGCTGGAAATAAAGAGCTTGTCTGTGCACTACGGCGGCATCCATGCCCTCCAGGGGATCGATCTCAGCGTGCCTGAGGGCAAGATTGTCACACTCATCGGCGCGAACGGCGCGGGCAAGAGCACGACGCTGCGCAGCATCGTCGGGCTCGTAAAACCGACAGGCGGCAAGGTGCTGTTGCGCGACGCGGTGATTTCCGGCAAAGCGACTCAGGAAATTGTGCAGATGGGAGTCGTGCTCGTGCCAGAGGGCCGCCGCATTTTCCCGAATCTTACGGTCGAAGAGAATCTTCTGCTCGGCGCATACGCGCGGAACGACAAAGAAGGCGTGCTCAAGGACATTAATCACGTCTATGCTCTTTTTCCGAGGCTGAAGGAGCGGCGTACGCAAAAAGGCGGTACGCTTTCCGGCGGCGAGCAGCAGATGCTCGCGGTAGGACGAGGCCTGATGTCCCGGCCAAAACTGCTCATGATGGACGAACCTTCGCTCGGCCTCGCGCCGCTCATCGTGAAGATGATTTTCGAGATAATCAAGCAGATCAACGCGGAAGGGACTACCGTGCTGCTCGTCGAGCAGAACGCGAAGGCGGCGCTCGAAGTCGCGGATTACGGGTATGTCCTCGAGACAGGGCGTATCACGCTGCGGGGCAAGGGGCAGGACCTGCTCCAGGACGACCGGGTGCGCAAAGCCTATTTAGGAGAGGTTCAATAGCATGCGCTTTACGAACGGCGCAACCGTACGATCATCACGAGTCTGCTGATATTGCGAAAAGCGCCGAAGAGCAGTGCCGTCATCAACATTGAAGAGACGCCGGGTTCGAACGCGATGAGCTCCTGATATGAGACTGGTCTGCCTACGAGTGCGCGTGCGCCGACAGGTGCCAGCACTACGATGAGTATGCGCAGCAGAAGGCCAATAATTGTTCTCACCAGCACAAGACGGACATAGAGCTGCGATCTGCCCGTTTCCCTGTATTTTAGTAAATCGCGCGCCCACGAATAGGAAGACTGTATCTGAAATATTTTGCTCAGCAAATAAATGAGGAAAACAAATCCTGCAACGAGTTCTGCGCGCTGCGTGGGGAAAGGCCTCCGGCTCTCGCCATTGAAGAGTATCTGCTCGGCGCATGAGACGAGCGTCGGCAGCAGAAAATTGGATATGATGATTCCATCCTGTGATGTCAGGATCACGATCGCGGCATTGCGCTCGGGATAAATGACAATGCGCGAGGAGTAACCGCGAATCGATCCTCCCTGGAAGATATAGCGGCCTTTTTTACTGTCGACAATGCGCCAGCCAAAACCGGTATCGCCGTCTTTATAGAGAGCCTGATAGAGCAGTGGGGTCTGAGAAGACGCAAGACCCGGGATATTCTGGCCGCGTTCCGGTGACACAACGAATTTCAGGAATTTGGCCATATCTTCGCTCGTCGTCACGATACCATCGGAGGCGGCGGCATCGTACGGTACTTTTTCAAGATAGGGGAAGGTGAGCCCGAAAAACGATCCGGCGCCCACCGCGATATTCTCGATCGATGAGGGCCTGGCCGTCGTCAGATGCATGCCGAGCGGTATGGTAATCATTGATTCGAGCAGGTCGGAGTATTTCCTGTTGGAGACTTTTTCAAGTATTGCGCCTACGATGCGGTACGAAAGTCGGCTGCGTGTATAATTCTCCGTAGGGAAATGCGACCTTAAGAACAGCTCCGGATCGGGCAGCCCGGCCTCGAGGCCTGTTGCCTCAGGATCATAGTCTGGAAGGTCTTTTTCGGGGAAAGCCACGCGATGGGCGGCGAGTTGGCGCAGTGTCAGNNGCGATTTTTTTTTCATTGACGAACTGACAGAGCAGAGTGCCCGTGAGTATCTCTGAGGCTGGCCCGAGATAAAGCGGTGTCGATTTTTCGAGGGGTTTGCGCTGACCGTCAAAGCCATAGGCCTCGTTGAAGGCGATTTCGCCATCTTTGATAATGGCGACCTCGTACCCCGCGATCCCCTGACGAACCCGTTCGTTTGCAAATAATGAGTCGAAATCTTTATAATTCTCGGGCCCCAGGTCGGGGAGATAAAGGGCAGCGAGAATTATGACAATTACAAGCAGCCAGGGAACAATGAGCCTTAAGAACTTCATCAATCACTATCGTATCAAGAGCCGGAGAATGGAGCAACAGCGGGACATTATTGGCGGGAGGACTTGCAAATATAATCTTACAATTTTATCTTGAATCGCTTGGTGTCGATTTTATACCGCTGGACCGCATATCGTATCCGGCGCTCGGTGGCGACGAGCCTCCGTGCCGACGCCGCGACGTTGCCGTTTTCCAGCTTGAGCGCTTCGATGATGAGCTCTTTTTCCAGCCGCGCGATCGCGGCATCGAGGCCAGTCGCGGGCTCTGTGCCGGTTGAGACCGCGGATTGAAGGCTGGGCGGCAGATGATAGGCATGAATCACACCATCGACCGAAAGAATCGCGGCCCTCAGGATGCAATTTTCAAGCTCGCGCACATTGCCGGGCCAGTGGTAGATCATCAGCAAATCGAGGGCAGGTGTCGAAATGCGCTGTATTTTCTTAGTATTCTCTTTATTGAATTTTACAACAAAATGATCGGCGAGGAGCAGAATGTCGGCGCCCCTCTCGCGCAGGGGCGGTACATTTATAGGAAACACATTGAGTCTGTAGTACAGATCGGCCCTGAACGAGCCCTGGTCCACAGCCTCCTGAAGGTTGCGGTTCGTGGCGGCGATCACCCGGACATTCGCTTCAATGCTCGTGTTTCCGCCAACGCGCTCGAAACGGTGATCCTGAAGAAATCGAAGCAGTTTGATCTGAAGTCCCGGCGACAACTCACCGATTTCGTCCAGAAAGAGGGTGCCGCCATGCGCCTGCTCAAAGCGCCCCTTTCTCTGCTCGTACGCTCCTGTATAGGCGCCTTTTTCGTGACCGAAGAGCTCGCTTTCGATGACTGATTCAGGAAGCGCCGCGCAGTTTACCGCCACAAAAGGTTTTGCGGCGCGAGAACTTTCCTGATGAATCGCGCGCGCAATCAATTCTTTTCCCGTTCCGCTTTCGCCCAGCAAAAGCACAGTCGCGTCGGTGCCCGCGACCTGTTTCACCATAGTGAACACTTCGCGTATCACGTCGGAGTTGCCGACAATCCCGCGCCAGGAGACTGGCGACTCGTCCATATCGGGGGGAATCGCGCTGATTGGCCGTCCGCTGTCATTTTCTATCTGCTCGGCGAGGCGAACGCGCAGTGCGAAAAATTCTTCTATAATTTGTGTCGCGCTTTTGAGAGCGGAGCTTGCGACCCATGCTGCGTCAGGTTCAGCATTCTGAGGTAACAAGAAGCTCAGCACGAACACAATGATTCCTTGCTGTTTCGCAGGCGCTTCCAGGAGAAGACTGCCGTTCAGTTTTTTTTGAATGAATTCGTCGGCTTCCAGCGCGAGGCCGCAAGGCAGCGAACCCAGCCTGACTTCCTGACCGAGCTCCGCAACGCTGGCGAACAAGGTGACTTCTTTGCCGCCAATCGCCACATAGCGCAGAATATCGTCGTGGCTCGTTCGCCCGCAGGCTGCATAGGCTTGCCCGTGTAATATGTCCGAAAGCTCACTTAAAAAATCGCCAATCGCATCGCCCGGTTCTCCTGCGCGCAAAAGCGCCCTTGAGAGTCCTAACAGCGAATTAGGGACCGCAATTTCAATTTCTGACATAGAAGGTGTAAACGATGGCATAGTGTTTCCTGCTTCACCATAGGAATATCTGATTTTGTCAGCAGGTTCAAGGTATAGAAGATATAATGGCCTTCAATGCCTGCATAAATATCCTCTTTTTTTCTTGACAGGTTCGAAATGTGGGCGTATCATTACTCATCGTGTAATGAGTAGTGATCTTATCGGAGGAGGCGTTTATGAGAAACCGTTGGAAAATGCTCGTATGTGTAGCATTGTTTGTTGCGATGACCGGCATATCTTTCGCCCAGGTTGGACCCTCAACAATGAAAGCCGGAACTTATACCTGGGTAGCAGGTGGTATGGGTGGCGGTTGGTATACAGTAGCTGGTGGTTTTGCGCGGCTTGTCAATGAAAAGGAACCCAGGATTACCATTAAAGTGATTCCGGGTGGTGGCGTCGCGAACCCCATTCAGCTCTCGCAGGGAGATGCAGATATCGCGTGGGGTGTCGGGTATGTCGACAAGGCTGCCTACAACGGCATAGCTCCAATCTACGACAAGCCCTATAAGAATTTGATGGCGATCGCCGGAACCCTCGCCGTCGACTACTATCATTTCCTGGCGGCAAAAGATCAGGGGATTACCACTTTGGACCAGTTTGTGGCCAAAGTGAAAAAAGGAGAAAAAGTAAGTGTTGCGGCCCCAATGACCGGTACATCCGAATTTGTCATGACTTCTTTTGTACTGCAGTACTATGGCATCTCATACGACAAGATCAAACAGAATGGGGGAAAAGTCATCCAGGCGATTTATGGAGATATGCCCTCTCTGTTCAAAGACCGCCATGTGGACTATGCTTTTACCTGTGTTGGTCTTCCGGCGGCTATCGTTACCGAAATGTCTATGGGTCGACCTTCTATTCTGCTTTCTCTCTCTGATGAAATCATCGATTACTGCGCGAAGACATATGGTACTGTGGCTCTCTCTTCCGGTCTGTGCAAAGTCCCCGGTGGGACGTATACCGGTATGCCGAACGACATTCAGACACTTTGCCATTCGACCGAAATCCTCGTAAGTCCAAAGATGCCCGATGATGTCGTGTACGTTATTACTAAAATCCTCAATGAAAACAAGGACTTCCTCGTTCAGCTCGGAGCCGGCTACAAAGTTTTTGATCCCAAGACTGCCGGCTTGACGACTCAGGTTCCTCTACACCCCGGAGCCCTCAAATACTACAAAGAGATGGGATATGTAAAGTAAGCTGCATAAAAGACAGCTGAATACAAGAGAATGGAGAAATGGGACTGCCACTTTCGAAATGGCAGTCCCGAATTCCATCGTTCTTCTATCAAGTATTTTTTAGTAAAGGAAAGCTATGCGTACTCTAAAAGGTCCTGTGAAAATTATAGTGGGGGTATGGTCGGTCACTATTTCCCTGTTTTATCTTTACACTGCGGTGTTCGGGATAATGCAGCCGCGGATCCAGAGAGGAGTGCATATGCTCTTTCTTCTTCCGCTTGCTTTTATTCTGTTTCCTGCAACAAAGAAATCTCCTAAGGAACGGCCGTCAATACCTGATTTTATAATGGCGATTTTATCGATTGCTCCAGCTTTATATATCATTATCTACAATGAACCCCTTAATATGAGAATGCAGATGGTTTCATCTGTGTCGACTCTTCAGATTGTCCTTGGCGCCCTGAACATTATTCTGCTGTTGGAAGCGATACGCCGAGTGGTTGTACCAGCTATGGCCATACTTGTAGCAGTATTTATTCTTTATACTTTCATTGCTCCATATCTTTCCGGGATTTTCTATTCGAGGCCACTGCCATTAGCTCGCCTTGTGGAGATGAACTACCTGCTTACCGACACGGGTATTTATGGTTCAATTACCGGAGTAACGGCGACTTTTGTCGCTATCTTTGTCATTTTTGGTTCGTTTATGGAATTCACAAGAACAGGAGAATTCTTCACGAACCTAGCAACAAAGGTGGCTGGAAAAGGTCCTGGAGGACCGGCGAAGATCGCGGTCGTCAGTTCAGGGCTTTTCGGTTCCATCTCTGGCGTCGCTTCTGCAAACGTGTATGCAACGGGAACTTTCACTATCCCGCTTATGAAGAAATTGGGATATCGTCCCCAGTTTGCTGGGGCGGTTGAGGCTGCGGCTTCGACAGGGGGCCTGATAATGCCGCCTATTATGGGTGCCGGTGCCTTTGTTATGTCAGAGATTACCAATATTCCTTATGCACATATAGCGGCGGCTGCGGCACTGGGGGCCATTCTTTATTATGTAAGCATTGGTCTCAGGGTTCATTTTGTCGCTTTAAAGAAAAATCTCAAGTCTATAGACCCCGAGGATATGATTTCATGGAAGCAGGTGCTGAAAGATTCATATCTGCTTATTCCTCTGATAGTGCTTATCGCTCTTTTAATTGTAGGCTATTCGCCCTTCGGTGCCTGCACTTATAGCATTCTTTTTTCGTTTCTTTTGAGTTTTTTACGAAAGGACACCATTCCTACTCCCAAGAGGCTTTTCAAGATATTCGAAAAATCCGGTTATAACTGCATCATGCTCGCAGTCACCTGTGCAGGCGCTGGCATTGTCGTGAGTTCGGTAACCTATACTGGCCTGGCCCTTGGCATCGCTACGGTCATTACAAGTTTCTCTGAAGGATTTCTTCTACCTGCGCTGATTCTGGTCATGATCACTTCGCTCACCCTGGGTATGGGCTTGCCCTGTACACCGGCATACATCATTGCGGCGGTGATTGGCGGCCCCGCAATGTTGGCACTTGGTGTCGATGTTCTTCCTGCGCACCTCTTTGTCTTTTATTTTGCCATCATGGCTGAGGTTACTCCTCCTGTCTGCATCGCGTCGTACTGCGGCGCGGCGATTGCAGGGTCAAAGCCACTGGCGACTGGCTGGGAAGCATCCAAGTTGGCAATCATGGGGTACATTATTCCTTTTGTGTTCGTCTACAACGAAGCATTGATTCTGAATGGCCCAGTGCTGGATATCATCGCGACATTCCTGCTCATGTTGATAATCTCGGCTCTTTGGGCGTCGGCGTTTTCCGGCTATCTGTTTAGAAAACTCAATATTCCTGTCA
>DJVZ01000060.1:27121-37684 GCA_002441395.1 Spirochaetaceae bacterium UBA6243 | reverse complement strand
TCACCAACATTTACTATATCCTTAGAAAGATAAGTACGAGTACAAAAGCAAAAATATTTATTGAGCAATTACTCAAATACATTATGGTACTACCAGTAACTCATGAAGCGATCATAGAAGCTTTGAAATTAGATTTTTCTGATTTTGAAGATGCGGTACAACATCAATGTGCCTTGGCGAATCAATGTGAATGCATTATCACAAGGAATGAGGAAGATTATAAAAAATCAAAACTCAATGTCTACAATCCGGAAGAATTCCTTGCATTATTAGGAAAATAAAAGGCCGGCTCCCACGAAAAGGGGCCGGCCTTCGCGTTTAATCAATCCACGCTTGCGTGCAACGCGCGCGAAAATCAGAGTTTGCTCTTGAACCACTCCGTGGTCACTTCCTTGAGCTGATTGAACTTCGAGAGGTCGCCGGTGAAGACGTTGAAGGTGTGGTCCGCGCCGTCGATGAGGTATTTGGCCTTGTCCGTCCCGCCGGCGTTCGCGACGATGTCGTCGAGGTTGCTGAGCGGCACCGTGGTATCGGCGCTTCCCGCGATCGCGAGGACCGGTCCCTTGAACTTCTTGAGTTCGTCTCTGAGCGAGATGTCCTTCGCCTCCTCAAACCACCTGAGCGAGAGATTGAGCGGCGGTCGGAATCCAAGGTCGATTTTTACAAATCCATCCACTTTCGCCTTCTGGTAGAGGTTGTCGCCGAAAAAGTCGAACATATCGAGCGCGCCGGCCCATGTCAGAAGGGCCTTGTACTGGGGATTCCGTGCGGCGGCAAGAATCGCCACCGACCCGCCCTGACTCCACCCCATAATGCCTATTCTTGCCGGGTCGACCACTTTCAGGTTCTTGAGGAATTCGGTGCAGGCGACTGCGTCCGACACTCCCGAAGTGTAGCAATACTCGACATAATCGGCCTTGCTGTCTCCCTGACCGGCAAAATCGAAGCGAATCGACGCGATCCCGTTCTGGGCCATATACGGCGCGAGCATCTTATAGCCATTGCCCGCTTCATCCCTGCTGGAGCCAGTCCCGTGCAGCATGACCACCGCGGGGAAGGTTTCGCCCGATTCCCCAACAGGCAGACAGACCGTCGCCGGGATCATCCTGCCCTCATTCGGGATATACACCACGAATTCCGTGGACCTGAGATTCTGTGAGAAGGCGAACGAGGTTGTGAGCATAAGAAGGATCACAACGACCGCGTAAACTCTACGTCTCATGACTTGTTCCTCCTGGAGCGTGGCTCATCATATCGCGCCAACCGCCGAAAGTGAGTATATATTTACATGTATATGTAGTCAACTTTCGCTCGAATCGACAAGCCTGGCGGGGAGTCTAATCAGACGCTCCATTTTCATTTCCACGCGCGGTCTTCTCCAAAAATTTCGCGACAGCCACACCATCCGGCGGACAGCCTTCAACCGAAGCGCGGGCACCGTGGGCACAGGCCCCGCAGCCGACGCCCTCATATTTCTGACTAAGGTAGCAGAAAACACGACGACATTGAAAGGCCCAAAACCGGCCGTAGATATTAAAGAACAATCGCGATTTTTGAATAAAAATGCATTGTTTATTGAATTGCTCGGATTTATAATGAATGCAATCGCGAAAATCGGGCTTCTATTTGATAACAATACAAATAGCCCCCGATCTGCGCACCATTTCTTCAAGGAGGTATCTATGTTGGTGAACCGTACACGCAACACGAAACTGACGTTCGGCATCGCGGTGCTGGCGTCCGTGTTGATGCTGTTTCTGGCGGCATTGCCCCTCGGGGCGACCGAGAGTTCGTCATATCAGGCAGGCTTTGCGGTGGGTTCTTCTCAGCCGACGCAGATTGAGGAACACATCGCGGAGATGAAGTTAGCCGCCCAAAATCGCGGGGTGGATTACGCCACTGTCCTTGCTGCCGCGAAAGAGCGTGAAGCTCTCGCTCTTCAGATTCTTCCGGAAAAGGTGGAATGGATGCATGGCGTAGCCGATGCTTCGGGCATTCCCTATGAGGACATCCTCGTGTACAACACGGCCGACAAGCTCATGACGGGATTCGTCGGAGAGTGCACAACCTTCCTGGCCAACGGAAAGGCTCTTGCGGCGGGCGCTGGAAGCATCATCTCGAAGAACCGCGACCTGGGGCCGAATACGATCTCCGAAGTCGCCAAGGAAAATGGCGGCGATCACGCCTCGACCGAGATCTACAAGGCCGCCTACATCGATATTCCACAGGCGTCCCACACCTACTCATTCGTCGGTTCCCGCTCCGCCGGACGCTGGGGATATGGAATGGGCATCAACGAATTCCAGGTCATCGTGTCGGACAACGACGCGCCCACGCGGGACGAGCTGACCTTTGCGAACGGACTTCACGACAACGACTACGTGCGCCTCGTCCTGGAACGGGCCAAAACCGCGCGCGAGGGTGTCCAGATACTCACGAAGCTCACCGAAAAATACGGCCAGGCATGGAACGCCATCATGTTCGAGATAGGCGATCCTCAGGAACTCTGGGTCGTCGAGATCACCGGCAAACGCTGGGTCGCCAGACGCTACCAGGACACCTACACGGCCAGATCCAACCAGTTCCAGATCACGGACGACTATGAAATCTGCTCGCACGATCTGCTCACTTACGCCCAGTCGCAGGGCTGGATAGGCGCCGATGTCACGAAGATCAACTTCAGGGCCGTCTACGGCACCACGGAACTCTATCCCGAAAACAACGACAACATCGCTTCGCGGCCGGCGGTCGAAACGCTCTACAATACCGAGATGCGTTACGAACGGGCCATGGAGCTTCTGCAAGGCATCGCCGGAAACATCTCCGCACAGACCCTGATGCCCTGCGCCCGCGACCACTACGACACCTACACGCTCCCGAGCGGCGAGGTGCTGACACTGAATCAGGTTCCCTACTACAGCACCGATTATGTGTACGACCGGCAGGAGTGGATGACCGAGCCCCCGACCAAGGACACGGTTGAAGTTTCGATATTCCCCCGCGCGATCTGCCACCATGCCTTCGAGGGAACGACAGCCGCGACTGGAATCCTCATCGCCAGGCCGGATGTCCCGAATGAACTGGGCCTCATGATCCACGCGTACGACCAACCCTGCAACAGCCTCTTTATTCCATTCTACGTGGGCGCTTCTTCGGTGGACACGAGGTATTCCACGCCGGAAGTTGGCTCCAAGTTCCTGACGATCTCCAAGCTTGCCTTCGGCTGCTATACCACCTACCACGAAGGCATCAGAAGCGTGTTCGATCCATACGAAAAGGCTCTCTTCACCGAGATGCCCGCCATGGAGAAGAACTATGTGGACCTGAAGGCCGCGGGCAAGACGATGGCGGCCCAGGCAGCCCTCGATGCCTTCTGCGCGCAGCACTGGACAAAGGGATTCGAGCTCACCGACACCGCCCTCAAGACGATGGTCGAAGAAACCGCGGCTAGCTCGGCCTGGGGAAGATAATCTTTCGTATTTCGGCAAGGCGGTCTCCGGTCCGAAGGGCCGGAGCGCCTGATATTTACAACTGTTTATGATCTTCCTCGCTTAATGGTCTACCCCGGGGAGACATATCGCATCATGTATTTCTCATTCCACAAAGCGCCTTCATCATTTCTTTTTAAAGAAGTTATCTGACACTCTCCCCGTTACGATTCGCATTCTAAACCTTAGCATCTCCTCTCTTGTCTTCTATCCAATACTGTCTTCCATCCGGTGTCCGTTCGAGTAGGAAATTATCATACAGCATTCTTCGTATGAGAGCGTAATCATTGAATGAATGCCACCTGAGTATAATCTCATTTATTTCTTTCTCGGTATATATTTTATTTTTCTCTATTTTCTCATGAATATAGTGAAGGACAGCATCTTTTTCAGCCTTTTTCTTTGGCCAGCGTTTTACTTTGCCCTCTGCATCAAGCAGTCTGATCAATAATTCATCCATACTTTCGTCCTTTCTGGATTCAAAGAATCATACTCCACCCCTCGCTTACAATTCCTTCCTGTAGCGTATCTCCGTGGCTTTGAGATTCTCAATTTCCGGGCCTTTCCATCCCGTCTGTATATCATAATTCAAGAACCCGCATTACTTCTTCATATCGCGATTTGAATTTTTTTCTTCCCGGTTCACTCATTTTATCCCAATCTCCTGTATGTGGACCATCGCGTCGGCCTGATACTCGTCCGCCAAACGCCGCGCGACAGGTATCATGGGCCTGATGTGGTACGACCAGATGCCGTAGCCGAAGACATTGGCATCCGATTTACACGCATCCTCGACGATGATGGAAAGATTGTGGATAAGCGTTTGGTTCATTGAGAGACATTCTACTATAGAATTTACTGATCGTTTAATCCTTTCCCCGCGAGAATGCGCTGTGTGGATTTTTCAACTCTTGCTTCCCGAGTTTTGGATTGTTTCGGCGATGAAAAATACAGGATGTAGGCCCGTTGCCGCCCCGGGGTCAGCGCGTCGAAGGCGGTTTTCAGCCCGGGCGTCGAGTCCAGCTTCCTCTGGAATTCTTCGGGAATCGCGAATTCCGCCGTCTTCTTGAAATTCACTTTGGCGCCCGATTTTTCCGCCTCGATGGCCTCGTGGATATAGGCCTTCAGGATAGGCTCTTTCTCGATTATTTCCCGGACATTGGTAAAGCGTATCTGACGACTCGCCTGCGTATTTTCGGTCTGGATGATCAGAAGACGGTCAGTATCCGCCAGCAGGGCTCCCTTGAAAAACAGGAGCGCGCAGTACTCTTTAAATCCATGTATTATAATTACATTTTTCTCGTTAAACGTGTAGCAGGGAACGCCCCACTTCAGATTCTCGGTCAGCCCGCAGTCGAGCACGATTGTCCTCAGGGCTTCGTATTCTTCCCGCCACTTCTTGGCGTCGCGTATAAATTCGTCGACCTTGGGATTCATTTTTATCCTCCGGCTATGCGCCAATACAGGTAAAAGAAATATCATCTATTTTCGCCCTGTCGTCAAACAGAGCACATGATTTCCGCAGGAATCACGCATATCGAAGGATTGCCTTTACGTATCGCTCCTCGCGTATGTTATACTACTCCCGTATTGTGAAATAACGATGGTATAAAAATCTGAAGGGAATCAATGGAACGGACGGCAACAGGAAACCTTTTCTTCGAACGCCCCATCCTGAACTCACCCTACGAATACCCCAAACGTCACTGGGAACTTGACAAGGCCAAAATCGTCATCACCAACTATCACGCCTTCATCCCCAGGGAGCGCATGGAGCTTTCGAAGGGTGGACGGTCGTTGCTTCAGGGCACGGGAGCTCCTCTCCAGACGCTCGAAACAGAAGGCCAGGTGCTCCAGCGGGTCATGCCGGAACTCATGGGGCTCAGGAACGTCATCGCGATCAACGACGAGGCTCACCNNGCGTGAACCGGAAAGTCGGGCTCGCGCGCGTGTTCGATCTTTTCGGCAACGCCGACCAGCTCGATCCTTTGAGCATTCCGGAGGAGCTCCAGACAGCCCTCGAAGCGCTCTACGGCCATTACAGGAAGACCTTCGACCTCTGGGAAGCCGCAGGCATCGGCGGGACGAGTATGTCGGGCGGCGAAGGCACGCTCGTCGGCGCCCTCAAGAACTCGTCATTTCCTTTATTTCATACGACAGAATGATGTACATACGCGTGTCCGGGTCATTCAGGTCCGCGTCGATCAATTCCTCTATCCGGTCCAAGCGGTAGCGGAGTGAGTTGCGGTGAATGAAAAGAGCCTTGGACGTCGCGTCCGCGCTCCTCTCATGGCGGAGATATTCATAGAGCGTCCTGGTAAGCTGGCCCCCCGTCTGCCGATCATGTTCCTGGAGCACTTTGACGGCAGGATGGAGCATTTGCATGTCGGTGATCTGGCTCTTTATTTCATTGACGATATAGCTCCATGCGCAGTCCTCGCACATGGCTATTGTGTTTTTGCCATCCGAAAGCTCCATGGAAAGCTTGGCTTGATTGAGGGCGAAGGGGAGGTCTTTTTGCTTGTCGAACGGCATGGAAACGCCACAGCAAAAACCGCTCCCGCCCAGAAGTTTCTTGATTTTGGGGAACGCCACGGACCATTCCTCGCAGTCGACTATCATGATGGGATGGTTTTCCCAGATGAAACTGCAGCCTTTCCGGACTTGCTTTTTCAGTACTTCCAGAAGCGCTGTTTCCGAGAAAGATTCAGGGAGGAAGTTGCGGAAAATGACCAAATACCAGGCTTTCGACTTGTCCCAGCCCAGCTGTGACCGCACCCAGACCAGCGCATCCCGTTCGGGGTACTTCCCCGCGATGATATCCGAAAACAATGATACAATCTGATTGGTTTTTGCCATGACATTGCTTCGGTCCAGCACGATGGCGATCGTCTGCTTTAGTACCGACGCTACCTGAATCAGGCCTTCCGTGAGTTTCGTGTCATCTTCGATGATGTGGACGTACAGCGACGTTTCATTGTTGTACCGGACGCTGAAGTGTATGCAGCGGTACTCGAACTGGGGAAAATCGAAAATCCGGATTTCCTCACTGCGGTTCATGTCCTCGAGAAACTGGGGATAATTTTTCAATCGGTCGTACGTATATGAAGGGAAATAGCCCTGGTCCACCCAGTGTCCCCATGTTTCCCGGTCGGCGATCGGCTTGTGATTCCTGGATATTGCCAATACCTCGCCCTTCCAGTCGGCGACGAGGATGGGATTCTTGAGTACGGGAGAGCTCAGGTCGAGCAGCTTTTCGAAAGGTGCGTCCGGGCTTGCGTATGCGACGTCTTTTATGGCGGATTCCCATGCATTGTAGAACTCGAACGCCTCCAGGCACGCATTCAGGATTACCCCAACATCGCCATGGTCAAACAGCAGCCAGTCTTCTCCATTGAGGCACAGCACCGCATCTGTCCGGGCCCGGGAGCCGCGGGGAAGCATTTGGGCAGCATCGCCAATGATGGCCGCGGAAGGGTCCTGTTCCGGGGAGCCGGCCGAATAGAGCCGGGTGCCCGTCAGTCCGGCTTTCCCCTCGATGATATGTAGAGATGGAGCGAATTCGCCGAGCCAGTCGGCGAGGATCCACATACTTAATTTCATAATTCTGCAGTGAGTAAATTTTAGTGCAAAATGCACAAAATGACAAGGCATGATGAATATGATGTTCAGTCAAAGTGAATCTATGCAGTTAAAATGTCTGGTATATAATAAAATCGATAAAGAAAGATTTTATTCCACGCACGGAGCGGATCAAAAATAGAAGGAGAAGGAACTATGGTGACAATGGCGATTAGACATCATCACTTGCATGATCCTTTGGCCGCAATCGTTGGGTCAAAGTATGTCGCGGATGAGGACTTTGTCCTTGAGACGTATTCACGCGACATCAGCGCCTTTCCGGGGTCGATGCCCGGAATCATCGTCCGGCCCGGAACCACCGAGGAAGTGTCGGAAATCGTCAAGCTCGCAAACCGGACGGGGTATCCGATCGTATTGAAGGGCGGCGGGCAGGCGGGCGGCGGAGTTACCAAGGGCGAGCCGACAAGGAACATCGTGATTGACATGGGGCGGCTGGATAAAGTGGAAGTCGACATCGCGAACCTGAAAGCAACCTGTGGAGCCGGCGCCCGCAACAGCAGGATCGACGATGCGTTGCGACCCTATGGGTATTACGCCAATACCGTTATAGGACCCTACTTCACGGCCACGATAGGCGGAGTGACGAGCGGGATCGCCGGCGCCGGTTTTGGGAAGAATGTCTCCTCGGTAGGATGCAACTGGGGCCACATATTGGGTCTAAAAGTCGTGCTCCCCACCGGCGACATCATCACCACGGGGGCCGGGCCGGATTCGAATATTTATCGGAAAGACATCGAGTTTCGGGAAGTGACAGGGCCGGATCTCACAAGTCTTTTCATCGGCTCGGGCGGTGCGCTGGGCATCATCACCGAAGTGGCGATCAAGATTTACCCTATCCCGAAATACAGCAAAGCCGCCAGCTATGTTTTTGACACGATGGAAAATATATGGGCTGCACAGTTAAAGATGGCCGAATCCCCAACCGTCCTCTACACAAACCTGATCATGTTCGAAATGGCCAATCATATGGTGCGCGCCATGGCCGGCGACATGCATGGATATGGCGCATTGTTCATGGCCGTGGAAGGCGATTCCGAGGCGGACGTGGATCTGAGGCTCAAGGAGATCGAAAAGATCTGCACAGGCTTTGGCGCGACCAGGGGAACTCCTGCACTGAATCATTATGCCGCTACCGGCGCCACCGGCACGGGAGCCTTTGTGCATGATGTCTGCGCCATGTCCTGTCCGTTTATGACATGGGAATCGATGTCCACGAGGTCGCAGTCTTTGGAATACGCGAAGAGAATGCTGGATATTCTGAATAATCAATTCAAGGAAGAAAACGCGAAATATCGCACGAGCGGCGGGCTGTATACGGTGCCTATCGCAAATACCATGCTTATAGGCATAACGATTCATTGGGACGACACCGTCCCCGGCGTGGAAGAACACAACAGGAAGCTTTGGAAGGCCGGGGCCGATTTCATGCTGAAAAATGGAACATTCTCAGCCTATGCGCAGGGCAATCATTCGAGCAGCATAAGCTCAGCCTGGTCGCCCACCTACTACAAAGTCATGAGCGGCATCAAGAAGACGCTCGATCCGAACAATATACTCAATCCTGGCCTTTGGAACCTGTAAGGAGGAAGAAGAACATGCTGGAAAAATATAAACAAGCAGTAACCGTATGCAGCAGATGTGGAATGTGCATCGTCGGGGAGAACGGGTACATATGTCCCGTACAGCAACACTCGGGCGGTTTTGATCCCTCCGTAGCCAGAGGCAGAAACCAGATCGCGCGGGCAATTCTCGAAGGCCGGCTGAAATACAGCGATGAGCTCATGGAGAGCACCTTTACCTGCCTTGGCTGTGACAATTGCCACGAGCAATGCGGAAGAGTCGATCCGCGAACAGGCGAAAAACTCATCGATGAAGGAAAAATCACCCGCGCCTTGAGAGTCGATCTCGTCAAGGCGGGCTATGGCCCTCCCGAACCGCTCAAGGCGGTGGATGCCAATATGGAAAAGGTCCACAATCCTTTTGGCGAGCCGGAAGGAAGGCGCAGCGCCTGGGCCGCGGGCTTGAATCTCCCGGTACAGGGAGACACGGTCTACTTCGCCGGTTGTTACGCGGCGTACCGGAATCCCAAAATAGCCAGAGCTACCGTGGCTGTTCTCCAGAAGGGCGGCGTCAATGTCGCGTACCTTGGAGAGAACGAGTGGTGCTGCGGCGTTCCGGAACTTTGGGACGGGAATGCGCCCCTGTCCGAAGAAGTGATCCAGCACAATGTCGAGGCCCTGAAGGCGGCGGGAGCCAAAAGAGTCGTAACCTCCTGTGCGGGCTGCTTCCACGCGCTCAAATCCGATTATCCCGAAATAATCGGTAAGCTACCCTTCGAGGTCGTCCACAGCAGCGAAGTGATCGCCGATCTGATTGCATCAGGCAAAATCACCCTCGACACCGAAGTGGCGACGACCTTCACCTACCACGATCCATGCCATCTCGGACGGTATGAGAAAGTCTATGAGCCGCCGAGAGCTATCTTGAAATCGATCAAGGGGGCGAAATTCGTCGAGATGCCGAGGAACAAAAACAACGCATGGTGCTGCGGCGGCGGTTCCGTCGTTGCGGTGGCCTTTCCCGATCTGGCCAGGGACATAGCGGACGACCGGGTGCAGGAAGCGAAAGGCACTGAGGCGGAAGCCATCGTCTCGGCTTGTCCCTTGTGCGAAAATGGACTGACTCAATCAGCGCGGAAGGCCAAGATGGAAGTATACGACCTGTCGGTAGTCGTGGCCAACGCAATGGGAATGCACGTTTGACGGGATGTAGATTCGGAACTAAAGAGGAGTAGTCGATGGCTGAAGAATATGAAGTGAGGGCGATCCCCTCGTATACGAAGGAAGACACGTGGGTCAGGATTATGCCTGACGGCATGGTCAAGATTGGCATAACGGATTTCGCCCAGAAAATGCTGAATGAAATTGTGGCAGTCAGCTTGCCCGATGTCGGCAGTGAAGTCAGGCAGATGCAAATTTTCGGGTCGGTGGAGTCCGTAAAGTCAGTTTCGGACGTCTATTCTCCCATAAGCGGAAAAGTGAAGGAAGTAAACGAGAAAGTACTCGAGGAACCGGCCATTCTGAACCAGGATCCCTATGATGCGGGCTGGCTGTTGGTCGTTGAGCCCGCGAAGTTGGATGAAGAGCTCAAAAACCTGCTCAATGCCGATGCCTACAAGGCGCTTATACAGGAAAAGGGTCATTGAGTGCGAGGAGTGCGGGGCTGCCTTGAAAAGGCGATGCTCTCTTGGGCAAAAGACAAAGAATAAAGAAATAGGGAATCATATGGGGTTCGATAGTGACGTATTGATACTAGGGTCGGGACCGGCCGGCTATGTGGCCGGAATCAGGGCGGCCCAATTGGGAATGAAGGCGCTTGTCGTCGAGAAGGGAAAAACGGGAGGTGTCTGCCTCAACCGGGGCTGTATTCCGAC
>DJVZ01000060.1:26219-27101 GCA_002441395.1 Spirochaetaceae bacterium UBA6243 | reverse complement strand
TTCCAGTACAAGAGCGTTTTCGAGACATCCAGAAAGGCTTCCGAGAGTCTCTCGAAGGGCGTTCAGTATCTTCTGAAAAAGAATGGCGTTGGGTTCATCCAGGGAACTGCCAGAATCTCGGGACCGCATCAGGTTACCCTGGATGACGGGCGGGTTCTGACAGGGAAAAACCTGCTGTTGGCGACAGGTTCGCGGCCGCGGCAAATCCCTGGATTCGAGTTCGACGGCACCGATATTCTCTCCTCCGATCACGCCCTTTTCCTCGAGGAATTGCCAGCCCGTATGCTCATCATAGGAGGCGGCGCGATCGGCTGCGAGTTCGCCCATGTGATGAACGCCTTCGGGGTGGAAGTCACTGTTGCCGAGATGATGGACCATCTGCTTCCGCAGGAGGACCCGGATACGGCGGCCATCGTGGAACGGGCGTTCAGAAAGCGTAAAATCGACCTGCGTACCGGAGCCCGCGTGGCAGGGTATCAAAGGCGCGAGGGGGAGCTTGTTGTTCCTGTGACGTTGAAGGATGGGACCGCGGAAGAACTGGTCACGGACAAAATCTTGGTCGTGACCGGAAGGGCACAGAATACCGACGATCTCGGGTTGGAACGTGTCGGTATCGTGACCGAGCGCGGCGCCGTACCGGTGAATTCACACTATCAGACGGTAGTGCCATCGATTTACGCCGTCGGCGACATCATCGCTTCGCCACAGCTTGCCCACCTTGCATCCGCAGAAGGCGAGGCCGCCGTAGAGCACATGGCCGGAAAGGGTCCGGAGCATGCGGTCGATCCGCTCCTCGTTCCCCGCGGGGTGTACACGGACCCCCAGGTCGCCGGCTTCGGCTTGACGGAAACCAATGCCAAAGCCCAGGGGAAACGGTATGCT
>DJVZ01000060.1:0-26188 GCA_002441395.1 Spirochaetaceae bacterium UBA6243 | reverse complement strand
ACCGAGATCATTCATGAGGTGCTGCTTGCAAAAAAATCGGGACTCAAGACAGAAGATATAGCGGGCATGATCCATGCTCATCCGACCCTTTCGGAAGCGATTATGGAAGCGGCCCGCGGAGCCGAAGGGTGGATGATTCACGCCTAATGAGGGGCCAACATACCCGCCGACAGGAAAGGCCTCACCGCGCTCCATGAGCTTGTGCACAACGACATGATTGAACCTGTCCGTGCGAGTTGAAGAGTATCTAAAAACCATCTCCTCGAAGATGCGTTGGTAGAGAAAAATCTATGATAAAAAAAGTATTTCTTGACTCTGATATCATTCTCGATGTGGCGACTGGCCGAATGCCATTCGTGGAGCACAGCACGAGTGTCCTTGCAAGCATAGAGAATGGAAAAGTGTTAGGATACATTTCATCAAACAGCGTAAAAGATTATAAAAAATAAAAATTAGATGTCTATAATCCAGAAGAGTTTTTAGCATTATTAGGGACTGTTCACATTAGGTGATCGATAAGCAATGCAAGATAGATAAACGCCATTTGGACTATA
Organism: Spirochaetaceae bacterium UBA6243; assembly: GCA_002441395.1. Lineage (GTDB taxonomy): Bacteria > Spirochaetota > Spirochaetia > Treponematales > Rectinemataceae > Rectinema. The sequence goes on along the minus strand of DJVZ01000060.1, from coordinate 25,634 downwards.
ATGTGAACAGTCCCTAGAAACTCCAGTGTTCTATTTGTACACTGTTGTATTGCCAACGCTGTGCGGCCAGCCAGTACATGGTGGGCTGTCACGGTCTCTCGCCCAACGGATGGCATCATTGATACGTTCCTGAATGAATTTTCGCTCATCTATGTGTTTATCGTACCCATGAAAAAAGCGAGGCAAGCTTTGACTCTGTCCATTTGTCTCGATCCATGACGAGCCACGCCTCATCAGATTGAAAATCAGATTGAAAAAAGAGGCCTTTGTGAGAAAATTCTGCATTCGCTGCAGGACATACGAAGGTGCGCTTGTATTCACTGAACGGGGTGAGACTCGAAGATCCGGCGCCATCGCGTTCGGCAACCCACATTTCGTCTCTTCGCAGCAAATCCTGGTCCATCAACAGGGCGTCTTGCGTAGTGAACAAGAGCGGCGTCCGTATTTTGACAGAACATGTGGAGAGACATCCTTCCAGCAACTGGCGGGTGAGCAAGGCATCTATCGCCACAAGGGGCCCCATCTCCTTATTTAGAATGTCTATCGGCCCTGCCCCATTTTTCACTCCATCTATTCACTTACTCGAACTTGTCAAAAAGAATATGAGATTATTGCGTATAATTATGCAATATTATAGTATTCAGGCCAGGAGGTATTCCAATGGCCAAAAAAACGAATACTGGTAGACGGCTGGTTCTTGAGGTATGCTGTGTCGTCCTGGTTTCTACGGTCCTCATCCTCGCAGGATGCGGCACATCCAAATCAGAAAAAACGATCAAAATTGCCTTGCAGGCACCTATTACCGGCGATTACGCATATGAAGGACAGATGGCAAAACAGTCCGTGGAAGTGGCGGCCGAACTCATCAACAAGGCTGGAGGCGTGCTCGGCAAGCAAGTGGAAATCGTCGTCGTCGATGATGGCTCCAATCCCAAGGACTCGGCCCTGGCGGCGCAGAAGGCCGTATCGCAGAAGGTTGTCGCCGTCATCGGCAGTTATGGATCGTCGGTTACGGAACCCGCGGCCGACATTTACGAGAAGAACAAACTCGTTTCGGTCGGCTATGGCTGCACGGCTGTCCGGCTGACCATGGACAAGGAGCGGAAATACTTTTTCCGCACCTGTGGACGGGATGACGCCCAAGGCCTTTTCTTCGGCAAGTACGCCGTCGAAACCATGGGCGCAAAGCGCATAGCCATCATGCACGACAATTCGACGTTCGCAAAGGGCGTCGCGGACGAGGCGAAGAAAGCCCTCGATCCTTACATAGCGGAGGGTAAAACGGAAATCGTCTACTTCGATGCTATTACTCCCAAGGAAAAGGACTTCTCCGCGGTGGTGACAAAACTCCGCGAAACCAACCCCGATGTCTGGTACTTCACGGGCTACTACCCGGAGGCCGGCCTGCTCATCAGGCAAGCGAGGGACGCAGGGCTCACCTGTCCCTTCATCGGCGGCAACGCGGCCATCAACGACGATTTCGTCAAGATCGCGGGCCTCGACGTGGCGAAGGGCGCAATGATGACGCAGGAACCTCTCGTCACCGACGTGACGACGGATATCGCCGAGCAGTTCAAGTCGCTGTATATGGAAAAATACAACGAACTTCCTTCCAGCCCCTGGCCCGTCTACGCGGCGGACGCCCTGTACGCCATTACCGGCGCCATAGCCAAGTCGGGGAAGACAGACAGCAACTCGATCGCGGAGACGATGCGGACGAAGATGGACGGCGTCGAGGGCGTCACGGGTCCCGTGCTCTTCACCGACCGCGGCGACCGCAAGGATGTGCCCTACAAGATGTATATCGTCGATCCAGAGGGCAAACTCAAAGTCTACAATCAGTAAGTAAAGACACGACTGCGGCATCCTCCGGTATCTAGGCATGCCGGGGGGCGGCAGTCGTGTTTTGCCGATTATCGGAACAGGAAGGTTACAGCGTGACCATTTTACTGGAACAGATTGTCAACGGCCTGACCATTGGCTCGTTCTATGCGCTGGTCGCCCTTGGATATTCGATGGTGTACGGCGTCATGAAACTCATTAACTTCGCCCACGGCGATCTCTTTACGCTCGGAGCTTTTCTGGGGTATACGATCCTGGCGAGTACGTCGGGGGTTGTTACCCAGAACTTCGGCATTTGGGGCGGCATCGCCTTTACCGCCGCCATAGTGGGGATGAGCGTCGCACTTGCCGGCATTCTCGTCGAGAGGGTCGCCTACCGGCCCGTCTATCCTTCTGGCAGACTATCGCTTGTGGTTTCGGCGCTGGGCATGTCGATATTCATACAAAATGCGATCATGGCCATATGGGGCGCGCGACCCCGCGCCTTTCCTGCCTCGGTCGTACCATCGGCGCGGCTCGTCGTTTTCGGTGTGCCCGTCACCGTTCTCCAGATCATCATCCTCGCCGTCTCGTTCATCCTCATGGCCGCCATATGGTTCATCGTCGAAAAAACCGCGTTCGGGGCTTCGGTCCGCGCTTCCGCGCTCGACAGGGAAACCGCAACCCTCATCGGCATCGACGTGCGGAAGGTCATATTTTTCGTCTTTGCTCTTGGCCCCGGCCTGGGGGGTGTCGCTGGCCTCATGAATGGCCTCTACTACCGGTCGATCAGCTTCAATATGGGTTGGAACTATGGACTCAAGGCGTTTACGGCCACAATTCTCGGAGGCATAGGCAACATTCCGGGCGCCATGCTGGGCGGCCTGCTCCTCGGCATTCTCGAATCGCTGCTGGCCGGTTACGTCAGCGGAGCCTGGAAGGACGTTTTCGTGTTCGTCATCCTGATCGTAACCCTTATTTTCCGTCCGACCGGCATCCTCGGCGAAAAAACCGCGGAGAAAGTGTAATGAACATCACAAAAACAGTGCTCGATTATGTCACCCCCGCCGGCCAGAACAAGGGCAGGGGGCCCCTGCCCGACAGGAAACGCCCGGGTCTCCTGACGGCGGCAATCGTCACAATTGCCATTGCCCCCTTCCTGCCCTTTATCGACAATTACTGGATCGATATCGGTTTTTATTTCGGTATATATACGCTGTTGGGGCTTTCCCTCAACATAGTGCTCGGAGAGGTAGGTCTTTTTGACTTGGGACATACAGGCTTCTATGCCATAGGGGCCTATGTCACAGCCATCCTCAACACCACTTTTCACATCCCAATTCTGGTGCTCCTGCCCGTGTCTGCCCTTGTGGCAGGCCTTTTCGCCTGGATGGTCACCGCGCCCGTCATCCATCTGAAGGGCGATTATCTCTGCATCGTCACGATCGGGATCGGAGAAATAGTGCGCCTCACCATGATAAACAACCCCTTCGGCCTGACAGGCGGGCCCAACGGCATCAACGGCATAGATACGCCGGTCTTCATCGTTCCGATCGTTTCATCGCGCCAGTTCTACTACCTTATATGGGCGCTGATCGCTATCGTCATATTCGGCCTTGTGCGGCTCCAGAGATCCCGGGTTGGGCGGGCCTGGAACTACATACGAGAAGACGAGGTCGCGGCGGAGGCCCTCGGCATAAATGTACGCCACTACAAGCTGGCTGCTTTCGTCCTGGGGGCAGGCATCGCGGGAATGGCAGGCAACATCTACGCATCCAAACAGATGTCCGTATCGCCGGAAAGCTTTACGTTCATGGAGTCATCCCTCCTGTTCTGCATCGTCCTGCTGGGCGGCCTCGGCTCCATTCCGGGGACGGTGCTGGGGGCCCTCGCTATCACCATCTTCCCGGAGATATTCAGGCCGCTCGCCCAGTACCGGCTGATGTTTTTCGGCTTGGCACTGCTCGTCATGATGATATTCAAGCCCGCCGGACTAATGCCGAGACAGCGTGAATCGGGAGAGAAACTGCGCTCAGCCCTCTCGAAAAAGCGTAGGGAGGCGAAGGGCCGCCTTACCGGCAACGACGGCTGCCGAAAAGACATGCCGCCACCGGGAAGGGCGGAAAACCTGCTCGAAGTGAAGGATGTTCATCTTTCCTTTGGCGGCGTCACCGCCGTCGCGGGCATCGACGCGGAAATCGAAGCCGGCAAAATCACCGCCCTCATCGGGCCGAACGGGGCGGGCAAAACAACCCTCTTCAATCTGATAACGGGCATCTACAAGCCTCAGGCCGGGTCGATCCGTTTCAACGGCGAAGATATTTCCGGCCAGTCTCCTCACGCCATCGCAGGCAAAGGCATCGCCCGCACTTTTCAGAACATAAGGCTATTCCCCTCCCTCACCTGCCTCGAAAACGTCCTCTCCGGCCAGCATTGCCGCGGCAAGGCGGAATTTACCGCCTCTCTTCTGCACCTTCCATCCCAGCAGGACGAGGAGACGCAAATGCTGGATTTTTCCCTGCAGTGTCTTGACCGCGTGGGCTTAAGCGATTCTACGGACAAACTCGCGGCTTCCCTCCCCTACGGGAAACGTCGTTACCTCGAAATCGCCAGGGCCCTTGCGCTCAGGCCCGAGCTCATCGTCCTCGACGAGCCCTCCTCCGGCCTCAATGACGCCGAAACCGAAGAACTGGCACAGCTCCTCCTGTCTCTTCTTCACGACGGCCTGTCGGTCCTCCTCATCGAACACGACATGCACCTGGTGGACAGAGTCAGCGACCATGTCATCGTCATGCAGTCGGGTAAAAAAATAGCAGAGGGCAAAATGTGCGATATGCGGAAAAACCCTCTCGTCATCGAGGCATATCTCGGTACGGAGGAGGATTGAGATATGGACACCTTGCTCGAAATACAGAATATCGTCCTGGACTACGGCGCCGTCAGGGCCCTCGATGGTGTCTCGGTCACCGTGGGCGAAAACGAGATCGTGGCGGTCCTTGGCGCGAACGGAGCGGGAAAAACGAGCCTCCTCAAGGCAGTCTCCGGCCTGCGCAAGCCGACCTCGGGGCAGATAATCTTCAGGGGCAAAGACATGGCAAACACGCCGGCGTTCGAACTGGCAGGACAGGGCATCGCCCACGTACCCGAGGGACGCCGCGTCTTCAGCACCTTAAGCGTGCGCGAAAACCTCATGCTGGGCATGTACGGCGTCCGCCGCGCGCGCGACAAAAAGCAGCTATCCACAAAAGAAGAACGCATCTACTCGCTGTTTCCCATTCTCAAGGAGCGGAGAAACCAGCTCGCGGGAACCCTTTCGGGAGGCGAGCAGCAGATGCTGGCCATAGGACGGGCCCTCGTCTCCGCCCCGGCCCTGCTGCTGCTCGACGAGCCTTCCCTCGGCTTGGCGCCGATCATCGTCAAGGAAATCTTCGAGATGATCCAAAAAATCCACGAAGAAGAAAAAGTGGCCATCCTCATCGTGGAACAGAACGCGCGAAAAGCGCTGAAAGTGGCGTCCCGCGGCTACATCCTCGAATTGGGCAAGGTGGTCCTTGAAGGAAATGCGCCCGACCTCACCTCGAACCCGAAAGTCCGGGCCGCATATCTTGGCGGCGGGATGGAGGGCTGTGACTGACATGGGCACAGGCGCACGGATCATACAGTTTGATCGCCCTCAAACCCCTTTAGTATTCGATGAAGTTTCACCGCGATGAAGAGTTGTTCATAAAATGCCATATTTTTATCCTGAAAATTCAATATCTCCATAATTTTATTCAGCCGATAGCGGACCGAATTTTCGTGGAGATACATTTTCTCTGCCGTCTTGGAAAAATCTCCATCATTGTCAACAAAACATACAGCGGTCTTCATCAGGTTCTGTTTGTATTTTTCATCATATTCCAGTATCGGCAGGATAATTTCGTCGTGAAACTCCAATAGCTCCGGCTGGTCTTTAAGTGGCAGAAGAAATTTGTATGATCCAATATCCCTGTAGCACACAGTATCCTGATCGTGCCGAGGCTTCAGTTCACTCGCAATCATAGCCTCCATGATCACTCTGTTTGCCTTGCCGAGGTCGCCCACGGTGCTGATTCCCGCCATGTATCGCTTGCTCACTTGTTTCAGTTGGTTGAAAACATACTTCAGCTTTGTGTTGATATTGTCCTGATCCGATCTTCCAAACGTCAGTATAATCAGGATATTGTCCCTGAATTTCACACATAGCCATTCTTTGATGACATTGATTCTGTTTTTGAGAAATACCAATGTGGTGATGTCCTCCAAATCGAAGCTCCGGCAATAGACAGCCACTACATATTTCGCGAAGTGGTTGTTGATTTTGAGCATTTTCTCCTCTACTTTTTTATCCTCATCCTTGCCCAGCCCCACGATATCATTCAGCTTCATTTCGATGAGCATACCTTCTTTGTCCTGGACTATGAGCATGAGAATGTCGCGGATCATATCGCCGTAGGGATAATCCTGATTAATAAAAACAATCGGATAATTGTGTTCATCGGCAAATCTAATGAGCACCTGCGGCAATTCGGAAAAGAGTTTGCTGATAACGCAGAGACCACTGGACTCGGAGGCGAGAAGTAATTTTAGCATCTCCATCATTTGGTCTGGATTATCCTTCACCACGAAAAAGCTGCTGATAAAAAAATCGCCGGGCATGAGTATCCCCGGCTCATTGAGCACCTCTGCCGTAAAAGGAGAATCGATAAAACTGACCCTCCGGATAACGCGGTCCAATCCCGATTCGCCGGCCACGATCCTGGCTTTTCCCATAATTTCAGACTTCATTATTTGTCTGACAGTCACCGCCATACCAGCACCTCCGTCTTAAAGACTGCATAGAGGTTCAAAAATTCTTGTACTAAAAATAATATTCTTATCTTCATTTTTGTAAATATCACAAACACTAAACGTCAAAATGTATGATATAAAAAATACTTATTCCTGTTTATAGACAGAAAACATGTTGATGATGTGATCTTGATATCATAGAAAGGGCAATTCTGGAAGTCGAACGGATATACATCGATACTTACCGGGCCTTATGGTATTAAGGAGGTGTTTATATGCGCGATCGTTTAATCAAGAATCTCTGTGAACTGGTCAAGATCGACAGCGAATCAGGTGAAGAGCAGGAATTCCTTCATTTTCTTGGAGAGAAGCTTGCCTCGGAATTACACGCGACAATCCAGTTTGACGCCTATGGCAACCTCATCGCAAAGATCCCGGCCAAGCATTGTTCGATTCACGAACCACTGATGTTCGCGATGCACGGCGATACAGTCAAACCAGGAAAAGGAATAAAGCCGGTTATAAAGGGCAATATTATCTATTCCAGTGGCGATACCATCCTGGGGGCGGACTGCAAGGCGGGCATTGCCGAATTCATCGAGGCAACACTGGAAGCGCCTCATCACCCCCCTCTGGAAGTCGTGGTGACTCGTCAAGAAGAAACAGGCATGTTCGGTGTCAAAAATCTCGATTTTTCGCTGATAAGCGCCCGCAAGGGGTTTCTCATCGACATGGATACTATTGACGCGGTGGTCATAGGCACACCTTCGCGTATGATAATCAATGTGGACATTACAGGTAAGCCCGCCCATTCCGGCATGGAACCCGAAAAGGGCATCTCCGCGATCAAAGCCGCCGCGAATGCCATTACCCTGTTGAAAGACGGGCGCATCGACTTCGAGACTACCGGCAACGTCGGCATTATCAATGGAGGCCTTATTGTCAACTCTGTGCCAGAGAAGGCTTCGGTAAAAGCTGAAGTGCGCAGCTTGAATCACGACAAATGTGTACATATCAGTGAAACCTGGAAAGAAATATTCGAAGTCTCCGCAAAGGCATTGGGAGCAAAAGCCGAGGTCTCTTTTACTCTTGACTGCAAAGCTGCACGGATGTCGGCAGAATCTCCAATGGTACAGGTCACCTGCGACGCTCTTCGCTCAATTGGAATGGAACCCAAATTGATGGTCATCACGGGTGGCTTGGAATCTTCCATTTATAATGAAAAGGGTATCGAAACCGTCCCGATTGGCAACGGAGTAAAAGCAGAACACACCGTCTCAGAAAATGTCTCTGTCGAAGACATGGAGAAGGTGATCGGCGTTATCTCTTTCCTGTTCTCACATTTTTGCTGAGCTGTCGATAAACTTGCATATAAATACAGAAATTTGAATAAACCCAACAAACACGTCTCTTTTCAGAAATAGTTTTGTATAATTAATATAAGTAATAAATTCCGGACCAAAATGTATGTAATAAATATAAAATTTAACCTTTATTTTTATAAATATTACAAATCCTGAAAGAGGGACCTATGCTAATATACTATTTTTGAGAGATCACCTGCTCATATCGGGCATAGGTACGGCAACTCTCCAAGAACAATTTTTTCAAGGAGGTATTCATGTACGATCTGGAGCTAGTTGGGGCATCCATTAAATTATTGCGCGACATGTTTGGTTTACAGAAGGGTGAGTCTGTAGTAATAACGTGCGACACTGAATCGAACTATGATGTTGTCGATGCGACCGCCCAGGCGGCATATGCGTTGGAAGGCAAGCCAATTATCGTAAAAACACCCGCGGCCAGAGGTGTCGGCAAGGCGGCCGATCCCGATCTTCCGGTCAAGGAATTGATCGGTCTGCTGTCCGCCGCCGATATCTGGATAGAGTACAACAACGAGTGGATATTCTACTCCACTGTTTTCGATGAGGCCTTCCGCAAAAACAAAAATCTGCGATACACCAATCTCGTCGGGGCAAACCCCGACCTCATCATGAGGAATATCGGGAGAGTGGACATCCCACTCCTGAGGGAATTTATTTTGAAGGTCGAAGACATCTCGAAAAAAGCCAAGCATATCAGGATCACGACGCCGGCCGGCACCGACGTGGAGTTCGACAATGACCCGAACCGTGCCTTCTATACCGCAGATGGCTACATCAGGAAAGGCGAGATCAAGATGATGCCAGGGCAGATCTCGTGGACTCCTCTATTCAAGACTATCAATGGCACAATCGTAATAGACGGCACGTTGACACCGCCACTGGGAAAAGTGAATGATCCCATTCGCCTGACAATCAAAAACGATAAAGTTGTGGATGTGACGGGCGGGCAGGATGCAAAGGTCTTCAAAACCTGGCTGGAGAGCTTCAAAGATGACCGGATGTTCTATCTTGCGCACCTCTCCTATGGCTTCGGCCCGGGAGCAAAACTGACAGGCGACATTGTGGAGGATGAACGCGTTTGGGGATCGACTGAGTGGGGCTTCGGAAATATTGGCCCCATGCTCGTCCCCGATATCCCCGGCGGAATTCCCGCGTCTTCACATTCCGATGGCATATGCCTCAATTCTACAGTATATCTCGATGGAGAACTTTTGTTGAAAGAAGGCCAAATTGTCGGCCCCACGGAAGAAATCGTCGCACTGGCGAGAAAACTTGGGAAATAGTTGGCATTTCTGTGACGAATGGCCGGAGCACAAAAGGAATCCCCGACCATGCGGAGGAGTTTATGAGAAGGATTCTGTGGTTAAATCCTATTGCTCACTCCGATCATGACCCAATAATGAAAAAAATGTTCCAACGGGAAGCGTTGCCGGACACGGAAGTCATGGTTAAGTCCCTGACCAACGGCCCATGGCATTTGGGATACCACTATTATGGCACCCTCGTTTTGCCTGAATCGATCGCCATATTTCTAAATGCGGAAAGGGAAGGCTACGACGCCGCGGTCATGGGCTGTTTCTACGATCCGGGGCTCAGGGAAATTCGCGAAGTCTTGACCACAATGCCGATCGTCTTTCCGGAGGAAACCTGTACACACCTCGCCGCCACCATGGGCGAGAAGTTTTCGATACTCGTCGCAGAGAAAAAATGTATTCCCGCCATGTCCGAGAATCTTGATCGCTACGGCCTCAGCAAAAAGCTGGCTTCATTTGTCAGCCTGGATATGAACGTACTGGAATTCCAGAAGGACCCTGCCGTAACTCAGAGCCGGATGATGGCTGCCGGGAAGAAAGCCCTCGATGACGGCGCCGAAGTCCTGATCTTTGGCTGCACAATGGAGTACGGATTCGCCCCAAAGATGCAGGACACACTCGGCGTCCCTGTCATAGACGCCACGATCACATCATTCAAATATGCAGAGTTCAAGGCCGATTTGCGACAGCGTTACGGATGGTCCCACAGCAAACGTTGTGCCTATGAATCACCAAAAAACGAAGAGATAACAGCGTGGGGCCTAGATAAAAATGCTTTTGACACACAAATCATATAGTAAGGAGGTAATTAAAGAATATTTATACTCAGCGTTGCTGGGTACAGAGACTATTTTAAGAGGGAGCCAATCTATTGATGTTTTTAGAGGAGGCCTGCGATGTACGTTGAAGGCAGAACCAATGAAAATGAATGGAGGAAAATCGGATCTTGCATGCACCAAGAGAAGCAACACTCAATAGAATATAGTAAACATATAAAAAGCAAGACGTTCTCAAAACCACATTATATTAAGAAACTCCTTCTATTACTATTTGTCTTTTGGGGTATAGTGTTAACTAACTCCAGTGCAGCACCTCAAGATGCAAAAAACGAAAAAATCATCCGTATTGCTGTATCTGGTACTCCTGTCATTGATCCGGCAGTAGGGCTTTATGTGAGCAGTAGTATTGCCTTGGTAAATATTTACGATAGTTTAGTATTTCCTTCTGCATCAACAGCAGAGATGGAACCAGCAATAGCGCAGAAGTGGGACATTTCCAAAGATGGTAAGGAATATACATTTTATTTAAGAAAAGGAGTCAAATTTCATAATGGTGATGAATTAAAAGCGTCAGATGTAGTATTTTCCACCAAACGTTTATTAAGAATCGGAGAAGGATACGCATATATTTTTACGGATATAATTAAAGATGTAGTGGCACTCAACGATTATACAGTCAAATTCTTCCTTAAGAAGCCATTTGGCCCCTTCCTAAACACTCTGAACCGTTTATATATCTTAAATGAAAGGCAAGTTAAGGAACATATTAAACCTGGCAATTATCAAGAATGGGGCGATTATGGTCGTGATTGGCTTATAACCCATGATGCTGGTTCTGGACCTTTTATGGTTAAAGAGCTTGTACAACAGAATTACCTATATGCCGTTCGATTTGAAGAATGGTACGGGGGAAAGTGGGATCCAAACGCTCCTACGGCCTTTAAGGAAATAGATACTACAGAAGCGTCCACCATTCGGACTATGATGAGAAACAAAGAGCTAGAAATCACAGATATGTGGCAATCTTCTGAAAACCTTAATGCAATGAGTAAATTGCCTGGTGTAGAGATTGTGATGTACTCTGCTCTCGCTAACCAGAATATGTATTTTAATACAAAAAAGGCCCCTACGGATGATGTAAACTTCCGCAAAGCTTTGGCTTGTCTTTTTGATTATGACATGATAATTAAAAATATTTTCCCTGGATCAAGTCGTTCTTTCGGTCCTGTACCTATTTATGTAGCGGGTCATGTCAATACTAATCAGTATAACTTTGATCTTGATAAAGCAAAAGAATACTTATCAAAATCAAAATATGCTAATCAACTAGATCAATACCCAGTAGAAATTCTTTGCAATTCAGATGTAGCAGATCATGAGAAAGTCGCCCTGGCCTTTCAAGCTGCAGCACGAAAAATTGGTATCAAGGTTGAGATTACAAAAGCTCCTTGGATATCTATCGTTGATAGAGTTGCACAGATATCAACTACGCCAAACTTAGTAAGTATAAATATAAACGCACAATACAATGAGGCCGGATCAATGCTTGAGACAAGATACAGCAGTAAAAGTAGCGGCACTTTTGAAAATGGCGAGTGGTTGTTGGATAAAAATCTAGATTCAATGATTGAGGATTCCTTAAGTACTTCGAATAAGGAAGAACGATACAAGAAATATGCTAATATTCAAAACAAAATCGTTGATGAGATTTGTCCAACAGCTTGGCTTGGTGATACGCTTGATCGTGTTGCATGTCAGCGTGATTATGTGTATTGGCCTGTCGCTGAAGCCTCAAGAAAAGGCAAATATGTCAGCAATATTTATGGGTATCATTACTTCTTCTTTGATATGCGAGTATACCCTGATAAAAAATGAAGATACCCTAAAATAGAACGCAAAATAATGACTGCTTGACCGAACTTACTATTAAAGAATTCGGTCAAGTAGTTATTGTTAAGAAGAATTGCTCAATAGATCAAGCAGGAGCTTAAAAATGAAAATGGAAATACTTGTACCAGTAGCCACTAATTTTCGTAATGCGGAAATATTATATGAAGCTAAAAAAACACAATCGAGTAACGTTGATATTGGGATAAATAATATCAAACAAGGACCAACTTCAATTGAATGTGATTATGATTCTGCTTTTGCTGAAAACTACGTCGTTGAAATGGCAGAGGAAATGGAAGCCGGCGGTGCTAATGGAATTGTTTTATATTGTTTTGCTGAGCCAGCTTTGTCGGCATGTAAAGAGAAATTAAATATCCCTGTAGTTGGTTTACGTGAGGCGTCAATAGCTATTGCGTCACTATTAGGAGATAACATAGGTGTTATCGCTCCAATGGAGAATACCAAGAAAAGTTTTAGCCGAGCGTTGGGTAAAAAGGTCAGACAAATAATTTCTCTTGATTTGCCTGTTTTGGAATATGCCGATCAAGAAAAAGTAAGAACAGCTATTGAGAGCAAAATACAACAATTAGTTCAAAACGATTGTGATGTAATAGTCTTTGGCTGTGGCTCAATACTTGGATTAGACATAGAGCATTTGCAAGACAAATATCACCTTCCTATCATTGTACCTATTCATGCGGCGGTTGCTGTGTGTAAGTATTTAATGCAGCATAAATTAATGCAAAGCAAAATTGCATATCCATCGCCAGCATTAGGGAAAGTAATCCATTAGGTAGTATAATCCTCGGCTTTTACAGGAGGCAGTTTTCAATATGCTACGTTTTGTAGGCAAACGGCTTTTTGAAGGAATATTCGTTCTTATAGGAATATCAATCATGCTATTCATCATTGCACGTATCATCCCCGGTGACCCTGCGAGGATGTCCTTAGGACCTCGTGCTCCACAGTTTGCCGTAGACGAATTACGTAAAGAAATGCATCTCGATAAATCTTTGCCGGTTCAGTATCTCTATTGGATCAAGGGTGTGCTACAAGGGGACTTTGGGAAATCCATCAATACCAAACGGCCAGTAAGTACCGATATCAAAGAATTTCTTCCCGCCACCTTGGAATTGGTATTATTCTCAGGAATTTTTCTCATTATCTTGTCGATTTTGCTAGGTTTACTTGCGGCAAAGTACCGTGACACATTAGTTGACAACATGATACGTGGACTATCATATATTGGTATCGCTATTCCAGCCTTCGCTCTTGCCATTCTGCTTTTGCTTCTTTTTGGATATGTATGGCAGGTGATTCCTGTGCTAGGGAGGCTAAGCTCTGGAGTCGCTGCTCCTATACACATCACAGGGCTTTTTGCGTTCGACAGTCTTATCACCGGCAACTTTACCACCTTCTTTGATACCCTTGGGCATTTGATTCTGCCGGCCCTGGCCTTGGCTACAGGCCCTCTCTTTCAGGAAGCGAGGCTATTGAGAGCCTCTCTTGTCGACAATATGGGCAAAGAATATATATCGGTCGCGACCGGCTATGGCCTGCCTTCGCGTGTCATTATGACAAGGTACCTCTTGAGGCCGTCATTTATTCCCGTCGTCCCTGTGATGGGCATGGATCTTGCCTCGCTTATGGGAAATGCCTTTTTAGTTGAAAAAATATTTAATTGGCCAGGAATTTCCCGCTATGGAATGAATGCTCTACTGAACAAAGATTTGAACGCGATCTCTGCGGTATTTCTTGTGTTTGGGGCCATTTTTCTTCTTGTCAATATCATCGTCGACATAATAGTGGCTTCCTTGGATCCTCGGATTCGACTGGGGGCCAAATCATGACGAAAGCACAATTAAAAGAAGATCTTCGCCTCTACTGGTACAAGTTTTCCCGCAACAAACTGTCCGTTGTTGGTCTCTGCATAGTGCTACTCTCAATACTCTGTGCGATATTCGCAGAGATAATCACTCCCTATCCTCAGCATGCTAAAGAATTTGTCGATTTTAACCAGGCTAGTTTAGCTCCATGCAGAGCCTTTATTTGTGGAACAGATATATTCGGGCGGGATATTTTTACCAGACTTATTTTCTCGTGTCGGGGTGCACTCTCTATGACGGTAGTTGTCCTGTCGATCTCCGTACCCATTGGAGTATTTTTAGGCTTGATTGCTGGCTATTACCATGGAACCTGGGCTGACACCATCATAATGCGAACAGCTGATGTCTTTCTATCCCTTCCTTCTCTTATGTTGGCAATGGCAATAGCGGCAGTTCTGAAACCGGGAATGAGAAGTTCCATGATTGCGGTCACCGCAATGTGGTGGCCCTGGTACACGCGTCAGGTTTACGGCATGGCAAGCTCGTTGAGAAATGAGTACTTCGTCAAGAATGCGGAGTTGATCGGCGCAAGCCGTCTCCATATTCTCTTCCGTGAAATCTTGCCCAATTGTCTTTCTTCCGTCTTTACAAAAATGGCTCTCGATGTGGGATGGGTCATATTGATCGGGGCTTCTCTGAGTTTCGTCGGGCTTGGAGAACAGCCGCCGACCCCGGCGTTCGGTCAAATGATCTCCGAAGGTGCTCGTTACATGCCCGACTTATGGTGGATGACAGTCTTCCCCGCCTTGGCGATAGCCTTCATCATCCTCGGCTTCAACTTCTTTGGGGATGGTATACGCGACATGCTGGAGAGAGGAAGATGAGATCATGAACGAACATCTGTTGGATATACGGAATCTTAAGACATGGTACCGTACGTACCAGGGCTACGCTCAGGTCGTCGATGGCGTCAATCTCACCATAGACGCAGGTAAAAAAATCGGTATCGTCGGCGAATCGGGATGTGGCAAAACGACTACAATGAAATCCGTACTGAGAGTTCTCGATGAAAGGAAAGCCTATCTCCCTGAGGGCGAAATACTTTTCAAAAACCAGAACATACTAAAGATGAGAGAGACTGAGCTGCAACAGATTCGGCGGAAGAACATTTCAATGATTTCTCAGGAACCATCGGCAGCGCTAAATCCTGTGTTTACTGTCGGACAGCAGATATTTGATGTAATATCATACTCAAAACAGGACGATACGGCCAAGAATAAAAAAGAATTGACCGATATAGCCATAAAAGCCATCAGGGATGTTTTCATTCCCGACCCTGAGCGCATATTGGAGTGTTATCCACACCAACTCAGTGGAGGGATGAAACAGCGAATCTGTATTGCCATGGCTCTGGTAACACCGCGGGAACTGCTGATAGCGGATGAACCGGGTACCGCCCTGGATGTCACCATCCAGGACCAAATCCATCGGCTTTTGAGGGCTCTGGTCGACGAAAAGCAAACAGCTCTCATCATGATAACCCATTCTCTCGGAGTAGTAAGAGAACTTGTCGACCAAATATATGTCATGTATGCGGGAAATATCGTAGAAGTCGCCACGACGAACGAGCTTTTCAAGAATCCACTGCATCCTTACACCCGTGGTTTGATGGACTGTGTTCCGCGTCTGTCGGGAGGAGGTATTTCTGCTGGTATATATGGCTATGTTCCCGATTATGTACATCCGACCCCCGGATGCCGTTTTAGTCCACGCTGCCCCTATGTAAAAGAAATCTGCCGTGTACAGAAGCCTTTGATGTTGGAAGTAAGTGAGGGGCACACAGTCGCATGCTTTAGATACACCGATTCCTTTACAGAACAACATAGACAGGAGGAAAGTATCGGTGAACGAGCTTAATCAACAAACTACTGTGGATTCGAAAATACTCAGCGTAAAGAATCTGAAAGTTTACTTTCCCGTTGAAGGATCAAAAAAAAGTGCCCACAAATATGTCAAAGCTGTTGATGGTGTCGACTTCTTCATTAATGAGGGTGAAATACTCGGCCTGGTCGGTGAATCAGGATCCGGGAAAAGCACCATAGCCTACACTATCATGGGCATGAACAAACCCAAGGAAGGCTCCATTCTGTTCAAGGGAGAAGATATCCTGAAAAACAACAATAAACGTTCGATATCCTTCAAAAAGGATGTTCAGATTGTCTTTCAGGATCCGGGATCATCGCTCAATCCGTTTCAGGATATTCGCCAAATACTCAAACTTCCGCTAAAAGTCCATAAAATTGTCCCGAAGGACCAACTGGACGAAGCAGTGGCAAAAGCTCTCGACAGAGTCGAATTGCCACGAAATTTTTCCTACAAAACTTCCACGTCGATCGGCGGCGGCGAAAAACAGC
The DNA here is from genome assembly GCA_002441395.1 of Spirochaetaceae bacterium UBA6243. Lineage (GTDB taxonomy): Bacteria > Spirochaetota > Spirochaetia > Treponematales > Rectinemataceae > Rectinema. Next base: position 9,397 of record DJVZ01000060.1, on the reverse strand, counting down.
TGGTCTCCATCGCCCGTGCCCTGTGCAGTGAGCCAAAATTCATCATTCTGGATGAACCGACCTCGTCTCTGGATGTATCGATACAGGCAAAAATCATCAATATGCTCTTAAAACTCCATGATGAACAAAAGTTGACCTACCTCTTCATTACGCATGATTTAAGCCTTATGAGGAATATTTCGACGCGGGTCGCCATCATGTATCTCGGGAAAATATGCGAAGTTGCTCCAACCAAGATATTCTATACCAGCCCCATGCACCCCTACACTCAAATGCTGCTTTCCTCGATCCCCGTGATATCAAAAGAGGAAGAGGAGCTAAAGCCAAAAAAAGTCGTCTCGGTCGGGGAAATACCTTCTCCTGTGGACATCCCCACCGGTTGCAGCTTTCATACACGCTGTAACAGAAAAATAGATATCTGTTCCCAGAAAGATCCTTTCATGCGTGAGATCGAGCCCGGACATTTTGTACGCTGTCATCTGGCGTAAAAACGAAAAAAATATGGCTGCACATGATTGTGTCGCTGAATATGATTGCATCTTGCACCTCTGATATTTAATTGATATATTAGTTGCATGAACAGGGAACGAGACGCAACGTCTGAGGTGGCATCGCTTTCGTCCGCAGTTTATGAAGAACTAAAACGTCGCCTCAATGCTGGAACGCTCAGGCCGGGACAATTCATCGACCTTACGGCTTTGGGACGCGAGTTGGGGATGAGCCGAACTCCGTTGCGCGATGCATTGATTCGGCTTGAAATCGAGGGCTTTATTGTTGTTTATCCGCGCCGCGGGGTGATGGTGAGGCCGCTGCAGCCTTCCGACATCCGCGACATGTACCAGATCATCGGGGCTCTGGAAGCTTCGGTGATCGAAGAGATTCCGCGACGATTCCGTAGCTCTGACGCGGACCGGATGGATTCGTTTCGCACCGACATGACGAACGCGCTGGCGGCTGATGACTTTGACGACTATTACAGCGCCAACCTCGCCTTCCACGATGTTTATCTCGAACTCTCCGACAACCGGAAGCTGATCGATACCGTGCATACCCTCAAGGAAAGGCTCTACGACTTTCCGCGCCGCTCGACGTACGTGAAGGAGTGGGAACGCGATTCAATGGCCGAACATACCGAGATCTGTTCACGCTTGCGGGAGGGCGACTTCAAGGGGGCCGCGGCGTATATTCGGGATGTACATTGGAGTTTCGAAGTGCAGGAACGGTATATCAGAGCGTATTATGCGTGAGCCCAGGGGAGCAGAGATGGTCTCCGGCATCGTCTTCGACATACGGAAATACTCCGTGCACGATGGGCCGGGAATCCGTACGGCGGTGTTCCTTAAGGGATGCCCGCTGCACTGTCTCTGGTGCCACAATCCGGAAGGGCTCTCCTTTTCGCCCGAAATTTTGCGCCGTCCGGAGCGATGCCTCGCCTGCGGGGCCTGTGCGCTCGCCTGTCCTTTGAAACTTGAACCAAGGGCCGAGGCAGGGGGCCAAAAATGCGCAGCCTGTCCCGCTTTCGGGGCCTGTGTCGGCGCATGCCCCGCCGAAGCACTCCAGCTTGTCGGCAAACGCATGTCCGTCGGCGAGGTGCTGGATGCCATCCGCGAGGATTTGCCCTTCTACGAGGAGTCGGGCGGGGGCGTGACGTTTACCGGCGGAGAACCGCTGGCACAGCCGGAATTCATTCTGGAACTCTTGCAGGCCTGCAGGGCCGAGGGAATCCACGGCGCTCTCGACACTTCCGGCTTTGCGGGCCGAGATCTCGTCGTAAAGGCTGGGACGCTCGCGGATATCGTCCTTTTCGATTTGAAACTTCTGGACGATGAGCGGCACAAGGCAGTCACCGGCGTCTCCAATGCGCCCATACTCGCGAACCTCGCCGCCCTCTATGAGGCCGGAGCGAATGTCATCCTTCGACTTCCCCTCATTCCCGGGATTAATGATGCATCGGTCGACCTTGAAAATATGGCGCACTATATCGCCTCGCTCGCCGCAGAGGCGGGGCCACAGAAAGCCCATATACTGCCCTATCACAGTGCGGCGAAGGGGAAATACAGTTTACGGGGAGAAAATTACGCGATGGGCGACACCCCTGTCCCCTCGGCGGAAGCCGTAAACAAAGCCGCTGCGATTTTCGAGGCCGCCGGCATATCGGTTACGATTGGCGGCTGACACGATTGGAGGTTGCTATGAACGAAAGAATAAAACGTCTCCGCGAAGAAAGCTTCAACGCCAAACCAAGTTTTTCGGCGGAACGGGCACTGCTGACAACAGTGTTCTACAAAGAATGGCTTGGCCGCGTCTCCACGCCCGTTCTCCGGGCCATGAACTTCTATAGCCTTTGCGAAAAGAAAACCATCTATATCGGCCATGACGAACTCATTGTCGGAGAGCGCGGACCAAAACCGAAAGCCGTATCCTCCTTCCCCGAGCTGACCTGTCATTCCGAAGAGGATTTACGAATTCTCAATTCCAGGCCAATGACAAGGTACTCAGTTTCGGCGGAAGACATAGAAATGTATCAAAAAACCGTGATCCCCTACTGGCGGGGTCGAAGCATGCGCGACCGGGCCTTTGCCGAAATGCCGCAGGCATGGAAGGACCTCTACGAAGCGGGACTTTTCACCGAATTCATGGAACAGAGGGCTCCCGGCCACACGGCGCTCGACGGGTCAATTTACCGCAAGGGCCTGAACGCGCGACGTGCCGAGATCGCCGCGGCCAGGGCCGCCCTCGACTGGGGAAAGGATCCCGAGGTCCTCGCCAAGGATGAAGAATTGAAGGCTATGGACATCGCGTGCAAGGGCGCCATCCTCTTCGCAGAGCGCCATGCGGAGCTTGCCGCGACAATGGCCGCATCCGAGCCTGATCCGAAGCGTGCCGCGGAGCTGAGGCAGATCGCCGACGTCTGCCGCCGTGTGCCTGCCGAGGCTCCGCGCAACTTTTGGGAAGCGCTTCAAATGTACTGGTTCGTGCACCTCGGAACCATCACCGAACTCAACGGCTGGGACGCGATGAGCCCCGGACACCTCGACCAGCATCTGGGGCCGTTTTATGAGCGGGATATTGCCGAAGGGAGGCTCGACAGGGACAAAGCGAAAGAGCTTCTTTCCTGTTTCTGGATCAAGGTGAACAACACGCCGGCGCCGCCGAAAGTCGGCGTCACGGCCGCCGAAAGCGGCACTTACAACGACTTTACGAACATAAACCTTGGGGGCATAAAGCCCGACGGATCCGATGGATCGAACGAGGTATCCTACCTTGCCCTCGAAGTGCTGGACGAACTCCAGCTCCTCCAACCCCAGGCCAACCTTCAAGTAAGCGCAAAGACGCCGGAGCGCCTCGTAAAGGCGGCATGCCGCGTGGCGCGTCGTGGCTCCGGCTATCCCTCATTCTTCAACGCGGACGAAGTCGTGATGGCACAGGTTGGAATGGGCAAGCGCATCGAGGATGCGCGCGAGGGAGGCACCTCCGGCTGCATCGAGACCGGCTGCTTCGGCAAGGAGGCGTACCTGCTTCACGGTTACCTCAACTCGCCCAAAATTCTCGAACTCGTGCTCAACGACGGAGTCGATCCGCTCACCGGCAAGGTGATCGGCCTCAGGACGGGTGATCCCGCCACATTCCAAAAGTTCGAGGAACTGTATGCGGCTTTCGAACGGCAACTTGCCTATGTCGTCGACACAAAGATGCGGGCATCGAACTACCTCGACCGAATGTTTGCCGAATACGCGCCGGCGCCTTTCCTGTCCGCCGTCGTCGCCGACTGCATCGCCAGCGGCAAGGATTACTACAACGGCGGAGCGCGTTACAACACCGACTATATCCAATGCTGCGGCCTCGGAACGACGACGGATTCCCTGTCCGCTATCAAAACGCATGTCTATGAAAAGCGTGATGTTGCGTGGGACGAGCTTCTCCGCGCGCTCTCTTCGGACTGGGAAGGAAGGGAAGCTTTACGGCTCCTGCTATCCAACAAGACACCCCGCTTCGGCAATGACGACGCGGCGGCAGACTCGATCGCACAACGCATTTTCGGGAGCTGGTACCAGGCGATCGACGGCAGGCCGTCGCCACGCGGGGGAACCTACCACATCGACCTTCTGTCGACCACCTGCCATGTCTACTTCGGCCTCAAGACAGGGGCCACTCCCGACGGCAGGCACGCACTGGCCCCGGAATCGGACGGGGCATCGCCGGCACAAGGGGCCGACCGCAAAGGCCCCACGGCCGTGGCCACGTCCCTCGCAAAAATCGATGTCGCAAAGACGGGAGGCTCCCTCCTCAATCAGCGCTTCCTTCCCCAGACGCTCGAAGGGGAAAAAGGAATCGACAGCCTTGCGAATCTCATAAAGACCTATTTCCGGATGGGGGGACATCATATACAATTCAATGTCGTCGATACCGCAACGCTCCGCGAGGCGCAAAAAAAACCGGAAGATTATCGCAGCCTCCTCGTGCGCGTCGCCGGATATTCGGACTATTTCGTCGATCTCGACCGGAACCATCAGGAAGAGATCATAAGCCGGACAGCACAGGAGGCCTTCTGATGAAACCCATCGCCATCGATCATTTCTGCAACTACCTTTTCCCCTCGAGCCTGAAGTCGAACGAGAACGGGCGGATCGCCTTCATCGGGAAGCGCGCCAGCCTTGAGGACAACAAATACCTCTCCGATCTCTACCTGCTCGAAAACGGAAAGCCGGTAAAACTTACCGCTTCGGGTGGCATTCAGGCCTTCTATTGGCTGGGCGACAGTCTTGTCTTCCCCGATATAAGAAAAGAAAAGGACAAGGCGTACACCGAGAAAAAGCTCCCCCTCTCCGTGCTGCAGAGGCTATCCCCCGGCCCGGGCGAGGCCCAGGAATTCGTCCGTTTTGCGATGACGCTGACCGATATGGCCTTCGTTTCCGAAAACGAGTTCTTCTTCACCGCCGTCTACGACCCGCGCATCGAACGACTCCCCGCGGACGATGAGGAAAAGGCCACCAAGACCCTCAAGGAGGAGAATGAGTACATCGTCTTCGACGAAATCCCCTTCTGGCGGAACGGCGAGGGTGTTACCAACAAAAAGCGGAACCGGCTGTACCATTACTCCGGCGGCACTACCGAAGCGGTAACCGACCCGTTCACCGATGTCCTGAAGTTCAGACTCATCCCCGATTCCGGCCGGGTGATCTTCATCTCAACTCGTTTCACGGACAAAATGGACACGAGCAACGAGCTGTTTTTGCATGAAAAAGACGGCTCCCTCAAAAATATTTCCTTCGAACCCTCCGGCTTCGATCATCAAAACTTCATATCGGCGGGGGCGGATACGATCGTGTTGCAGGGCACGGACAGAAAAGAATACGGGTTGAATCAAAACGGAGATTTTTTCCTCTACAATTATGTCACGGGCGAAAAGACCGTCATCGACGACAGCCACAATCACAATGGCTACAATTCGGTGGGCAGCGACGTAAAGATGGGCGGCGGGCAGGGGCCGGAATGGCAAATCGACAAAACCGGCATCGTCTATTTCACCGAGACGATCGACGATAGCTCGCACATCATGTCCATTGACCCGGGGACGCGGAAACTATCGCGTATCACCGCGGAAAACGGCCTTGTCCAGGAATTCATTTTGTCGGGCGGCCCAGACACCAACGAGGGCTCGGGCGACTCGTTTATCGCTATCGCCATGCGGGGCAATGACGGACCCGAGCTCTATCGTATCGAAAAAAACGGACGCGAAACGCGTCTTACAACCATGAATGCAGGCGCAATCGAAGGCTATGCCGTATCAACACCGGAATCCTTCACCTTCCGCAACGAAGCCGGCGACGAGATCCGCGGATGGATCATCAAACCCAGCGGATTCGATCCAGCGGCACAATACCCCGTGATTCTCGATATCCACGGCGGGCCCAAGACCGTCTACGGCTCCGTCTTCTTCCACGAAATGCAGTACTGGGCCTCGTGCGGCTACGCCGTAATCTTCTGCAATCCCACCGGCAGCGACGGCAAGGGTGCCAAATTCGCGGATATACGAGGCAAATACGGCACGGTAGACTACAACGACATCATGACATTCGTCGATAAATGCCTGGAGCGAAACCCCTGGATGGATGCCGACAGGCTGGGCGTCACGGGCGGCTCCTACGGCGGCTTCATGACCAACTGGGTAATCGGCCACACACAGCGGTTCAAGGCGGCCGCCGCCCAACGAAGCATCTCCAACTGGCTGTCGCTCTCCAATACGACGGACATAGGGTACTATTTCAGCCAGGACCAGATTGGCGAAGACCTATGGAGCGGAACGGACAAACTGTGGTGGCATTCCCCGCTGAAATACGCCGACCGCGTGCGCACGCCGACCTTATTCATTCACAGCGACGAGGACTACCGCTGTTGGATGGCCGAGGGCCTCCAGATGTACAGCGCCCTCAAGTACCACGGGGTGGATGCACGTATGTGCCTCTTCAGGGGAGAGAACCACGAACTCAGCCGCAGCGGCTTGCCGAAGCATCGCATCAGAAGACTCGACGAAATTACGAAATGGTTCGATAAGTACTTAAAGTGTAAATAAATGATACCTATCGCCAAACTCTTTGATTTTGGCGGCAAGACGGTCCTGTCGAACACAAGCTAATCGTGTCCAAGCCTCATAAGGAGGGGATCAATGGAACACCATAACCATTCAGAACACCAGCAGGATGGTATCCGTTTTCCCCTTGTCTTGGCGACACGCCGAGAGTAGACTTTCTCTATCGTGCCGGCAAAAAATGCCAATGGAACCGAAAGCCTCATCGATCGGTGGAATGAGGAAAATTATCGCCTTCTGGCGGAGAATTCCACAGACCTTATCGCGAGGATATCGATCGAGGGACTGTGCCTCTACGTTTCTCCCGCGTGCACCGAACTTCTGGGCTATACGCCCGAAGAGCTGAGGGGCCGCCGCGTCTTCGATTTCATCCATCCCCTGGACAGGAGGACTGTCGCCGATTCGCTCGAATCCGAGGTCCTTTTCCGCTTCCATAAAAAAATCGTCTGCAGGCTCAGGCGAAAAAATGGTTATTATGGCTGGTTCGAAAGCAAGTTCCAGTTTTTCAGCGATGTCGGGACGAAAGATCTTCAAGTTGTCGCCATAGCCCGCGACATAGGCGACCGGATCCGCGCCGAGCGTTTCAGTACGGTGCGGCATACGATCGCCGCGCTCAAACCCTCGGAAGCCGATCTGGAAAAGGATTTCGCGTCCCTCCTGGGAACGATCTGTACGACACTCACGTGGGACCTCGGCGAAATATGGCTTGTCGAGGACGCGACCTCGCGCCTCAAACTTTGCAGCCATTGGTGCGGACCTTCCCCCCGCCTCAAGCGATTCTCCGAAACTTCCTCGCGCATGGCGTTCGCGCCGGGCGTCGGGCTTCCCGGCAGCCTGTGGAGCAGGGGGGGAGTAACGCTCATCGATAACCTCCCCGCGATGTATTCGGCCGTACGGAGGAAGGAATATGAGGAGGCCGGGCTCAAAGCCGCCATCGGCACGGTGCTCGCCGACGAATCCAGAACTTACGGCGTCATAGTGTTCATAAGCCGCCGGAGCATTCAGCGCAACCAGGAACTCCTCGATATGATAGAGGAAACGGGCCTTGAACTGGGCACATTCATCGCGAAATTCCGCGCCAGGGAGAGCCTCCGGGCCGAATCCGAAAAACTCGGAACCCTCGTGGAAGAGAGCACCGCCAGGATCCGCGAGCTCCAGTCCGAAATAAACCGCCAGCAGCGCATCGAGCAGGACATCCTCATGGCCGCCGAAGTCCAACGGAATCTCCTGCCGGTCGGCACACCAGTGCTGCCAGGCTTCGACTTCTCTTTCGCCGCTATTCCCGCACGCTACATAAGCGGGGATTTCTACGATTTCTCTAAGCCCTCGCCTTCACTCTGCGACATCATCATCGCGGATGTATCGGGCAAAGGCATCTCCGCCGCCATGATGACCATGGCGGCACGGGCGTTCTTCCGCCACGACGACACGGTGGGCATAAGTCCGGCCGCGCTGCTCGGGGCGATGAACGGCGCCTTGTTCACGGACCTCGATCATACGGAAATGTTCCTCACCGCCCAGCTCATCCGCATCGATTCGGGGCGCGGAATCATAACCTATGCCTCGGCCGGTCACACGGAAGCAGTGCGCTTCAACCCCTCCTCTGGCGAGTGCGTTTGCTTTCCATCCACCGCCCCGCCCATAGGGATTTTGCGGGATATCGAGATAGGAGAAATGGAAATCAGGACGCGACCGGGAGATTTTTTCGTCATCTACAGCGATGGAGTGACCGAAGCGTCGGACGAAAGCGGCGGGCTGTTTGGAATGGAACGGTTCGTCCGAATTCTGCGCAGTAGGGAATTCGTCTCCTCTGCGGATATCGTCCAGACTGTTCTTGCCGAAGTGCGCAGCTTTTCCGGCGATCAGCCCCTCGCTGACGACCTTACCCTCATAGCCATCGGCGCGAGCCAAAGGGAAAGCCGTCTGCAAATCGCGGCTACAATGGAAAACCTCGATCCCGCCGTCGCTTTCGTGAGGGATGCCGCCCTCCCCTATGGGAGCAAGATTGCCGATGACATGGAACTCGTGGCTTCCGAACTGGTCACGAATGTCATAAAACACGCCAATCCAGAATCCGCTGTGGCCGGAAACCATGCGAACGCCGCCGCACGGGACACTATGAGCATGGACATCAGCCTGCATCTGGAATCCGGCCGGATCATCTTCGACCTCGTCTATCCGGGCCCCCCTTTTAGTCCCGACACGAGGGCGCGGACGCTTCCCGATCCCTTTCAGGAGGGCGGCCGCGGCATCCATATCGTCCGCGCCCTCGTCGATGAACTCGAATACAGCTCCACGCCCATGAACCACTGGCACGTGGTAAAGAGAGTATCCGCGGAGGGAAGCATATGAAATCTGCCCACCACCATGACACGAGACTTTTGCTTTCCAGAGCCATCGGCCTTGCCGCCTGCGCCCTTGGACTGAACTACATCATCTGGCGCTATACGTCCAGCCTCAACATGCAGGCGCTCTGGTTCGCGATTCCCATGGTGATCGCCGAAACCTACGGCATCGTGGACATGTTGCTTTTCGTTTTCATGTCCTGGCGCAAACCGAAGCGGGACACCCTTCCTTCTCCCGAAAAGGCCGATGTCGACATATTCATAACGACCTACAACGAACCCGAGGAGCTCGTCGCGACGACCGCCAAAGCCGCCTTGCGCATCGACTGGCCGGACAAGAAGGTCTACATCCTGGACGACGGGGCGCGGGAGTCAATGAAAAAAACGGCCGAAGAAATCGGCTGCGGGTATATCAGCAGGGGCGAAGAGTGGACGGAGAAGCCGAGGCACGCGAAGGCGGGAA
>DJVZ01000027.1:87429-97471 GCA_002441395.1 Spirochaetaceae bacterium UBA6243 | reverse complement strand
TGCCTCCTAAGCAGTAGGTCGCCCGTTCGAATCGGGCCTGGGCCAATCGAAGCTGAGGTTCGGCTAGTTGCTTGTGCAATCAAAACTTGTACTCTACCACAACATACTATGTTAAAAAAATCCGGATATTCATGGTTTCGGTATCAGCCTGATTCAGCTTGTCCCTCGCCCACCACCTTTTGGCATCATTAGGATTTCCCCATTCGTACCAGGATTTTATGATCGCCCGGGCCGCGCTCCAGGGGGATAAGAAGATTTTCCAGACGCAGGCCGTCCATTTCGATCCAGAGAACCCCGCGCTCGCAGCTTTCAGGATTCTCGACCTGAATCTCATAGCGCGCNNTACCACGACCAGCCACCCTGGCCAGTGCGCCCGGCCAGCCGGTACACATCCGCCGCTACCGCGTAGGGCTCCACCGAATACCGGCGGACCGCTTCGGGGGTTCGCGCCTGCTCTATCGGGTTCAGCATACGCAGAAGCTGGCCCGATCGCGTACCGTCCCCGCTGCGCGCCATCGCCATGGCGAGCCACAAGGCGGCGTGCGTGTATTGCCCTCCGTTTTCGCGCACTCCCGGAGGGTACGCCTGTATGTATCCCGGCGAGGGCACGGCCTTGTCGAAGGGTGGCGTGAAGAGAAGCACCAGGCCCTCGTCTTCGTGGACAAGCTCTTTCCACGCGGACTCAAGAGCCATCCTCGACCGCTCCGTATCACCACCGCTAAGGAAAGCCCAGGACTGGGGCAGGGAATCGATCCGCCCCTCGGCATTCATTGAGGATCCGAGCGGGGTACCGTCGTCGAATATCGCCCGGAGGTACCATTCTCCATCCCAAGCCGAGCGCTCGATCCGGACGATGAGCGCGTCCCGCTTTTCAAGGTATTCCCTGCCCAAATCGGCCAAGCCCAGAGCCTCGGACATCTCGGACATACCTCGCAGCACATCCACCAGGAACCAAGCCAACCAAACGCTCTCTCCCTTGCCGTCTGCACCCACCAGATTCATCCCGTCGTTCCAGTCGCCCGTACCCATGAGAGGCAACCCGTGTGGACCTTCGGTACTGCCGCGTGCGACCGCGCGGCGACAGTGCTCGAAAAGACTGGCTCTTTCGGCGGCGACCGTAGGCGTAAAGAATGCCTCGCGCTGATATTCCTTGAGCTCCGGCCCTTCCAGAAAGGAGGCTTGCGTATTCAGGATGCCGACATCGCCAGTGACCCGCACATACTGGGCGACGACGAAGGGTAACCACAAGAGGTCGTCGGATATGCGGGAGCGGATCCCTGCCCCACCTGGAGGATGCCACCAGTGCTGGACATCGCCTTCCTTGAACTGCCGGCTCGCCGCGAGGAGTATGTGATCACGCGCAAGTCCGGGAGATGCGTAGAGGAGGGCCATAACATCCTGCAGTTGGTCGCGGAAGCCGAACGCGCCCCCGGACTGATAGAAGGCGGATCTCCCCCATATCCGGCAGCTCAAATCTTGGTACAGCAACCATCTATTGATAAGAAAATCCGCCGCGAGTTCAGGTGTATGCATCTCGACCACGCCCAATAAGTCATCCCACCACACTTTCGTTCCTTCTAACGCAGCCTCCGCCGCCGCGGTTTTTCGGTAGGCAAGCACCAGGGCCAGGGCAGCTTCCCGCGACTCAACCTGGCCGAGCATACAGGTGATCTCCGTGCTCTCGCCCGGGGCCAGCTCGAAGCTGACCCGCAGCGCCGCGCAGGGGTCGTACCCCGCTCCCGTTCTGTTGGAAAGCGCCGAGTACCCCATGGCCGCCGCTGATTTCATGGAACCGTTGCGTCCCAGGAAGGACGTGCGGTCGCCACAGTAGGAATCCGCGTTCGCGCTTATGGCGGCAAAGGCGATCCTCTCCCCGTAGTCTGGATGGTAACGATTCCGGGCCGTTATCGCCTGCATCTCGTCGTCCCACGCGGTCACGACGTGCATCCGGCTCGTTTCACTGTGCTCGCCAAGCACCCATTCGACATAATAGGTGAGCGAGAGCGTACGCCGCCTCGCGGAACTATTCTTCAGCCGAAGTATTTGTATCTTGACCGGCTGGCCACCGCTCTTGTCCATCGGGACGAAAACCGTCAACTCCTGGTCTATTCCATTGCTGTTGTGTTCGAAGACCGAGTAGCCCGCCCCGTGGCGCGCACGGTACGCGGCTTTCTCCCGGATGGGCGACGCGGTCGGTGTCCAGCACAACCCCGTTGTTTCGTCCCGTAGGTAGAGCGCCTCGGACGCCGGGTCCACAACGGGATCATTTGACCATGCGGTCAGACGGTTCCGCTGGCTGTTTCCGCTCCAGGTGAAGCCCGATCCCGTCTCGCTCACGAGGGTGCCGAAACCTGGATTTGCGATCACGTTCACCCAAGGAGCCGGCGTATTTGTGTCGGCGTCAAGATAAATTGCATACTCGCGTCCATCGGGAGTAAAACCGCCAAGCCCGTTGAAGTAGGGCAGTTCCAAAAACGGCAGAGGAGTAACAGGGTCCTGCACCGCGTTCTTCCATGCAGGCTTCTCCCGCTGATCGCGCATCTCCCCCGGGACGCCTACTTGCCAGGCCAGCGTGCCACGGGCCGACATAAACACGATGTTCGCGGCCGCCAGGAGGAGTGTCAGATCTGCTTCCGGGACCTGATCCGCACTGCGCAGGAAAACCCCGCCGGGCTTATCCCTGCCGGTGTTCGTCGAATGCGCCTGAATGAGTCCTTCCAGCCTTTCGTGCAGCGGCCGCTCGTAGCCGCCCGCCTCTTCGGCAAGAATCACGAGGTCCGCCATCAGCCCGTGCATGCGCCAATAGGTGTGGGCCTGAAGCATCTGCCCGACCAGGCCGACGTCCCGAATCTCGCCGATGGTGACCAGGGCTATGGGTAGGTCGCCGGATATTCCATACCGCCAAAGGCCGGCTTGGCCCTGAGTATTCTCTTCGATCTTTCCGGCCTGAGAACGCAGTAGCCGGTTTGGATACAACAGGTGGCTGGCCAGCTGCTGGAAACGGCGGGCATCGTCGGGCTGGATGCGCAGAACGCGCAGTTCAAGCTGCGCGGCGGCCCACGCGAAATCCATGGCGCGATCGATGGCGTGAGGGTCGGCGTATTTGCCCATGAGCCCAAGAACCTGCTCTTTCGTCCCCCCCGCGGCAATGACGAGGGACACCGTCACGCGCTGTCCCGGCGCCAGAGAAAGCGAGGTTCTCAGGCTGAGAATAGGATCCAAAACAAAGCCCTCGCTGTTCTGAGGCTCTTCGGTGCCACCACGGGGGTTGGCAAGCGATCGGCCCCGGCCTATGAAACGGGTGCGGTCCGTCTCGAATCGCATTGCCTCTTCACCGCCGGCTTCATGAGTGAAACGGTGCGCCACGTACAAGGGAGGAGCGTCGCCTTCACGCGGCCGCCGGAATGCCAGAAGCGCGTGCTGCAGCGGCAGGGCTTCCGTCTGGATGAACAGCTTGTTGAAGGCCGGGTGCTGCCTGTCGGCGGCGTGTGGGGCCATCGAGAGCTCGATGTAGCTGGAACAATCCAGATGGCGGGTGCGCAGAGAGCGATTCGTCAGCGTCACACGGCGGATCTCAACGTCGTCTTCGGGCGACACGACGATTTCCATCCGGGCATGAATCCCATTGAAGAAACGTTGGAAGATGGCTCGATCAAGCGCGAAGCTGGCGGAACAGTCTTCCCCTTTCCTTCCAACAGGCCAATAGGTGGGAGACCATAGTCTATCGGAGTCGAGTTCGTGAATGTAGAAAAAGGTCCCCCATGAGTCCCGGGTCGGATCCGATCTCCAGCGCGTTATCTCCTGCGTACCCCATTGGCTGTATCCGCCGCCTGCATTGGTGACCATCACGCTGTAGCGGCCGTTGCTGAGGAGCTGTGTCTTGGGCGTCCGGGTATATGCCGTGTCGAACTTACTGATCGAAGGGGTCGCTTCGACGACGCTCTGTACGGATCGCTCGCCCTCGCGTGTGGGAATATAGTGGGAAGCCGGCAGGTTCGGAATGCGTTCCTGAAGGAGGGCTTCGACGGAACGGACGCGCGCGTCGGCACGGAAGCTCCGGCGGATACTCCCTTCAAAGAGGAAGTTCGTCAAAGAAAGGAAGCTCATCCCCTGGTGGTGCGCCATGTACGTCTGGACGACAACACCGCGTTCACCGTTTTGGCCGGGTTGCCGACTGAAATCGATCGACTCATAAAAACCGTCGACATCGAGCAATCCGAGGTCCACCAGGTCTCTCAAGTTCCGGACGCTCTCACGTGGCGCAATTCCGAGTGCCAGGAGGGTCGCATAAGGAGCAATGACGATTTTCTCCTCCGGTTCACGCTTGAGCCTGAGCCCTGGTACGCCGAATGCCCTGTACTGGTAGACCCTGTTGATATCCATGTCCGCGAAAGCCGATTCCGAGATACCCCACGGCACTTGATTCTGGCGTCCGTAGTCCATCTGCGCCGCGAGCGCCCCGCGCGTGGCATCTTCCAGAAGCGTGTTCATAAGCGATTTTTGGAAGAGCAAGGGCATAAGATATTCAAACATTGTGCCCGTCCAACTCAAGAGGACACGTCGGCGGCCGAGCTTCGCGTACGGGCGACTCAAGGCGAACCAATGTTCGAAGGGAACGTCTCCACGGGCGATCGCAACGAAGCTGCCAAGCCGCGATTCGCTCGCGAGAAGATCGTAGAATGAGTCATCCCTGCGGCCTTCGGAGACGTCGTAGCCGATCGCGAACAAGCGCCGCTCGGGATCATAGAGAAACCGCATGTCCATTTGCTCCGAAAGTGCGGAACAGTCCCGAATGAGCCGCTCACCCTGTCCCAACATCTCACCGGCGAGCCAGCGCGATTTCGAGAATGCCTCCGCAAGGCGATCCAGCCACGCGCACGTCGGGCCGGTCGGCTGAGGTGCCGCGCCGCGCACTTCCTTAAGGACCTCGATGCAGTCCACGCGCCCCTTCGCCAGATCGGCCAGGGAGGGTACGCGGGAAAGGTCCCTTCGCACCGCCTCTGCCGCCTTTGGTCCCAGCGCGGCGACCTCTTCTTCCGATTTCTCGGCGAGGATTTCCATCCACGCAAGATAACGGTCGACGATGTTCAGCCACGCTGAAAGTTGTTTTTCAATTTGAGTTGCCCAATAGGCTTCTTCCACCCCTTCGTCGGTCGACGGTCGGACAGCTTTGCCGGAAGCCTCAATTTTCCCCAATTCCTGCCTCAGCAGCCCTAGCATATCGACGAATCGAAGTGGTGGAGTTTCCCATTCCTTCATGAGGCCGGAAAGCGCCTGCACACGGTCGCCCGCCGCATGACCGCCTGGAGTGCGGCCTTGCCGCATGATGTTCCAGAGGATTCTCCCGGTATCCTGCAGACCGGAGAATACCCTTTCATCGAGCAGTGGCTGCCCGAAAAGTTCATTGAGCCCTTGATCCAAAGTCCAAAGGGATCCCAGCAGATTGCCGCTGTCGACGGTGGAGACATAGCGCGGTTCAAGAGGAGTCCGGGTTCGCACATCGTACCAGTTAAACAAGTGACCTTTGAAACGCTCCAGAGAGCCGAGTGTCTCCACAGTGCCCGTCAGTCGCTGGACGACCTGGTCAACCGTCAGATATCCGAAATCGTGCGCCGACAGTGCGCTCAACATCCAGAGGCCAATGTTTGTGGGGCTCGTCCGCAACGCGAGTTCGTTCCGCGGCGAAACCTGATAGTTGTCCGGAGGCAGCCAGGACGTGCCGGCGTCGACAAAATCATCAAAGTAGCGCCAGGTGCGGCGTGAAATCTCCCGGAGGAATTTCGTGTCGGCCTGGGACAGCGCCGNNCAAGTACACTTCCTGCGCTGATTGGAACCATTCTCAGCGCGGGAATCTGTGACCTCTCGGGGACAACCCCAGGCATCGCCTGAGCCGAATTCCACTGAAGCATGCCCCGGTGGGAAATATGGCGGCGATATTCGGTACGCATCATGGCACCCATGCCGAGGGCGGCCTGATGCGGAAGCAGCGCGGCATCAGCCAGCGCGCGCAAAATATCGTGTGCAACAAGCGGCAGCGAAAGCCCCTTGGCGCCCCGCCAGGTAGTCAACATCGTGAAACACATCGCAAGGGAATGGGAAAAAAGCTGCGCGGCGACTACCAGGCTTGCCATCCAGCCCGCCTGAGGGAAGACGGCCCAAGACGCCAGAAGCAAAACTATGTTGGCAGCGGGCAAAAGACTGCGGCGCAAATTGTCGAAAAGTTTCCAGCGGTCAAACCGAGAAAGGGGATTCCGCTCAAGCCCCTTTCCCTGTACCGGGACTCGCGGCGAAATCCACTGCGCTATCTGCCAGTCGCCACGGATCCAACGGTGTTGGCGTTCGGAGGCCGCCCGGTAATTCGGGGGAAATTCGTCGTAGAGCTCGATATCGCTGGCGAGTCCTACGCGGACGTAGGCGCCTTCAATCAGGTCGTGGCTCAACAGGCGCTCTTCGGGGAATCGCCCGCATAGCACGCGGTTGAAGGCGCGTACATCGTAAATTCCCTTGCCGTAGTAAGAACCTTCGCCCGTGAGATCCTGGTAAAGGTCGGAAACCGCCTTGGTGTAGGGATCGATCCCCACCGCATCGGCAAAAAGCCGGCCGAAAAGAGAGGCACTCGTGCTCGGCAGGGAAGGGCTCACCCGCGGTTGGATGATCGTGTAACTTCCCGCCAGCACCTTGCCCGCCTCATCGAAACGCGGCTGATTGAGCGGATGCGCAAGGGTTTCGATCATACGGCGGGCAGTACCTGGAGGAAGTTGAGTGTCGCTGTCCAGCGTGATGACGAACCTGACAGCGGCCAGAGCTCCCCTGTCGCCGACATAGACGAGCTCCGGAGATCCTTCGGGCCGTGTTCCCGCGAGCAACCCATTCAGCTCTTCGAGCTTGCCCCGCTTGCGCTCCCATCCGATGAACTTCCGCTCCGATTCACACCATCTGCGTTCGCGGTGAAACAGGAAGAAGTGCCCGGCGCCATAACGACGGTTCAGCGATTCGATACTTTCGACTGCCACACGCAGAAGCTCCGCGTCATCCTCCCGATGCTCCTCGTCCGCATCCCTGTAATCCGTAAAGAGGCTGAAGAGCAGATTGTTTTCCCTGTTGGCCAGATAGCGGACTTCCAGCTTCTCCACATCGGACCGGATCGACTGCGCGTCGCCCAAAAGAACAGGCACGACGACCAGCGTCCGGAACTGGTCGGGTACTCCGGAAACCTCGAAATCCATTTTGGGCAGGACGCGGGGCGGCAGAATACGCGCCACGAGGTAGTTGAGCAGCTCAAGTGCAAGCTGGCTGACGGGGAGTGCCAAAAGAAGAGCCAGAAGCACGTGGATACCGAACGCGAGCCCAGCAGGGACGGAAAATGCGAGCAGGATAGTCGGGCCGATAGTGAGGATGCCCAAGCCGAAGAAAAATACTGTGGAAGAGTTTCGGTATACCCAGTGGAGAAGCCGGTAGCGCCGGCTCTCGCTGCAGTGCAGCCGACGCACAAGTTCCTGTCTGCCCTCGCCGATCAAGTAGGTTCCCACATGCGTTCGGCGCTCATCCGTGCAGGGGGCTCCGTTCATCGCCTCTTTTGCCAGAGCGAGGGCCTGTCGGGCTACCTGGTCTTCCGCTTGGCCGGACCTGCGGGACAGCTCTTCGACGACCCGCCGGTACCGGTCGCGCGTGTCGAAATCCATCCCGGGATAGATGCCGCAGGGCTCGTCGCGAAGCAGATGTTCCACCCGGCTCAAACTTTCGAAAATTTCTCTCCAGTCGAGCAGAGCCAGCTGCCGGAGGCTCGTGAACGCGTTGCCTACGGAAATCTGATCTTTCGCCTGTCTGTTTTGCTCGCGCAGGCTGATCCCGCTCAGGGGCTGGTGATAGGTGCGTTCCAGCCATCCCTGGACAAACACAAGAACAGCTTCCTCATCATAAAGGTGGTCGATGAGTTGAATCGCAAAATAAGGGCTCGGATTGGGAAACCTGAGTGCGAGTTTTGCGAGAATCGAAAAGAGTTGATCGGGGCCCTGCCTGTTGGCCTTGATCAATCGGTGCGCCCAGAAATCGGCACTTTCCCGCTCGCGCAACTCGATGGAGACCTTGAGGGCGAAATCGCTGACGCTCTCGATAAGTGCGATGCGCAGCATCTGAGGAATGGCCCAGAGTTCGCCGATCGCGAGCGGACATGAGGACTGATATGCATCGATAAAAGCGAGGATATTTTCTCTGTCCAGCCGCAGCTCCATGTTCGCGATCAACTCGCACGCAAGATCGTAGATGCGCGGCAACCCCTTAGATTTACCCACAGCAAGCGTAGGAAGCCGCCGGTAGAACGCAGTAGGCAGGTTTATCCGGATGTCGCGAGTGTTACTCTCGATGACGTACTCATTGTCGAGGATCCATTCCGCAGTGGCCGACGTTCCCTGCTCCAGGCGGCCGGCCATCGATAATTCTGCGCAAGTGCCTCGTATCAGATGGTAGGCGCCGCCCAGGCGCGCGAGCAACTCACGACTCCGTCGAGGTCTGCGCTCGATATGGTGTTCAATACCCAGACGCTCGGCGTGGTCGAGGATTTGGGCAGAGGAAAGAGGGACTCCAGGTCTCCGCAGTTCCTTCTCAGGGGCTTTCGAAACTTTGTCGTGCAGTATAAATACCGCCGGGGGAATGTCACTGTCTTCTCGTAACAAAGCAACCGCAACATGCAGCGTATCGATGGACGCACGGACGATGAGGACCGTTTCGCCGGGCAGCAGCGCGCGCGCATCCTCTTTTGGAACTTTGTTCTCCGCCCCGTACTTCTGCCGTCGACCCCGGAAAGGCGTTCCCGGCGGACGCATATTTTCGTCCGTGGCATTGGAGAGTAATGTAATACGACGGAAATGTTTTCTTTTCAGCTTCTTACGGGCACTTTCCGCATCCTCCCGTTTCTCGAAGTAACTGAGGAGAACGCCCGATCCCCGCTTAGACCTCTTCATGGCCGGCTGACCCCGGAGGGGTTAGATGTGGAAGGCGAAGGTCGACAGGTGCTGGGAATCGTCTAAAACTCCTCTTGAACGAGTGAATGATTTCGTAGATGAATGACACAGTAAATTTAAGTACGACGTTATTATACACAAATTTACGCCACTTGCCTACGGCAGGGCCCGAAAGCGGCCACAATGCTCGCGAAATTGCCATCCAACACGATCATGCTGGCGGCCTTCTTGAAGCGTTGCCCGAGTAAAGGCGGCCCTTTGGTTCTCCGGCAAACCCGTCACGCCCGAGGTATCGTGAGCCTCGATCACGCGAGCGTCGATGGGGATACGGTCGCCTTCCTCCAGAAAAATGATATCCCCGTCGACGAGATCGGCGGCAAGTATGTGGGCCTTTTCGCCATTGTGCAGAACGAGACTGTCCTTTGGTATGAGCTTCTGCAGGGCCTTAGTCTGGTTTTTTCGCCACGACCATCGAGAAACGGTGACTAAAGCGCTCTATCGTGTTCTTAAGAGCTTTCTTATCATGTTTACCGTCAATGCGCGCCTGACCACTTCGTCCCGCGAAGATCTTTCCATGAACCCCCGTCCGCATAGCGTTCGGGGTGCAATACTTTGGGCCGCGGATCCTCTGCCGTATCGAGCTGGAGAACCATCCACTTTGGATAGGGCACACCGGGATCGGATACCTTGTCGAGCAGCTGTATGTCCTCGTCCGACAAAGCGAGATCCACCGCCTTTATATCGTCTGCAAGATTCTCCGCTTTTCGCGCGGCGATTATCACGCTCGAGACCGCAGGCTTGGACAGGACCCACGCCAGCGCCACTTGTGCAGGATTTGCCCCATGGCGGCCAGCCACCTCTTTCAGCGCATCCACCACGCGGTAGCCGAGCTCCTTGTCGAAGGGGACGAATTGGCCCGCATCCGCAAAACGCGTACCTTGCGGCGCCGGAGCCGTCCGCCCGTATTTTCCCGCCAGGAAACCACCGGCGAGGGGGCTCCACACCAAAATGCCGAGATTTGCGTATTCGGCGAAGGACTGGAACTCATACTCGAGGCCCCGGTTTACAAGGCTGTAATGCAT
>DJVZ01000027.1:36262-87294 GCA_002441395.1 Spirochaetaceae bacterium UBA6243 | reverse complement strand
ATGTTAAGCCTGGTTGCGCCGCTCCTGTTGAAATTATTGTCGCTCATGGGAAGCCTTGCCTTGGTCGCCAGGACGATCTCATCCCGAATGCCTTTCAGGGCATTGCCCAAGAGCGTTTCACTCTCGCCGCGACTGTAGACGTCGGCTGTGTCAATGAGATTGATCCCGCTATCAAGAGCCAGCTTCACCATCTTCGTGGTGGCTTCCTGTCCCAGGTTCCCCATATTCATCGTCCCGCCGAACTGCATCGTGCCAAGAGCGACTTCGCTCACAATGACACCCGTGTTGCCGAGTTTACGGTATTTCATTTTAGTCCCTCCCTTGTGGAACAAGCTGATCGCTCCACCTGTCGAAGCCGGCAATCTCGTCGACTGGCTTCCTGAGACGCGCAGACGTCTCGCTCGCAAGGTGCTTCTCACTCAGGCCCGAAGGATCGCCGGGGAAACCCAGTATTATCAGCGTCTCAAGGATGGCGGTTTCTGGTATGTCAAGGACACGCTTGGCGGAAGCCGCGTCAAAGCCCGCGATTGGGTGCGCGATGAGGCCTTCTTCGACAGCCTGGAGCTGATAGGCCATGGCGGCCATGCCAAGGTCAAAGAGGGCATAGTCTCGACCATCGTCGAGACGCCCATCCCAGTCGAGACTCGTCACGAATGCCGCGATAGCGGGCGACTTTTTCGCCCAGTAGTTGCCCGGCGTCAGCGTCGCCTTTAAGGCCGTGAGCTGCGACGGAGCGGTGACCGTCACGATGCGCCACGGCTGCTTGTTACCCCAGGAGGGAGTAAGCCTGGCAGCTTCGGCGAGCCTCAGAAGAATTTCATTCTGTATGGGCTTTTCATCCAGCGCTCTGAAGGACCTGCGCATTTCTATCGATTTTAAGAGCGGCATAACCGACTCTCCTTTGTATATAAGATGCAACATCGCCCGTACCCTGTCAACTCTCGGGAGCTCTATCAATGATCCTGGCTCTGTGATAGAATGATTTTAACTTAAGCGTGGACCCCCCAAAAAGGATCCATTATTTGGTCAAATCTGCGCTAATCGTAGATATATGTGTTAAAACACTCGTCGCAAGGCCTCGAGTGAAGGAAAATGAAGATGGGTAAGAAACTTTATGTAGGGAACCTCAGCTACAACACCAATGAGGACAGCCTCCGCAACCTTTTTCAGACCTACGGTACGGTAGAGTCTGTGAAAGTCATCACTGATCGCGACACAGGGAGCTCCAAGGGCTTCGGTTTCGTGGAAATGGGAACCGACGCCGAAGCCAGCGCCGCCATTGCTGGAGCCAATGGTTTTGACCTCGACGGACGCCAGATCAAAGTAAATGAAGCCATGGACAAGCCTCGCCGCGACAACAGGCGCTACTAGGCCCTAAAGGCTGCATAGCAAACGAAGACCGCTTCCCTGCAAACAGGAGGCGGTCTTTTTATCCCCACAACGGATCGGAAGCGGATGGCCCAGCGAAGATGGGCCGATTTTGAACGGGGGGTTGCCGTACCGTCGGCAGTATCTTCCTGAGTACCTCTTGGGCATGGCCACCGTATCCCCGCGGCCAATCAGGTGTTCGACATCCTCTTCTGTACTTCTCCGGATTCAGTTTTTCATTCTTTATGTCCATTAAAAATGACGAAATCCTTCCTTCCCGCTCCGGTTATTCCCCGAAACAATTTACCACATTGTTTTTCAGTTCTTGACAATACGAAATTTTGTGTTACCATAATTAAACCGGTTAAGCATCGTATCTTAGCCGAACGAGAAAAGGAGGAAATACAGTATGAAACGAATTGCGTTGGCTTTCATGGTTTTGCTGACAGCCACAGCGGCATTTGGCGCAGGAAAACTCACCCTCATGCAGAACAAACCGGAAATTGATGCGCAGCTCAAGGCGTATGCCGCAACATGGGGCCAGAAGAACGGTGTCACGGTTGTCATCAAATCTATCGGCGGTACTTCTGGTGGCATGGGGCCACAGCTCAAGGCCGACTATGCGGCGGGCGATATGCCAGACATCTTTGCGTTCGACGGACTTGAGTCTTTTAAAGACTGGGAGGGCATTATTCTCGATCTTTCGAAGGAGCCCTGGGTTTCCAAGACCTCAGTCGCGTTCAAATATAATGGGAAAGTGTATGGCTTCCCCGTCGCAGTGGAAGGCTGGGGAATGGCATACAATGCCGATCTGCTGGCAAAGGCTGGCATCGACCCCAAGACGCTCAACAGCTACGATGCATACAAAAAAGCATTTGAAAAACTCGATTCGATGAAGGGTGAGCTTGGCATCAACGCAGTTGTCTCCATGACTGCGTCAGTCGAAATGGGCTGGGTCACCGCGCACCACAACTTCAATTCTCTGCTCGCCAATGGCTTGCCCTATGGAGACCTCTCCGTCGTCAACGATCTGCTCGCGGGCAAAGTCGATATGCAGCGCCTGCAGGAATACGCGGATTGGGTCGAACTGCTTTTCAAATATGCCGACAGATCAATTCTGCTCACTGGCAACTATGATGCACAGGTTGGCGCCTTCGCGACCGGAAAGACCGTTTTCCTGCATCAGGGCAACTGGGTAGATCCCAACCTGAAAGCGGCAAATGCCACCTTCAAGATGGCCTTTGCGCCCCATGGTTCGATGAAGAAAGTCACCGATGGCATCTTCGTCTCGGCGCCGTCCTTCTATGCGATCAACAAGGAATCAAAGAACGTCGCGCTGGCCAAGAAATTTCTGAATGACATGGTGACCACCACGGAGGGGCAGAACTACATGGTGAAAGAGGCGGGCATGATCCCTGCATTCTCCGGCATCAACCTCAACCCCGATGGCCAGCTTTCAAAATCGGTCCAGCAGTGGGCAGCGGCAGGCAAGGTGTATAGCTGGGATCAGTACTATTTCTCTGGCGACTTCAGGGACAAGGTGCTTACCCCGATTTACAACCAGTTTGCAGGAGGCAGCATCACCAAAGCTCAGTTTGTCGATTTGATGACAAAAGCATTCAAAGACAACGCACAGAAATAATTCAGCGCGAAGCAATTAGTGTGTTTGTGGCTTTTCAGGTTCTAATTACCGCTTGAGTGGTGCCGCTTGCATTGCTAAGATGAATGCAGGCGGCTCCACTTTTTTGTTTTCCTTTGAGACTAGAAATTGAAAATAGTGGAAAGAACTGCAAAAGGGAGCGGATATGACAAAAAAAACTGAATCTAGGGTCGTATTCTGGGCTTTTTTGGCACCTGTGCTCTTCGCCTTCATCATGGTCATGATTATCCCCTTCTTTTTGGGGTCTTATTACGCATTCACAAACTGGACATCTTCAGCGAGGGTTGACAATGGCCTGCGGTTTGTGGGCTTCAAGAATTTTACAAACAGCCTGAAGGACCCTTCGTTTCTTTACTCTTTCGGAATTACTTTTGTGTATACAATTTTGAACATGATTGCGATCAATGTCACGGCATTCGCGCTTGCCCTCCTCGTGACAGGCAATCTCAGGTTCAAGAATATCTATCGCGTAGGCTTTTTTGTGCCGAACCTCATTGGCGGTATTATCCTCGGCTATATTTGGCAATTTATCTTTAACAATGCGGTTCCTTCTCTGGGCACTATAATACCTGCCCTCAGTTTTCTGGCTGATCCAGACAAGCTCATACTGGGCAAAAACACCTCTGCGCTCGCGGCGATGATCATCGTTGGCACCTGGCAATACGCGGGCTATATCATGATGATCTATGTCGCGGCAATTGAAAATATTCCTCAGGAATTGATCGAAGCAGCAAAAATGGATGGTGCGACGCCATGGATTCGGCTTAAAGCAATCACCATTCCACTGTGTGCTCAGTCTTTTACCGTGACCATGTTCCTGACGCTCGTCAACTCATTCAAGCAATTCGATGTCAATGTCTCCCTGACGAGTGGAGGACCGTCGACCATGCTGATGGGGAAGCCCATTTTAGGCACAGAATTGCTTGCACTGAATATTTACAATACTGCATTCATCTCAAACAAGCTTTCTGAGGCTCAGGCAAGAGCGTTTGTATTTTTCCTGGTGCTGGCGATCATTTCACTCATACAAGTGTATGTGAACAAGAAAAAGGAGATCGAGCTATGAAAGCCTCTCAGCCAAGGAAATCTGGCACGGTCATTGCAGAAATAGTCACTGCGATTATATTTCTTCTTTTCTTGTTCCCATTTTTGCTTGTGCTCATCAACTCGGCCAAGACATCGTTCGAAGTGACACAGTATCCGCTCGCGCTGCCAACTCGCTGGGGAAATCTTATTGACAATATCGTCAAAATCTGGACGAGCGAATCGGTGCGCTATCCGAACTCGCTGTTGTCGAGCATCATAATCACGGCCGTATCGCTGGTTTTGATCAATGTATTTTCGGCAATGGCTGGATGGGCCCTGGTGAGGACAAAGACAAAAACCTCGTCAGCCATTTTTTTCATCTTTGTTGCTTCAATGGTAATTCCTTTTCAGATTGTAATGTTCCCCCTCCTGTCCTGGTTCAGGACGGTGACGGATGTAACAGGTATCAGGCTTTTGCGTACCTATCAGGGGATCATTTTAAGTTACATTGGTTTTGGAGCTCCTCTGTCGATATTTATGTTCCACGGCTTTATCAAGAGCATTCCCCTGGAGCTCGAAGAGGCGGCGACAATCGATGGATGCCATAAGCACCAGATATTTTTTAAAATAATTTTTCCGATTCTGACGCCGATTCAGGCGACAGTGCTCGTGCTGAATGGCATCTGGATTTGGAACGATTACCTTTTGCCTCTCCTTGTGCTCGGCAAGGGTAACGATGTCATGACCCTTCCCCTGGCGGTATCGAATTTTGCCGGGGCCTTTGTAAAACAGTGGGATTTGATTTTGACCGCGATTCTGTTGGCGATGGTCCCCGTGATTATCTTTTTCCTGTTCGCCCAGAAATATATCGTGAAGGGAATGGTCGCGGGCGCGATAAAATAAGGCTGGAACGGACGCTTTGCGCCGTTCCAGCCTGTCGCGATAGATAGTTCAATGGGGAGATATCTCTGAAATCAGGCGCTCTGAGGAAGAATATCAAAACTTGCGGACAGTTCGGGAATTGAGACACGACGCAATGCGAGCATGACCGTTTCATCGGGTTTGATCCCGCGGGGGATGCGCATTTGCGTTTCGTAGCCGAATTCCGGAATGAGAATCTGGCCGTTTTCAGCGGAAGCATCGAGCACTATGCCCTGTCCTTTCCAGTCTCTGTGCCGGCTGAGATACACCAATGTCCAATGGGCACGGGAGTCCCGCTCTGCCTGGTGGTTTTTTGCCGCTTGCTGGCTGTAGAGGTAAAGCCGCTCATTCATGGTTTCAAGATCGAGGGGGGCAGGCGTTCTGACCGCAGGTGCAGAATGCTCTGAATTTCTTTCTCTGGCAAGAATTGCATGTATTTGATAATGGGCCAGAAGATCCTGATACCGGCGTAAGGGGCTTGTCACCTGAGAATAGAAGGATAGTCCGAGACCTGCATGGGCGGAGCATGTGGAGCTTACAAGAGCAGCCCTCATGACGCGGCGGCGACCATAGTTCTCCGCAAGACTCTGCGATGGTCCTAGTCCACATCCCGCCAGCTTCTCAGAGACAGGAGAGTCTTGCGCTGCGAAAGGAAAAGGAATATTTCGTTCATAGGCCCAGCGCGCAGCCGCTTCGCCTGCGAGTATCATGAGCTCTTGCACCATTCGGGCTGAACGTGTGTGCGGTACAGGCAAGAAGGCCGGATTTCCATCGCTCACTCTGATAGCAACTTCGGGGAAATCGATATCGACCGCGCTCTGGCTCCGTCGCAGAGCCGCTCGAATCTCTGCCATGCCGTGAAGTTTCTGCAATGCGGGGCTGCTTTCAAACATCGTGTCGGCCTGTTCATACGTAAGCCGTTCGACTTTTACAATGCTCGGAACAATCAGCGTTTCTGCAATTCTGCCGTCTTCCTTCAGGGTGATGCCAAAGGACAGGGCCTTTGACTCGGAATTGAGGCCGAGGCCAAGCGCCTGCACCAGAGAGGCATTCAGCATGGGAACCGTTTTCTCCGGCAGGTACAGCGTGGAACCCCTCGCCATCGCTTCGCTGTCGAGTTTGGACATTGGCGAAATTACCGCGGCGGGATCGGCGACATGGATCCAAATTCTTTCTCCATCGGCGGAAATTGCATCGTCGGGATCATTCGACCATGCATTGTCGATGGCATAGGAAGACAGGTGTCTCAAATCAAGTCTTTCCAGTGCGAGATCGGCCCTCTCGGCGATGGCATCTGGGGCGGGAGGCGAGGACAGGATGCACCCATTGCGCTCGGGCCATGGATTGAATGCCATGTCCCAATATCCTGTTGCCAAGAGGGTTTCATGAATTGCCTGAGGCGTCATTTTGATCCCGATATCTCGCGCCAGGGGGCTTTCATCGCTGAAACCGCGCGCGTACCTGCTTAATTCGTCGAAGAACTGCTGGAATGGTGGATTTTTATCGATAAGCGCGGGATCGTGCTTTTTCCATGCAACGCGAAATGATTCGATAAATGCCGCCTTGGTCTCGACTATTTCCTTCCTTTTTTTCTCTTTTTCAAGCAATTTTTGCTGTTCTTCGGAGCTGCGGATGCGAATGCCATCTTCAAGAATTTCGACTGCCGGATTGTCCAAAAGCGAGTGCCACGCCGTAACTATATGCTCAGGCTTTGCATCGCTCCATGCGAGTTCCGCAAATTCTTTCCAGCTGATGAGCGCAAGCCCTTCGGGATGTTCATCCCTGAGCAGTTCAAGCGCTACTTCAGCTTCAGCGGAAGGCAGCTCCTTCGGGAAGGAGCTGATGGGACCATTGTGGAGGAGCACGACATCCTTGGATCGTACGCGCCGTTCTTCTCCATCGATCAGATGAATCAGAATCCGGTCCGGATCACCTGCGACCACAATGGCTGGTTTTGTCTTGTACATGACGAGGGAATGATGCGGGAGCATGTATTGTTTATAGCTTCAAAAATGCCTATATACAAGACTGGATATTCGCTCCATTGCGAAGCTTAGGCGCTTATGATATATTACTGACCTGTTGGATGAATAAGTCAGCCCGCTTGAAGACAGGCGCTTCAAACGACACAAACAAAGAAGGAGAATGAAATGACTGCTTTGCTGGTTGGTATTGGACTTATTGTGGTCGCGGTGCTCATGGTGCTTCCTGGGATTTTAGGTTGGGGGAATGATGTCCTTGCTTTTCTTCGCGGCGCGCTCCCGGTCCTTGCTGGTTTAATCGGTGCTCTGGCAGTATTCATTGGCATTGCGGATATAAAAGACAAGGTTGAAGAGAAGAGAGAAGAGGAAAAAGAAAAATCTGAAAATTCTGAAGGCGAGCAGGAAAAAGACGGAGAGAAAAAAGACTAATCTGCAAATCATTTATAGATGCTTGACAGATTTCTCAATCTGTGGGAATATGCACCCGCATTTTTTGAATACTCCACAATAAGGTGAAGGTATACATATATGAAGACTGTATTTGTAACTGCTGCAACCGCTGAGCGCAAATGGTATATTATCGACGCTGCAGGTAAGCCTCTTGGTCGTGTTGCGGTCAAGGTCGCATCGATCTTAAGAGGTAAGAATAAGCCGACGTTTACTCCAAGCCAGGAAACTGGTGATTATGTCATTGTTGTCAATGCTGATAAGGTCATGGTGACGGGTCGGAAGCGCCAGAACAAGATGTACTACTACCACACCGGCTTTCCGGGTGGCATCAAAGATTTCAACTTTAATGAGCTTATCGGACGCAATCCTGTTTCCCCGATGGAAATCGCCATTCGCGGCATGCTGCCTAAAGGGCCTCTTGGTCGCAAGTTGTTCAAGAATGCGAAGGTATATGCCGGTCCGGATCACCCGCATGTGGCGCAGATGCCGACTGCAATTGATCTTTAATTGAGGAAGGAAGGCAAAATGGTTAAGAATATCAACCTTGGTATCGGCACGGGACGCCGCAAATGCGCAATCGCGAGGGTATTTCTCCGCGAAGGCTCCGGCAAAATAATCATTAATCAGAAGGATCTCAAGGAATATTTCCCGGTCGAAGGTCTCGTCGCACAGGTGCGCAAGCCGCTCCTCGTCACTGACAGTGAAAATAAGTTTGACGCATATATCACCGTGATTGGCGGTGGCCCCACGGGTCAGGCTGGCGCATGCACGCATGGACTTGCCCGCGCTCTCGCGCAGATTGATCCGGCAAACCATGTGTCGCTCAAAGCGATTGGGCTGCTCACTCGTGACCCGCGCATGGTCGAGCGCAAGAAATACGGCCAGCGTGGTGCACGCCGGAGATTCCAGTTCTCCAAGCGCTGACGTATGGCGATGCGGATCGAATCCGTTCGCGAAAAGGCCTCTGGAACGCTCGAAGTGGCGGTCTCTGGAGGCCTTATGTTTAATTTTGATGCCAAAGATGTACAGATGCTTGGCTGCTCATTCGACCGCGGCACCCGAACCTTGATGGCTGCAGACAGGACTGCGGTCACTCTCGTGGGGGATGAGTCTTTTGATGAAGGTGCTGTCTCTGTGCTTGACCGGCTGAATGCGCTCCACAAAGCGCGCAAAGATGCACTGTCGATCGTTTCGCGCGCCGAACAGGCTTCGAAGCAACTCTACGAGAAATTGCTGAAAAGAGGATATGAGCCCGAGATTGCCCGCACCTGCCTCCTGTGGATGTGCACTGAGCGCTATGTCGACGATCGCCGTTATGTCACATTGCTCCTGCAATCTCATTTAGTGAGAAGAGGGCAGGGGCCGGATCGCATAAAGACGATTGCATGGCCGCGCGTCGGCCTATTTGAAAACCCCAAGCTTATACTTGCCGACGGCTTTGCGGCGCTCGAAGAGGACAGCATGCAGGAAGCAATTCGAAAGAGCACCGCCAATATCCTGAGGCGCACCAAGACTTTTTCCCGCGCCAGCAGGGGGGATAACCGAAGCCTGTACCGGACACAGAACGCAGCGGGAATGTCTGGGGACGACTCAGAAATAGAGCCAAAAAGCTTGTCGTTTGCTGAAAGACGCTCGCTCCTGCGTGCTCATCTGAGGAATGAAGGATTTCCGTCGAAGTCCGTGGAAAAATTCCTCGAATCATGGGAAATCGAAGAAAATGGCAAAGGCTGAAAATACTATTTTCCAATACTTGACAGACCTTACCACAAGATTCAATAATATGTCAGAAATTTCAACTCGGAGGGAAGTATCGCATGGATGACGATATCCTGACCATTGAAGAAGTAGCGAAATACTTGCGGGTATCCGAACGAACAGTATACGATTGGGCGCAGAAAGGCGAGATACCTTCCGGAAAGATTGGCACTGTCTGGCGCTTCAAAAAAAGTGAAATTGAACGATGGGTCAATGAACGTCTTTCTTCGAATCGGCCAGTAGCGTTCATCAGCAGCGTAAAAATTCAGAATATTATCTCTCCCGATCGAATTCTGTTTCTGAATTATCCCTCAAAGCGCGATACGCTGATTGCCCTTTCAGAGAATCTTTCAACTGCACCCCAGATTAAAAATAGACAGGAGTTGATCTCTGAAATTCTGCGACGTGAGGAGCTCATGAGCACTGCGATTGGAAAAGGCATTGCGATTCCCCATGTTCGCCTGAATTCCGTGACGGATTTGGTGATTTCCATTGGCATATCGCGGTGCGACATCACCGACTTCCAGACCCTCGACGATGTGCCTGTCCGGCTTTTATTCATGATTGCCGCGGCGTATAATCAGCATGCGTATTACCTGCAGACACTTTCGTTTTTTTCCGCGCGGCTCAAGGTGGTGGAACTGCGGGATGGGCTTCTGGGCTGCAAAACGGCGAATGAGGCATACGATCTGCTCATCCAGCAGGATCAGTAACGCCGCCTCGCTTTGATGAGAGCACCTGCAGCGCGCCAGTGCGTTTCTGCGGGTGCTTTTTATTTTATTGAAAAGGGAATGCCTTGTGTATTTGAAAAGCCTTGAAATATTCGGATTCAAGTCATTTGCGGACAGGGTGCGCATCGAGTTTTCCCAGGGGATTTCAGCGCTGCTCGGACCGAACGGCTGTGGAAAATCCAATATCGTCGATGCCATAAAGTGGGTTGTCGGCGAACAGTCGGCGAAGAGCCTGCGCGCCGAGTCGATGGAAGACATCATCTTCAACGGCACGGAGAACAGGCGCCCCCTCTCGGTCGCGGAAGTGGCGATAACCATCAGCAACGACGGCGGGGCTCTTCCCCTCGATGTGCCCGAGATCGAGGTGAAACGGCGGCTCTACCGCTCCGGTGAAAACGAATATTTCATCAATGGAAAACAGTCAAAACTGAAAGAGGTGCGGGAGCTCTTCTGGGATACGGGGATAGGCAAGTCGGCCTATTCGGTGATGGAGCAGGGACGCATCGACCAGGTTCTCTCGTCGAAGCCGGAGGACAGGCGATACCTCTTTGAAGAAGCCGCGGGCATCACCAAGCATAAAGTCCGCGCGCGCGAGGCTGAGCTCAAGCTCGCGAAAACCGAAGAGAATATGCGCCAGATTGAAGGCATCGTCCGCGAAGTCAAGCACTCCTATGAGAGCCTGAAGGTACAGGCCGAAAAAACCGTACAGTACCGACAATTAAAAGATAAGATATTTGAGACCGAGCTCGATCTCTACCTCGTGCGTCTGCGGCAATATGTCCGCGAGCGCGACCGCAGCAGCGCCGCGTTCGACCAGAAGAAAAAGGAACGCGAGGCCCTCGTTCAGCGCATCGACAATATGAGCGCGTCGATGTCGGAGGGGCTCGATCTCGTCAACGAACTCGAGGCCAGGCTCGTCGAGATGCAGAAGCTGCTGTATGGTCTTGCGGTCGAAAAAAATGGCAAGGAAAAGCAAAAGACGCTCCTCGCGGAGCGGTGCCGCGAGCTGAAGACGAAAATTGAGCAGCTCCAGGGGCGCGATCGCGCTATCGCCGCGAAGATCGAGTCTCTCCAGGATGAAGAGGGCGAAAAAGAGGCCGAATACGCGGGCTACCGGGCGCGTATTCGCGAAGTCGAGGCCAACATCCACACCTTCGACGAGAACATTTCCGCCGCGGCCCTCTCGGTGAAGGCCAATGAGGGGACCATCAGGCAGAACGCCGAAGAATCGAAGGAGATCGGCCAGAAGACGGCGCAGCTTCGCCAGGAACTCGATACGATCACGGAGAGGATCGCCCAGCTCGTCGATGAGCGCCTGCGCCAGTCCGAGACCCAGATTGAGCAGCGGCAGAAGCTCGAGGCACAGATCCGCCAGGGGATCACCGAAATTGCGCTTTCGGTCGCGTCCCGTGCCGACAGGCTTCAGGATTACGCGCGGATCGCGACCACCCTCAGCTCTCAGGAGCGAGCGCAGGAGATCGAGAGACTCTCTGCGGACCTGCGCGAACTCTCCTCGAAGTCGAAGTGGCTGGAAAAGGACTTTCAGCAATACATCGCCATCGCTCCGAGTTTTCTCAATGAGCTGGTCGCGCCCGAAGGCGTGATGACGCAGAAACGGCGCATTGACGCGGCCATTTCTGCGCATGCGGAGCGGCTCAGGGAGATCGATACCGAAAATCAGGCGCTCTCTGCGCGGAATGGCGATCTCGCAAAGAAAATCGAGACCTACCGCAGGACCCTCGAAGAAGCGCGGATGGAAAAGACCAAGATACAGGCTCAGATGGAGGCCGCCCAGGAGGCGCTTTCGGTGCTGAGGCGGGAGATTGCCGGCCAGGAGTCCTACCGCAGGGAGATCGCCAACGAGCTTGCGGGTGAACAGAGACGCCTCGACGAGCTCGACGAGGAGCTCGGGACTCTCGAAGAGGAGCTCGCCGAAATTGAGCAAAAAGGCCGCCGTCTTTCGGAGGATATGACAGAGCTTGAGAACTCCATAAGCCAGCGAACCGCCGATCTTGCGGAGAAGCGCAAGGAATCCTCGGAGCTCGAGCAGAAGTTGCAGGCGATGCAGCAGGAGCTTGAGGACCTGCACATGGCGATGGCCCAGAGCGAAACCGAGATTCGGAATCTCAAGGATACTTTCACAGAGCTCTATTCGCGGGACCTCTCGGCATATGAAACCAGGATGTACGAAATTCGCAGACCCATTGCGGAGATTCGGGAAGAGCTCGCGTCGCTGAAGTCGTCGCTGTCTTCGCTCGGCTCCGTCAACCTCATGGCCCCCGAAGAATTTGAGGAAGTGCGGCAGCGCTACGAGTTCTTGACCGGCCAATACGAGGATATGGTGAAGGCTCGGACGGACCTGGTGCGCATCACGGACGAGATCCGCACCGAGAGCGCCCAGCTTTTTGTCGACACCTATAACAGAATCAAGAAGAATTTTCACAATATGTTCCGCAGGCTTTTCGGCGGAGGAAGAGCCGAGTTGCGCCTCCTCGATGCCGACCATGTGCTGGAGAGCGGCATCGAGATCTACGCGCAGCCGCCAGGGAAGAAGCTTGAGAATATATCGCTGCTCTCGGGCGGCGAGAGGACGCTCACGGCGATTGCGCTTCTGTTTGCCACGTACATGGTCAAGCCCTCGCCCTTCTGCTTCCTGGATGAAATCGACGCGGCGCTGGATGAAGGCAATATCATTCAGCTGGTCAACCTCTTGAGAGAATTCGGCACCGCCAGTCAGTTCATCGTGATAACGCACAATAAAAAGACAGTCGCCTGCGCCGACACGCTGCTCGGTGTCACGATGGAAGAATCAGGGATTACGAAGACGATTGCGATTCGGGTACAGAATGAGAATGGCGTCGTGCGGCCCGTCTATGTCCGCGATCAGCCATTTGAGGAAGAAGATATTGATTACGAAGAGGGGCGTCAGCTCGATGATAAGGGCAGCATGACTGTTACCGGCGCCTAGCCATTGCCAGCAAGAATGTACATTACATTTCTAAGGATAGTTCGATGAATGCGCGCGCACTCGATGAAAGGCTGTTTTACAGGAATCCCTGGCTTTCGGAAGCCGACGCCATCGTCATGGCGACAGAATGGGAGGATGGCGTGAAGCCAGGGCATGTGCGCGTTTTGCTCGATACGACAATCTTTTATCCGGAGGGTGGAGGACAGCCTCCCGATTTAGGTTTCATTGAGAGGGCGCGCGTCGTCGATGTACAGGAAATCGACGGACAGATATGGCATTTTGTAGAAATTCCCCCAGAAGCTGGAAATGGCGGGGCATGGCTCGCGCAAAAGGGAGTACGAGCAGGAGCATCCGTGCATCTGCGCATCGACTGGCAGCGCCGCCTCTACCATATGCAGCAGCACACGGGCCAGCATCTGCTGTCGGCGGTGCTTGAGCAGGACTACGGCATTCATACGCTCTCGTTCCACCTTGGCACCGACTACTGTACCATCGATGTCTCGGCCAAAAATCCGGCAGATTTGCCGCTTGAGGAGATCGAAGCCAAGGTTGAGGGGTGGATTGAGCGCGATGTTCTGGTGCGAATCCATTATTGCCCTCCCGAAGATGTGGCTGCGTTCAGGCTGAGAAAAAGACCGCCCGCGGACGAGGCCGTCATCAGGGTCGTTGAGATTGACGGGTACGACTGGTCGCCCTGCGGTGGCACTCATGTCGAACGGACCGGCCAGCTCCGGGCGCTGAAACTGCTCTCGCTCGAGCGGTACAAGGGCAATGTGCGCGTGTATTTTGCGGCTGGAGCGCATGCGCTCGAATTGCTGTTTAAGGCATATGAAGAGGCGAAACAGGCTGCGCTGCTGCTCGGCGCGGGCGTGGGAGACCTCTCGGCCCGCCTGCGGGACAGTATGGAGAAGACCGCACACCTCGAGAAAAAAACAAAGAAATGCGCACAGCAGCGCGCCGAGGCAGAGGCAAGGCTGGCCATTTCGCAGGCCGAACCGGAGGCCGTGCTCGAATTCAAGCTCGAGGATGAAGACGCGGAGAGAGGGACGGGGCTTGTCAAAGCTGCGGCCGTGCTCGGAAGGGCTGCCATCGCGGTCTCTCTGCCTGATTCGACTGTCGTGGTACAGGTTGTGCAGCACGGCAACTTTCCGGCGCTGGCGGAGCTCTTGAAAGAGAAAATGACTGCACTGGGCGGAAAGGGAGGAGGGGGCGCGACTTTCTTCAGAGCGAATTTCGCATCGCCTGACCAGGCAGTCCTGTTTGCGGGCTATGCAAAAGAGGCGCTGGGCACGGGACGCTCGTAAAGTGCCAGGGGACGTCTGTTGTCCGCGAGTCTCTGGCTCAGATAGTCTTTGTCGAGATTGAGCTCAGAGATAAAGAAACGCATCTGTTCTTCTGATAAAAGATTCTGTTCGGCATAGAGATACACAAGTGCACGCTCCGCGATGAGCGGCACCTTGAGAGCGTTCATCTGCACCTCGTGCTCTTGTCCTTCCGTACAGCGGCTTTCAATCGAGGCATAGAGTCGCGAATCTTTGATGTTTCCCTGCAAAGCGTTCAGTTCGGCAAGCAGTGGCGCAATATTGCCGCGCGCGGCCAGTTCCCCGAGTGGCTTGAGTGTGAAAAACGTGTATTCCTTGCCTGGCAAATAATGGTGTTCGTCGCAGCGGGTGCAGTAGTTCGGCTCGCGCCCGTCATGTTTTGTGCGGTCTCCTCCGATTATGATGAGGGGATCGAAGTACAGCGCCGGGCATTCCTGTTCATCCACCAAATAGTAGCGATAGGTATAGAGCGAATCTTTGAGGCACTCCTCGTGCTCACAGTATGCCGTGAAGGGGATAATGTCAGTCGCCGTTTCTAGCAATAGCCTTGCGGTCTGGTTGAATATTTCCCTGCGGAAATTGAGTACGAGGGTAGGGTATATGAAGCAGAGTCCCCTTGATTCGGCCTCGTCCTTCATAAGATACGCGATGCGTTCGTCAAAAAAGGCGGCCTCATCGATAACCCAGGTGCCCACTGCCGGGTTTTCGGCGATGAGCATCTCGAGGCTGAAAGAATCCTTTGCCGACCCGATCCTGTCCCCGCAGCGCTCGTAGCCCCCGCGGTATGCGAGGGCATCCTCGGGGTAATCCGGGAAACGGCTCTTGTCGAGGGCGGAGCGGACGATAAAGATATCTCTGCGATCGACATTGCCGGAACTCGTGAGGCGCGCCGCGGCACCTTTTTTCTTGAGAGCGACCCTGCTGTCGCGCCAGACGCGCGCTGAGAACTCGGTCTTGCCCGAGCCCATGGGCCCGATGACGAGGATGCGCTTGCCTGCGGAGATAAAATCATGGTGACGGCTCATCGTATGGATGTTGAGCTGCGGGAAACCCAGGCTTTTGAGAAATTCTCCGGTTTCATCGTTGCTTTGCATGGTAATTCCTGTTGCTGCGACCTATTTTGAAGAAGATGCCCCTGCGGCGGATGCCAGAGCCCCGACGGCCGTGTCCGCCCGTACGACATTCGGATTAACGCTCGGCGTACCAAAGCGCAAATATTTATAGGGATGTACATCGAGGGCATTTTGATACCATCCCTGGATATAATCGGTGTCGATTATCGAAGCGGCGAAATTGTGATAGATGGGAAGGCACGCAGCGCTCTGCAGAAGTTCGGTCTCAGCCTTTGCGAGGAGCGCCATGCGCGCATCATCGCCCGCACTGTAGGATTGATTCATGTAATCCATGTAGACGGAATCGTCATAGCCCGCGATGTTGAGAGGAGCGCCGCTTGTCCACATCTGCAGGAATGCTTCCGGATCCGCAAAATCGCCGATCCATGTCTCGTGTGCGATGGTGAATGATGCGGTATCGGCGCGGTTTCCGATAGTGTCATAGTATGAGGATGGCGACATGGGCTTGAGCGTCACCTTCAGACCGAGCTCCTTTTCCCATTCTGTCTTGAACGCCGTGGCAATCGAACGTGGCCGCTCATAGTCGGCGAACGCGATGACGATTCCCGGGAGACCCTCGCCGTTCGGATGGCCGGATTCCGAGAGCAGCTTCATCGCTTCCTCATGGTCGGCTTTCTCTATGCCCTTTGTTTTTGAATATCCGGGCAATGGCAGCACGAGTGTCGCGGCGGGCAGCCTGTAGAGATCGCTGCTCCGGATGCTGTCCCAGGGCAGAAGCAGGGCGAGCGCGCGCCTCACTCTCTGGTCATTCCAGGGCGCGGATCGACAGTTGAAAAACCAGTAATGCGTGGAATAGATGGGAAAGATCTGAATCGCGGTCTGCAGCAACACCTGCTCGTATGTGCCGGGGCCGTCGAGCCAATGCACATGTCCCGTGTTGAACAGCGATGTGGCCAGGGCATCGTCGTCGGTAAACATCATGCGCAGCGTGGGAATGCTGACATTCTCCGCGTCCCAGTATTGGTCGTTTTTTTTGAGCACAAGCTCCTCATCCGTCATTGAGACCGGCTTGTAGGGCCCGCTGACCGGATATGGGATCGCGGTCCTCCAGTCTTCTACGTTCAACATCGAAGGGTGGATGAGAGAGAACGATTGATGGCAGAGCAGCCTTGTGAAATAGGCGACGGGGCGCAGCAGCGTCACTTCGAGTGTGCGGGCGTCGAGGGCCTTGATGCCCACATGCTCCGGAGTGTGGTCAGTGCCCATGCGGTATTCTTTCGCGCCCGTAATCACATCGAAGAACGTCGCGTATTCAGCGTTCAAGTCGAGCATCCTGAACCATGAGCGCACAAAATCTTCTGCGGTAATGGCGGTGCCGTCGGACCAGCGCGCGTTTTCCCGGATGGTAAAACGGTATACCTTTTTGTCGGTCGAGCGCTCCCACGATTGTGCCAGGGCGCGCACCGGTTCGAGCGATTGGGGGTCATAGGTGAACAGACCCTCATAGAGAGCCGTATGGATCTGTGCCTCGTTGGAAAAGAGAGCTTTTTGGGGATCGAGTTCCGGCAGCTGGGCACCGTACACCGTGACGAATTCCGTTTCCTGGTCCTGCGCCGCAAGCGGCGCGAGGATTATGGCTATGGCAAAGATAGCCAGTGAAAGTCTTGAGTTCATAGCTACAAGTATGCGATAAAATAGTCCGGAAGGCAATAAACATGGGACATGAAAAAGCATTCACTTCCGAGCGCCTCGTTGTCGGTGTGCTCTCTTCTGATGAAGGTGCGGAGGACGCTGCGCTCGATGCGATGGCCAAACTCTATGGACCACTATGCTTTCGGTCGGCGAAAGAGCCATTCCTGTGGACGAAATATTATTGTCCCGAAATGGGAGAGAATATTTTGCGGTCTTACTGGGCTTTTGAACAGCTCATCGATCCTTCCGGTCTGGCCTCGATCAAGCGCGCCACCGACGCCATCGAGCTCAAGCTCGCCGAGAATGGCCGCAGAAAGGTCAATCTCGATCCCGGCATGCTCGGCACCGCGCGGTTCTGCCTCGCCACCACGAAGGACCGTTCGCACCGTATTCCTCTCGCGGACGGCATTTATGTCGAGTTGACCCTGATATACGAACGCGGCGAGTTCAGGGCGCTTCCGTGGACGTATCCTGACTGGGCGTCGGAACCGGTCAGGAGGATGATGGCGGAATTGAGGACGGGTCTTCTGGCCGAGCTGCGGCGATTGAATCTTCTGTAGCATTTGGAAACCTGAACTCGAAAAGCGAACCCTCACCGGCCCAGCTTTCGGCTCGGACCGCTCCTCCGTGGGCGAGCGCAATGTGTTTTACAATTGCAAGCCCGAGCCCCGAGCCTCCGCTCGATGGAATGCGTGAAGTCCCTTCTCCGCTCGCGCTGCTGCGAGACTTGTCGGCGCGATAGAAGCGCTCAAAAATGTGAGCAAGGTCCTTGGGCGATATGCCGGCCCCGAAATCTCTCACGCGCACGACAACATCATTCTCTTCCTGCACAGCGCCCACAAGAATTTTTTCATGCGAGCCGGAGTGCTGTACCGCGTTGGCCATGAGGTTGAATGCCGCCTGCTCTATGAGCCCTGGATTGGCATAGGCCTCAAGTTCTTCGGGGCAGTCGAGCTCGATGGTTCCTGAATCGGCATATTGAAGCCGTACTGTACGGGCAGCTTCCGCCAGCACCGATTTGAGAAAGAATTTTTCTCTGACAATCCACGAAGCCGGATCATGTTCCAGTTTGGCCAGCATAAGCAGATCAGCGACGATGCGTTCCATGCGTGCTGCCTGGTGTCCTATCACCTCAGCCCAGTTGCGGTATTCTTCGGATATCTCTGCGCCGCCAAGCAACTCGGCATATCCCTTTACAATTTGAACGGGAGTGCGGAGCTCATGGGATACATTCGCGACGAAATTCTTCTTAAGAAGCTCCATTCTCTTGAGAGACGTGACATCGTTGATCACAATGACGACTCCATCGGAATTCCCGACTCGGAACCGCCTTCCCCTGGCGGTGAGAATTACCTCATTTTTTTCTTTTAACATCGAAAATTGTTCGAGAAGAGCGTGGCCTTCCCTGAGGCATTCATCTATGAGTCCGATAATCGGAGGCGCCTTGAAAAAGAAAGATTCTGCTGTTTGGGCAGGGATCTTGGGAAGCTCAAAAAGCCGATACGCCGCCGTGTTCGCGGCCAGAAGCTCGTTCGGAGCACGAATGGCAACGATGGCTTCCTCTGTCGCGTCGAAAATGGATTGAAGTCGTCCGGCAAGTTCTGTGACCTCGCGCGACTGCGCGTTCAGGTTTTCAGCGACGAGGTCAAGATTCTGTTCGATTTTGGCAAATTCATCGGGAATATCCTGTGGCTGGCCAGAAGCTGATGGCGGTTCAAGAGCCGGGTGCGCCTCGGTACCGGAAATTTCATGAAGCGCCGTGTCCGAGCTTTTTGTTGACAGAGAGAGGGCGAGTGAGCCGACCTTTGATGCAAGCGCAGTGAGCGGTCTCTGGTATACTGCATTCTGTAGATGGAAAAGAGCGACGAAAAGCACAATGCTCAATGCAAGGAAGACGGCACATGCAATCAGGGTATTATTGTAAGTATCAGCAATAAATAAAGATATCAAGGCAGAGCAGATGAGTCCGAGCAAGCCCCAAAAGAGCAGGCGCCTTACACTCATCGGAATACGGGAATTAGTGTTTTTCATTCGTCTCTGAATCGGTATCCGACTCCCCTTACAGTTTCGACGAGTGCGCCCTTTTCGTTCAGCTTGCGGCGTATTGCGAGGATGTGAACGTCAATGGAGCGCTCCGTCACCGCGACATCGCCACCACGGATTTCTGTGATCAGCCTCTCCCTTGAAAAAACCCTGCCGGGATTCTTCATCAACAGCTCAAGAATTGCAAATTCCGTCGCGGAGAGGTCAACAATGTCGTTCTCGTTCCGGACCTCATGTCGGCTGCTGTCGAGCAGAATACCCATTTTTTGCAAACGTGCGCCGCTCTCTTCGGACTGAACGCTCGAGTCATGACGCCGGATAACTGCGCGCAGCCTGGCTTCCAGCACTTTCAGGCTGAATGGCTTTACGATGTAGTCTTCTGCGCCAAGTTCGAGCCCCGCCACCACATCGGCATCATCGTCTTTCGCCGAAGCGATGATGATGGGGACGGCCGAAAGTGCGGGATCTTTTTTAAGTTTTCGGATAAAGGCGAATCCATCCATGCCCGGCAGCATAAGATCGAGAAGAATCGCGGATACAACACCATCTCTCAAAAATGCATGTGCATGCTCGGCATCCTGTTGTATCACAACATGGTAGCCAACTTTGCCAAGACTTGTCGCAATCATCTGAGCAATATCGCGGTCGTCTTCCACTACCAGTATGGTTTCCATTTTTGGCCTTAGATATTCAGTTCGACGTGGATGCCCTCAACCATATACAATATGGATTCACATGTATTGGTCATGTGATCGCCAAGCCTCTCCAGATAGCCTGAAACCTGAATGAATTTTGCCACTTTTTCCGCGTCGTCGGGGCGCGTACTGAGCAGCACAACCATCTCTTTTATCACACTTTTATGGAGATGATCGATCTGGTCATCCATGAGGGAAGTCTGGCGCGCGGCCAGGGCGTTTCTTTCGATAAAAGCATTGACTGTGCCCGTGATCATCGAGGCGCCGATGTTTGCCATCTGTTCGAGCATTTCGGTTTGGCGCCACTGAGGCTCCTGCGCAAAAAATTTCGTCGCCTTGGCGAGATGTGCGGCGTAATCCGCGCCGCGCTCAAGGTCAGAGGCCATCTGGATGGCGCAGAGAAGAAGGCGCAAGTCCTTGGCAACGGGCTGCTGGGTCGCCATAGTCGTCGCGACGAGATCATCGATTTCAAGCTGCTGAATATCGATTTGGGCGTCGGCCTTTTTTATTTTCTTGGCCAAATCGAGGTCGCGTTCGCAAAATGCATACATGGCCTTTTGAAGCGCGTCGACGGTCGCCGCCCCCATCGCGGTGATTCTCGCGTTGATCTCTTCAATCGAGCGTTCAAATGCTTCACGTGGCATACTGTACCTCCGCCTCTTAATTAACCGAAGCGGCCAGTGAGATAGCGCTCGGTACGTTCGTCTTCCGGCGCAATGAATAATTTTTTTGTGGGCCCAACTTCAATCAAATCCCCCATGAGCATAAATGCAGTGTTGTCTGAAATACGGCCCGCCTGCTGCATATTATGCGTGACGATAATAATAGTATAGTCGTTTCTCAATTCCGAAATCAAATCTTCGATGTAGGACGCAGCGATAGGATCGAGCGCGCTGGTCGGCTCGTCCATAAGAATCACGTCGGGCTGAAGGGCGATCGCGCGGGCGATACACAGTCGTTGCTGTTGTCCGCCCGAAAGCGCGAAAGCGCTTTTTTTCAGTTTATCTTTGACTTCGTCCCACAACACCGCCTTGCGAAGGCTGCTTTCAACAAGTTCATCCATGCTGCCTGAATAGCCATGTACTTTTGCAGCCCATGCGATGTTTTGGTAGACACTCTTGGGGAAGGGGTTCGGCTTTTGAAACACCATGCCTATGTGGCGGCGAATCAGCACGGGATCGATGGAAGCATCGTAGATATTTTTATCGTTGTACCAGACTTCTCCTAATGTGTGGGTGCCCGGTATTAACTCATTCATCCGGTTGAGGGCCCGGAGTAGGGTGCTTTTCCCGCATCCTGACGGTCCTATGATGGCAGTGACGTTGCGTTCCTGAAATCCAATGGAGACGTGTTTTACACCCTGATTACCATCGCCATAGATGACGCTGAGATCCTTAGTTTCAAGAATAAAGGAGGTTTGAATTCTAGCTTCCTGCATCATGCATATATACCTTATTCTTTCTGCATCAGTGCAATGTGAACAAATTGTTAAGAAACGGTTAAATCCTTTTTGATCGGCAGAATGAATGCCGAACATTGAACATCGAGCGCAATGTGCCTTGATGTCATCATTCAGGTTCTTCCAGCATCGACCTGATGTCGCACACGCTGTGCACGGAGTGCCGCTGCATCCACACTATGATGCCATCGAGCACTTCCTGCGGAGCGCGGGGGTTCGAAAAGAGCGCGGTGCCGATTTGAACGGCCTGGGCACCGGCGAGCAGATATTGGATCGCATCGCTTGGGTGAGCGATTCCTCCAAGCCCTATGACAGGAATGTGCACAGCGCGGCTTACTCTGTAGGTCGCCGCTATCCCGATGGGTCGTATGGCCGGACCGGAGAGGCCGCCCGCACCTCGCGCGATCGCGGGCCTTAGTTTTTCCGTGTCTATGACCATCCCGACTACGGTATTGATGCAGGAGATCGCGTCTGCACCGCCCGCTTCCGCGGCGCGCGCGATATCCGCGATATCTGTCACATTCGGACTCAACTTGAGAATGAGCGGCCGTCTCGTGCGATCTTTCAAAGAACGAGTCAGTCGCCCGATCAGTACAGGATCGATACCAAAAGACATGCCTCCTTTATGCACATTCGGGCATGAAACGTTGATTTCGTAGCCGTCGACGCCGCTTCGCTCTCCTGGCTCCATGCCGGCCACTGCAATATGGTCTTCTATGCGCTCGACGACCTCGGCGTAGTCGTCTTCGGTTGAGCCCGCGACATTGACGATGATCGCGCAGCGGTGGCGTCTTAGAAGTGGAAGTTTTTCTTGCAGGAACCCTTCGACGCCGGGGTTGGCGAGACCTATCGAATTGATGAGTCCCATCGGCGTTTCCACGAGGCGTGGAGCGGGATTGCCGCGCCTCGGCTCCAGGGTGACGGCTTTTGTGTAGAGCGCACCCAATGCATCGATGCGGACGAGTTCGTCGTATTCTTCGCCATATCCAAAAGTGCCTGATGCGACGCCCACGGGGTTGGACATTGCAAGGGAACCGATGTGCACGGAAAGATCAAGGTCGGCTGGCGGAGAAAAGACGTTTTGTTTTTTTTCTGCATTCATCGCAGGCCCGCCTCCCAATCGATTCTGTCCGCTTCGAAGACGGGACCATCGGCGCAGACGCGCAGAAAATCTCCAGAAGCGGAGGGGAGCACGCAGCCGTGACACGCACCGACCCCGCATGCCATCCACTGCTCGGCGGAAAAATGCGCGGCGATGTGGTGCGTTTTCGCGAATTTCGCGAGCGATGCCAGCATCGGGCCGGGGCCGCAGCCGTAGATATGCCATGCTTCTGGCGATGTCTCTTTGGGTTTCAGCGAGGATAGGGCGTCGACGACCGTCCCGCGGAAGCCTTCCGAGCCGTCGTCCGTGGCGAAGAATGCCCTCGAAAGCAGCTCCTTCCAGAGAGAGGCCATCGGGCCGCCGTCGGAAAAACCGACGCGCAGCGGAATAAGCGATGCGCTGCGAAATCCCAGCACGAGCTGAAATTCCGGGCCGCCCAGCTGAAGGTTTTCTTGAAATAATGACGCCGCCAGAAAGAGCATGGGGCCGATGCCGATGCCTCCCCCGGCGATTATGGCCTTTTCCCCCTGACGCGGCCATGGAAAGCTGTTTCCCAACGGTGCGATGACGTCGATGCGGCTGCCAGGGGCCTGAAGTGCCAACGCTTTCGTGCCGGGGCCCCGAATCTGATAGATCGCATGGACAATCGCGCTGCTTTTCCCGGACAATGCGTTTTTTTTCTGTTTTGCGGGCTCAAATCCCGCAAACGCCAGTGGGCGTCTCAAGAGAGTGCCCGCGCCGAGCTCGACCATCGCAGGGAGCACCGTAAAAAATTGTCCCGGCTTGGGTTCCTGTAAGTCCGAGGGCCACTCGAATGCAAGATGCACCCAATTCGGCGCGATCGCTTTGTTTATGACTACAGGCGCGTTGAGTTGCCGCATAATGATCCACCTGGACAGGGATTCTATCAAAACAATGCACATTTTGATACTATGCTGCAAATGATTCAGATACTTATCTTGCTCGCGTTTTTGCTCGGTGGGGCTTTGGCGGCATCTTTAAGGCTCGCTCCAAAGCCAAGAATTGTAGAAGTTTCGATCACTGCGGCACTCTGGCTATTGCTGTTCAGCATGGGCTTCCGCATTGGCAATGATCCCGAACTTGTCCATTCCATAGGCACAATCGGGCTTTTGGGGTTTGTCGCTGCGGTCTGCACCATCGCAGGAAGCTGCGCTGCCGTGTGGCTCATGAGTCGATTGCTGCCGCAGGCAGGTGCTTTTCAGAAACAGAAGCCCGTCATCGCGACATCTTTCAATGTTGCTTTGGATCCGGGCGGGCATAAAGATGAAAAGGCCACCGCTTCGCTAGTGCGGCGGATGAGGCCGCCTGCGACTCTGCTGGCCGTGGTGCTCGCGGGGTTTGTCACAGGGATTTTGCTCCCGGAGGCAGGTTTTAATCCCGGGATCATCACAGAGTGGACACTGAATGTACTGTTATTCCTCATTGGTATGCAATTTCGCCAATCGAATATTCCTCTTGTGAACATGTTGAAGTCACCGGCAGTTATAGCCCTGCCGCTCGCGACCGCTGTGGGAAGTCTCCTCGGCGGGATATTGCTTGCTCCTCTTTTTTCATTGCCCCTCCCGCGTGCCCTGGCCCTGGCGAGCGGATTTGGATGGTATAGCCTTTCCGGGGTGCTCATCTCAAATCTCGGCGACCCCATGCTCGGATCTTCCGCCTTTCTTGCAAATATGATTCGCGAAAGCCTGGGGCTCCTCCTCATTCCCGTCCTCGGTCAGACGCGCGTGCCCGCCATGGCCATCAGTGTGGCCGGAGCCACCTCGATGGATGTGTCCCTTCCTCTTATAGAGCAAACGCTGGGCCCCGAGGCCGTCCCCTTAAGCTTTATTTCAGGCGCTTTCTTGTCGGCCCTTGTGCCAGTCCTCGTGCCGCTCTTTATGAAGCTCTGATTTTATAAAGCAATATCATCTTCGGAGATGCCCACTGAGTGAAGCTTCTCTTCGATGCGGTGCATGCGCTCCGTCATCGACGCGATGCTGCGTTCGAGTCTCTTATGTTCAGCGATGAGCGTTTCGATCGGATCATCGCTCTCATCCTCGGGCGGCATCGCGGTCCGTTTTGCGATGAGGGGGGTGGCTCCCCTGGAAAGTGCCTCGGCTGCCTTCGATCGTGCCTCCGGGTCGCGAATGGAGGCGACGAGCGACAACCCATCCCAGCCCAACGACGGGTCAAGATTGAGTGTTTGAGCCTGGATTGCCGTCGAAGCAGTCCTTTTGGGCAAGCCGAGCACTCTCTCGACATAGTCCTCGAAGCGGGCATGGTGGATGCGGCAGAGCTCTTCCACCTGCACGAGGAGCCTTCCGAGCTCAAGCAGGAGAGAGCCGTTGCCGGCGAGACAGCGGCTTTTTATTTCTGCCGTGAGCGAGGCGAACTCGGGAACGGTGTCGAAGACGTTCGCGTAGAGCCCGAGCTGTTCGGCTTTTTCCAGGAGCTCGTGAAAAAGGGCCCAGAATTCCTGGGTGTGCGGTCGCGGCATGGGCAGGCCACCGCGCCTGGTAAACAGTATATGGTGGGCATACTCATGTATCGCGGTATAGATGAGTTGGTTCTCTGAATCAAAATTGCGGTTGTGAATGACGATTTCAGACTTTGCGGGCTTGTAGAGCCCATTGACCTTTTTATTTGTTCTGCCCGAGAACACGAGCGTGAACGGCGCGGGCGGAGGCTCGATGGCTTCCAGAATTTCGCGGGCCTTGTCCTGATTCATGTACCTCTCCTACTGAATTCTGAAAGCCATACTAATGAATAGGATGTGGACGCGCAATGTCTAGCGGTGGAGGGCCCTTTCGATTTCAAGCTTGTTGAATCCGACAATGATTCTGCCATTTACATCGATGACCGGTACGCCCATCTGCCCTGATTTGTGCATCATTTCCTCGGCGCGGTGCATGTCTGCGGCGACATTGTATTCCGTAAAGGAGATACCGTTT
This sequence comes from Spirochaetaceae bacterium UBA6243, assembly GCA_002441395.1. Classification (GTDB taxonomy): domain Bacteria; phylum Spirochaetota; class Spirochaetia; order Treponematales; family Rectinemataceae; genus Rectinema. The sequence goes on along the minus strand of DJVZ01000027.1, from coordinate 62,096 downwards.
TGGCGGAACCAGTCTTTTGCCATTCGGCAATAGCTGCAGCTAGGTGTGGTATAGATAGTGACTGACATATATCCTCCTGCTCATGTCCTGTTGCTACAGGTGTTTTTTGTATATGAAAAATACTATATATAAAGTTATGCGTCAAGGAGGATCACCGATCAGAACATCTCTATTGCAAAATTTGAAGTATCGCAAGCGTGAACCTGCGTCTTGTTCATGTGGGAAAGAAGAAATTGCAATGTGCGGCCATATTTGTTTTGCTGCCACTCACGGCCGCGTTGAGCCTCGATGCATCGGCGCGATCGGTGTCGGGGAATATTTCTCTCAGCACGTCCACGACGGGGACGCGGGCTTATCTGTCACTCATTTTGCCCTTTGATGCGCTCATCAATGCTTCGATGCCTCTCTCCCTCGATTCGGAAATACTGAATTCGGCGTCATTTACTGCGAAGGGGAAGCTTGGCGGGCTTACGCTGGCTGCAGGAAAACTCAAAATCAGTGATGCAGCCAGTTTTCTGGCGCGGCCCGATCTGGTTTCAAGCCGGGGCAGTTCGCTCATGTATTCCGGCAATCTCGGAAGCGCGAGCGATCCCCTGGGGATTTCTGCCACTTCTTCGCGATTGTCGCTTTTCTTGGCCAAAGGAGAGATATACAGCTGTGGGGCACTGCAATACTTGTTTCTCGACAATCCTGCACGCGTGGCAATCAGCGTTGGGGCACTTTTGGATGAGGAAGACCAAAACTCTGTTTTACATCGCATGAAACCGTGGCTCGCCTTAGGGTCCGGATATTCCGTGTCCAACATCTCGTTTTTAGCAAGATTGCATGTATACCCTGACATGGAAGCGCATCGTGGCGATTTTTCATGGCTGAAGGCGGCGGCCGGCAGGCTCGATATATCGTTGCGCGCTTCCAAACAAAAAATGAAAGGATTTTTATATGCAGAAACAGGAGACTTTATATCGGCCACAGGCAAAGCAGCCAGCCACGATGCCATGGCTCAACTCGATTACGAAGTTGATATTTCCCGCATTCCTCTTTTCAAAAACTTTTCAGCGGGCCTCTCTGTGTTTTCGAAGCAGGGCGCGGCCGTGCCAGTGATGGGCGATACTCCATCCTTCGGCACCCTCCCTGATCCTTTTGCATTGAAATATTGGCCTGACGGTGGAAAAGTTCATTTTGGCATAGAGAATAAGGAAGTGCGAACTCACGTGTTTGATGCGGACGTCGGCCTGAGTCCATCCTTTTCTGGCACCGTAGCCAGAGAAGAGGGCCAGTGGTCCGGAAAGATGGGTTTCGATCTGGACATACGAAGCGCAGGGCCGCCCGCGCCACGATCGCCCGCCCCGCAACTGGGTCTCGGGTTCGCACTTCAGGCCTCGTGCTCGGAACAGAAAGATGCTTCCGAAGCAGAAGATGGAGACTTCAGCGGCATTTCAGAGTACGAAGAATCCGACGACACATCGGCGACAGCCCGGAATATGGATGGCAAGTTCATTTTTGACAGAGTTCTTGTAGCTCTGCGCACTGCTTTTGATCCATTCTCATGCTCGGTATCGACTGACGTGCCTTTGAAACACTCGGATTCCGATGCATTGCGCGTACAGATTCGTGCCTCGGCGAAGATGCCCCATTTTTTTGTGGAAGCCTCGGGGACCGGCAAGTTTGAAATGGGAGCAAAACAATTTTCAATTGCGTCCGCTCACCTCTATGTCAAAATTCCCCTATGATGACTTGTCTCTCGTGATTTCCAGGTAGTTTTCAAATCTTCTCTAGTGCGATACCATTTTATAGAAATAATTCTGATGGAGGGAAGGAAGTGGACAGCGCTTTAGTAGCAGTCGATATTCAAAATGATTTTTGTCCTGGCGGCGTCCTTGCAGTACCGGAAGGAGATTCCATTGTTCCGAAGGTAAATGCGTTGCTCGCCGCGTATCCTCTCAGTATCCTGACTCAGGACTGGCATCCTCTCATGCATTGTTCTTTTGCCTCTACAAAATCGCTCCCCCCTTTTTCGCTTGATACAAGTGTGACACCACCCTCAATTCTGTGGCCGGATCACTGTGTCGCAGGCAGCACAGGGGCCGATTTCCATCCGGCGCTTCAGACGTGGAGAGCACGATTCATCCTGCGCAAAGGAATGAGGAAGACGCTTGACAGCTATTCGGCATTTTTTGAGAATGATGCGGTTACTCCGACAGGACTTGCGGGCCTTTTATCTTCACTTGGAATACGGAGAATTCTGGTTTGCGGACTCGCCACTGATTATTGTGTGAAAGCGACTGCCTTGGATGCCAGGCGAATAGGGCTCGATGTTGTGGTGGTTGAGGATGCGATCAAGGGGATCGACGCAAACCCCGGCGACGTTGCAAACGCCAAAGAACAGATACGGGCACTGGGCTGCACCTTTGCCTCCACAAGTGAATTGTCGGCGAAGGCCTGATGTATTCTTAAAATTGAAAGGGAATACCATGAATTGTAATTATCAAACGGCTCTTTTTACTGATTTTTATGAACTGACCATGGCGCAGGGCTACTGGAAGCGCCACATGACAATGCCAGTCGTCTTTGATTACTTTTTTCGCAGACATCCCTTCGGTGGGGGGTATTCGGTATTTGCAGGTCTTGCCACGCTCATGGAAGCGCTTGAAGGTTTTTCATTCTCAAAAGAGGATTTGGAGTATCTCTCGACATTGGGTCTTTTTGAAGATGGTTTTCTCGATCACCTGTCTTCATTCAAATTCAAGGGTACCATATATGCTGCCCGCGAAGGCGAAATCGTGTTTCCACAAGAACCGCTGGTCCGCGTGGAAGCTGACCTGATTTCCGCACAGATTGTTGAGGGGCTCATTCTCAATGTGCTCAATTTCCAAAGTCTCATTGCGACGAAAACCGCACGGATATGGAATGCTTCAGGACGCGGAGCGATCATGGAATTCGGGCTGAGAAGGGCGCAGGGCGCGGATGGCGCGCTTTCGGCGAGCCGTGCGGCTTTTATCGGAGGGGCGGTCGGCACTTCCAACACTCTCGCGGGCAAGGAGTTCGGTATTCCGGTGCTGGGGACGATGGCACACTCGTGGGTCATGTCCTACCCAAGCGAACTTGAAGCCTTTGACGCGTATGCGGAGATTTATCCCAAAAACACGGTATTTCTCATCGACACCTATAATTCTCTTGAGTCTGGCATTATCAATGCCATAAAAGCAGGGAAAAAATTGATAGAAAAGGGGTATGGCTTTGGCGTGCGCCTCGATTCGGGCGACATCGATTATCTGTCCCGGATGATTCGGGGGCGGCTCGATGAAGCAGGCCTGCCTGATGTCAAAATCGTCGTTTCCAATGAACTCAACGAGGAAATCATCGAAAGTCTTGTTGACGGTAAGGCGCCGATCGATGTCTGGGGAGTGGGAACGAATCTTGTGACGGGCGGCAACGATGCGGCATTTGCGGGGGTCTATAAGCTGTCTGCCATCGATCCGGAAGGGCAGGGGCGGCCCGTCATGAAATTCTCCGACAATCCTGAGAAGTCGACGAATCCTGGCGTCAAGAATCTTTGGCGGCTCTACGATCAGAGAGGTGCAGCACGGCTCGACCTTATTTCATGCAGCGAGGAAGAAATTCAAGAGGGGTTCGAATACCTTGTACACCATCCGAGCGCAGACTGGCGCCAGCTTAAAATCGTGCCGGCGCGTGTCGAGCCTCTGCTCTTCAAGGTGATGGAACACGGGGCCCGCATTCAGGGACTTCCTGACATTATCCATATCCAGGCATTCATGAAAGAGCGAATCCAAACCTTTGACTCGACCTATCTGCGTCTCCTCAACCCTCATATCTACAAAGTCTCCGTCACGGACAGACTGTTCAATCTCAAAGTATCTCTTATCAACGCGTTTTTTAAGCAGAAGCTATCGCAAGGGTGAGTTTTGGGATGGAAAAGGGTTCAGTCTATGCCTGGACAGGATGAGGGGCCGTTGGCGTAGCCTCTTAACGCCTGCGCTCAGGCTTTTTTAGAAACGGTACGGCGCCCGAGTCGCGGGCCTTTCCGTGTATGGCCTCCAGCACAGCCTCGATATTGTCGCTCACAATGAGGTCATCATAGATTTCTCTGTGCAGAAAACCTTCGCCCACCATATGACGGAGCATTTCAAGAAGCCTGTCGTAATAATGTTCGATGTTGAGAATCGCGACTGGCTTCTGGTGATAACCGATATATCTCCAGCTCCACACCTCAAAGAGCTCCTCCATCGTGCCGATGCCTCCCGGCAGCGAAATGAAGGCGTCGGCCTTCTTCTGCATGAGGGCCTTGCGCTCATGCATGTCCTTCACGATAAGAAGCTCGGTGAGTTCCTGCTGCTCAACAAGGTCAAAGAGCCGCTGGGGAATGATGCCGATGACCTTTCCGCCTGAGTTCATGGCTGCCTCTGCGACGGTGCCCATCAGACCGACATTTCCCCCGCCGTATACAAGCACCATGCCCCGCTCTGCCAACGTCCGCCCCAGTTTCACGGCAAGCTCGGCATACGAAGGGTGGTTTCCCAAGGAAGACCCGCAGAATACGCAGATTTTTAAAGGGTTCTCAGGTGGGCTGTCGGGCACTGTTTTTGTAGTCATTTGGGACATGGCATTTCTCTTCTGAGGAAGAGTAGCCTGCTTTAAGCAATATGGCAATGCTGGCGGCCGGTGGACAGCGAATATAGGGGTGTTTGATGAAAGACTTGTGGAATATAGTATGGAGCATATATGGAGGAACTATATGCCAAATCGCAATTATAAATCGGAACTCGTAGGTGTGTTCGGTTATCCCGTTGCGGAAAACCCGACGGTGGTCATGATGGAAGCAGCATTCAGCCATCTCGGCCTCAATTGGCGCTATCTTACGATCGAAGTGAGACCAGAGGACCTTGCCGATGCGGTTCGTGGGTTAAAGGCTTTCAATATGCGAGGCATTAACCTCACTATTCCTCATAAAATTGAGGTGATGCGCTATCTCGACGAGATTGCCGAGGATGCCCGCCTCATCGGAGCCGTAAATACTGTGATTAACCGAGAGGGGTGCCTGAGAGGAGAAAATACCGACGGTAAAGGCTTTATCCAGTCGCTGAAAGAGAAGGCCGGAGAAATTATTCCGGGTGCGGATGTGCTTATATTGGGTGCGGGCGGCGCAGCAAGGGCAATTGCGGTGGAGCTCGCACTTGCCGGGGCAGCCCAAATTGGTGTTGCGAATCGCGGCAGGGACAGGGGAGAAACTCTGGTTCGGCTTCTAAACGAGCGGACACAATGTCAGGCCCGATATATTCCGTGGGACACTGCGCTCAGAGTTCCGGAAGCTACCCAAATTCTGGTCAATGCGACCTCGATCGGACTGTTCCCTGCGGTGAAAGAGTCTCCTCATATGGATTACGATTCCATTCAAAAGGGTTTGATTGTATGTGATGTGATTCCGAATCCCCCCGATACCGAATTTTTGAAAAGGGCAGCTCAGCGCGGCGCGATGACCATAAATGGGCTTGGAATGCTGGTCAATCAAGGAGTCATTGGCTTCAGATTCTGGACGGGGATTGATGCGCCGCGGGAAATCATGATCAGGGCCCTTTCGAGAGAATTTACCGCTTGAATCCACTCCACGTCTGGTCGAGAGAGCCTGTCATATCTCTATATAAAGAATATTTATGTTCATATATATCAGATTTTCCTGTGTCAGGATCGAAGCGGTCCGCGAGGTGCACCATATACCCTGCAGCTTCCCTCAAGTCTCTGTACTCTCCGCACGCGACGGCGGCAGCTATTGCAGCCCCCAGGGCTCCGGGCTCGGACGAGATGACTGTTTCTATCGGCATTTGGAAAACATCCGCAAATATCTGGACCCAGAGTCGGGATTTTGCAGCTCCTCCGGTGAGACGGACGACGGTTCTCTTTTCATTTATTTCGGGTTCCGGATTGGGGGGAATCCCCTGTGGCGGTGCTTCCCTTTGCATCAAATTCCTGCGTGATGTTACCAATTTCTCCAGATGAGTCTTGTGGCTGAAAGCGATACCCTCAAGAACCGCGCGAATCATGTGGGCACGCGTGTGAGCTGCAGAAAACCCCAGAAAACCAGCCCGCGCCTCAGGATTATAATTAGAGCCGAATAAAAATGGCAGAAAAAGCAGGTCGCACTCTTCTGGCGCGATCTGCGCGGCCATGCGATCTGCAACTTCAAACACGGAAAGCCCCGACGCCGTGGCCTCTGCTTTTTCTTTTTCCAGGAAGAAATGAATGAACCACTCGTAATTGCCGGCCGAAGTCGGACTTGATTCTTCAATAAGAAAATACTCCGGCAAACAGAAGAGCGAATTCATCATTACGCTCCCATCGGTGACCGGAAATCTTGAGACATATTCATTGATGCTCCAGGTGCCTGCGACAACGCAAATATTTTCCGGGTCAATAACGCCGGAAGCAACAGCACATGCATCGATATCGAACATTCCGCCAGCGACGGGTGTTCCTTCCACAAGGCCTGTTGCCATTGCTGCTTTTTTGCTTATTCGTCCTGCGAGCTCGGCGGACTTGACCAGGGGCGGAAGGGCACCCATGCATTCGGCGATGCCATATTCTTTGAGAAGTCCGATATCGAAACACCCATCGCGAATATTCATGAGCCCCGAGCCCGAATAATCGGTAATTTCAGCTGCGGCTTCTCCGGTCAGCATGTACCGGACAAAGTCTTTGGCTTCGAATATCCATCGCACTCGGGAGAGAATGTCCGGGTTGTGATCCCTGAACCACGCCAAAAGCGATACAGGCTGACAGGCCAAAATTTTTTGAAATGTTTTGACATACACGCGAGCTGCAGTACCATCTTTCTGCCAGCGGAGCGGGTACTCCCATGCTCTCGTATCTGTCGAGACAATGCCCGGGTATACGGGTGTATCATTCTTTCCCCAGAGATAGAGACCCTTGCCGTGGCCAGTACAGCCGATTCCGGCAATTTTCTGCGGAGCAATTACGGAATCCCGCAGTACTTTTTTTATGATTCTGCAGTTTGCTTTCCACATCGAATGCATGTCGCGTTCTGCCCATCCTCCACCGGCTGAAGTAAAGGGGATGGTCTCGGAGGCAACACCGACTTCCATGCCTTTTTCATCAAAGAGCGCCGCTTTGGCGACGGTTCCGCCATTATCAATGCCAAGAAAGTACTTTTTCACTAGATTTCTCCCGAGAATGCCCGCTCAAGCTTGCTGTGTAGGAATGCAAAGGATTTTTCCATTTCTGCCTCCCAGTCCACATCCGGAGAATACCAGAATTCCGAGGTAAACATACGTGCTCCGGCTTTTGCAGTTTCTGCGACGCAGGCATCAAAATCGACATGCCCCCGGCCGTATGATACCTCACGAAAGATACCGGGCTTCGTCTCTTTCAGGTGGACAGCCACAATATGCCCTTTCCCGCATCGCAGGTCCTGCACGACCCTCGGTGTGTCCCCCTGGAATGCGTTGGTGACATTGCCGACATCGGGATACAGCTGCAAATAGGGGGAATTGATCGATTTTACGAATTCAAGTGCTTTTTCGACTGTGTTCATGAATGGCGTTTCCATCGTTTCGAATGCAAGACAGACACCATAGCACGCTGCATATTCCACACTTTTTGCGAGGTTTTCCGCGAAAAAAGACCCGGTTTCCGCCGTGGAAGGCTCGTAGTAGACATCATACCCCGCTATCTGAACGATTCGAATGCCCAGATCAGCCGCCGTCCGGATCGCCGCCTTCATGATTTCCATACCGCGAACCCGCAAGGCCTGATCGGAGCTGCCAAGAGGAAATTTTCTGTGTCCCGAGAGACACATCGTTGGGATTCGTATGTTCGTATCCCGAATGGCATCTGCCAGCTCGCGCTTCCATTGCGCCGATGCGTTCAACCTGGCGAGCTTTTCATCGCTTTCATCGATGCTCAATTCCATAAAGTCGTAACCATGCCGTGAGGCTGCCTGCAATTTTTCGCGCATATGCAACCCCGGGGGCATGGCTTTTTCATAGATGCCGAACGAGTACCTTTCTTCAGCTGACGCCTGTGTCATTTCCCGCTGAGTGCGCGGATCAGCACTCTCAGAGAGGAAAAAGAGCCGTCGAGCAAAATACGCTGAGAGCTCTTTGTGGTCTTAAGTACCAGCGCATCGTCTTCAGCTTCAATGTTGAGGATCGCTTCGCTGGCAAGGCTGTCGTCAAGCTCGATGAGCGCGGTGCCGTAAAACAGATTTCTTTCTTCTCCTGCAGGGATGGAAACAATGGTGGGTGAGTCCAATAGAATCGGGTTGGCCCGAGAGTATTCAAGCCCGTTCGCAAAAGCGCCGACTGCGTTTTCCGTGCCCAGGCAGAAGGTGCGATCCGCGCCTCCTTCGCTGAGCGCCCAGGGCGTGAAATTGCGTCCGCCATATTGCATCCAGAGATCGTTGAAACCAAGCGGAATATCCTTTTCCGGAATATCTCTGGGGCCCGGGAAGAAAGTGACATATGCGAGCCTGAGCACAGGATTGACCACGCAGCTCCAGCCCAGGCGCGCATCCTTCGGAACGGCCCCTGTCACGAAGTCGGTAAATCCGATCATGCCGGGCACAACGCTCAAGTCTATCAATTTGCCATTTCGTGAGGGTGCCCGGTACAGACTGTCGAATTCCGCACCCACCGCAAGCCTGCCTGTATCATCAAACTCTGTATGCAATGGAGGTGTCAGGAATTTTTGAGCGCTGACATAGATGCGGCAACCTGCCTGGAGGAATGGGGCGCCTGTTGTATTGTGATGGGCAATGTTGATTGCGATGGGCGAACCGCCATGATTCCTTATCGAAATAACTGAGTAATGAACCGGATGGTCTTTTTGGACCACATCATATTTTTTGTATGATAGCGGCATGGATCTGTCAGGACTCTGTAATGAAAATATCGCATATGCTACGTTTTCATCCGCCAGGATACCTGATGAAGACATGGCCCAGCGTTCATTTGCCGTCCATCCATGTGCAGGAAGTTTTGTGCCATCCACAGTACAATCAGGGCCAAAACTGGGGCTGCAGGGAAAATCGCCCGCCAGGATATAGAGGATTTTGCCCTTCCAATAAGGTGCATGGGTCGCCGCGTCCCACGGTTGACCGGAATTTCCCCGAAAATCGGGAATCCAGTGTGCATTTATGGCGCCTCTGCTTTTTCTCAGACTGAATTCCGGTACCATGCCTCCAAGGTCATCGATGACCGCCCGTACTTTTTCATTGCTCAGCACAATCGAATTGCGGCCAAAATAGCGTATATGCTCTGCACTTGTCGTAATCATATGTTCCCCTCTAGCCAAAGAAGAAAGACCATCGGTTGCTTTCAGACTTCCGGACCAAAATGCTTGAGCATGACCAGCTCATCGGTCTTGCTCGTGTTCGTTATCAGGACGCCTTCGCGGGCCGCTTTCTCCGTCACAAAGACTTCATCCTGCGTCATCTGCCCGAAGCGGATCATGGCAGGCGATTCGATGTCGAGCAAACCCATCTTCCCGTGGCCCTGGACCACGATTGCGCCATATGGCCCCTTGTCCCTGATGAGGGCGGAGCGGCCCGGCAGAATCGTGAGCTCTTTTGCCGAAAAAGACTGGGTTTTATAGACGATGTGGTATTCTTCATACCCTTCCGCGTGCATTTCTTCTATAGGTTTGACAGGCTTTGGCGACATGAAACGATGTTCATAGAAGAGAGGATCGGTATTCAGATCCCAATCGAGAAGATCGACATAGTAATCGAGATCGTCCTTTCTGTCCTCCGGAATATCTTTCTGCAATAGTTCCTTGGGCGTATAGGCATTCCATACGATATTCTGGAACATCGAGAACACATCGGATGCACGCTGCGGTTCATAGGTCAGGAGCGATCCGGGCGCATGGAGGATTCCGGGAGGCACGTCCCATCCGGTGCCGGGCTGTAGCATATACGCACGAGAAAGAGCAAGAATATTGTTGTCTCTTTTATCCCAGTCGGCGAGACATTGCTTGATCTGCTCTTTCGTGGTTCCGGGGTTGAGGCCAAAGAAAGTATAGGGAAACCATCCGCCGTGATTATTGAGCTGTTTTGGGAAGTAGTAAGCTTCAGGCTTGCCCATTTGATCTATGTTTGCGGCCATCTTGTCCGTATGATGAACATGGTGAGGCAAGGGCTCCTGGTTGTCGAAAAATTTTGAATACGCGCGCCAGCCGCCATAAGCATTCATGACAGCATCACCGAGAATTTCGCGCCCTGCAATTTCAATAGCATCTTTCAGGAGTACATGATGTTTTCCCTCTACCCAGACAAACGAAAGACCTTCAAAAGCTGTCGTCAGAGGACCGTTATCAGCCTTGGTAGTCGAGGCGAACCACCGTTCATCGATGCCACCGCGATTCGCACCATAGGCGTAGTAATCGTTGGGATGGAGCTTGAGACGCCTGCCAGGGATGCAGAATGAGCGCGGAACCCATGCCGGTTCAAGCCTTAAAATTCCTTTTCCTTCATTCAGGGCTTTTTCAATCATTTGCTTTTCTTGGGCCATTTCAGTCCTCCTTTATACTCGACATATATTCAATTCACTGTAATGCATTTCTCCGGCGGTTCTGCCGTTGTTTCGCGCACGATGAGTTCGGGCTGAAGCATTATCTGAATTCTTCCCATTTTATCTTCTTTGTTTGTCGCATGATCGATGATGATATCGACGGCATGGCTGCACATGTCGCGGAAAGGCTGAGCAATGGTGGTAAGCGCGGGCTGCATCATCCAGGATTGCTGGATATTGTCGAGGCCGACGACGGAGACTGCTTCTGGCACAGGTATGGAATGTTTCGAAAGATAATTGAGAACACCCATTGCCATGTAATCATTTTGGGCCCACAGCGCGGTAAACTGCGCTCCGGTATCCAGAAAATAGGCGATTCCTTTTTTCCCTGATTCGAATTTGAAATTCCCTTCATAGATGCACTTGTCTTCGAGAACAGCCCCTGCCTTGTGGACCGTTTCCGTGAAACCCGCAAGCCTGTCACGATTGATCGCAATATCGAGCGGACCCGTAATACATGCAAAATGCTCGTGTCCCAGTGAAAGCAGATGCTCGGCCGCTATTTTCCCGCTCGCGTAGTTGTCCATGACGACTGAAGGTATATCTTCCCTTTCCAGCGTTCTGTCGATGATAACCACCGGGATCTTGGTCTTGTCGAGAATTTTCAAAACATGGCTCTTGTCTGAAACCCGAGAAAAAATAATGCCATCGATATTGCGGCGAATAAGATTTTCGATAAATCGTTCCTCGCGATCGGGGTCGGAATTAGTAGAGCCAATGATGAGGTTATACCCTTTGGCCTCAGCGGCTTCTTCCGTGAAACGGATAAAGGAAATAAAAGTCTCATGCTGTATTTCGGGCACTACAAGGCCCAGGAGCTTTGTGCTTTTTATCCTGAGGCCTCGCGCGACAAGATTTGGTTTGTAGTTGATATCACGGACAGCCTTTTCAACCCGGCGCAGGGTTTCTTCCGATACCGGGATATTTCCGTTTATGGCACGTGAGACAGTCGATGTCGAAACACCAGCGAGCCTGGCAACATCTTTCAATGATGGCATAATGATCAGCCTCTATTCGTGATATCGATTGCACAAACGATATCTCAAATTCAATCTGTTGTCAATATTTTTAGTATTTAAATATTATTACATATATTATATATAGATAAAATTTATATTTATATTCTGTTTCGTATGTATTCAATAAGTCTATGCAATCGATTGCACAAATGATTTCATCCAGAATTTTGCACTTTTTTGTTGACAATTCCACTGAAGCACTTAATAATAATGCAGAATGCAAACCTTTTCTAAATAGGAGGCTACGATGAAAAAGGTTGTTCTTGTCGCATTGGTGGTCATCGCTTTGGTGCCAGCAGCGGTGTTTGCGCAGAAGCAAATCGTAATCGGCATGACTGTACCCGGACTGCAATTTCCGTTCTTCGTTACGATGAAGCAGGAAGCTGAAGCTGCAGCCGCAAAGCTGGGAGTAAAGATAAACTTTATTGATGCCCAAAATGCTTCGGATAAACAGATGGCTGCTATCGAGACCTTTGTGTCACAGAAAGTCGATGGAATCCTCATCTCTCCACTGACGGAGGATTCGCTTGTCCCGGCCATTGAAGACGCGGTCAAGGCAGGCATCCCTGTGGCGACCGTGGACAGGAAAGCCAACACCAATGCCGTGCTTATCCATGTTGGCGCGGACAATGTCGAAGGAGGACGCGCGGCAGCAAGGTTCATCATTGAGAAACTGGGGAACAAGGGCACTGTCATCGAACTGGAAGGGACCCCCGGTGCTTCGGCGGCCATTGACCGTAAGAAAGGCTTTGATGAAATCATCAAGACCTCGAACGTGAAACTCCTTGTTTCGCAGAGTGCGGATTTTACCCGCTCAAAAGCCCAGTCTGTCATGGAAAACCTCATGCAGGTCTATCCGAAGTTCGATGCAGTCTTTGGTGCGAATGATGAGATGATTATTGGGGCAATTGAAGCCATGCTTGCTGCTGGCGTAAATCCTGCGAGCAAGGTGACGATCGGATTCGATGCAACAACGGATGCTTTTACGTATATGAAAGAAGGCAAGCTGAATGCAACAATCGACCAGTTCCCCGGAAAACAGGCTGCCATGGCTCTTGAGGCCCTTGCCAACAAGATTCGCAATAATGTGAATCCGGCGCAGAAAGTTGTCTATATCAGTCCTCTCCCTGTCACAAAGTAGATTTTGATGTCTTTGAAGTGGGAGCAGCTAATCGGGAGGCGTCTCATATAAGGGAAAGGGAGCCTCTCTGTGGGGCCGGCTTCTTCAGCCGGCCCTTTTTTAAATTTTTGCGTAAAATGCTAGGAAAGAAAAAATGGACGATAGAGTGCTTTGGATGAAGGGCATAAGCAAATCTTTCCCTGGTGTGCAGGCCCTCAAAGCCGTGGATTTTGATCTGGAGAGAGGAGAAGTCCACGCACTTGTTGGTGAAAATGGTGCGGGGAAATCGACCCTGATGAAAATACTCTCCGGGTTGTACAAAGCTGACGAAGGCGAAATCTGGCTCAGGGGCAGGAAGCTCAGCTCTCGTGGCATAAAGGCAATGATTGATGCCGGAGTCTCGGTTATATATCAGGAACTCAATCTCATGCGCCAGCTTTCAGTCGCTGAAAACATTTTTATTGGCAGAGAGCCAATGCGGCATAGCGGTCTGATTGACTGGAAAAAGATGTATCTTGACGTTCAAAGGATTCTGGAACCCTTCAATGTGGATATCAATCCCAAGACAAAAATATACCTGCTGAGTCCTGCATATCAGCAGGTGGTGGAAATTGCGAAAGCCCTATCGCTTAACTCTGATATTCTTGTTATGGATGAGCCAACCGCATCGCTTACAGGCAATGAGGTGGATAAGCTTTTTGAAATCATTCGCAACCTCAGAAACAGTGGTGTCTCGATTATCTATATATCGCATAGACTTGAAGAGATCCCCCAGATTGCGGACCGCGTTACTGTTTTAAGAGATGGCGAAAAAATTCTGACGAAGCCCCTAGGAGAACTCACGACTGCGGAAATCATCAGGCATATGGTTGGACGCACTCTTACCGAGCAATATCCCAAAATTTCTGTTCCGCTGGGCAAGGAGATCCTGCACGTCGAAAATCTGACGAAAAAAGGATACTGCGAAGATGTTTCTTTTAGTGTCAGAAGCGGAGAAATTGTCGGATTTACTGGCCTTGTTGGCGCGGGCCGCACGGAAATCATGCAGACGATCTATGGCCGGATGAAAAAAGATAGCGGCAGGATCTATATCGATGGCAAAGAGGTGCAGATTCACAACACCTGCGATGCCGTAAGAAAGGGTATCGGGCTCATTCCTGAGGAGCGGAAACGTCAGGGTCTGGTACTCGGTCTGTCGGTTTTCGACAATGTGGTCATGACTATTCTCGATAAAGAATCGGTATTGGGTTTTTTAAAGAAAAAAAAGCTCAATATACATGTCGAAAAACTGGTCGAGCTTATGGAGATAAAAACACCATCTACCAAACAGCTTGTGCGCTACCTCTCCGGCGGCAATCAGCAGAAGATCATACTTGCCAAATGGTTCTTACGTCATTGCAAAGTGTACATTTTCGATGAACCAACGCGCGGTATCGATGTCGGTGCAAAAGTAGAAATTTATAAACTCATGCAAAACCTGGCAAAAGAAGGAGCGGGCGTTATCATGGTTTCTTCAGAGTTGCCCGAGATACTCAATATGAGTGACAGGATCGAAGTCGTCTTCAGTGGCAGCATTGTCAAGGAATTTCAGAGAGAAGAAGCTGACAGTGAAAAGGTAATGGAATATGCCCTTGGCCTTCATGAACATGAAAGCCAACAAAAACTTCGAGCTGCAGGAGCTGAAACATGAAAGTAAAATTTGTCGAAACACTAAAAAATTATGGCATTATTCTCGCTTTTTTCCTTATCTGCGTAGGACTTTCAATTCTCTCTCCCGTATTTTTCACGCTGAACAATATCATCAATGTTATCAGGCAGACTTCGATTTACGGGATCATGGCGGTAGGGATGACATTTGTAATTCTGACGGGCGGCATCGACCTTTCGGTCGGTTCTGTGCTGGCAGTATCGGGTGCTATCTGTGCGGGAATGCTCAAGGCTGGGAATCCAATTATTCTCGTAATACTGGCGACGCTTGGGGTAGGTGTCGGGTGTGGTCTCGTGACTGGATTATTTGTTACAAAGGCAAGAATTACGCCATTTGTCGTTACACTCGGCATGATGAGTATTGCCCGTGGACTGGCGCTTATCTACACTCGTGGCTATCCTATCTCAGGATTTTCTCCAACGTTCCGGCTAATAGGTGGCGGTTATATACTCGGAATACCAATCCCCATAATTATATTTTTAGTTGTAGTGATCATCGCCTACATTGTGCTTATGCAGACAAAACTTGGGCGTTATACCTATGCAATAGGCGGCAATGAAGAGACTGTAAGGTTATCAGGCATCAATTCGGATTTTTTTAAAACGCTTGTCTATGTCATTTCCGGTTCTACGGCAGCGCTCAGCGCGCTCATTTTGACATCCCGGCTGAATTCGGCAGAACCTATAGCCGGAACTGGCTATGAGCTCGACGTTATCGCTGCGGTTGTCATCGGAGGAGCGAGCCTCAGTGGTGGGCGCGGAAGTGTCTGGGGCACATTTATTGGGGCTTTGCTCATCGGTGTCATCAACAATGGCATGAATCTGCTCGGTATTTCTCCATATTTCCAGCAAGTGGTAAAGGGACTTATCATTATCGGAGCGGTATGGCTCGATCAGCTCAGAGCAAAAGAAGAGTAAGGAGGCATGCCATGAAAACTGAGGTCCTTTGGTATTTAGGAGAGCGGTCAATTGAACTGAGAGAGGTAGAGATTCCGGAACCCAGGGCACACGAAGTCCTCGTGGAAATAGAAATGTGCGGAATGTGCAGTTGGGATCTGCTCTCGTTTGCCGGAAAATTTGGAAAATTCCATCCATATCCGTTTGCTGCAGGGCATGAAGGGGTGGGGCGTGTGATTAAAGTCGGGGACAATGTGTCGTCGGTCAAGGTCGGGCAGCGTGTTGCCTGCCATGAGGTTCCCATCGGCACGCCCGGCGGTGCACTCATGGCGCGCCATGCAATACGTACTGAGCAAAAGGTTACTGTCATTCCGGAAAATACTATTCCTTTGAAGTATTGGGTCGTTGAGCCAGTGGTATGTATTGTCAATGGCCTCGTATACGCCGGGATACAGCCCGGTGATTCCATAGCTCTTATTGGCGCAGGATATATGGGACTTATTTTTGTGCAGGGTCTTGCAAAAACCCTTGCAAAAGAGGTTGTCGCATTTGATATTGATGAAAAAAGGCTCGCGCTTGCAAAAGAATTCGGCGCAAGCCGAATCGTAAAAATCGAGGGCAATGCTATTCCTGAAGAATTCAGGCGCTATTTTGATGTGATTATAGAGACAGCTGGAAAGCCTTCATCGATAGAAATGGCGCTCTCACTGGCAAAATCCGGAGCGGTTATCGAAAATTTCGCATGGCACCACCATATGCACGAGTTCGATCTGGACGCGTGGCACACAAATGCCTGGCGAATTCTCAACATTCAGCCGGGAGTAAATCCGCATTTTGGAGATCTTTTCCCGCGTACGATCGACCTCATGCTCAACGGTACATTTTCAAATGAAAAACTCATCACGCATTGGGCGCCGGTCGAGGAGGCCAAAGAAATTTTTACCACAGCGCTGGAACGGAAAGATGGCTATATGAAAGGTGCCGTAATGTTCAAATAAAGCAGGGGTAATCATGGAATGCTGTGATTGTCATCCTTCAGTATCGATAGCGAAAACTGGAGGTGGGGGGAATTGAACCCCCGTCCCCGGGCGTGCAATGCACACATCTACAGGTTTAGCCAATCGGTATATTGTCGGGAACCGGGGAGCTGACTGGCACGCGTCCGGTTCCGTATTCCGGTTTGATGTCCCTCAAGGCCCCCGAACCGACCTCAAGGTGAGCCCCCGAATGTCACAGACCTCCATGGCGTCGGAGACAGCCCGCCATGGTGTCCGTCGCCTGCTACTTACGCAGCGAGAGCGAGAGCGCCGTTGTTGTTGGCACTTAAAGGTTTTGCCACTTTGAGGAGGGTAGCCACTCCACCTGCAGCGCACACCACGAACCGCACAGGTCGAAACCAGTGCACCCCCATGGATATGTCTCATTAAAAATACGTGAAATTCTGAGAAAAATCAAGCGTTGTCTGCAAGGCAGGTGCTCTTGCTCTCTTCGTCTGGTATTGCCGCATCGATGATTCCTCCGCCAAGCACAAGGCCGTCTTCGGAATAGAGGACGGCGGATTGGCCTGGCGCGACGGCCCGCTGTGGAATTTCGAAATCGATGCGCGCGTCGCCTTCGCTGTCCGCTAGAACAACCGCGGCTGCTGGCTTATGATTTTGGCGTATTTTCACTTTGCAGGCAAAGGACTGGCCATAGGTCTGTGGATTCTGCAGTCTGAAGGAGTGCGAGAGCAGGCCCGAGGAGAAAAGGCCTTTTCCTTGCCCTACAATGACTTGATTTTGCCGCGCGTCCAGAGCGATGACATAGAGCGGTTCTGGCCCGATGGATATCCCGAGGCCGCGTCGCTGCCCGATCGTATAGAAAGGCAGCCCCCGGTGCTGTCCCAGCACATTGCCCTTCAGGTCGACGATGTCGCCCGGCTCTGGCCTGTCATACTCGAACAGGGGCGCATAATCCCCGCCGCCGACAAAATCCTGGCTTTCGGGCTTATCGGCGACTTCGAGGCCGTATGCCCGGGCAGCCGTCCGCGTCTCTTCCTTCGTCATTTCGCCCAGAGGGAACATGATTTTAGATAGACGTGATGAATCGAGGCCGTATAAGAAGTAACTTTGATCCTTCGCCGCATCCCTTGCCGTCTTGAGGTATGTTGTGCCATCGATGGAAGATGTCCGTACGTAGTGTCCTGTCGCGAATAGGTCGAACTCGAGTCCTGTACCTTTCGCCCGGTCGATCAGAAAGCCGAATTTCAGCTCGCGGTTGCAGATGATGCAGGGGTTTGGTGTGCGGCCGGCGAGGTATTCTTTTCGGAAATATTCGATGACGTGATGCTCGTATTCTTCTGACAGATCGATGACATTGTAGGAAATGCCAATATTCTTGCACAGTCGCTCGCATGCCGCGATATCTTCTTCTTCGCCGGGGCCGAAACAGGCATGCTTCAAATCTTCCTGAATCTTGTAAGCGCCCTTCCATATTTTCATGGTCAAACCGATGACATTGTACCCCTTCTCTTTGAGGAGGTATGCGGCGAGCGAGGAATCGACGCCGCCCGAGAGCCCGACCGCGACAGTGATGTTCTCATTCATAAGTGGCGTACTTTACTATAAATGAAAGATTTAATCCAGCTCGACAGAAAAGGCAGGACAGCGCTCTTTCTCCGAGGCTTCTCCCTTGTCCTTGTCTTGTCTGGCCATCACAGGATACATTTAGGCCATGCAAGACGTATTCATCGGTTTTACTTCAATTACCTGGAAGATGCTTGTCATGTATGGCATAGGCGGCATCCTCATCTGGCTCGCAATAAAAAAGCAGTATGAGCCCATGCTCCTTCTGCCGATCGGCTTTGGGGCCATTCTGGTCAATCTGCCGCTTTCGATCGCATGGGAACATGAGGGCGTGCCCGGTTTCCTGCGCATTTTATACGATGCGGGCATCGCGAATGAGCTCTTCCCGCTGCTCATCTTCATCGCGGTGGGGGCAATGATCGATTTTGGCCCCCTGTTTCGCAATCCGCTCATGATTTTTTTCGGAGCCGCTGCCCAGTTCGGCATTTTTGCGACAATGATTATGGCGACGCTTCTGGGATTCGATCTTAAGACCGCTGCTTCAATCGGCATTATCGGCGCTGCGGACGGCCCCACCGCAATCTATGTTGCCAACAAGTTTGCGCGGGATTATCTGGCTCCGATATCGGTGGCCGCATATTCGTACATGTCCCTGGTCCCCATCATTCAGCCACCCGTGATACGGCTTTTGACAACCAAGGAAGAACGGCGCATCCACATGCCATTGCACGAAAAACAATCGCCACAGTGGCTCAGGATCCTTTTCCCGATTCTGGTCACAATGACCGCAGGCATTGTCGCGCCGATCTCCGTACCGCTTGTGGGATCTCTGATGTTCGGAAATCTGATTCGGGAATCGGGGGTGGTGGAACGTCTCTCCCAAATCGCCCAGAACGAACTCGCATACCTTGTGACCTTACTCCTGGGGATTACAATCGGTGGATCTATGTCGGCGGAAAAATTCCTGAATTGGAATACAATGCTCATTATGGCGATGGGGCTCGTCGCTTTTATCTTTGACACGGCAGGCGGCGTATTGTTTGCAAAGATGGTAAATTTATTCTTGCCTCGTGAGCGAAAGATCAATCCGATGATCGGAGCGTGCGGAATTTCGGCTTTTCCGATGTCGGCACGTGTCGTTCAAAAAATGGCCAGCGAAGAAGAGCGCGGCAACATCATTCTGATGCAGGCGATAGGCGCGAATGTATCAGGGCAGCTCGGTTCGATTCTCGCGGGCGGACTGGTGCTCGCCCTTGTGCCACTGCTGGTGAAGTAGGAGACAATACATGACGGAATTTATTGAGACCCTTCGAAGCGCGAGTGCTACCGTGCAGGCAATTGCAGTGTCGGTCGGCGGTCTTATTGGCGTTTTTGCAACGCTGGCCTTCTTTTTTATGATGATTGTGGTCGCCGACCGCTTCGGCAAGCGTTAGCGCTCTGTGGTGCTCACTGCGCTCCTTTTACACGGCGGGCGAGTTCCCTGCCTCGCTCGCGAAGAAGTTGTGCCATGTCCCCGCTTGGCGCTCCTGCCCATTCAGCTGAATCGATCGAATCCCACTTGAGGACTGCGATTTTCGATTCATATTCTTTTTTTGCGCCTCCGACCCAGCCATAACTGCCGATGCGAAGCGCCTTTCGCTGATATATGTGCTTGCGTTCAAAAATGTCGAGCACATATGCCATGGGAGGGAACATCCTGTATTCGTAAGTGGGCATGGCGATGACAACGCCCTCGCTTTTGTAGGCATCGGCGAGCACGAAGGAGACATTTTCGTTCGGCACGCGATGGATAGTATAGGGGACCTTTTCTTCTTCAATACCCTCAATGACATATTTTAGACCCCGTTCGGTATTGCCGTACATAGAACCCCATACGATGGTAATCTCTTTTTCGCGGGGGCCTTCCAGATAATTGGCATAGTGGAGGTAGCGCTCGATGATGGTTTCGGGATGGGCCCTCCAGATAATGCCGTGGCTGGGAGCCACAACTTTAATGGACAATCCCGAGACCTTCTCAATGGCACGTTTGACGAAAATGCCGAAGCTCGCCACAATGTTCGCATAGTATCGCAGAGATTCGGCCTCGAAAAATTCATGCTCGTCGGGACTGATCTCGTCATCGAAAACACGATCGCCCAATGCTCCAAAAGCCCCGAATCCGTCGCAAGAGAATAGCACACCACCTTCAGCGGCCCAAGTCATCATAGTCTCAGGCCAATGCACGTTCGGCGTTTCGAAAAACTGCAGCACTTGTCCTGCGCCGAGGTCCAAAGTCTCGCCATTTTTGACCGCATGCACGCGCTCGTGCTCGAAGTAAAAACTCTTTACGAGATCGATCCCTTTTGCCGTGGCAAGTACCTGAACTTTTTTGTTGATTTCCAGGAATTCAGCGAGCCAGCCGGTATGATCCGGCTCAAGGTGATTGAGGATGAGGTAATCGATATCCTCAAGGTTGACGCCGATAGAGGCGAGCTGGTTTTTGATCTCGATCGGTGCTCCCACCCAGTCCCTCACCAAGTCGATGAGGGCTGTTTTTTCACCTTTGATGAGGTATGAATTGAGTGAAACACCATAGGGAATGGGCCAGATACCCTCGAAAAGGTCATCGCTCCGTATATCGGCGTGAAGCGCATAAATGCGATCGGTAACCGGATGTACTTTCATAGTGGGTCCTTTCTTTTAGCAACTTCCTTCAAAACAAAATCAAGCCGCTTTCCCTTGGGGCACGCAGCTTTTTCACCATGAATCGTACATATTATACCAAGTCAGCACCTTTCCCGCCACAGGCTGTACGAGCCCCGAGAGGTCGGAGATGTTCATAGCCGAACCGGAAGTACACCGAGTCGCCCATCTGGAAGTCGGAAAAGAGCTCGAAGATGAGGGCGCTGCGCCTACCGGTTTCACATGTCTTCGGGAACCGTCTGGCCGCGCGGCCCCGCTTCATGCGCTTCAATTTCTTCTTGTATCGTCACTGCAAGCCGCTTTACTCCCTCTTCGATTTGTTCGAAGGTCGAATAAGAGAAATTGATGCGCATTGAATTTGTTTCGGCCTCATCGAAGTAAAAGGCGCTGCCTACCACATAGGCGACTTTCCTTTCGATGGCCTTGTAGAACATTTTGTCTGTATCGATGTAGTGCGGCAGAGAGAGCCACAGGAAAAGCCCACCTTCGGGTTTTGTCCATGTAAGATCGAAGCGCTTCGGCATATAGGCGTCAAACTTCTCCAGCATGAAGTTGCGCTTGTCGCGATAGATGCCGCATGTGCGCGCGACGATGTTTTTAAGTTTTCCGGTGGCCATAAATTCGGCGATCATTTTTTGGGTGAGTACGCTCGTGCACAGATCCATTGCCTGTTTGGCGACCACCATCTTCTGGATAACATCTTCGCGTGCGATAACCCATCCGATACGGACCCCCGGTGCAAGAATCTTGGAAAATGTCTTGAGATTGATGACAATGCCGCGGTTTTGCATCTGCTGTTCCAGTTTATAAATAGAAGATATAGGTTCTCCCAGGAATCGAATTTCGCGATAAGGCGCGTCCTCTACGATGAAGAGGTTTTCCTGATACGCAAACTCAATAAGGGCTCTTCGCTTTTCCAGACTCCAGCAGATGCCCGAGGGATTTTGGAAATCTGGGATGACATAGATGTATTTTATGCGTTTTTTTTGGCTTAGTGCGCGCGAATAGCGTCTTTCGAGTTCGACCATATCGAATCCATCGTTGGCCGTGCTGAAGGGGATGCCGAGCACTTTGCCTTGATATGACTGAATGGCTTGAATTGCACCGACATAGGTGGGACGTCCGGCGATTACATAGTCACCGGGATCGAGAAAGATCTTCGGCAACATATCGAGTGCCTGCTGGCTTGCCGACGTTATGAGAAGATTCTGCATGCCGAGGGTGAGTCCCTGCGCCGATTCGTACGCGACAAGCTGCGCCTTGAGGTCGTTGTCGCCTTCGGTAGTGCCATATTGGAGGATTTTGTCGCCATACTTTTTGAAGACGCGGTCGCACGCTTCCCGAAGTTCTTCAACCGGGAAAGCCTCAGGTGCCGGGAGTCCGCCGGCAAAGGAAATTATATCAGGCTGGTTCGTGAGCTTGAGCAACTCACGAATGACAGATTTTTTCATGTTGTGTGCATTGGCTGATAGATACGCAGAGAGGTCCTGCATCGATCGATCCTCCTTATTGGGCTGGTCCTACGGCCCTATCGTACTTCAATTTCTACAATTCGTAAATATGCGATTTCAAAGTTAGGTAATACTATTTCAATATATGAAATAATCTGCGTCGCCCTTGCCTCATTCCAGCGAGTAGTATACTGTGTAAGGCGATTTAAAATAACAAATATATATAAGGGTTGTCCATATGCCATTGAACTGCGGAATAGTGGGACTGCCTAATGTAGGTAAGTCTACCATTTTTTCGGCCCTCACGGCGGCAAAAGCCGAAGCGGCGAATTACCCGTTTTGCACGATCGATCCGAATGTCGGCATCGTACCGCTTCCGGACAAGCGCCTTGACCGCCTCTGCGAGATTTTCAAGCCAAAGAGGAGAGTGCCGGCTGTCGTCGAATTCGTGGATATCGCGGGGCTTGTGCGGGGGGCGTCGAAGGGAGAAGGTCTTGGCAATCAATTTCTTTCACACATCCGCGAAGTAGGGATGATCGCGCACGTCGTGCGCTGCTTCGACGATCCCGATGTCATCCACGTCGCGGGGAGGGTGGACCCTGCTGACGATATCGAAGTGATTCACACTGAGCTCGCCCTCGCCGATTTGGACAGTGTCGACAAAAGGCTCGACAAGCTCAGTCGCCAGCTCAAAGTGCAGGACCCGAATCTCAAAAAAGACAGCGAAAAGGAAATGGCGGTGCTGCAGAAGATTCGGCCCGCGCTCGAGGAAGGAAAACCTGCATTTACGGTGGGCCTCGAGCCTGAAGAAAGTGAATTAGCGCGGCGCAGTTTTCTTATCACGCTCAAAAGAGAGCTTTTTGTCTGCAATGTCGATGAGTCGGGAGCTCATGGCAACAGATATGTCGATATAGTAAAATCAATTGCTGAAAAGCAGGGCTCGGAGGCCGTGGTCATCTGCGGCAAGTTCGAGGCAGAGCTCGCCGATATCGAAGATGCAGGTGAACGGGCGGAATTTTTGCAGGGCATAGGGCTTGATGAACCGGGACTTGCCTTGCTTGCGCATGCGGCCTACAGGCTTTTGGGGCTTCGCACTTTTTTTACCGGAGGCGAGGATGAGTGCCGCGCGTGGACAATTCGTGCAGGCGATAAGGCGCCGACGGCCGCCGGTGTCATCCACACCGATTTTGAAAAGGGATTTATCAAAGCCGAAGTATATCACTATGACGACCTCATCCAGTATGGCTCGGAGGCCGCTGTCCGCGCGGCCGGCAAAATGCGCCAGGAAGGACGCGAATATGTGGTCCAGGAAGGCGATATCATGTTCTTCAAGTTCAATGTCTAGGTGCGTTCCTCATGCGGGTAAATCCGCAGAAGTTTATGGGCCCTGGCCAGCCGCCGCTGAGGAAGGATTTCCTCCTGCAGGCGCGGTGGTGGGCGGGCCGGCACGCTTCCTCGTGCTCGGGACTTTCCCCTCGATACGTTCGCAGAGTAGACAAGAATACTATGGTCACGAGCGCAATCACTTCTGGCCGCTTCTCTTTTCGTTTGCAGCGGAGAGCGGACTTCTGCCACTTCCGGCGGAACCCGGCCAATCGATGTGGCACGCGGGGGCTTCCCTCGCGGCCGTGAGCGCCTACGAAGCAAAAATCGGCCTCGCGGCGCGTCTTCAGGTGATACTCTGGGACATGGTGAAGTCCTGTCGCCGGACGACGAGCGCAGATGATGCCCTGGAGATTGTCGCGCTCAACGACATCGCTGCTTTGCTCCAGGCTCATCCGGAGATTGAGCGAATCGGACTCAATGGAACGCGGGCGTCAACGCTTTTTCTCAAGAATGTCGTATATGGCTGCGATTTTCGCCAGGCAAGAGAGGCACTCTCGGGCGTGGGCGGCCGCGTCGTGCTCGCAATCGCGGGTAAAACGCGCGCGATTTACCGACTGCCCTCAACGAGTCCGGTGCCTACCCCCCAATACAGGACCATCGAAGACAAGTGGGCTCTTTGGCAAAGATTTTTCTATTAGTGCCGGCATTTCTCTATAAAAATTGCTACACATCTGTCAAGCATACTTGCCCTTATTACCATGCTTGCAGTATGATTCCAGCGCAATGGATAAGCTCATCATCAAAGGTGCACGAGAACATAATCTGAAGAATATCGATCTTGAATTGCCCAGGAACAAGCTCATCGTCA
Source organism: Spirochaetaceae bacterium UBA6243 (assembly GCA_002441395.1). Lineage (GTDB taxonomy): Bacteria > Spirochaetota > Spirochaetia > Treponematales > Rectinemataceae > Rectinema. Next base: position 37,861 of record DJVZ01000027.1, on the reverse strand, counting down.
TCTCGGGGCTTTCGGGCTCAGGAAAGAGCTCTCTCGCGTTCGACACGATTTTTGCAGAGGGCCAGCGCCGCTACGTCGAGTCNNTCGCCCGCGATTTCCATCGAACAGAAGACCACGACGCGCAATCCCCGATCGACCGTAGGAACCGTCACAGAGATATACGATTATTTGCGTCTGTTGTTTGCGCGCATCGGAGTACCGCACTGTCCGTCCTGCGGGCGCGAGATACGCGAACAGAGCGTCGATCAGATTCTTGATGTCGTCCTGTCCTGGCCAAGCGGTACTAAATTGCAAGTGCTCGCGCCCGTGATAAGGGCCCAGAAGGGCGAACACCGAAAAGTGCTTGAGGATGCCCTGAAACAGGGCTTTTTGCGCGCGCGGGTCGATGGACAGTTCATCGAGCTTGAGACGCCTCCCACCCTCGAGAAACAGAAGAAGCATACCATCGAGCTCGTCATCGACCGCATCCGGCTCTCGGAGGAGAGCAGGCGCCGCGTTGCGGAGGCTGTTGAGGCTGCTCTCGGCATCGCCGACGGCATTGTGACGGTCATTCGGGAGACCGATGATCAGCAGAAAGAGGAATTCTTCAGCCAGAAAGGCGCCTGCCCGGTGTGCGGCATTTCTCTGCCGGAGATGGAGCCGCGGCTTTTTTCGTTCAATGCGCCGCAGGGTGCCTGCCCTGCGTGCGGCGGGCTGGGGATGAACATGGAGTTCGACCCGGACCTCATCATNNGCGCACCACTTTCACTTCAGTCTGGACACTCCGTTCGAAGAGCTCCCCGAGAAGGTGATGCAGGCCATACTCTACGGCAGTGACGACGACATTCACGTCCGCTACGACAACAGGGACAAAACGGGCCATTTCGAGTATCAGTCAAAATTCCCCGGAATTCTGGCGGATTTGCGCCGCCGCTATATGGAATCGTCAAGCGATGAGATCAAGGACTGGCTCGAATCCTTCATGGTCGAAAAAGAGTGTGAAGTCTGCCACGGCAAGCGGCTCAGGCCGGAGGCTCTCGCCGTCACCGTGGGCGCGAGGAACATATACGAACTCACCTGCATGCCGGTCGGCGAGTCGGTAAAGTTTTTCGAATCGCTCAGACTCTCCGAAACCGAAGCCCAGATATCAAAGCTGATTCTGAAGGAAATCATCGCCCGCCTGGGATTTTTGCGCAATGTCGGCCTCGACTATCTGACGCTNNGATCGGCCTGCACCAGCGCGACAATCAGCGGCTTATCGATACGCTCACCTATCTTCGCGATCTGGGGAACACGCTGATCGTTGTCGAACACGACGAGCAGACGCTGCGCACCGCGGATTACCTTGTCGACCTTGGACCGGGCGCGGGAGAGCATGGGGGCTATGTGGTAGCCCACGGCACCGTGCCGGAAGTGACCGCGAACTCTGAAAGCCTCACCGGGCAATACCTTGCCGGAACGCTCAAAATTGAAGTGCCCAAAGTCCGGCGCAAGGGGAACGGGGCCTTTGTTGCGCTGAAAGGTGCGCGTCAACACAACCTCAAGAATATCGATGTCAAAATTCCTCTTGGCAAATTCGTATGCATCACGGGAGTGTCGGGTTCCGGCAAGAGCACGCTG
>DJVZ01000027.1:0-36233 GCA_002441395.1 Spirochaetaceae bacterium UBA6243 | reverse complement strand
TCATCAACATCGACCAGAGCCCCATCGGAAGAACGCCGCGATCGAATCCCGCGACCTACGTGGGCGTCTTTACGCCTATCCGAGAGCTTTTTGCCAGCCTCCCCGAATCGCGCGCCCGGGGCTGGAAGCCTGGGCGTTTCAGCTTCAATGTCAAGGNNGGCGACGGCACGATCAAGATCGAGATGAATTTCCTTCCGGATGTCTACATAACCTGCGAGGTCTGCCACGGCAAGCGCTTCAATGCCGATACCCTCGATGTGCGCTTTAAAGGCAAGAATATCGCCGATGTGCTCAACATGACCGTCGAGGAAGGGAGCGAATTCTTTGCCCACATTCCTTCCATCGCGCACAAGCTTCGGACCATGCTCGATGTGGGGCTTGGCTACATCCGCCTCGGGCAGTCCGCGCTGACGCTCTCCGGCGGCGAAGCACAGCGAGTAAAGCTGTCGCTTGAGCTTGCCCGGCGCGCTACGGGCCGCACGCTCTATTTCCTGGACGAGCCGACGACGGGACTGCATTTTGCCGATGTGCGTCAGTTGCTCGAGGTCATCCATCGTCTGGTCGACAGCGGCAACACCGTGGTGATGATCGAGCACAATCTCGATATCATCAAGCAGGCCGATTGGGTTATCGACCTGGGACCTGAAGGAGGGGATCGGGGAGGCACGATTGTGGCAGAGGGCACTCCGGAGGAGATTGCCGCCTGCACGGCTTCCTACACTGGCCAATATCTGCGCCCCATGCTTCGCGCCTGAAGTTTCTTCTGAGGGGATTCTTGCCAATTCTTTGCTCTTCCATATACGATACTAGACGATGAGGCGCATACTCGGCATTCTGATTTTGCTCCATGTGCTTCTTGTGCCCATGTCAGCGCAAGAGAGTGCAGTTGGTCCGGCGAGCGTGTCGGCCGAGGAGCTGGCGAGCAAAACGCTTCGCTTCCGGATCGCGTCCGCCACCTTCTATGAACTGCGCGATATGGCCGTGGAGTATGGGCTATCGGCTGAAGGAAGCGCCGACGAACTGAGAACCCGCCTTTATGGGCATTTTGGTTTTGACCCTGTTCCTAAGACCAAAGGCGATGTGTCCATGAGCATAGAGCAAGCAGCCAATGCGGAGTATTTCACGCTCGAAAATGGAACAAAAGAGATTCGCCTGCAAGGTCCCCTTGAGATCCGTTTTGTCGACTCCCAGGGCACCGTGCACAGAATCAAGGCTCAATATGTTGTCTATAATCGGGACACAAGGGAAGTCCAGGCGACGGGGGATGTAGAATATACCCGGGAATCCAAGACGAGGACCGACACCTATAAAGGTCAATCCATCGCCGTCAACCTCGACGATTATTCAGGCGTTTTTGTCGACGGTTCATTCAATATGGAGCCGACAACCACGGAGAGTCGCACCTTGATCGTTCACTTCGGGTCCTTGATTTCGCGGTCTGAAGATATACTTGCATTGGCCGATGGCTCTCTGACGGCTTGTGATGCGATCGATCCCCACTATATTTTGCGGGCAAAAAAAGTATGGCTCTTCGGTTCGGGCGATTGGGCCGTTGTCAATGCGACACTGTATGTTGGCAAAATCCCTGTGCTGTGGCTGCCTTTCTTCTATTACCCGTCAAAGGCCTCGGCATTTCATCCCGTTGTCGGTTTCCGATCGCGTCCTGGAGGCTTCGTTCAAACGACAACCTACCTTTCGGGAAAACAGGGCACGGAGGCGCAGAAGTCTTCCGCGCTGTCGATAACGCAGGGAGCGCTTGGATCTTTTGGCACGTATATTTCGAAGACAGAACCTTCACAGGAAAACACCGATCAGCCATCCATTGCGGTTTTGGCCGATGCCTATTCATCGTTGGGTGTGTTCGCGGGGATCAGGGGAAAAACGGCCGACAGCTCCCCCATCAACCTCTCGTGGCTCATCGGCGCCGGCGTGTCGCGCTCGATTTTTTATGAATCGACGGGCTATTATTCACCCTTCGACGCTGCCGGAGACTATGCCTCAGTGTGGAATCGCTGGTATCTAGGGTCCATCGATCTGCCGACAAGAATCGTGGCGAATTTCGAGGCATCGTCAAAGCAGAATGTTTCAGGGCTCAAGTGGCAGGTGAGCCTTCCTTTCTACTCTGATCCCTACGTCGAGCAGGATTTTCTGGATCGCAGCGAATCGTACGATTTTTTTTCGATTATCGGAGGTACATCGACATCGAGCATAGGTGAGCGCACCTCTTTTTCGCAGAAAGCCAGCCTTTCATGGTCATGGCGCCCCAGTGCTTCAGGGAATGGTTTCTCTTTCTCTCTCAGCAATCTCTCTTCAACCTTGGGCTGGAAAAGCAAATACGCCTCGAAGAGTGGCATGAACAGCACTCAGTTGAGACTTTATGCAGTCAATCCCCAGAGGTATTTTTTCTACCCCTATAATGCGCGCCTCCTCGACTCGAACTTTTCCCTTTCGGGCACGATTTTTCAGAGCAAGAATGCCTCGCTTGTCTGGAAAAACACGAATGCCGCCTACGTCGAAGATCGATTCTACAACGCCGCCTGGGAAAATCCCCAGGATATCGATTTTCAGAGCTGGTACTGGCTGCTCGGTGCGCGCAGTGATGCGAACCTGAACTCCTCATTCTCCGTCGACAGCGCCGGCTTGACTTTCCAAGTGTCGACAGGAGTGCGAGGTCAGGGGCAATATCGGCCATACCTCTATGATGAACGGACCTCTCCAACGACAGTGCATCCTTTTAGAATTGCCGATTATGGATATAACACCGCCAACTGGAACGCGGGGACGAACATCAGTTGGTCGCCGCTCAAAAACTCGGACGTTTTTTCTGCTTCGCGCGTGCAGTATTCGCTCTCGGGGAAAATCGCCAGAATCGATTATACGGGGCTCGACGGGAGCGGCACCGACGCAAATCCTGTCTACGACTTGTACTGGCTGTCATGGGATACTGACATGATCACGGATCATTCCGTGATTGCGGACCTCGCCGCAAAACTCGGCTCGAGTTCCGACCATCTGAGTTTTAAGATTGCCTTGCCGCCACTTCTTGAGAGCTATACGCTGCAGGCCTCGACATCCGCGAGCATAGTGAGCCTAGGTGCGGCATATGTCATTTCCCGCACCAGTACAACGGCAGATCTGAAATCGACATCATTGACAGGCAATGTGGCGCTGAAGCCGCTGAAGAACCTCCGCTTTTCCACAAGTGCGTCATGGGATTTTGACACACAGACCCCCTTAAGCCTCAGCACGGATGTAACAGCCTGGTCCTTCTACGCGCGTTTCCTTGCCCAAGAGACAGACGGGTATGTTTTTCAGAGTGGCTCCTGGGTGCAGGACGGGACCCAATATTTCAGGCCTTCCAGCGTATCCCTGAGCTGGAAACCTGTGCTCCGTTCCAGCCCCAGGTCTTCTTCGGATAAAGTCCTATGGTACTTTGAGACCGATGAAGCATTTTCTCTGACACAAAATCTTATTCAATATACAAATTCAACGTTTGGCGCGGATTTTAGTTTTATTGTCAAGAATTCTGCGGGGCTTTCGCTTAGTTTTACGCTATCCTCAATCAATACATCTTTCTGGAGATATTATACTTCCCTGCTTCCCACATCCGGCGATCTCGATCCTCAAGTCTATGCGCGGGGTTTTTTTGCGGATCTCTTGGATTCATTGTCGATTTGGGACACAAGCCGACTCCAGAGCACTTTGTTCAAGCTGCAAAAGCTTTCGCTGGAATTGTCTGTCGATGCCCACGACTGGCTGCTCTCGGCAAGCGTGGACGCGGGGCCGACCCTTGTTACGCCTGCTTCGGGGCGGCCATATTATCAAATGGATGTATCGTTCAGTCTTGCAGTGACCTGGAAGGATATATCCGCAATAAAGAGCACTGTTTCATACTCGGACGGGACTTTCAGTCAATAGGCCAAAAGCCGATGAACCCCACTCAGCATGAGCGCTGTTCCGGGTAGATACGAAAAGGCTGGAAAGACGTCGTATATCATAGTATATTAACATGTAGAGTAGTTTTTCATAAATCGGGAGTGCGATTGAGTCCTTCACATATTGTTCTTGAAGACACACAATTACTCGCTGAACTTTGCGGGGCGAATGATTATAATCTTTCTGTGATCAGCAGTCTTTTAGGTGCCCGCGTCCTCACAAGAGGAAACGAACTGTTCATCGAGAGCGAGGACAAAAAGGCCCTCGATCTTTTTCCCCGCCTTGTCAGTGCAATCGGGACATCGATAGAAGAGGGTGTACCGGCAACCCCAGAGCTTATCATTGCACTGCATGCGGAGCTTACCCCCGAGGGTGGCCAAAATCATTCCAGGGGTCCGGATAATGCCCCAGAAGAAGGCCAAAGCGAAGTCTCCAAGTTTCTCGATACCTGCATTCAAATTCCAAATGGCTTTGGCAAAGTATTCCCGCGCTCGGGCGGACAGAGCCTCTATCTCCAAGGCATCGCAAGCCATGATCTCGTTTTTGCGATTGGTCCGGCAGGAACGGGAAAGACATATCTCGCAATGGCATATGCGCTGCGCGAGCTTATGACACGATCGAGGCGGAAGCTGGTTTTAACGCGTCCTGTCGTAGAGGCTGGCGAGAGTCTTGGTTATCTGCCGGGGGATTTGGAACAAAAAATAAATCCATATCTTCGGCCTCTCTATGATGCGATGGAAGCCCTGGTTCCTTATGAGACCATTCATCGCCTGGAAGAGAGCAGGGCCATCGAAGTTGCACCGCTCGCCTATATGCGGGGCCGGAGCCTCACAAACTGCATCGTCATTCTGGATGAAGGTCAGAATACGACGAAAGAGCAGATGAAGATGTTCCTCACACGCCTTGGCGAACGGACGAAAGCGATCGTTACAGGAGATATCACCCAGATAGATCTCCCCAAGAAGACTGAATCGGGCCTTGTCCACGCAGCCGCCCTTCTTGAGCATATCGATGAGGTCTTTGTCTCGAGGCTCGACGCCCGCGACGTAGTTCGCAGCCCTTTGGTGCGGAAGATAATAGAAGCGTATGAAAAAGAATAGTGAAGAAACGTTTCTTCGCAAGGTGATCAGATGGCTTGGTTCAATAAAGCCGTCGATGTGGTTTTTTGTGGGCACAATAGTAATAGCTGCGGTTGGCCTTTTTTTGTTGGGTCCGTCCTCAATAGGAAGGAGCAACTCTCTCAAGTCTGTTGAGGCCGGCAAAATTGCAGAGACAGACATATACGCGGGCAAAGACACCGTATATACCGACAAGGAAGCCACTCAGCGCAAGATCCTCGCAGAGGAGCGGCTTGTACTTGCAGTCTTTGTGCTGGATGACAAAATTACTTCGTCCATCCGGGAAAAGACGGAAGCCTTTACTTCGTATTATTTGCAGCTTGTCAATGGAGAATCCGGAGGTGCAGATGCGCTTGGACTTCTATTGAGCAGCCGGTTTCCGGATTTTTTGCAGCCTGAACAGTATGCCACCATTGTTCGCGCGAAGCTGAATTCGCAGACATTTGTCTATGTGAGCGATATCGTCGAAAGCCTCTTGGACAAGGGAATCGTTTCAGTGCCGGACGGCGTGTTCGACCGCTTCAATCCAAATTATTATGAGCTTGTCAGAACGCTGAACGGCAGAGAAGAGAGTGAACAGCTGGCGGTGAACGGCATGGTCACGCTTGCAAATCTCGGCAATCGCCTTGAAGATGAAATGGATGCACGGCGCATCCCCGAATCCCTGAAACAATATGTCCGTCTCCTTGCGAAGGCCCTGCTGAAAGAGAACACTTTTTTTGATCAGAGCCTTTCAGAAAAGCGCATCGCCTCGGCGCGCGCGAATGTAGAACCCGTGACCCGCTTCGTAAGCCGCAATGAAATTCTTGTACGAAAGGGCGAACTTATCACGCCTGAGGTGTATCAGCAAATAAAGACGATCCGGTCCGCAATCCTTGTTTCCGACGTGGGAGTTCTCCTTACAGACCTCGGCCTGCTCCTCATTGCGTCGCTTTTGGGTTTTCTCCTGGCGCGCATAAAGGATTTGTCCGATTTTCCAAATGATCGTCCTTCACTCATATTCTTGCTTCTTTCGCTGCTCATACTGTTCTACTGGATTTTGGCAGTTCAGAATGTGCTCGATACAAAGGATCTCTCGCGCGGCGCTCTTTTCGTCCCTGCATCGCTGTTCGCGGGCCTTGTTTCCCTGCTTTACGGGCCGCGGACAGGCATTTTCTTCAGTTTGATCTCGTTTTTCCTGACAGGTGCCGCGACCAACCTCAATGCGCAATTCATGATTGGCATTCTGTTGGCGGGAGTATCTGCAACGCTCACGATGCGCACGGCGCGCACAAGGATCATGCTGGCCCGGGCGGCGGTGCTGCAAGCGCTCGTACAGGCGCTCTTGGCAGTTGTACTGCTGTTCAATCAGAAGCCCACTGCGGCCGAGGTCTTTCAGGCCATGGGCCTGGGAGCGCTGAATGGTTTTGCGGGCGGTTCCTTTATTCTGCTTCTGTTGCCGCTTTTTGAGCGCATTCTCGACAAGGCGACACAGTTCAGGCTCATGGAGCTGGCGGACATCAACGCCCCTGTCCTGAAGGAGATGCTGTCCAACGCGCCCGGCACCTATGCGCACTCGATGAATGTCGCCCATCTTGCAGAGACGGCGGCGAAGGACGTCGGTGCAAATCCTCTTCTGGCACGTATCGGGGCTTATTATCATGACATTGGCAAAATCGATCATCCTGAATACTTTACCGAAAACCAGAAGGGCATCAACAGACACGATGAAATCAACCCGACGCTCTCCGCGAGCATCATCCGCCGCCACGTAAAGGACGGCGTTGAACGGGCACGGGAGATTGGGCTTCCCAAAGAGGTCATCGACATCATTGGCCAGCATCATGGTAACTCCGTGATGGAGGCCATCATCAACAAGGCGAAGGACTCGCCGAACGAGGCCGATGTGCAATCGTACAGCTATCAGGGCGAGCGGCCGAGGAGCAAAGAAGCGGCAGTTGTCATGCTCGCCGATACAGTAGAAGCTGCTTCGCGCTCTCTTAAAAATCCGAATGCCGCGAAGCTGGAGCAGCTTGTGCACCAGCTTGTTTTGCACAAGATCACGAATGGACAGCTTGAGGAAAGCGAGCTCACATTGCACGATATAGATGTTGCAGAAAAAGCATTTTTACGGATTTTGCAGTCGCAGATGCACACTCGTATCGAGTATCCGGAGCAGGAAAAGCAATGAATGGAAACGAGGTGTTCTATTCAATCATCGGTATAGAAGAGCCGATTTGGGCTCAGAGGGCCGCTGATTTTGCGCTTTCCGTGCTCGATCTCCTCGAAAAGCGCGATTGGCAGGTTTCACTGACCTTGTGCGACGACGCTACCATACAGGCACTCAATCGGGACTACAGGCACATTGATTCGCCCACAGACGTACTTTCATTTTCGCTTGGAGAATTTGAGCCGGTAGAACAGGGTGAAAATATCTATATTGCCGGGGATGTCGTCATAAGTATTCCAGCACTTCGGCGCAACGCCGCCGAGTTCGAAGTCACGGAAGATGAAGAATTGCGCCGCCTCATCATTCATGGCATTCTGCACTTGTCCGGCATGGACCATGAAGATAGTTCGGCCGATCAGTCCATGCTGGAACTGCAGGAAAGACTTCTGTGCCAATTGGGAGGGAATGCCATTCTATGAGCCTTTTTACTCAGTTTTTCGGCGCTCGCACGAAGACAGATCTGCCGCAGGACGAATCTGTTGAAGAACAGCGTGAGATGATTGAAGGAGTAGAGCATCTTCCAGAAAAAATAGTCCGGGATGTGATGGTGCCTCGCACCGATACGGTATGTGTCGAGGATACAACAACAATCGATGAGATTCTTGCAACACTGGTGGAATCGGGGCATTCGCGCATTCCCGTATACTCGGGCACCATCGATAACATAGTCGGAATACTCTATGCGAAGGATGTCCTCGCCGCGCTCGTGAAGAAAGAGCCGCTCGAGCTGAAGAGTCTCATGCGCCCGCCGTATTTTGTGCCTGAAACAAAGCGGATTGATACCCTTCTGAAGGAATTCAGGCGCCGTCACGTGCACATAGCTATTGCCGTGGATGAGTATGGCGGCACTGCGGGCATCATAAGCCTTGAAGACATAATTGAAGAAATTGTAGGTGAAATCCAGGATGAATTCGATGAAGAAGCCGAACAGATCGTAAAAATTGGCGAAAATGCCTGGCGCTGCGATGCGCGCATTCGCCTTGAAGACATCAACGAAACGATCGGATCACAGCTGCCTTCGGGTGAATATGATAGCCTTGCGGGATATGTCTTCGATCTTTTTGAGCGCATTCCTTCAGCGGGAGAGCAAGTTACGGCAGGAGACCTGCAATTCAGTGTCGAAGCGATGGAAGGCCACCGGCTCATTACAATTCGCATTGACCGCATCGATATCTCAGAAAATGATGAGCATGGAGAGCACGTGTCAATTTCATAAATCAAAACGACGTTTCAAATATCAATTTTGCTTGCACGATTCGATAAGTAGGTATAGAATTAATCGAGTTGGCATCCTGTCAGCAGAATGAATATGAACAACCCCTGAAAGGAGGGAGACATGAATTCCTACATAAAAGAGGTGCTGGATGGACTCCGCGCTCGTTATCCGTGGGAAAGCGAATTCCTTCAAGCCTCTGAGGAAGTCCTGGAATCCATTACGCCACTTATCGAGGCGGAGCCGAAATATCGTCAGCAAAAGATCCTCGAGCGCATTATCGAGCCCGAGCGCGTCGTGATGTTCCGCGTGCCCTGGGTCGATGACAAGGGCGAATATCATATCAACCGCGGCTACCGCGTACAGTTCAATTCAGCCATAGGGCCGTACAAAGGCGGTATCCGGTTCCACCCCAAAGTCACCCTCTCCACGCTCAAGTTCCTCGCATTCGAGCAAATATTCAAGAATTCCCTTACAGGCCTCCCGATGGGCGGCGGTAAGGGCGGTTCGGACTTCGATCCGAACGGCAAGAGCGACAATGAGATTATGCGTTTCTGCCAAAGTTTTGTGACTGAACTCTATCGCCACATCGGCCCCGACACGGATGTCCCGGCAGGCGATATCGGTGTCGGCGGGCGCGAAGTCGGCTACATGTTCGGCCAGTACAAGCGGTTGGCCAATGAATTTACGGGCGTCTTTACCGGCAAGGGCTTGTCCTTTGGGGGCTCTTTGATCAGACCGGAAGCCACGGGATTCGGCGCGGTCTATTTCGCCGAGGAGATGCTCAAGCTCAAGAATGATTCGCTGAAGGGAAAGACCGTCTCGGTATCTGGATTTGGAAACGTCGCATGGGGTGCTTGCATCAAGGCGAGCCAGCTCGGAGCGAAGGTCGTCACCATCTCCGGTCCCGACGGCTATGTCTACGACCCTGATGGTGTGGGCACGCAGGAGAAGTGGGAATATCTCGAGGAGATGCTCATCATCGACCGCAACAAAGTCGAGACATATGTCAAGAAATTCCCGAAGGCCGTGTTCTACAAAGGCAAAAAGCCCTGGGAGCAGAAAGTCGACATCGCCATGCCCTGCGCCATTCAGAACGAACTCAACGGCGAGGATGCGAAGGCTCTCATCGAAAATGGCGTAAAGATCGTCGTTGAAGTTTCGAATATGGGCTGCACTCCCGAAGCGTGGAAACTCTTTATAGAAAAGAAAATACCGTTTGCGCCGGGCAAGGCGGCGAATGCGGGCGGCGTCGCGACGAGCGGTCTCGAAATGAGCCAGAATTCGATGCGGCTGGCATGGAGCGCCGAGGAGGTCGATCACCGCCTGCACGAGATCATGATCAACATCCACAGGGCCTGCGTCGAGACGTCGGCCAAGTACGGCTTTGAGGGCAACTACGTTGTCGGCGCGAACATCGCGGGCTTCAAGAAGGTGGCGGACGCGATGATCGCCCAGGGTTTGGTGTAACCCCGGTTTCAGCAACCAGCTCTATACAGCGGCCTTCTTCGGAAGACCGCTTTTTTTGCGGTCGGTGCGTCCGCAGGGGACGAGGCGGGCGCCGATATGGTATAACCAGCGACAGAGGAACAGTGCATGGAAACTCGAACAATGCATCCAGCGGCGGTAGGGGGCAGCATCCGCGCCCCCGCATCGAAAAGCGCCATGCAGCGCGCGATCGCATGTGCGATCCTGGGGCGCGGCACGAGCAGGATTGAAGGGGCTCCCGTGTGCGCCGACTCCCGGGCGGCGCTGCGCATCGCCCAGAAGCTTGGGGCTGAGGTGCGGGAGGGTGGGGGCATCATAGAGATTGACGGGTCGCCCTTTTTTCAGAAGGAATCCCCTAGGGGGAGAGGAGGCCATCGGTCTCCGGAGCGGCCCCTGGAGATTTCCTGCGGCGAGTCGGGCCTCTGCATGAGAATGTTCTCGCCGGTTGTCGCCCTTTTGGAGGATGAAGTGCGGCTGACGGGGGAGGGTTCCCTCATGCGGCGGCCCATGCACATGGTGGAGAGCTCCCTGAACATATTCGGCGCCCGCTGCGCTTCGAACGGCGGCAGGCCCCCGCTGACCATCCGGGGACCCCTCCGTTCAAAGCGGGCCACGATTGACGCGAAGGGTAGTTCCCAGCTCATAACAGGGCTGCTCATCGCGCTGCCGCTCTTGCCCGGCGATTCCGAAATCGAGGTCGAAAACCTCGTGAGCGCGGGTTATCTCGATTTGACTCTGGAAATGTGTGCACACTTTGGTGTTCATGTCGAAAAGGAAGAAGATGGCGCCACTTTTTTTATAAAGGGAGGGCAGTCGTACAGGGCCTCCGATATTCATGTCGAGGGCGACTGGAGCGGAGGGGCCTTCCTCGCGGTCGCCGCGGCAATAGCGGGCAGAGAGGAGGGACTCCGCATACGAGGCCTGTCTTGGGGTTCGAAGCAGCCAGACAGGGCAATCGCGGAGGTCCTCTCCGTGGCCGGCGCTGACCTTCGCTTTGAAGGCTCCGACCTCATCGTAAAACCGGGGAAACTCGTTCCCTTCAGCTTCGACGCGACCGATTGCCCGGACATCTTTCCGCCTCTGGTGGCGCTTGCGTGCGCGATCCGCGGGATATCACGCATCAGGGGCGTGCACCGCCTCGCCTCAAAAGAAAGTGACCGGGCGTCGGCTTTGCGGACGACATTCGGCACTCTCGGTGTCGAAGTCTCTATTGAAGGCGACGAGATGCAGGTGAGCGGCGGACACCTGCGTGGAGGCACTGTCTCTTCCTGGAAAGATCACCGCATCGCGATGGCGGCCGCGGTCGCCGCCCTCGCCGCAGAGGGCGAAGTTCACATCGAGGACACAGAGTGTGTGTCCAAATCCTGGCCGGGCTTTTTCGAAGACCTCGCGTCGATTCTCCTACACTAGGCCATCAGAACGGTCCGAAGTGAATCGCGACGGCGATTCCCAGAAAGATCGAAGTGACGAGGAGCATTATCGCCTGCAGCTTCCACGTCCAGCGCATCCATTGCGGATAACTCACCACCGTGAACGACAGCGCAATCAGGAGCAAGGCGTTTGTCGGAAAGATCATATTGGAAAACCCATCGCCAAAATCGAACGCGAGCACGGCCGTCTGACGGGTAATGCCGACCAGGTCCGCAAGCGGCGTGAGCAGGGGCATCATCAGGAAGGCTTTTGCGCTCGCCGATCCGATGAAGAAATTCATCACCAGGGTTGTGGCATAGACGAGGAACGCGGCCGAGAGCGGAGGTGCCTGGGCGATGAGCGTCGCCGCGCCGTGGAGTATGGTGTCCATGATTTTGCCGGAGATGATGATGTGCTTGACACTGTATGCCATGAGGATGAGCACGATTCCAGGCGCGAGGTTGGCGGCACCCTGAAGAAAGGTCTTCACTATACTGCCCATCTTCATCTGCGCAAGAAGACCTCCCCCAATGCCCCCAATCAGAAACAGCAACGCCATGATCGGGAAGGCCAGGTCCGAGAGCCCTGGCATCCGCGCGGTCACGAGGACGATGATCATCGCGATTCCGATGCAGACGGCGAACCAGATGAGTCCCTTTGTCTTGGCCTTCGATAGGCTGTCCTCCGGGCTCGCCAGACTTCCGGCTTCGCCCTCAGCAGCAGCTTGCGCCGTGGCGCTCTGTTTTTCGCCCAACGAAGCGCGGATGGCCTCGTCTTCCTTGAATGTGGGGGAAGAGCTGGGGTCCCGCTCAACTCTTTTTGCGTGAAGGATGACGAACATAGTAACAATTATATACACTACAATGAAAAATATGATTCTGAACCATGCGCCCGAGAACAGCGGGAGGTCGGCGATCCTCTGTGCCACCGCAATCGTAAAGGGGTTGGTGACCGCCGAGGCAAACCCGAAAGCGAGGGGCAAAAGACTCATGCCGAGGCCTGTGAGCGAGTCCCAGCCCAGCGATATCGCGAGGGGGACAATGAAGATGATCATGGGCACCATACCTTCGTACACGCCGATAAAGCTTGATATCGCCATAAAAAAGAGAATGACAAGTGCGATGAGGAAGTACTTGCGTCTCGAAAAACGCCGGACAAGCTTATGGATGAGTTCTTCCATGACGCCCGCGCCCTCAAGGATGGCGATCGAGCCGCCCACGCAGAAGATGAAAATGATAATCGTAATGAGCGTCAGGTTGTCCTGGGAAAATAGAACCTCAATAGGAGCGGTCAACCATCGCCATGCGGGGTAATCGGGCCTGGGAACAGAGTGATATGTTCCATTCACTACAAGCGTTTTGCCATCCTGAACAATCCTCTGATATTCCCCCGGAGGCAGGACGATTGTCAGAATGCCCGATATCAGCATGAGGAATAAGATGATGCCCGCGGAGAGCAAAAAAGCCTTTTTGCCGATTTTTATGGCACTTTGCTGTGGCGGATTGGATGGACGGTTCCCTGTGCTCATGGTGCGCTCCTTTTATGATGATAACAGCCGCGGCTCAAGATAATTCCATGTACGGGTTCATTCTCCTATATTGGCCCTCAGGCTGTCCAGAAACTTTTTCATCTCTTCGTAATCCCGCTGGCGAATAATGTGCGTGAGATAGGTGAGCTTGGAGTTGATGAGTTCAAGCTGGCGAATGGTGCGCGGATTGAACATAATTTCGGTGAGAAGCCGGTCATCCTCGGAAAGGAGCCCTTTGGCGATAGTCAGATGCCGCTTGAAGTTTGTGCCGGGTGCGTCCTGTTTTTTCATGCACGCCGCGAAGACCATTGTCGAGGCAAAGGGCGTGGCGAGGGAGTACGCGACAGTCTTGTCGTGTTCTTCAAAACTGTACTCGAAAATGCGGATTTTCAGGCTTGAATAGAAATCCCGGAAGAACGACGCGCCTTCTCTGTTCGATTCCGAAATGATGATCGCGCTTTCTTCTTGAAGATCCCGGATATTGGCGAGCGTGGGGCCGAACATTGGATGGCTCGAAACAAAAGGACGTCCGGCCTGCTCATAGTATTCCTTAAAGCCTGTTTTTACGCTCGCGATGTCGCTGATGATACAAGTCTTGGGGAGGAGGGGAAGCACTGCATCGAATGCCTCGAGCGTGTAGCCGAGCGGTACGCAGTTGATAAAGAGTTCAGGCTCGAATTTGGCGAACTCATCGATGGACAGCGCGCGGTGCACCTTGATGAAGTATTTCATCTTGAGCAGATCGCTATCGTGTACCATCACTTCGTGATGCCAGCAGAGCTCTTCGGTAAGCCACGCGCCCATGTGCCCTGCGCCAAGTATGGCAATCTTCATTCTTCTACCCTCATTTCGCGATAGCAGCCCAGAATTTTGAAGTCTTCCGCCATCTTCGAGACTTTCCCCACCGCGCGCTGCACCGCGTCCGAGGCGAGTGCACCCTCAAAATCGATGAAAATGGCGTATTTGCCCGGAGTGTCCGGCACCGACTCGATCCGCGTGAGGTTGATCTTTTCCTCCGCGAACACCTTGAGGACGGCGAATAGGGAGCCCGCCTTGTTCCCTGCGGTGAAGACGGCCGAACACTTGTCCCCCTCGTCTCCGTTTCCCCGCGCTGAAATGAGGAAGAAACGGGTGCGGTTGTGGGGCGAATCCTGGATGTCTTCTTTGATCGTCTCGAGGCCGTAGAGCTCGCCGGCGAATTTGCTCGCGACGGCGGCGATGCCCTTGGGCCGGTTTTCCGAGAGAGCTTTTGCCGCTCCTGCGGTATCATAGTAGGGTTCTGAATCCAAGTGGTTTCTTTGCAAAAAATTGCGGCACTGGGCGAGGGCCTGGGTGTGCGACCATGCGGTCCTGAGTTCGCGATGATCGGCTCCCGGAACCGTGAGAAGGCAGTGACGGACAGGCATGTCGATGGCGGCGACTATCTTCAGGGTGGTATAGATGAGAATCGAGTTTACAGGCCCAACGATGCCCCCCAGCGTATTCTCTACCGGCACAATGCCATAGTCGTAAATGCCCTTCTCGACGCCGTCGAAGACATCGGAGAACTCGCGGCAGGGAATGGTCGCCGCATGAGGAATGAGAATTCTCAGGGCGACTTCGGAGTATGCCCCGTGTTCGCCCTGGAATGCGACGGTTTGAGGGCTTGCTTCCTGGATGCGCCGGCTTTCCGCCATCATCTGCTCATAGATTTTGACCGAAAACTGCGGATCGAGCAGACACTGGCTCGAGTGGCGGACCTTGTCGAGAACAGCCTGTTCTCGTGCAGGATCGAGCGCCGTTGATTTGAAGCGCCTTGTGAGGAGCGCCTTTTCCATCCGTTCATTCAAGAGTGAGAGAATTTTTGCGTCGATGCGGTCGATGTCGGTTCGTATATCCTCGAGATTCATGATTTCCTCCACGGTATATTGGATTCCCAGGGACTCTCCGCGCGCGCGGTCAAGGCTAAGTCCGCAAGGGCGCAGGCTGTGGCCGCTTCCAGGACCACCGCGCTCCGGAGAGCTATGCAGGCATCGTGCCTGCCCTGTATTTCGAGGTCGGTCATCTCGTCGCGCGAGAAGTCGAGCGTGTGCTGTGCGACCGAGATGGATGAGGTCGGTTTGACGGCGACGTGGAGCACGATTTCATTGCCGTTGGTGATTCCTCCGTTGATGCCTCCTGCCCCGTTGCGCGCGGTCCTGCCGTCCTGACTGACGAAGGGATCGTTGTGTGCCGAGCCCCTCATCGCCGCCGCGGCAAACCCGTCGCCGAACTCGACGCCCCGGACCGCGGGGACGGCGAAGAGGTAGTGGCCGATCACGCTCTCCGCCGCGTCGAAGAATGGCTCACCCCAGCCGGGGAGAACTCCATTGACCCGTATTTCGACGAGGGCGCCGATTGAGTCTCCGGCTTTTTTTGCCGCGCGTATCGCCTCGGGCACATTTTTTGAACCGCCCGCCTCGAGCAGCTTTGTTTCGAATACGATTGGCGCAAAATGGTTGAGAATTTTCTTCGCGACGACCCCCGCGGCGACCAGTCCAATCGTGATGCGGCCCGAAAAGTGGCCCGACCCCCGCGGGTCCTGCCAGCCCGCGAATTTCGTCATCGCGCTGAAATCCGCGTGCCCGGGCCTGGGAATTCTGGTGAAGTCGGCGTAGTCCGCGGATTTTGTGTTTTCATTGCGGAATTCGATGTGGATTGGCGCACCGCTCGTGTGGTCGCGAAACACTCCCGACAAGATGGCGGGCCTGTCCGACTCTATGCGCGGAGTGGTTCCCTCGGCTCCCGACTTGCGGCGTGCGAGATCGACCGCAAAGTCCTCTTCCGAGAGAGGGATTCCCGCAGGGCATCCATCGATGACGACACCGACGGCCGGCCCGTGAGATTCTCCGTACAGAGAGATACGAAATATTCTGCCTCCGGTATTCATTCTCTTCCTCGCTTTTCAGTGCAACAGTTCAAGTCTGCAGGACTTCCGCAAGCTCGTCTACAGGAATGGCCTCGATGCGAACATCGCCGATCCCGTGCGGCAGCACAAAGTCCATATAGTTTCCACGACGTTTCTTGTCCGCGCGAATGAGCTCAAGCAGCGCTCTGCGATCCATCGTTCGACCCGCCATCCCGAATGCCTCCTGAATACCCGCAGGGAGCCCGAAATGCCGGAGCAGGGAGCCTATACGGCCCTGCGTCACAGGGTCGAGCGTCCCACGCGACACGGCCAGGGTATTCGCCGCGCCCATGCCCGCAGCCACCGCGAAACCGTGCGGCAGGCCCGTGAGCAGCTCGATCGCATGCCCGAAAGTGTGGCCATAGTTGAGGGCGTGACGCTCATGCGAATCGTATAGGTCGGCGTTTACATAGCGCAGCTTCACTGCCTGCGAGCGCCGGATGAGATCCTCAAAGGTCTTGCCGCCCAGTTCTGCAAGCGGAATGCGCGTTTCAGCGAGTTGTTCGAAGAACTGGACGTGTTCTTCGCTGTCGAGCACTGCGTGCTTGATAGCCTCGGCCATGCCCGATGCCAGATCCTTTTCGGGAAGACTCGGCAGCCAGCCCACATCGCAGATGATGCTTGTGGGCAGGTGGAAGCTGCCGACTGCGTTTTTCGCGTAGCCAATGTCGATCGCGTTTTTCCCGCCGATCGACGCGTCGATCATGGCGAGCAGCGTGGTTGGCACAAGAATGAGCCCGATGCCCCGCTTCCAGGTGTGGGCGGCGAACCCCGCCAGATCGCTCACCGAACCGCCGCCGATGGCGACGAGCACCGTGTCGGGTCCCGCGTCGAAGTTCAGGAGGGCATGGTAGACCGATTCCAGGACCAAAAATGTCTTGCATGATTCACCATCCGGCACTTCGATCCATCGGCCGCTTTCGCGTTCCATTGGAAGTTTCTCCGAGGCTTTTTCTCGGAGAGCGGAGCTGGTGATAAAGACGACTCTCTCCGGGGACAAAAGTTCCCGGAATTCGGAAAGCGGTCCAAAACGTATGATGCTGTGGGTGGTCTGCATGGCGAGCTTCCTAGTCGACAGCCTCGGAGAAGGCACTCGGCAGAGTGAATTTTGTCTCCGGTGTACTATTGTCAGGGGACTCTCCCGGCACATACATTTTTGATTCCTCAAAGAAGGCCTTGAGCTTTCGGAGCTTCTCCATGAGCGATTCGAACATCGGGATGGTGAGCTGCTGGTCTTTATCGCTGAGCGCGGATGCGGGATCGATGTGTACCTCGATCTCGAGACCGTCTGTTCCGGCGGCTACCGCCGCCAGGCTCATGGGCTCGATGAAAGGCAGAAGGCCCGTTCCATGGGAAGGATCGATGAGGATCGGGAGGTGACTCTCGCGCCGCACCGCCGGGATCATCGAAAGGTCGAGCGTATTCCGCGTGTATGTTTCAAAGGTGCGGATGCCGCGCTCGCACAGAATGACATTGGGATTTCCCTCCGCCAAAATGTACTCCGCGCAGTTGAGCCACTCTTCCAGAGTCGAATACATTCCCCGCTTGAGAAGAATCGGCTTCCCCGACTTCCCTGCCTCGCGCAGAAGCGAAAAGTTCTGCATATTGCGCGCGCCTATCTGAAGGACATCGGCGTATTCTCCGACCCAGGAGACATCCCGAGTATCGACGACTTCAGTGACGACAGGCAGACCGGTTTCCTTGCGCGCCTTGTCGAGAATTTTCAAACCCTTGAGCCCGAGCCCCTGGAAAGCATAAGGAGAAGTCCGAGGCTTGAACGCCCCGCCGCGCAACATGTGTGCCCCGGCTTTTTTTACGGCGATGGCCGTTTCGATGGTCTGGCTCTCTGTCTCCACGGAACAGGGCCCCGCGATTATGACGAGCCCCTGGCCCACTTTTACGCCGTTCACATCGATGATGGTCGTCTTTTGTCCTGGTGTGCGCGCCGCGAGTTTAATATTTTTGATCACGGCAGTCTCCTTAAGGTGCACAGCGCCTTCAAACAAATGTTGTGCAGGTTTTGGCAATCATAGCTATGCGTAGAAACACGGTCAAGGTTCATGAATATTCATTTTTGTTACAAAACAGAATAATATGCAACTATGTATTTCAATGAACTCGTTTCGGCATACGACCGCCAGCGCCGCGAGCGCAATATCTATCACGATCTCATGCGGGACCGCGTACGGGAAGTGCTCCTCGTCGGAAGCCTCTACGACTCCTTTGTGGTCGAATCCGACGGCGTCCTCACCGAGCAGATATATGGAGAGTATTTCAAACTCAATTTGAACACCATCCCCCGCGTCACGTGCGCGTACACGGAAGAGTCGGCGCTCGATCTGTTTCGGGAAGGCAGGTTCGACCTCATCATCATCATGGCGAGCCTGGATTTCGACATGCCGCTCAGGCTCGCGGCTTCGATGCGCCGCATCTGGCCCGATATTCCCATCCTGTTGATGGTGACGAACAATTCGAGCCTCGCGATGCTCGACATGAGCCGGCCCGAGCTCGCGGCGTTCAACAGGGTCTTTGTGTGGAACGGCTATTCCAAGCTCTTCGTCGGGATGATCAAATACATCGAAGATTGGCGGAATGTCGAAATCGACACGAGGACCGGTGAAGTCCGGGTCATTCTGCTCATCGAGGATTCAGTGCGATATTACTCCCGCTATCTGCCGGTGTTGTATAAAGTTGTGCTTCGCCAGACACAGGCTCTCATCGAGGAAGAGCACATCACCGAGACATACAAACTCATGAGCATTCGGGCCAGGCCAAAGATTCTCCTGGCGAGCACCTACGAAGAGGCCCACGAAATATTTGAGACATATAAACCATATCTTCTGACGGTCATCACCGACATCCGCTTCAACCGCAATGGGGTCTGCGATGAGAACGCCGGGTACGATTTTCTCCAGTTCGCGAAGCGCGAATTGCCCGACCTGTCCATGCTTGTGCAATCGAGCGAACCGAATGTCAAGGAGAAAGCCTTTGCCATAGGCGCTTCCTTTATCGACAAGAACTCCGAATCGCTTGAGATGGAACTGGCCGCTTTTCTCCAGGCAAATCTTGGTTTTGGCAGCTTTGTCTTTCGCACCCCCGACGGCAACGAGATAGACCACGCACACAACATGGGCGAATTTGTGCAAAAGTTGAATAAGATTCCCATCGAAAGCCTTTTATACCACGCGGAGCACAATCATTTTTCCGCATGGCTGATGGCGCGCGGCGAAATTCATCTCGCGAAGATCTTAAGGCCATACCGAATAACGGATTTCAGCACCCCGGCTGAACTGCGGCAGTTCATCGTCCGCATGATAGATCAGATACGTTCGACGCGCTCGCGGGGAATGATGTCATATTTCGATCCGGAAATGGTCAAATATCCCCGATATCTGTGCAAAATTGCCGATGGTTCGGTGGGCGGCAAGGGGAGAGGGCTCATCTTCATTCATTCCCTTCTGGAGAACATCGATTTTTCTCAATATATCCAGGGGATGCGCATTTCGATGCCGAACACCGTCTTTGTCGGCATAGATGAATTCGAGCATTTCCTTGAATCGAATGGGCTCTGGTCATGGGCATACTACGGCGACAATGCCCAAGATGTGCCGCCGGCCTTCGTGCAAAAGTCTCTCTCTCCCCAGCTTCTGGAGAGGCTGAGACAATTCCTGTCCGTCAGCAAGAAACCACTTGCGGTGCGTTCGAGCGGCCTCTTCGAGGACATGCTCATGGTGCCTTTCTCCGGCGTCTATGATACCTACATCCTGCCGAACAACCACCCCGACATCGAAGTGCGGCTGCAGCAGCTCGGCGACGCCATCAAGCTGATCTACGCGAGCCTTTTCTCAAAGGAGTCCCGCGCCTACTTCGAGGCGGCGAACTACAACCTCGAAGAGGAGCGGATGGCCGTCGTCATTCAGGAACTGGTCGGCAGTCCGCACGGGGCTTACTTTTACCCCAACGCCGCGGGCGTCGCCCAGTCCTACAACTATTATCCAGTCTCGTACGTAAAGCCCGACGATGGTCTCTGCGTGACGGCCCTTGGGTTGGGCACCTACGTCGTAGGCGGGGGGGCGGCCTTTCGGTTCTGCCCAAAGTACCCAAAACTCGATGTGCTCTCGCCCGAGCACGCGCTCGAAAGCACCCAGCGTTATTTTCACGCCCTCTCTCTTGAAAACCAGGCGCCGGACCTGCTTCAGGGAGAGATGGCGAGCCTGACGGAACTGCCGGTGGGCGCGGCGGAAAAAGACCGGTATTTCCCCATGCTCGCTTCGACCTGGGATGCGGCCGATCAGCGTTTCGTGCCCGGCATCATGATAAAGGGCCACCGGGTGATCGACTTCGCGAACATGCTGAAATACGATGCTTATCCATTCGCGAAAGCCGTGGATATGGTGCTCGATATCGCGACGCGCTCCATGGGAACGCCCGTCGAAATCGAGTACGCGCTGAACTTTGACGCCGACAGGGAAGAGCCCACGCTTTATCTTCTGCAATTGAAGCCGCTCATCCACATCGACGACCGCGTCGAGATAGACCCGGGCTCGATCCGGAAAGAGCAGTGCTTCATGCTGTCGCGCGGCTGCATGGGCAACGGCAGGGACTATGACATCCGTGCCATCGTGTGGGTGGACCCCCGGAAGTTCGAGAGGAGCGCGACGCTTGAGATTGCGGCGGAGATTGAAGAACTCGACAGCATCGCGCGGGAGGAAAACTTCAACTATCTGCTCATCGGGCCCGGCAGATGGGGAACCCGCGACCGTTGGCTGGGCGTGCCTGTGTCCTTTTCCCAGATATCGCGCGCGAAGGCGATCGCGGAAGTGGATTTGCCGGACTTTGTCGTCGAGAGCTCCCAGGGATCGCATTTCTTCCACAACCTGACGACGATGCACATCAAATACATGAAAGTGAGCCATGACTCGGCGGAAGATTTCATAGACTGGGACTGGCTCTACGCAATACCGCCCCGCGTCCGGACCAAACATTGCGCCCTCACCGTGCTTGAGTCGCCGATGGACCTGCGTTTTGACGGGCGGAGCGGGGTCGGGGCGATTCTCAAGCCTTTGGCTGCGCCCTCAGGCGAGCCCTCAGGCGATGTTTCGGAGTTTGAATTCAAAGCGGTCTAGCCGTTGACCATCGTGGTCATTTCCGGCAATACTCATCCAAACGACAAGGCAGGCGAAGATGATTGATCAAAGCGCGGCACGTGCACTTCATCCTCTCGAAGTGAAGATTATTTTGGCATTTAGCTCGGGAGACATGATCGACAGCGCTCGTGTTCGGGAAAAATTGGGTTTTAAAGAAGGCCAGGATCAACAGGCCTTCTCCTGGCTCGTGGCAAAGGGTGTGCTGGAAGAAGCGGACAGGCAGACAGAGGTTTTTTATGAACTCACCCCCTTTGGCCAGGAATGGCATGACGAGGGCACACCCGTCAGGCGGATTTTTTCGCTTTTGCGGGAATCCGGCCCCTTAAGCCTGCCCGACATCGCCCAGAAACTTGGGTTCGATCAGAAGACCGTCGGCTCGGCCTTCGGCGCCCTGTCAAAAGAAGGCGTGTGCGCGATGGACGAGTCGCGCCGCGCCGTTCTCGCCAGACCTGAGCTGCCCCAGTCCCTCCTGGACACCGAGGCGCTTCTCGACGCGGCCGCGGCCCACAACGGCTCTCTGCCCGAAACGTCGCTTACGCCGCAACAGAAAGCCCTCGTGGCCCAGTACGCCAAAAAGCGCGGCGCTCAGGACGCGCCCTTCAGGATCGCCGAGCGCGCGAAAGTGCTCTTCCGGCTCACGCCGCTCGCCTCGGAGTACCGCGAGGCCGTCACCGCCCTCGGGATGACCGGCGAAGAGCTGGGAGCCATTACGCCCGAGATGCTCGAAAAGGGGACCTGGAAGCAGGGGAGCTTCCGCCCCTACAACCTCCAGATACCCCCCGCGCGCGTGATCCCCGGCCGCCGCAATCCCTACGTCGAATTTCTCGACAGCGTCAAGGACAAGCTTGTGTCCCTCGGGTTCGAGGAGTTCGACGGCAACATGGTGGAGACCGAGTTCTGGAATTCGGACGCGCTCTTCATGCCACAGTTCCACTCCGCGCGGGACATTCACGATGTCTATTACATAGAAGAACCTACCCACGCCAAATTCATCGAGGAGCCATATCTGTCGCGGGTCGCCGCCGCGCATGAACATGGCGGCAATACGGGGAGCCGCGGCTGGCAGTATCAGTTCGACCGCGATTTTACGCGCAGGCTCATCCTGCGGAGCCAGGGGACGGTGCTCTCGGCACGCCAGCTCCCAAAAGCCAAGGTGCCGGGCAAGTATTTCGGCATCGTACGCTGCTTCCGCTATGACCGCGTCGACGCGACGCACCTTTCGGACTTCTACCAAACCGAGGGCATTGTGCTCGGCGAGGATGTGAATCTGAGGACCCTCCTCGGCTTCCTTGAAATGTTCGCGGTGGAAGTCGCCGGCGCGAAGGAAGTGAAGTACGTGCCTGGCTATTTCCCCTTCACCGAACCGTCGATCGAAGTGCACATCAAGCATCCGGTGCTCGGGTGGTTTGAACTCGGCGGCTCCGGTATTTTCCGCCCCGAGGTGACGCGCTCCCTGGGGGTCGATGTACCGGTGCTCGCGTGGGGAATCGGCATCGACCGCATGGCGCTCATGGCGCTTGGGCTCAACGACCTGCGGGAGCTGTTCAGCGCGGACCTCGAGAGCGTGCGCATGCGCCGTTCCCAGTACAAAATTCAATGAGCCCGGAGAACATCTATGCCGAAAATTGAAGTGAACGAAGAACTTTTCTTTGGTCTTGCCGGAAAGACGTGGTCCGATAAAGAAGAATTTGAGGAAGACCTGACCGTCGCGAAGGCCGAGCTCGACGAGTGGGACACTTCACTTTCTGCCGACAGGGAGAGAACCATCAAAATCGAACTCAACGACACGAACCGCCCGGACCTCTGGTCGACCGCGGGGCTCGCCCGCCAGCTGAGAATGTATCGCACGCGCAGCATCCCTTCATATCCTTTTTTTGCTTCGCGGAAGAAGGCTCTCAAAGCGCCGTACCGGGTCGTTGTAGAGAAGTCGGTCAAGGGAGTGCGCCCATGGCTCGCCGGTCTTGTGGCGAAAGGCAAGCCAATCAGCGATGCCCTTCTGCGCGATATGATCCAGACTCAGGAGAAGCTCGCCTGGAACTTCGGGCGCAAGCGGAAAGGCGTCTCCATCGGCATCTACCGCATCGCGCTGATCGAGTGGCCCGTACATTATCGCGGAGTGGACCCCGACAAGGTCTCTTTTGTCCCCCTGCAGGAGACGCGCACGATGACCCTGAATCAGATACTCGAGCAGCATCCCAAAGGCATCGAATACGCCTCCATTCTCAAAGGCCGGCCGGTCCATCCTCTGCTGACCGATGCAAAGGGCAGAGTGCTGTCGTACCCGCCGATCATCAACAGCGCGGACCTTGGGGCGGTGCAGGTCGGCGACGCCGAAATCTTTATCGAAGTGACCGGCAGCGATTATCCGTCAGTAGCTCTCTCGAGCGCCATCATGGCCTGCGACCTCGCGGATATGGGCTTCGAAATTGATAATGTCCAGGTCGACTACGAGTATGATACACCGTTCGGGTCTTCAGTAGTGTTTCCCTATTATTTCCAGGAAGAAGTTTCGGTCCCGCTCGATGATGCGAATCGCCTGCTTGGCAGTTCGCTGGAGATGGCCGATGCACTTGAGGCCCTCACCCGCATGGGGCTCTGCGCATATTCTACGGACGGCGCCGTGATCCATGTGGCGCCGCCTGAGTACCGCAATGATTTTCTGCACCCCTTCGATATCGTGGAGGACATCATGATCGGCGTGGGCATGGAAAAATTTGTGCCCCAGCGCCCCACGGATTTCACGATCGGGCGGCTTACGCCGATCGAAAGGTTTTCGCGCAAAGCGAAGAGCATCATGGTCGGGCTCGGCTATCAGGAGATGATCTACAACTATCTCGGTTCGGGAAAGGATTATGCGGAAAAGATGCAGGTTTCCGCGGAAGGCCTCGTGAAGATCGCCAACCCGATGACGGAGAATTACGAGTATGTGAGGAATTCTCCGCTTCCGGGGCTCTTACAGACAGAAAGTGTCTCGGCAAAGGCTTCGTATCCGCACCGGACATTCGAAGTCGGCAAGGTCGTCCTCAAGGCCCCTGAGGTCAACTATGGTGTCGTGACGCGCCAGTATATCGGATTTTTGACAAGCCACGCGCAGGCCGACTACAACGAGATCGCCTCCCATGTCGCCGCGTTCATGTATCTTTTGGGAAAAGAGTACACTGTACGCGAATCCTCTGACTCCCGCTTTGTGCCGGGCCGCCAGGTGGACGTGCTTGTAGATGGCGCGCGGGTTGGCATCTTTGGCGAATTGCACCCTTTGGTGCTCGAGGCTTTCGGCGTAATGATGCCCTGCGCCGCCGGGGAACTCGATCTCGAGATGCTGCTGGAAGATTGAAATACTTGAATCAATGCTCCCCGTCCCGCGCGTCTTTGTAGTGAAAGACGAGGGAACGGGATGGATATTTATGCGCATGAACCTTTGGGGTTCGACGGAATCCTCGTTCATGTCGAGGCCGATATTCGCACAGGGATACCCGCAGTGGAGATCGTCGGGCTCGCCTCGACATCGGTTCGCGAGGCGCGCGAGCGGGCAAGAATCGCCATGCGCAACGCAGGATTTGAGTTTCCTCAGGACCGCATCCTCGTGAACCTTTCGCCGGCAGACCTTCCGAAGGAAGGGTCGGCGTATGACCTTCCCATCGCCTTGAAAATACTTGCGAAATCGGGCCAGGTCGAAGATGTACCAGCCCGGATTCTCGCGATGGGAGAATTGACGCTTGAAGGGGACATCCGGCCCGCACGGGGAGTTTTGCCTGCGGTCAGGGCTGCTGCCGATCACGGCATCCGCAGCTGTATTCTGCCATATGAAAATGCGGGAGAAGCGCATATCGTTTCGTCGGTGCAGGTGTGGCCCGTACGTCACTTGTCCGAAGCACGACAGGTTCTCATAGCGCTTGGAAAGGGAGAGGCCCCGCAAAGAAGCGGAAGGACTACGACTGACAGAGTACCCGATCAAATTCAGGATTTTGACGATTTTCGAGGTGATGAAAGACTGATGCGCGCCCTCATGGTGGCCGCCGCGGGGGGGCACAACATGTTTCTTGCGGGTCCACCCGGCGCTGGCAAAACCATGGCCGCGCAGCGTTTTCCTTCGATCCTGCCCGAACTTGATGAAAAAGAGGCCTTTGATACCGCATCGCTCTATTCGTTGTGGGGGAAAACGCAGGTGCAGCTTATGCGCAGGCCACCATTTCGGGCACCGCATCATTCGGCGAGCCTCGAGGGCATGCTCGGAGGTTCGAAGCCGCTGAGGCCGGGAGAAGTGAGCCTGGCGCATCACGGCGTGCTTTTTCTCGATGAGTGCCCTGAATTCAGGAGAGATGTGCTTCAGGCACTCCGCGAACCGGTCGAGCAAGGCTACGTCGATATCGTGCGCGCGGGGAGAGTCCTTCGCTTTCCTTCAGATTTTCAGCTCATAATGGCTGCCAATCCATGCCCCTGTGGAAATCTGGGGATGCCGGGCAAAACTTGCCTCTGTTCACCCGAAGAAATAAGGCGATATTGGAAAAAGCTGGGAGGGCCTTTGATGGACAGGATCGACATGCGCATCGCTGTCACGCCGCCGGAGCCATCGCGGCTTATAAGGGCTTCGGTGACGCCGACCGGCCTCTTTCGCGAAAAAGTACTCTCCGCCCGATTGCATCAGAGGTCGCGTTTGAAAAGGGCATGTACGACGTATGGCAATCCCCGCACGAATGCCCGGATACCACCCGCACTGATTTCGGATATTTGCTCGATAAAAGGATCCGCTGAAAAACTATTCCTTTCAGGAATGACCAGTTACGGGCTCTCCGCAAGGGCAGGTCACAGCATCCTCAAAGTCGCCCGCACCATCGCCGATCTTGACGCCCGCACAGACATTGGAGAATCCGCAATCGAAGAGGCCATGGAGTACCGTCAGTTCGGCGATGGCGATGCCGTATGGCCTATTTGAAAAAGGCCCAGACATGCCCGGTCTTAGAGAGAGACCACACTGCCGCGTCTTCAATATCGAACGGGGGCCTTGTCTTCATTTGCCCTGTAGATTCCCTCGATAATGCGGGCGACCTGCAGACCGTCATAGCCTGTAACGGCGGGTTTCCCATTGTTCAGAATTGCGCTGGCAAAATCCTCTTCCTGCTGAGCAAAGAAATACCAGGTCGCATCGATGCCCGAAAAGAACGTTGCGTCCTCTTTCTGCCACCTCTCGCGCATCGATTCCTGTCCAGGAATCGTCCATATGTCGTTGTAGGGTGGCTCGAGCACTCCGCTGCGGCCTGCAATGAACATAGCCCCGCCATCGGTCTGTACGCCGGCAGAAGCGCCCGAGGTGCCGTGTATGTGGACTTTTGCGTAAAGACCTGGCCTTTGCGAATTCGATATGAAGATTGACGCGAGCCCGCCTGACCTGAAGTGGACTGCCGCCACCGCAGAATCGTCGACTTCGATATAGGGATGGTTGATGTTTGCCCATCCTCCGTACACTTCAGCAACTTCACCCATGTACCAGCACAGAAGATCGAACTGATGCGGTGCCTGGTTGACAATGACGCCTCCGCCTTCATGTTTCCACGAACCTCGCCATGGGTCCGAACGGTAGTATGGTTCGTCGCGCCACCCTAAAATGGTGAGCTGGCCCAGGGCGGGCGCTCCCAAAAAGCCGTCGTCGATCGCCTTGCGGATCCGTTGGCAGGAAGGGTACCAGCGCCGCTGTGATATCACGCCTAAGAGACGGCCGCGCGCCTGAGACTCTCTGATCATCGCCTCGGTCTCCGAGACCGAGAGGGCGAGGGGCTTCTCGACCAGCGCGTGGCACCCCGCGCCAAAGGCCTCCATCGCGTCGTGATAGTGCCTCGGGTGAGGCGTCGTGATCACCACGGCTTCAATCCCGTCTTCTTTGACCATTTCTTCGACGCTATTTCGGGACGCCAAACCCCACTGGACCGCAAAGGCATCCCGCTTCTCCTGGTGATGGCCGCTTACAGAGACAAGCTCACAGTGAGGAGCTGTGCGCAGCGCCCGGGCATGAAGCGCGGCGACTTTGCCATACCCAATCAAGCCAAACCGAATTTTATCGTTCATTTGATCAGTTCCATTATTTCCATAAGAAACACATTGTTACCGAGTATTCATCTCCAATGGCGCGCGAATCACGGGACAAGCACAACCTTCAATAAACCAGGTTCACGTCTGTAAAGGCGCTCGAACCAAAGAGGCCCTTCTTCGAGCGGCGCTATTGCGCTGATCACTGACTTGGCGTCTATTTTATGACTCGCCATCAAATCGAGGGAGACGGGATATTCGCCTGAAATGGCGCAGGAGCCGATCAGGGAAATTTCCCTCGTCACTACCGATTGCAACGGGATCTCCGCTTTGGGGCTGATATTGCCGATAAGCGTCACCGTGCCGCCTTTCCGTGCCGCCGCGACTGCCGTTGCGATCGGTGCACTCGCTCCGACAGCTTCGAAAACGCGATCGACGCCGCGACCTTCAGTCATGTCCAGCACTTTTTTCTGGGATGCAGGATCGGCCGGGTCGAGGGCAAAGTCCGCCCCCGCTCTTAACGCTGCCGCTCTCCGCTGTGAATCGGTATCGAAAGCGAAAATAAGGTGAGGCGAATACGATCTGATTATTTGAATGAGCAGCAGGCCGATCAAGCCCGAGCCCACGACTGCGGCGCTTTCTCCCGGCTGCATATTTGTTATGCGAAAAGCGTGCATCGCCACGCTGACAGGCTCCGTGAGCGCCGCTTCCTCGAAAGCGACCGATTCCGGCAGCCTGTAGATGATTCTTTCGGGAACCACCACATATTCGGCAAATGTACCCTCGCGTCTGTATTCGTCGCAGGAGACGCCCAGCACGCGCCTGTTGTCACAGAGATTTACTTCTCCACGTCTACAGAAATGGCATTCCCCGCACCAGATCGTGGAATCAAAGGTTACTCTGTCGCCAGTCGCGACATTTTTAACTCCAGGCCCGACGGCTGCCACGAGGCCTGCCGCCTCATGTCCCATGGTGAGGGGAGGCTGGCGTCTGCCGGTTGAGCCATCAATCCCGTGCACATCCGAGCCGCAGATCGCAGTCGCCTTTATCCGGATGAGGACATCATCGGGCGCGCTGATTTGCGGAGCAGGGACATCGGCGATTTCCAAGTGCATATATTCTTTCAATATAAGAGCTTTCAAGTTGACTCCTTTTTTGAACCCTGCTGTGGCGGGAGGCCGCCTCAGCGCTGGATGCGCGCCGAGCCGCCCTGAGCGAGCGTCTTGACCTGCTCGAGACTCGCCATCGTCGTGTCTCCCGGATAGGTGGTGAGGAGTGCGCCATGGGCCCAGCCCATGCGGAGGGCTTCTTCGGGAGAAAACCCCTCCAGGAGGCCGTAGATGAGTCCTGCCGCAAAACCGTCGCCGCCGCCCACGCGGTCGTAGACATCGAGTTCCATGGTCGGGGCAAGCCAGTGCTGTCCCTTGATCCATAGCACCGCGCTCCAAAGATGATGGTTCGTGGACTTCACTTCCCGCAGGGTGGTCGCGACTACCTCGATATTCGGCCACTGCGCATGAACTTGCTCGATGGTCTTGAGGAATGATGCGGGGTCAAGCTTTGAAGCGCTGTGGATGTCGGGACCTGGCAGACCGAGGCCCATCTGAAGATCTTCTTCATTCCCTAAAAGAACATCGACGTGCCTGGCGATTTCACCGAGCACCTCGGACGGCTTTTTGCCGGTGTTGGCCGCGGCCCAGAGCTTCGCGCGGTAGTTGAGATCGAAGGAGACGATTGCGCCGTGCGCGTGGGCTGTCTTCATGGCCTCGATGATGAGCTTTGGAGTCGTGTCGGACAATGCCGAAAAAATGCCGCCGGAGTGGAACCACCTCACTCCTCTGCCAAATATAGTCTCAAAATCAAAATCGCCCTGTTTCAAGAGAGCCGCGGCCTCGTTCGCGCGGTTGTAGAACACGACAGGTGGGCGTACTCCCTGCCCTCTGTCCGACCAGACGAGCGCGATGTTCGGCCCGCGCACGCCATCATACTTAAAATGCTTGTAGAAACCTTGTACCTTCATCTCCCGCGCGGCGGCCTCGACCCTCTCGCCGAGGGGGTAGTCCACCATGGCGCTTGCGATTGCCGTTCTCTTGCCGAAGCAGCGTGCCAGGTTCGCCGCGACATTGTACTCTCCGCCTGAAACATGGACATCATAATGATCGGCAAAAGCGAAGGGCACGATTCCAGGGTCCATC
This sequence comes from Spirochaetaceae bacterium UBA6243, assembly GCA_002441395.1. GTDB lineage: Bacteria > Spirochaetota > Spirochaetia > Treponematales > Rectinemataceae > Rectinema. The sequence continues at coordinate 7,042 of DJVZ01000027.1, read as the reverse complement.
CTCATGACGAGGCCGCCGAGCGACAAAAAGTCCAGGTTCGCCTTCTCTGCGGGAATGATATCTAAAGCACCCATCTGTCCAACCTCCGTCACACAAGAATAATCAAGATAGTTTAGATATGGCTCAGGCGCACGGCCTTGAAGCGCTCCACGCATCACACGACATAGGCGCTTGCGGATGTCGAACCGCCGTGGCCGGTCCAGTTCGTGTGAAAGAACTGACCTCGAGGTCTGTCGACCCTTTCGTAGGTGTGGGCGCCAAAGTAGTCGCGCTGTGCCTGCAACAGATTCGCCGGAAGATTCTCCGTTCTTAGCCCGTCGAGCCATTCCAAAGCCGAAGAGAGCGCAGGGACCGGAATTCCCGCGGCGACGGCCTCGCCCACGACGTTCCTCAGCGCTTTTTCGTTCTCGAGGACCTGCTTCGCGAAGAAAGGCGCGAAGACCAGATTAGAGAGGGAAGAGTCGGCATCGAAAGCCTCCTTGATCCTCCCGAGGAACCTCGAGCGGATAATACAGCCGCCCCTCCACATCATCGCAATCGAGCCGTAGCTCAGCTTCCATCCATATTCCGAGGCGGCCTCCCGCAGAAGCATGAAGCCCTGCGCGTAGGAAATTATTTTCGCGGCGTAGAGGGCCCTTCCGAGATCGTCGATGAACGCAGCCCTCTCTCCGTCGAAGGAGGCGCCGGAGGGCTTCCCCAGAAGTTTCGCGGCCCCGACGCGCTCGTCCTTCATCGCCGAGAGGCAACGGGCAAACACGGCTTCGACAATCAGCGTCACGGGCACGCTGAAATCGAGCGCGGTGATGCCGGTCCATTTTCCCGTGCCTTTTTGACCGGCAGCATCCAGAATCTTGTCGATGAGCGGAGAGCCATCCTCGTCTTTATACCGCAATATGTCGCTTGTTATGGAGATGAGATAGCTGTCGAGCTCTCCTTTATTCCAAGTGTCGAAGACCTCTGCCATCTCGTCGGGCATCATATTGAGCTGATTCCGCATCAAATGGTACACCTCGGAGATAAGCTGCATATCGCCATATTCGATGCCGTTGTGTACCATTTTCACGAAATGGCCTGCGCCGCCGGGCCCGACCCAGTCACAGCAGGGGCTTCCGTCATCGACTTTTGCTGCAATAGCCTGAAAGATTGGCCTGATATGTTGCCAAGCTGCTTCCGATCCGCCCGGCATGATGGATGGACCGTTGAGTGCGCCTTCTTCTCCACCGGAGACGCCTGTGCCGACGTACAGAAAGCCTTTGGTCTCGAGTTCGGAAAGCCTCCGCATGGTATCCAGATAATTCGAGTTGCCCCCATCAATGATGATGTCGCCAGGTTCAAGCAGGGGCTCAAGCTGTGCGATTGTGTCGTCGACCGCCGACCCTGCCCGGACCATCAGCATGACAATCCTGGGTTTTTTGAGCATCGCGACAAATTCCTTGGGAGAATGTGCTCCGAGAATATGTTTGCCATATCCGCGCCCTGTCACAAATGCATCAACTTTTTCAATTGTGCGATTGTACACCGCCACTGTAAAACCATGGTTTTCCATATTGAGCACGAGATTTTCACCCATGACCGCAAGGCCAATCAACCCAATGTCGGCTCTCATAGCACCCTCTTGTTTTTCTGTATTACATGCGGCGCTTTGCAATGGCCGCACGCATTTTCTCAACATTATCGATTCCTTGTTCTCCGAGCTGTTCCATTATGGCAATGTAGAGTGAATCTATCAGCGCGAGCTGTGCAATTCTGGCGGAAAAGGCCTCTGAAACAGAAGGAGACCCGGAAGATGCGGAGATAAATCGCATGTTTGCCATTCTGGCGAGCGCTGACCGCGGATATGTCGTAATGACGCAGAGGAAAGCCCCCGCATTCTTTGCTGTTTCGGCGATTCTGAGCGTGTCCTTATTGACGCCGGTATGCGATATTACGATCGCCGTACTTCCTTCGCTCATCTGGGAAGCGATCATCAGCTGCATATGGCAATCCTCTGTGCCGATGCATCGAATGCCTGTTCGGATAAGCTTATGCATCGCGTCCTGGGCGACGATCGCAGAGCCTCCGACGCCGAAAAGGTAGATGCAATTGGACCGTATGATGCGCGCTGCAAGCTCTGTCAGCGCACTCCTGTCAATCATGGATGCCGTGATCTCGAGAGCTTTTCGGGCAGAATTGAAAGCGATACCTACTGGATCCTCACCAGGGTCGACGAATGTTTCGTAGATTTTAGCCTCCGGTGCCAAAGCCTCCGAAGCCAACGCGATCCTGAATTGCTGATATCCTTTGAAACCGAGCTTTTTTACAAAGCGCACGAGCGTAGAGACAGAGACACCTGCGGATTCTGATAATTCTTCGATGCTGGGATGTACCGCGCTCGCGGGATCCTCGAGGATGTGCTCCGCCACGCGTTTTTCCCGTTCGCTCAATGTATCCATGAGAGAATGAATGAGATAGAGACAGCTGGAAGAAGATGGTTTTTCCATTCCGGTACCAATGATATCCGCCATTTTATAATAAATTGCTGAATTCGTACAGAGCCTGGTGGAAATTTTCATTCATTTGCAAGAAAAATGTTTTCATATATTGACGAAATGAACTTCCATGGTTCATAGTAAGAACAGTACAGAGTTCGCCTTGATGTATCGATTTCTAATTTTAAGGCGGCCCGTATACAAATCATCATCTATTTCACTTAAGGAGGCTAAGATGAAAAGCAAATTCATGCTTGTCATCCTGGTAGTGCTTGCGCTGTTCTCTGTGAGCGCACAGCAGAAGGAAATTCGTGTTTTGCTCGCAAACCACCCCTATGGTGACTTGCTCAAGGCGGCGATCCCCGAGTACGAAAAAGCGACTGGCGTCAAAGTCAATGTCGAGAGCCTTCAGGAAAGCCAGCTCACTACAAAGCTCACCACAGAGTTTGCGACACGATCTTCGACTGTCGATGTGTTTATGACCAGACCTCTCCAGGAAGGAAAGATGTTCTACAAGAATGGCTGGTACGAACCTCTGACAGGGTACGACTTCTCTGATTACCCGAAAAATGCGCTTGATGTCGCTACTTTTGGCAACAAGGCATATATTGTGCCGCTCGTCACAGAGTGGGAAGTCCTTTATTATCGTATTGACCTATTCAAAAAGGCGGGACTTTCCGTTCCTACCAATTTCACCGAACTCGAGATGGCTGCCAAAAGGCTGAATTCTTCTGATATGGCCGGATTTGCTTCACGGGGAAAAGGTGCCGCAGCGGTCACCCAGCTTTCAAGCTATGTCTATAACTATGGAGGGACATATCTCGATAAGGGGAAGGCGGCTTTTGACAGCAAAGAAGCGATTGATGCAATTCGCTTCTATGGAAAAATGCTCGCGAACTATGGTCCCTCGGGTGTCACCAATATGTCGTGGGAGAACATCATGCCGCTTTTCCAGGCAGGCAAGGTGGCGATGTGGACCGACGCCTCGGTGTTCTACGGTCAGATTGTAGATCCTACCAAGAGCCAGGTTCCTGCCGAGAATGTAGGGATTGCGAATTTTCCCGCCGGACCGAAAGGCAATACGCCATTTATTGTCGTTTCGTGGGGCATGGCCATTGCAAAGCAGTCCAAGAACAAGGCCCTCGCCATGGACTTTATCAAATGGGCAACCAGCCAGGGACTTGCAAAACGCGGGATGCTCGCCAATATCACCATGGCCCGTAACTCTGCGTGGAAAGATGCTGAAGTTCGTTCAAAAATCAATACCGGACTCATCGCAACCCAGGAATACGCAGCAAAATATGGCATTCCCTATGATAGACCTTATATGAGCGCGGTAGGTGAAGCACGGGATTTGATCGGTGAAGTCATCATTGAGTCCATCAACACCGCCGGAACATCGACCAAGCTTGAGGCCCTTGCAAAAGATAAAGTCGATGCGGTGAATGGCTTGCTTGAGGATACTGGCGAATATGGCGTCTACTAATGCCTTCAGGTGTTGATCCAGGAACAGCTATTTCTTTTGCCGAATAAAGCGGCTTGTCAGGAGTAAAAAGGGTATGGAGCCAAAAAAGATCCGAGGAAGCTTTTTAGAGAGGAATCTGCACATCATTTTCCCGATGCCAGCAGTGATCTTTGTCGTGGTGATGATGTTTTTCCCCGTGCTCTATACTTTCTTCTTGAGCTTTACTAACTGGAACCTCACTTCAGGGATGCCGCTTTCAATCGTCATGCTGCGCTCGTACCAACGGATTCTACGGGAGCCGCGCTTTCTTGCGGCTCTCGGCAGAACCTTTTCCTTCACTGCCCTTGCCGTTTCGGTTGAAACTATTCTGGGCATGATAATTGCCCTTATTCTCAACAGGGAATTTAAAGGGAAAGGCCTTACAAAGCTCATTATGCTGCTGCCGCTTGTCAGCACTCCTGTGGCAATCGGCATTGCATGGAATCTATTTTATGATCCGACCATAGGCCTTGCAAATTTTGTGCTCACACGATTAGGCTTGCCAAAGCAGGCATGGACGGGTTCATCGTCAACCGTAATTCCCTCGCTTGCTCTTGTGGATATATGGCAGTGGACCCCCATGATCGCGCTCATTCTGCTCTCCGGGCTCGCCAGTCTTTCCAATGAGCCCTATGAATCCGCGCGCGTGGATGGGGCGACTGAATGGCAAATCTTCTGGCGGATAACGCTGCCGATGGTCACTCCCACGCTTTTGACGGCTCTTATATTGCGATCAATCGATGCGCTCAAGACATTCGACATTATTTATGCGATGACGGGAGGCGGCCCTGGATATTCTTCGGAAACACTCAATATTATGGCCTTCAAATACAGTTTTGAATATTTCCGGATGGGGCAGGCTTCCGTCATACTCGTATTTCTATTCCTCTTAGTGCTCATCATGAGCCTTTTGATTGTGCGAATGCGCAAGTCTCTGGAACTCTGATTAAAGGTAGGGTCGCGCATGAGAATTTCATGGATAAAGAAAGGGCTATTTTTTGTTTTAGTGCTGGCCATTGTCATACCTGTGCTATTCCCCCTCCTGTGGATGCTTGCATCATCGTTCAAGACGCAGGTGGACATCGTTGCATGGCCGCCAAGACTCGTTTTTACTCCCACGCTCCAGAATTATGAGCGCGTTTTTCGTGAACAGAATTTTCTCAAGTATTTTATCAATTCCTCCATTGTTGGGATCTCTGCGGTTGCCTTTTCGCTCATCATGGGCTTGCCGGCTGCATATTCGATTGCACGTTTCAAGCAGAAACGCCTGTCGATCTTCATACTTGTCGCGAGGCTCATGCCCGGAATTTCATTCTTGATGCCCTGGTATATCATTTTTTCCAGGTTGAAACTCATGGACAGCTATGTGGCACTTATTCTGTCACATATGCTCATTACTCTTCCTATTATAGTATGGATCATGTCCAGCTATTTCGAGACGATACCGATTGAAATGGAAGAATCCGCGATGGTCGATGGAGCGACGCGGCAGCGCGCATTTTTGTCTGTGGTATTGCCTATTGCTGGTCCGGGGATTGTCACCTCAGTCACGCTTTCATTTATTTTCTCATGGAATAATTTCATGTTCTCTCAGGTATTGAGCATGGAAAAAACAAAAACCCTTCCTATCGCGATATATAACTTCGTATCATATGCGGAAGTCGATTGGGGTGCGGTGATGGCTGCTGCCGTCGCGATTATGGCACCAGCTATCATACTCACCATGATCTTCCAGAAGTACGTGGTTAAGGGGCTTACCATGGGCGCGGTAAAGGGATAAGGTACCCCGAAACAATTATCAAAGTGTTAGAAAGGTGCTCCGTCTTTCAAAGTTTTTCGGGGACTCTCCTAAGTTTTGGCTTACTGACCCGGCAACTATCTTTCAATTATGGCGCTCGGAAATGGTGTTGCTGCCAACAGGATCGATAGAATATTTTATATATTTTTTCTTCTTACTTGACGCAGGATCACGAATGGCGTATACAACTTTTTTATATGGATCAGGCTATTCTAGCAAGAATGAACTAGCCGGGCTCTTCTGCAGCGAGGGATGAATCTCTTGCAGGACCTGTGAATGCGCTCATTCGCGCGAATTGGGCGCTTCAAGCAATTTGTGACTACGGAGGTTCATGATGCTGGAGTCATCCAAAAAGCTCGGCTATACCGAAGGAATAGTCTCTATAATCGTTAACACGCTTCTTTTCGGGATAAAGATTTGGGTTGGCCTTGCGGCCTCAAGTGTGGCGATGACAGCAGATGCCTGGCATACCCTTTCCGATACGCTTACTTCGCTCGTTGTTATTCTCGGTTTTTGGATATCGAGCCGACCCAAAGATGAAGAGCATCCATTTGGCCATGGGCGCGCAGAAGTTATTGCTTCAGTGGTGATCGCAACACTCTTGGCGGTTGTCGGAGTGAGTTTTTTCAAAAATTCGGTGCATGAGCTTATTGTTCGTCAGAATGCGAATTTTACTACATTGAGCCTTGTTGTATTTGCGGTCTCGGCTGTGATTAAGGAAGGGCTCGCACGCTTTTCGTTGTGGGCCGGCAAGAAGACTAAAAGTCAATCGCTCATTGCAGATGGTTGGCACCATCGGAGCGATTGCAGGCAAGTATGTGTGGTGGATTGACGGTGCACTGGGAATAGGTGTTTCAGCTTTGATCGTGTATGCTGCGTACGACATTGCAAAAACTGCGTTTAATGCACTCATGGGAGAAAACGCAAGTCCTGATTTTTCAGAACGGATAAAGAAGATCGCAGGCGAAGCAAGCCCGGAGCTCAAGGATATTCATCATATCCACATGCACCGGTACGGTGATCATTTGGAAATCACTCTTCATGCAAGGCTAAATGAGAATACAAAGATTCTGGATGCCCATAATTTTTCTACTAAGCTGGAACAGGAGCTCCGGAAAGAATTGAATGCCGATACAACGGTGCATATTGAACCAGAGAAATAAGTCTAGGCTGTTGTTTTTGCGATTTTTCTGGTGAGATGAAGCATAATGTGTCAAATATCACAAGATTGTTAAAAAAAACAGAGAAAAAAGCGTAAAAGCTCTTGACAAG
>DJVZ01000063.1 GCA_002441395.1 Spirochaetaceae bacterium UBA6243 | reverse complement strand
CAAAAATGTTTCACGTGGAACAATGCGTTGGCTAAGAAGCAAAGATTAATTTTTTCGCTGCCCGGAATAGTCGATAAAACTTTCGAGGAGGCGGATGGACTCTGCGCGCTCTGTCAGAAGCTTCGAAAGCTCTTCAAGTGCGACGCGTGCCCTTGACAGATGTCCTTCAATCATCTCCTGGATATAGGCGTCCACGCCATTTGTTATCATAAGGCCGCGCAGCCATGCAATGTCGCCCGAGTCGATGTCGGGCGATTTATACATCGAGTAGAAGCGAGTCCGCTCTTCGTCGTTTATTCTGTCCAGCATGGCGAGAACGTAGGGTGTCTTTTTACCTTCCTTGATGTCGGAGCCAACAGGTTTGCCTATGGACTGTTCGGTGCCGAAGAGCCCAAGTCGGTCATCCTGTAGCTGGAATACAATGCCGAGCGCTTCTCCAAAGGTCTCGAGCAGCCGCAATACCTCTGCATCCGTCCTCTGGCACATCGAAGCCCCCGCAAGAAGTGGCAGGGCCACCGTATATCGGGCGGTTTTATGGTGGTACATGTCGATCACGTCATCGATGTCGGGGAATTGCTCGTCATATCCCATTGCGATATCGCGCATTTGAGCGAGCGTGACTATTGCGTGCTCTCTTGAAACGAGAGAGGAGACCTGTGGCGTAAGTTTTGTAATTTCTTGCCAGGCAATAAAAAAGAAAAGATCACCGACACAGATGCCTTGAGCTTCGGCCATATCGAGGGCGAGCTTTTCGTCAATTTGAAAATGGTCGTTCACCAACCAGTTCTTGATTCTGAAGTGAAAGGTGGGCTTGCCGCGGCGCTTTTCATCGTGGTCCATTATATCGTCATGAACCAAGAGCCCCGCCTGGAGAAGCTCAAGGCCGGCCGCCAGCGAAAGTGTCTGCGCGTTTGCGCTTTCCTCCTGTCCCCTGAAAAGTCGAGACCCGACAAACGCGAGCGCGCCGCGGAGCATTTTTCCCGAGCATGCAAAGTCTTCCATATCTGCGGCGAGCCTGTCGCCCATTTCCGGCAGATTGCCGAACATCGCCCTGTTTTCCTGAAAAATGGCCGCAATTCTCTCAGAGATGGCTTTTTTTGTCAGCTTTGCGAACACGGGGAACGATGCGTAAGTGCTTGAATTCATGGATGAAATTATACATCAGAGTATAAAATAAAAAAGCCTCGGCCCGAAGTCTGTGGCCGAGGCGGATTATTCAAAGTTGGAAAGACTTCAGGCGACGTATGCCTGAAGAATTTCCATGGTTTCGGGTACGGATACCTTTTTCAAGGCCGCTTTCTCGATCTGACGAATTCTTTCTTTAGTCAAATGCATCCGATCGCCAATCTCCTTAAGGCTCATTGGGCGTTTTCCGTTCAGCCCGAATCGGTACTCGACGATCTCACGCTCTTTCACGGTGAGCGTTCCGAGGACCTTATTGATATCGTCGCGCAGGCTTGACTGAATCGCGGTCTGTTCAGGGCTTTCATGATGCTCGTTTTCGATGAGCTCGCCCACAGTGGTTGAATTCTTTTCGTCATATACCGGCGCGTCGAGAGAAATCAAATCGCGGGAAATCGAGATAATGTCTTTTACATGCTCAGGTTCCATTTCGAGGAATTCCGCCACTTCGCGGATCTCCGCATCCTCGGAAAGCTCGCCTTCGAACAGGGCGCGGGCTTTTTCGATCTGCACAAGTTCGTTCGCCCTGTTGAGGGGCAGGCGAATCATGCGGCTCTTTTCACAAATGGACTTGAGTATCGCCTGGCGAATCCACCAGACAGCATAGGAAATGAAGTGGTAGCCCTTGGTGACATCATAGTGATCAATCGCATTCAAGAGGCCAAGATTGCCTTCTGCGATAAGATCTGCCAGGGGCAAACCCTGATTCTGGTACTTTTTGGCAACATTGACAACAAAACGAAGATTGCTTTTGGCAAGAATCGCCTTGGCCTGCTCATCTCCTGCAGCAGCGCGAGTTGCGTAGTCATTCTCTTCTTCGCGAGAAAGGAGAGGAATCCGATTAATCTCGCGGAGATACATGGACAACACGTTCTCGTCGTCAAAATCCGCACTGAACTGTGTTTCCCTGACCCTTTTCTTTTCTGTCATCTGAATCTCCTTATCATCTAATGATGCAAGAAGCATGCCAAAATTGAATGAAGTTTATAATTTCATATATTATAATATATTATATATTTTTGAAAGATGCCACGGTTATGACAAGGGCTCGCTGATCGTTTGTCAAACGCCCTCAGTGTGTCATTTTGAAATACTGTCTGGGAAAGTGGCCAGTATTGTGTAAAAATGAAACACAAGAGAGGCTTAACGGAACCTGGTAGCTGAACGAGGCCTTTCTAGAGTTCCGAAAGGCCTCGAATTCGGCCGCAGCATTGCATGTGGGGCAGGCCGGAACCGCAGGAGCAAGTCTGGACATTGTCGATATTTGCGCGCAACATTTGGCGCTCTGCATAGCGAAGTCCGACGGTGTAGGCGCTGAAGCTGGGGAAATCGATTTTCAGTTTTTTGAAGAGATGCAGTTTTTCTCCGCATTCGAGATTTCGGAATTCTTCGCTTTCATTAAGCCGTTTCCAGGTCTCGAGGATCAGCTTGAGCACAGCGGAATGTTCGGCTTCCGAACCAAATCGGTGATTCGAACGCTTGAGCAAATACGATGAGAGTTGAATGCTGACAAATGCGTAGAGATCATCGAGCTCATTTGTAGGGCGCTTGATCATGCCGTATGCATTGACATTACGAACATAGAATTTGCGGGCATAGCTTTGGCGACGAAGCTTTTGCGCACTGGCGAGGCTTTTGACTGCGAGGTCGCGCTGATCCAGCCGGATAAGCGCGATAGAAAGCCAATACAGCGCCTTGGAAAGTTCGCTTTCGCAGGATGGCGGAATCAATTCCACTGATTTTCGCAAAAAGACGAGCGCTCTGGCTGGTCTGTGGTGCGCAAGCTCATACAGTCCCTTTCGAAGAAAGAAGGATGCCTTGTCCGCGCCCGAAATTGTTTTCACAGGTTATAAAATATTCATGAAATTTCATATTGGCAAGGCAATACGATGTCAAAAACAAAAGCGAATAGAGATTGATGAGGCCTCGCTTCCTCTTTCAGCCAGAGGCGGCCGGATTTTCCTCTGTGGCTTCAATGCTTGAGATAAGCAGAACAAAGGATCGCGGTGCCATGACATAGTCCTGTTGATCAGACAGCACGAGATAGTCGCCCTCTTCGACATCATGGGGCGAAGGAAGGGACGTATCGGCGATACGCCCCCATGTGTCAGGCTGATGATCGTGGGGCAGATGAATTTGTATTGCTTCGGGCGAAGCATTAAAGGCCAGAATGTAGGAATGGCGAAGGTTTTGCGCCACTGTATGCTCGTTGATGCGTGCAATGAGGACTTTCCCAAGTTTTTCCCAGTGGGGGGGATTGCCCTGTTCATCGTACCAGAGAATATCGGGAGGAGTTTCTTCCGCGAGTCGGGCGGTCGATGCGTCGGGCCCCATTGGCGGGTTCGTGCCGGCAATGCCGCCTGCATGGGCAATTCCATGCTCCGACTGGGGTCTTTCATCTGAAAGACCTCTGAAAAAATCCTCGCGCCGAAACGCAGAATGATTTTTTCGGAAGGCAATGAGAGTTTTTACACAGCGATATATGTCCCTGTGCTGTGTTAAAAGGCTCCAGTCATACCAGGTAAGCTCGCTATCATGACAGTAGGCGTTATTGTTGCCATTTTGCGTACGACGGAATTCGTCGCCGCCAAGGATCATCGGCGTACCGATTGAGAGCAAAAGAGTGGCAAAAAAGTTCTTTACTTGCCGGTTCCGGATTTCTTCAATGAAAGGCACGTCAGAAGGGCCTTCGATACCGTAATTCGATGCATAATTTTCGTTAAGCCCATCGTGGTTTTGTTCGCCGTTGGCCTCGTTGTGCTTCTGGTGGTAGGAAACAAGATCGTTCAGCGTAAAGCCATCGTGCGAAGTGATGAAATTGATCGAATGGAAGGGGCGCTTGCCATTTTGCAGATACAGGTCGCTTGAGCCGGTTATGCGGGTGGCCAAGGGCGGCGCGAAACCATCATCACCTCGCCAAAACCTTCGCACTTCGTCGCGGTAGCGGTCATTCCACTCCGCCCAGCGGCCTCCAGGGAAAGAACCGACCTGGTATGCGCCGCCCGCATCCCACGCCTCCGCGATGATCTTTGTATTTCGCAAAATCGGATCTTCGGCGATCGATTCGATGACGGGCGGGTTCGGAAGCAGATTCCCCTGAGAGTCGCGGCCCAAAATCGATCCCAGGTCGAACCTGAAGCCATCCACATGCATTGTGACAACCCAATACCGCAGGCATTCTCTGATGAAGGTGCGCATCACCGGATGATTACAGTTGAGCGTGTTGCCACAGCCCGAATAATTGCGATAGAAGCGCTTGTCGTCTGCGAGCATATAGTAGATTGAATTGTCGAGTCCGCGGAAGCTCAAGGTCGGGCCAAGCTCATTGCCTTCGGCGGTATGATTGAAGACTACGTCGAGTATGACTTCGATGCCCGATTTGTGCAGCTCTTTAACCATGTACTTGAATTCTTTGACAGGGAAGGAGGGGTCAAAGCTGTCATGATCCGCGCCCTCAGGGAAAGCGTAGGAAGTCTTCGGAGCGAAGAAGGCGATGGGCGCATACCCCCAATAGTTGGAGAGTTTTTCGCCGGTGATGGGATTGCGCCTGAACCGCTCCGAAGAATCGAATTCCTGGACAGGAAGGAATTCAAGGCTTGTGATGCCGAGATCCTTGAAATAGGGAATCATCTCGGCCACACCGCGATATGTGCCACGATGTTTTGCTTTTGCTGAAGAAGACCGGGTAAGCCCGCGCACGTGGGTTTCGTAGATAATGCAGTCTTTTAGGGGATAATTGAGTGGAGTATCGCCTTCCCAGTCGAAATCGTCCTCGACGACGACACATTTTGGCATACAGCGATCATTTGGTTCGTCTGAAAAAGAGAGATCTTTTTCGGGTGCACTGTCATCGTAGGCAAGCGCGGAGCAAAGATCCAAAGTGCCGTCGGTGAGCGCCTTGGCATAAGGATCGATGAGCACTTTGTTGGGATTGAAACGATGGCCCTCCTGGGGCGCAAAGGGCCCTTCGGCCCGCCAGAGATACAGCGTTCCGGCTCTCAGCTTGGGAACGTAGCAGTGCCACATGTCGCCAGTACGATTGCCCACAGGATCCAAATGCAGCGATACTGTCGGCGTATCGTCATGGGGATTTTCGTAGAGACACAGAATCATGCCCGTTGCATGGCGCGAAAAAACCGAAAAATATACGCCTTGCGGATGCGCCACGGCGCCAGGAAGCAGCGGGTTGCCCGGGAGAAGATGTAGTTCTTTGGGCAGGGTTCTCCAGTGACTGTTCATGGCCGTGTTATGACAAGCACGGCATTCTGCCCGCCAAAGCCCATTGATTCCTTGACGAAGGCGCGTACAGGCATATGAATGCCTTTATTGGGCACATAGTCGAGATCGCATTCCGGGTCCGGATTGTCGAGGTTGATGGTAGGATGAATGTATCCCTCATTCATTCCAAGAATCGCGGCGATTGTTTCAATGGCTCCCGCCGCGCCAATGCAGTGTCCGATCATGGATTTGAGGCTTGAAATCTTGAGTTTGTAGGCATGCTGGCCAAACGCATGTTTAATGGCCTTGGTTTCAATGGGGTCGTTGAGGGGAGTCGCGGTTCCGTGGGCGCTCACATAGTCGATGTCTTCCGGTTTCATGCCCGCGTCGGCGAGCGCCAGCCCGATCGCTTTGGAAACCCAAAGGCCTTCCGGATCGGGCGCGGTGAGGTGGTGCGCATCGCACGTTGCGCCGAAGCCCGCGATTTCGGCATAGATTTTCGCATTGCGGGCTTTTGCATGCTCGTATTCTTCAAGCACCAGAATACCCGCGCCTTCGGACATGATAAAACCATCGCGGTCTTTGTCGAATGGGCGCGAAGCTTTTTCCGGCTCATCGTTCCTGGAGGAAAGCGCCTGAATATTGATAAAACTCGCCATGCACATGCGCACGATGCTCGCTTCGGAACCGCCCGAGAACATGATGTCGGCGTGTCCGTCGCGGATGAGGTGCATTGCCTGGCCCATCGCGTCTGTCGCTGCGGCACAGGCGGTGACCACCGTCATGTTCGGACCATGTATGTCGAGCGAAAGCGCAATCTGTGCAGCGGCAAAGTTCGCAAGGCCTTTTGCGACGGTCATGGGAGGGACGCGGCCAGGGCCCCGCTCCGCGAGGCGAACTCCTGCTTCTTCAGTGGTACTGGAACCACCTTGGCCTGTGCCCAGGCAAACGCCGGTTCTTACGGGATCCAGGGAGGCTTTTTGAAGCCGTGCGGATTCCAGCGCTTCGAGGGCGGCATACACGGCAAATTGCGCAAACCGGTCCATTTTCTTGGAATCTTTTGGATCGATGCGCAGTGCCGGGTTGAAACCTTTGACTTCTCCGGCGATTTTTACCGCAAGATCCGAGGAATCGATGATCGTAATCGGCCCGATTCCTGATTTATTTGCTTTGATATTCGACCAGAAAGTAGGAACATCATTTCCCAGTGGACACACGACGCCAAAGCCAGTGACGACCACTCTTCTTTTACTCATAATTACATCCCCATGCCGCCGTCGACATTCAATACAACGCCTGTAATATATGATGCCCTGTCGCTGCAGAGGAAGAGGGCAGCTTCGGCCACATCTTCCGGCGTTCCGGGCCGTTGCAGCGGAATGGCCGCCTTGAGGCTTTCCCTGGCTGTTTCGGGCAGTACGCTGGTCATTGAAGTTTCGATATACCCAGGAGCTATCGCGTTGACGCGGATATTCCGCGAGGATAGCTCTTTGGCGAGGCTCTTTGTCAAGCCTATAAGCCCTGCTTTCGAGGCGGCATAGTTCGCCTGACCACCATTTCCGTGCAGACCCACCACGCTCGACATGTTGAGGATGCAGCCACTTCGCTGTTTCAGCATAATACGCGAAACCGTACGGCTCAAAAGAAAAGCGCTGCGCAAGTTCGCGGTCAGAACCGCATCCCAGTCTTCGGTTTTCATGCGCATAAGTAGACCGTCGCGTGTAATGCCCGCATTGTTCACGACGACATCGATACGGCTTTCTTTTTGGACTATGGAATTGATTGCGGCATCTATCGAAGCCTCATCGGTGATGTCGCATGAAATCCAAGAGATGTCCGCGTGGGGTTTCGTGCGCGAAAGGCCGTAAACGAGAGCCCCCTCTTCTCTGAAACGGTTGGCAATCGCGAGCCCGATGCCCCGCGACGCTCCTGTAACTATGCATACTTGATCAGACAGTAGTCCCCGCATGGCCTTGCCTCCTTGCTAAAGCGAGAACGAAACAAGCGCATCGAGCGTGCCCACCGCGACGCAGGAAACAGGAGAGCCCGAGGCTTTCCAAAGACCTGTGAGCACGGTTCCCGGGCCTGTTTCGAGGCACTGGTCAAAGCCATCGGCGGTGATGTTCAATTCTTCGTCGATCCAGCGCACGGGGGAAATAATCTGCAGTGAGGCATATTTTCTTGCTTCTGCGGCGGTGAGCATTTTTTTGCCGGTGACATTCGAGTAGAGGCTGATCTTTGGGTCGGAAAAAGCGGTCGCCTCGACGAGCTCTCTGAAAGCTTCGTAGGCTTCTTGCATGAGCGGAGAATGGAACGCACCCGACACTTTGAGACGGATGACGCGTCTGGCCCCTGCCTGGCGGAGTTTTTCTTCCGCAATGGCGATATCGGCTTCCGTACCGGAAATGACACACTGGACAGGACTGTTGTAATTCGCTATCCAGCAATGTTTTAAGCCTGCCTCTTGTATCACTTGTTCAATTTTTTCAGGAGAAAGGTAGAGTACGGCAGTCATGGTCGAGCCGCCGGCATGATTCCCCGCTTCATCCATCAGCCTGCCCCGCTCGGCGACCAGACGAAACATATCGTAGAGGCTTATGACGCCCGCTTCCGCGAGCGCCGGCCATTCACCGACAGAAAAACCAGCGGCGCCAGATGGCTTGATGCCGTGCTCCCGCGCGGAGAGCGCCGCCGCGACCTCGGCGGTGACCATCGCGATCTGTGTATTTTTTGTCTGCCTGAGCGTTTCTTCATCGCTTTCGAAGAGCAGTTTTTTGAGATCCATTGAAATGGCATCCGATGCGGACTGAAACAGATCGCGGACAGCCTTGCTTGTCTCGTAGAAATCTTTGGCCATGCCTGGATACTGCGCTCCTTGGCCAGGAAAAAGAAAACAAGTTTTCATAAGTCCTCCATAGCATATATTCACAAGATTTACATTTTCTCAGAATTTGTCAAAATTGTCAAAGCGTTTTATAGAACACGCTGCCGGATTGCACAAACCCGTGCGCGGAGGCCTCCTCGGATATTGGTGAGGGGAAAAGCGGACCTTCGAGCACCATGAGCGCCGTGCCTATTTTTGAGGCATATGCGGAAATGGTATCGACGAGCGGCCAATCGATGCTCAGCATGGCACTTTCTTTGCTTCCGAATACTCCCTCTACGACACAGAGCGGCAGCGCCTTGGAAGTTTGAAGCGTAAAAATACCGAACATCAGCGGATTTGTGCCATCGACCGTCGCAAAAGAAATAAAAATCGAGTCTTTCGAGGCTTCTGCCTTCTCGAGCAAGACCGAGAGCGACCATGAACGAATCGCCGCTGGCAGCGATGTGAAGGTTTCTTGTGCATAGTCAGTGAGAAAATTCTCAAGCCTGAAAGGGATGTCCTTGATTGGCAGTACTTTGAATTCAATTTCAGAGGCAACAATATCGCCTATGTCTTCAGGTTCTTCGCTGAGTCTTGCGAGGCGCTGTTCCTCTTGCAAAGACTCAATCCATTCTTCGACGATGGGGCGCATGGCGCGAAGCTTAAAGTCCTGAAAGCGACGGGAGAGGATTTCATCGTTTGAAAGCGCCTGCCGAAAGGCCTTGAATACACCCTTTCCGCGGCGCAGTGCGGCGTTGAGCGCCAATTTAAGTTCAGGAGGCGACGCGACAGTCGCCGCAAATGCTTCAAGAATCGCGAAGCCCCGCCGTGAATCCCAGGAGGGCGGTTCCACATATCTCTCGGAGGCTGTATCAGGGTTTTCTTCCTGATACTCTGATTTTTCGATAAAATCGCCTGTTTCGAGATCGATGAGCAACTCGTTTGACTGATCTTCCATTGCGAAAATGATTCGCTCAAGAGAGGCATCGGTCAACTGAAACATGATTTAATTGTAATCTATATCTATGCCTCTATGGAAGGGTAACGTACCGTGGTGTATACTGAAACAAATGATTTCGAACATGCATTTGCATTCTCGTTTTTCAGATGGTATGTCCTGGCCGGAAGATATCTCTCTTGAAGCGGCGCGCCTGGGCCTCGACCTGGTCGCGCTCACCGATCATGATACGATGGCAGGTGTATCCCGGTTTGCCCGCGCGTGCGAATCGCGGGGGCTTACGGCGGTTCCTGCCTGCGAAATCGATGTATATGAATCTCAAATTGAGTACAAGAGCGAACTTTTAGCCTATTTCCCTAATTCCGACGCTGGAGACTGCGCACCCCAGACCAAGGGTCTTCTTCGGGAATCGCTCCAGAAGCGAAGAGCGCGGCTCGAGTTTCTTCTCGATTCGGCACAGGAGCTTTACCCCGAAAAAGAGCTTTCGTTTCAGGACCTTTTCAAAGACAAAACAGGCCTCGACTTCAACGATGGGCTCGCAAATGAGATTTCCTGGAGCAAGGTTGACCTGTTTCTCTATTTGAAGGCGCGGCGGTGCATCCTGCCGGAAATGAATTATAAAGCATTTAAAAAAAGATTTTTCGCCGGCGGTCTTTTGAAAAAATACAAGCTGGACAAACCGGATATTGCGACGGTGGTTCAGGCAGTCCACGCAGACAACGGCTTTGTGGTGATTCCTCATATTGGGCACAAGTGGGATGACGATATCGCCCTCCTGTATCGGGAATCTGAAAAACTGCGCATATTGCTTGGATGGTTCAGGCGGGCAGGCATAGACGGCGTAGAATTGTACTGGTATAACAGCGACTTCAAAAGCGCGAAAATCAATGGATTAGTGCGCGAGATCGCGAAGCCCCAGGGCTTTTTCTTTACCTATGGTTCAGACTGTCACGGCGCGGGGTCCGGCAAGCACACCATTATGAAGTTCAAAGGACATTTCGACGGATTCCCGAGCAGAAAGAGCCAACCATGATACGGTTATGCGCGTTTTTAGGAAATTTCGGAAAAGAATACCACAACCATCGTCACAATGTTGCGTGGCTTTTTCTCGAATCGACGCGAATCGGGGCGGAATTGCAGTGGAGCTCGAAGTTCAAGGGCAAAATTGCCCAGGCCGATTTGGGGCCGGAGACGGCCTATTTCTTAAAACCGCATACATTCATGAATTTGTCGGGAGAAAGCGTCATCGAGGCGGCGCGTTTCTATCGGTGCAAGCCGGAAGAAATTCTTGTGGTGCACGATGAACTTGAAATGCAGTTTGGCGCTTTTGGCTACAAGTTTTCGGGCGGCCTTGGCGGGCACAACGGTTTGCGCTCCCTGGAACGGCATCTTGGGACGAGGGATTTTTGGAGGTTGCGCTTTGGCATTGGCAGGCCCGATCACGATGATATCGCGGGATATGTGCTTTCGCCGTTTACCGGAGAGCAGCTCGATTTTCTAACGACAAAGGTGTTTCCTGAAGCTGAGAAGACTTTTTATGCGCTATTCTCCGAGGGGATTGAGGGGTTCGAAGTGCGCTATAAAAAAGTGCTGTCCATCTCGCCGTAAGTGTCCCGAAATGCGTTGGAAGAGCCGAGGCTCATACACCAGGCATTTAAAAAATCATGCGCGAAAGCACCGAATCGCTTTTGCGCCAATCCGGATCGACGGCTACCTGCAACTGCAGCTTGATGGGGTAGTCGAAGAGCTTTTTAAGGTCCGCTTCGGCCTCTTCGCGGATGCGCTTTATTACCGACCCCTGGCGCCCTATAACAATGGCTTTCTGGGAATCCCTCTCCACAAGAATATCAAAGCGCGCAAACAGTACACCGTCGGCTCGCTTTGAAGAATCCCGGTACTCGACGGCTATGGCGTGCGGCAATTCATCTCGTGTGTGCGAAATGGCTTTTTCCCGAATGATCTCGCCAATACGGAACACGGGCTCCTGATCGGTGTAGATTTCCTCGGGATACCAGAAAGGTCCTTCGGGCGCGAGCGAGAACAGCGCGTCGAGGAGAAGGCTCAAATTCGTGCCCTGCGAGGCGGATATGGAGATGCGCTTTGCGTCCGGCAAGCGCGGTATGACAAATTCTTCGACAGAGAGAGGCCTGGCTTCAGGATGATCAATTTTATTGATGGCGATGACGATCCGTCGGGCTTCTTTGGAGAGAAGTTCAATGATGGCTTCCTCCTCCTTGCCGGGATCGCGCGTTGCGTCGATGACATAGAGAATCAGGTCTACTTCCGAAAGTGACTGCAGGACAAGCTCGCGAAGCTTGAGGTTGAGTTTTTTCTCTGAGATATGGTAGCCCGGCGTATCGACAAAAATGAGCTGGCCCTGCGGGCGGGTTACGATGCCGCGGATCGCATTGCGCGTCGTTTGGGGGACGGAGCTGACAATCGAGACTTTTGCGCCACACAGCGCGTTGAGAAGAGTGGATTTTCCGGCCGACGGCCTGCCGATGATGGCGACGAACGCAGATTTTGGCATCCCGACCTCCTTTGCAGTGATTGAAATTCAATTTTCAGGTTCGATTTTAGTCTTGTTTTGTATGGCAGGTCCCTTTATGAGGATTCGGGCTGTTCGAGCTGCGCGTAGATGTCGGGCGGCGGCTCGTTCATCCAGAGCTTATACTGACCTGCCGCCTGGTAGCACAACATTTTATAGCCGTTGATGGTGCGGCAGCCCGCCGCTTCGGCCCGCTTCAATAGCACGGTCTTTGAAGGATGATAGATAAGATCGAATACCGCTTCCGAGCCTTTGAATTCGTAAAAATTGATCGGGTCGCTTTCGCCTTTCATGCCAAGGCTTGTCGCCTGCACAATGAGATTGGAATACTCGGAGATTTGATCGATCGCCCTGTCGTCGAGGTGGGTATACGAAAAGTCATATTTTCTTGCCAAGTCGCGACCGGCGCTGTAGGTCCGGTTGAGAACAAGCGCGTGTGCGCCTTTGCGGAACAAAGCGAGCGCAATCGATTTCGCGGCTCCGCCTGCACCGATCAATGTCGCCCGACAGCCGGAAATATCCTGTTTGCCCAGAAATTCCAAAAGACTGCGCTCGAAACCATCCGCATCGGTGTTATAGCCAGCCCAGGCTGAATCTCGCCACACGAGAGTATTACAGGCGCCGATGCGTTTTACATCGGTGGAGTGGATGGCGAGGAAAGGCAGCACATCTTCCTTAAAAGGCACCGTGATTGCAGCACCTTTGCCGCCGAGCATCTCAAGTATCTTAAGTCCATCGCTAAAAGAATCGACTGGCGTGGGGACAAGAAGGGCATTTTTTCCCATTTTCCTGAAGGCTGTATTGTGCAGATATGGCGAGAGGGACTGGGCAATGGAATGCTGTCCAATCAAGGTATAGATCACTGTGTCAGGATCAACGAGGTCGAAGTTGTAAATATTGACGAGATCTTGAGGATCGAAGTGCCCTGGGGCAGCCATCTCCATTCCGTACTGCAAAGGGCTTGCATACGTCCACATCGAGCCCAGACGCCAGGCCAAGATACGGGAAACGATGCCATAGGGACCGCGCGCGATGAGTATTTGATCACGTTTCGGTCTTTGCAGAGACCATTCCAGAAAGCGGATAAAATCGGCGGAGTTTTGGGGATTGACGGTGAGCTTAGGAATTTCATCCTCTTCCAGCGTCAGTTGATCGTACGCAGTGTCGAGGTTTTCAGGTAAGCTGTCGCGATAAATGAGGGAGCGAACGATGCGGGTGCCGAAAGTGTGGCAGGCTTCCTCAACCACAGGAGCCTTGAAATCACATTCGAGATCGACAAATGCATAGTTGGCGCTTGCCTCGGCTTTTGGAAAAGAAAGCGCTTTGGCAAACAGGACAAGCCGGACACCTTCGCCATCTTCGAATTTGCCGCCATCCTGGAGCCGGCGGATGGTGAGGATGCAGGGAAGGCCCGCTTTTTCGGGAAATGAGCGAATGTAGAAGCGTTCATTTGGATCCAGGCAGTCGGCTCTAAGCTCGGCATAATCCACCATCGATCGATACCGTTCGAGGATGCGCAGGTCTTCCGCGATTGTTTCTCCCGTCAGGCAAATGCAAATTTTGGGCCTATCGTTCTTTTCCATATCACCTCGTCATTGTTGGCTTGCACGACTTCTGGGCATTGTTGCGCAGCCCGCAATTCCTTGTCTATAGTTTACACAAGAGCGAAAACTAAAGTATATTACCACATCAACCATTATTTTATCAGACAACAGGAGTTGTTTCGTGCCGGACGATACCGCAGCCTCCAAATTTAACGAAAAAAACCTCGAGGCGTTTCTCGAAGGTTTGCTCGAAGAACTGAAACATCCTCAGGATGCAAAACTTCTCGAAGATGTGCGAAGAGCGTTTAGAAAAAAGGTTCCCTTCCATCTTCGTTCGTATGCCTCAGCACTCATGATACTTCGTGCCGCCGGCATTTATCGACCAAAGTCACCTAAAAAAGTGCTCCAGGAGCCAGCGCCCCGTTCACGAAACGCTATGGAACAAACGAACGTGGAACCAAAGCAGGAGCTACAGAACAAGGCAATGGTGTCGCTTTTTGTGTCGATGGGCAAACGCCACCATCTCAAGCCTCTGGAACTGAAGAAGAAAATTGCCGAGCGAACGGGCTTGCCACAAGATACGCTGGGTCGTGTGCACTTGTTGGAGAATTATTCATTTATCGAAGTTCCTGTACAGGAAGCTCAGCGGATCATATCCGCGATGGTTGGCACAGAGATCAATGGCCGTGCTTTGGAAATAAAACCCGCGAAAAAACGCTCAGAATCATTTCCCGAAGGATTGTAACAAATGGCATCGACTGTTTGGCGACTCAAAGTAGGCCCCATTGGGGAAAATTGCTATATCGTGGCATCGGAAGGCGCGGTTCTCGTTGTAGACCCGGGAGCGGAACCTGAAAAAATCCATTCTTTTTTACAAACCCAGGCGCTTGCGCCTACCATGATAGCGCTGACTCATGGCCATCTTGACCATACCGCCGCAATCCCTGGCCTTTTCGAGATGCTGGGGACAGAGCTTCCAATTGCAATACATCCCGCTGACGCCCACTATCTTGGAGAAGCGGGCGAGACAACAAATCGCGAACTTTTTGACGCTATCGGGGCTCCCTCATATTTTCATGCATTTTGGAAACCTTTGCCAAAGGCAGCGGTTTTTCTGTCAGAGGGAATGATGGTGCCGGGAACGAGCTTGCGGGTGATTCATACGCCGGGGCACAGCCAGGGTTCGATTTGCCTCTATGAGGCGGTGCTCAATGCGGGGTCGTATGGGGCGGACGAAGAGGCGCGGGAAGATGCTGCGGAGAAATCTTTGGGTTGGTCCTGTTTGATTTCGGGGGATACGCTCTTTCGGGATGGGGTGGGGCGCACCGATGCGCCGGATTCTGATCCTGTTGCCCTTGAACGCAGTCTGAAAAAACTTGCACATTTGTCATTCGCCACGCTGGTTTTTCCGGGACATGGCCCGCGGACCACAATAGGACGGGAACTCCCCGCGGCATTGCGTGATTAACCACATTCGAAGGATTGTTTTAGGATGAGATTTTCAAAAGCATTTTTATTGCGGTCGGTGGCGGCAGCCGTACTTCTTGCCGCAGGCACGGTTGCGGCGCCTTCTCTCTACGCCGAGGAGTTGAGCAAGACAGATTTCGTGCTTGGTACAGTCTGTACCATCCGCCTTATCGATGGAGGCACGAACGCGACTCTTGGTGAAGTTTTTTCTCGTTTGCGAAACATTGAAAACCACATGAGCGTGAATAAGGACGACAGCGAAATTTCGAGAGTCAATGCCATGGCGGGCAAAGAGCCGGTACACGTCTCGGAAGACACTTTTTATGTCGTTTCAAAGGCGCTTGAATACGCTCGCCTCACGAATGGCGCGTTCGATCCGTCGGTGGGCCCGCTGGTAAAGCTCTGGAATATCGGCAATGGCGACGAAAAAGTGCCGCCGGAGAAAGAAATTTTGGCCGCGAAAGCTCTTGTCGATTGGCGCCAGGTGGTGCTCGCCGCGAATACTCGAAAAGTGTTTCTAAAAAAGCCCGGGATGCGGCTGGATCTGGGCGCGATCGCGAAAGGCTACGCGGCGGATGAAGTCGAAAAAATTCTTGCGGATCACAAAGTAAAAGCGGCGATTGTCGATCTTGGTGGCAATATCTTTGTCTTTGGCGGCAAAAAGGATAAAAGCCCTTGGCGCGTCGGCATTCAGAATCCTGAATCCGCAAGAGGCGAGTATCTGGGCATTGTCACCGGCGGGCAGATGACGGTCGTAACCTCTGGCGTGTATGAGCGTTACTTTTTTGAGAATGGCAAACGCTATCACCACATTTTGAGCACACAAACAGGTTTTCCTGTCGACAATGGCCTGGTCTCTGTATCGATAGTATCGAAGAGCAGCATCGATGCGGACGCTCTTTCGACATCGCTTTTCATTCTGGGCATAGAAAAAGGGATGGAATTTCTCAGGCAGTTTCCGGATACATACGCGGTTTTTATAGACAAGGACAACAAGGTATACTTAAGTCCCGGGGCCGGGAAAGTATTTACTTTGCAGGATAAGGATTATCAGCTCGCTGAAAAATGAGACGGCTTGGTACGCGCATCTATGATTTGGTCAGATTTGCGCTTTCATGCTTCGCGCGTCGCAAGCCCCAGCTTGAGGAATATGAACGGAGCGCCATAGCTCACCCATCCACCTACAATTGCATAGCGGACAAAGTGAATAAGCTGTGCCTGACTGTTGTTGGATAAGGCATTGAGCGGATTGCTTGCGAATTTCAGTGCAAAATATACAATGCCGGTACTTGCCAAGCCAGCCAGATAGCGGAAAATCTTTTGCCTGACTGTGTCTTGTTGATCTATCGGAATATTGCGCGACGCAAGAGCAAATCCAGCAGCAGCACCAAGGAATGCTCCCGATATCATCGTGTCCTCTGGAAGCAGCGAATTCATGATGAAAGAGAGTACGGCGGCAAGAATGACGCGCAGCCGCCATTCAGAATGTTGCAGCGCTTTTTTGATGTCTGATCCAAACAGTTTGAACAGCATAAAAAACACGGCCCCGATAATGTAGCCGCCGATGACATCGCTCGGGAAATGCACACCAAGATATACCCTCGAAAAACCAATGAGAAGCGGGACGCCTGTCAAAACTGGAATGCGCCATTTTTTTGGCAGGAATTGCACGGCATATGCACAGAATACCACGCTCATCTGACTGTGGCCGGATGGCATGCCATAGGTCGATTCTTTTGCAAGCCCGAGGCTTGGAATTATTTCATAAGGCCGGGGCCATGCAAGTAATTGCTTTATCCAGAGATTTATGAAAGTTGAGCCAAGAATCAGAAGGCCGAGTTCCGCGCCTTTTTTGCGATGGACACACCAGTATATTGCCGGAACTATCGCAATAATAAAAGCCTCGGATGCGAATAATGAAACAATCTGCATCGGGATGCGCAGGCCCGGTCCCAAAAAGGACTGAAGCTGCTGAATATAGTGCAATTCCGCCGCGTGCATGGATTCAATCAGTGCCATATGCCGTACTATACGCGGAACTGCCCCAAAATGAAAGACGGATGAAGCACAATTTTAAGCAGAATGCCTGGACAGCCCGGATTTCAGCGAGTTTTTATGACGGGACAATGCGCGGCCTTGACTCATGTATGGCTCCTGCGGCAAAATACGCAAAGTTTTCTTCGTTGTTTTGCCGGCATGGTGAAATGGCATACACGGTAGACTCAAAATCTGCTGCTCGCGAGGGCGTGTGGGTTCAAGTCCCACTGCCGGCA
>DJVZ01000030.1:904-39289 GCA_002441395.1 Spirochaetaceae bacterium UBA6243 | reverse complement strand
AAAAATATCTTGTATCCACCTCACAAGTCTTACTTGTATTCTTTTCATAATCATTTACTATGGTATGATTTGCTGCGTTAAAACGTTAAAACAGTTGTGTAACCGTCTAAATTCCATTACAGTACTGTTTTGAAGAAAATGAGAGGAGCATGCGCACGATGGCGGATGACGTTAGCCTTAAGGATGAGCTGATACAAAAGGCGATTGAGGTGTTTTCGCGAAAAGGCTACGAAGCCACAAACCTCACCGATATCACGGATGCCCTTGGGATATCACGGGGTCCTGTATATTACCATTTTAAGGACAAATACGGCCTCTACGTGGCGGCATTTAATCTCTGGGCATCTAAATTTCAGCATGACCACGACCTGATTCTGGCGCAGGACAAACATATTATTAAAATTCTGGAAGACAGCGTCTACTGCTGTATCGATATGTACAAACACTTCCGGCCTAATTTCTTTGTGGGCATAGATACCGTTGAGGAGCTTTCGGAGCTGAAAGACCGCTATTACTTACTGGTGCAGCACATATACAACAAGAAAGTTGAAACCGTAAAGCGTGCAATTGCGAGGGGAGAAATCCGCCGGAGCATTTCGCCTGAGTTGGTTGTAGATATGATTTATGTTCTCTACGATGGTATCAAGGACGGCCTGGAACGGCCTCTTGTAAAAATAAAGGAGTCGGAACTCAAAACTATCGTGACCGTACAGCTGCTTGGTATTGAACGCTTTTGCTGCGATTGAGCCGACTAATCGTCCGTTCTGTCCTTCAATTCTTGTGATTGGCTCGCTATATACTCGTTCAACCCTTCAATAAAGGCATCGGGGTCGGCCACCTTCTTGATGCTCAGCAAATTCCCCAGGCTCTGAGGAAAAGCGCCCGAACAACTGATGGGCGAAACGCCGCGCTGGATGAAATAAGAGATCACACCCTTGATTTTCACCACTTCTTCGACTTGAGTATCCTTTGTAACAACCATACGGTTTTGCCTCTTCTATTGTCTGCTATCAAAGCCTATCATCATGGTACGGCGCATCCCGCACCATGATGATAGGACCCATCATAGATTCCACCATATGCCGAGGAGTGTGAAACTCGAATACCAGTGAACAGGCTCTGGGGCATGTCCACTTCCGAATCAATCAATAAAGGCCCACTTTCCCCTCACTGAGGCTTATGAAGATATTCTTCTTCTGCGTGTAGTGCTCGAGCATCATCTTGTGCGTCTCGCGCCCTATGCCCGACTTTTTGTAGCCGCCAAAGGGGGCGTGAGCCGGCAGGCTGTTGTAAGTGTTGACCCACATGCGCCCCGTCTCGACCGCGCGGGCGACGCGGATTGCGCGATTGATATCCTTGGTCCACACGGCGCCGCCAAGGCCGTATTCGCTGTCGTTGGCCATCTTTATCACTTCCGCCTCGTCCTTGAATTTGATGAAGCAGACCACGGGCCCGAATATTTCTTCCTGAGCGATGCGCATCTTGTTGTCGACATCCGTAAAAATGGTTGGGGCGATAAAGCAACCCTTGTCGAGACCATGTTCCGTGAGCCTGTAGCCGCCTGTCGCTACTTTTGCGCCTTCCTTTTTGCCGACCTCCACGTAGCTGAGAATTTTCTCCACCTGCGCCTCGTTGATCTGAGAACCCATCTGTGTGGATTCTTCCCAGGGCATACCGACCTTCACTCTCTCGAAGGCCGCAATCGCCTCCTTGAGGAATTTGTCATAGATTGCCTCGTGGACAAAGACCCGCGAACCCGCGCAGCAAACCTGGCCCTGGTTGAAGAGAATGCCGATTTGAAGACCTTCGATCGCCTTCTCCCAAGGACAATCGGGGAAGAAGATGTTGGCGGACTTGCCGCCGAGTTCGAGGGTTGAGGGGATAATTTTCTTCGCCGCCGCTTCGGCGATGGAGTAGCCGACTTCTGTGGAACCCGTAAATGCCAGTTTCCGGAAGTCCGGATGTTCGAGTATGTAGTTTCCCGTCGTGGAACCTCGGCCGGTCACGACATTGACCACTCCCGGAGGCAGCACCTCCGCCAGCAATTTGGCGAGCTCGAGGATGCTCAGCGGCGTCGCGGAAGAAGGCTTGATAACGACACAGTCGCCGGCGGCCAGGGCCGGGGCCAGCTTCCATGCCGCCATGGTGAGCGGGAAATTCCAGGGAATAATCTGGCCGACAACGCCTATTGGCTCGCGAAGGATGAGGCTCATGGTGTCCTTGTCGATCATCGTCGCCTGCCCCTCTTCGGCGCGTACAACGCCCGCGAAGTAACGGAAATGATCGATGCTCAGCGGTACGTCGATGGCGCGTGTCTCGCGGATGGGTTTACCGTTGTCGAACGTTTCGACCATCGCGAGCTTTTCAGCGTTGGCCTCCATGAGATCGGCTATCTTGAGCAGTATGCGCTGCCGTTCCTGTGGACTCACGTCCTTCCATGTCTCGAAGGCTCGCCATGCGGCACTCACCGCTCTGTCGACATCGCCTTTGTCCGCCTCGGCGCAGGTGGCGAGGAGCTCCCCATTCGCCGGACAGTGTGTCTCGAACTTTTTTCCGCCACCGTCCACCCATTTCCCATCGATGAAGAGCTTGTAGTTCTCGTCAATAAACTTTCTCATAACTACCTCCTCTCAAATGATAAAGCTAAAACCACATGGTAAATTGCGCCTATTCATGCCTAAACAAATAAAAATACACAGATGTATTATTTTTTCATTGAGTACAAATATTATACCATTGATTTTTAAATCAACAAGCATAAATTGAGATAAATTCATTATTCTAATTATAATTCTTTAGTTTTTTAATATTCTTTTCCATTATTCACAGATGTATAAAATGAAAAATATCTTGTGTCGCCCCCGATCACGCCGCCGCCTCTTTGACAGAAAGGCCGGAGCTTTCCTCCTCGACTTGTTTCCCCAGAGCCCGCAGTACGAATATCATGGCAGCGACGAGGACCACGGCGAAGATGATCCAGAAGATGTTGTGTCCCAGGGTGATCTGGTAGAAGAGCGTGGCAGCGGACCAAGACGTGACAGCAATGTACGCAGTGGCAATGAGGGTATATTTGAGACCCATCTCCTTGGTCATGGCACCAAAGGCCGCCACGCAAGGTAAGTAGAGGAGGACGAAGAGCAGATAGGCGTAGGCCTGAAAGGGACCACCCGTGAAATTGGCCCTCAATCCTGCGTAAACACTCGTGTCCGCCCCCACTTCTTCCGCCACCGCTTCCTGGTCTCCGCTCACCACGCCGGCACCAAGGGGATCATCGAAACTGCCGCCAATACCCACGAGATTTTCCGGTATGGTAGCAAGCGCGGCCACAATTCCATCCCAGAAATGAAAGCCCTTATTGTCAGCCACCGGCGTTTCTTCAATCGCGGCCGAAGCCTCCTTGTCCGCCGCGGCATTTTGGCTGTAGAGAGAGGACAGGGTACCGATGACCGCCTCTTTCGCCAGAACTCCCGTCAGAATGCCTACCGATGCCGGCCAGTTCTCCTTCTCGACACCCATGGGCTCAAAGACAGGTGTGATTGCCCTGCCTGCCTGGGAAAGAACCGACTTGGGGCTGTCTTCGTTCCCGAAGCTTCCATCAATACCCAAAGAATTAAGTACCGCGAGAACAGTGACGATAGGAACAATGTATTTTGCCCTGGTCATAAAGGCCATGAGTCGACGCCCCGAATACCGCAGGACATTGCCCATCATCGGCTTATGGTAGGGCGGGAGTTCCATGACAAAGAAGGATGCTTCCCCCTTGAAAAGCGTGCGCTTGAGTATGAGCCCTGTGGCGATGGCCACCAGTATCCCCACAAGATAGAGGGAGAAAACCATGGTGCCTGCGGCCGCCCCGAAGAAAGCCGCTCCAAAGAGAGCGTAGACCGGCAGACGCGCGCCGCAGGACATGAAGGGATTCATGAAAATAGTGAGGTAGCGGTCGCGCTTGTTCTCAAGTGTTCGCGTGGCCATGATGGCTGGTACATTACACCCGAATCCCACGAGCATGGGTACAAAGGATTTGCCGGGCAAGCCTACCCAGCGCATGAAACGGTCCATGACAAAGGCCGCCCTGGCCATGTAGCCCGAGTCTTCAAGGAGGGAAAGGAGGAAAAACATGACGAATATCTGAGGGATAAACGTAATGACCGTCTGGAGCCCCCCTCCTATGCCGTTCGCGAGGATGACTCTGAGCCAGGCAGGGGCACTTAAACGTTCAAGGAGACTGCCGAACCCATCCACGAAGATAGTGGCTCCCACACCATCAAAAAAATCGATAAAAGCGCCACCCACATTTATGGTGATCCAAAACAACAGATACATGACGAGAAGAAAAACCGGGATACCAAGCCAACGGTTCAGAACCACCTTGTCGATCACCTCGGTCGCGGTTCTCTTGTGGCCGGCGTGTTTCAGGCTTTTTGAGGCAACCATCTGAATAAACGCATAGCGGGCCTCGGCGAGAGCGACGTCTGCGGAGTCCTTGAGGAGCTTTTCGACCTCCGCAATTGCGGCCTCGATTTCTGCCTCCGTGGCAACACCGGCGGATACCACCTGTTCGATCGCCCAGGCGTCTCTCTCGAGGAGCTTGAGAGCGAGCCAGCGGCCGTTTGTCCCCAGTTTTTGTGCCACAGCCGACAGCCGTTCCCGCCAGTCCTTTGCAAACCTTTCAGCCTGATAGGGCGCTTCAACCAAAGTGGTAGGTTTCCGCTTTGCCTTCCACGCTTTCTCAATAGCCCCGACGGCCTTGGCGGCCTCGTGTTTGTCGCTGGCAACAGTGCCGACGACAGGGCAGCCGAGCCTGTCGGAAAGCGCCTCGTAGTCGATCGAAACACCCCGCGCCTTTGCCAGGTCCACCATATTGACCACAACGATGAGGGGAAGCTGCAAGTCAAGAAGCTGCGTCGTAAGGAAAAGATTTCGTTCCAGGTTGGTCGCATCCACGATATCCACGACGAGCCCTGGTTCCCCGGAAAGGATATAATCCCTGGCAACGCGCTCATCCTCTGAAGACGCAAAAAGGGCGTAGATACCGGGCAGATCGACAAGTGTAACCTTTTCCTTGCCGAATTTCAGAAGGCCTTCCTTTTTTTCGACTGTCACGCCAGGCCAGTTCCCAACCCGCTGATCACTCCCCGTGAGCGCGTTGAAGAGCGTCGTCTTGCCGCAGTTTGGATTCCCTACAACCGCTATAGTCGTCCCTTTCCCGTTCATTCTTTTCTCCCTACTACGAGGACACTAGCTTCCGCCTTTCTCAGCGAGAGCTCATAGCCCCTCACCTCTATCCCCACGGGATCACCCATGGGAGCGATCTTCACGAGTTTTATTACACTGCCCTTTGTGAGCCCCATGGCAAGCAATTTATTTCGATAGCCATGGTCACCCCCGGCGTAGCCAAGAATAACCACACTATCACCTACGTTATAATCTCTAAGCCTGTCGTTCATTGTGTGTCTCCCTCAGGTTTTGCAGGTAATCGCTTCGCCGCGATCATGGCAGCGCTCCTTGCATCCAGCATGAACTGTCCTCCTCTTATTTCCACAAGGAAAGGACGCCCTCTTCCTCCTTCAAGGATCCGAAGTTTTGTTCCGGGCATTAGGCCGAGCGACATCATTCTGCTGCGAAAGGCCGGGCTATCGCAGAGGAGTCCGACAAATACACACTCTTCTCCCGACGAAAACTCAGAAAGAACGCCCTCTGATGCCTTTCCTGCCGGTCCATGATGCCTGCCCCAAAGGTGCCGGTGACCCTGTCTATGTCTTCCCCCCTTGCAAGGGGCATGAGAAAAACCCCTGTCGGGAACATCAAACTTCTCCATTGGTTTCCCTTTACAAAAAATAAAAGTGTGTAAATGTCATTAAAGCAATCTAATTGATAATGATTATCATTATCAATTAGATTACAACATGGAAATATAGAACTGTCAAGTGCTGATCATTGCAAAATCGCGAGATTGATCTTATCCTTCCCTCATGCAGAAAAAGCCAATAATTATCGTTGTCGACGGCCTTGGCGGGGGGATTGGGGCCCAGCTGTGCACAAAGGTTCGGCATATCTTCGCACAGCGCGTTGAAATTCTCGCTCTCGGAACGAACTCCACGGCGACGGAGCAGATGCTGAGGGCGGGAGCCGACCGCGGCGCGAGCGGAGAGAACGCGATACAAGTGTCCATTGACTTGGGACAGGTTATTCTCGGCCCGATCGGCATAGTCCTCCCCGATTCCATGATGGGCGAAATAACACCGGCGATAGCACAGACCATCATGCGGGCGAATGGCAAGAAAATATTGCTTCCGGTAAACCAGCCGCACTTCACCCTTGTCGGCGTACCGCCTTCTCCGCTTTCGAGGAACATCGACGAAGCGGTCGGCCTTCTTGCTTCCGAGCTTGCGGATATGGTAGAACGGGAACAGGAATAATTGAAGAAAGTCTCCGGTCTGAAGACCGGAGCCCGTGGATTTCTTCTGCGGATCGTTCAGAGTGAATGCGGCCGGGAAGCGTTGCCTCCTGGCGCCGCGTTGAGACCGAAGTGTCCGAACACTTCATATGGTGTGCAAGAAGCTCGCCTGTATTTTTCAATTCCAGGGGATTTTTTATGGCTATCCGACATTCTCACCATGGGGCACAGGTCCTGCTGGCGCTGCTCTGTCTCCTTGTCCTGCCGCTCGCGGCACAAGAGCAACCCGTCATCGCATCCACTTCGTGGGTGCAGGCATACGTAATCGCCGCCGGAGCGAAAAACGTCGTGACGATCGCTCCTTTTGAACTTCAGCATCCACCTGAATATGAGATTAAACCATCCGATCTCCTCGCCGTTCAGCACGCATCCCTGGTTGTCTATTCCGGCTACGAAAAATTCGCGAAAAAACTGGCCGAAACGGCCCAGAACAAAAATCTCAGGATACTGGCGGTTTATACTGACAACGTACCCTCTACCATCATTGCCGAATCGAAAAAAATCGCGGAGGCCTTGGGAACGACCGAGGCGCAGGCACAATGGGCGCAGTCGTTCACAGCCTTTACAGAAAACCTGCGTTCTGAAGTCGCGTCGTCATTGCCGGACAAAAGAGTCGTCGTGCAGGCCTACATGAAGACTTTCGTGGAGTGGCTGGGGCTCGACGTCGTAGGCACCTTTGGTCCCGGAGAACCTTCGCCGGCGGTCGTCCTCGATCTGATAAAGAAAAAACCAGCCATGGTTCTGGACAACTATCACAATCCTGGGGGAAAAGCCCTGGCTGAAAGCCTCGGCGTGCCGTACGTGCTCCTCATCAATTTCCCCGGCAAGGATGGCACGCGCACGATCGAGGACGTGTTCCTTTACAATGAAAAAGCCATCCTGGGGCGAGGTAAAGAATAGATGAGCGCCGGCGCGGCAGATAAAGCCCCTTGCGATGGCCAGTCCATTCTGTCGGCAAAAATGCTTTCCATAGGGTACCGCCGGGCCCAACCGGTCGTACGCGACATCTGCGTTGATTTTCCCGCGGCGCTGAGGAAAGCGGGGACCGGGGAAAAGGGACAGAGGGATAACGTCTTCGGTTTCGTCGGTCCCAACGGCGCCGGCAAAACGACGCTCCTCAAAACCTGCCTTGGGCTTTTGTCTCCGCTCGGTGGCGAACTCCGGCTTTTGGGCGTCGACACCCGAAAGGCCTGTTTTGCGGAGACGAGGAAGAAGCTGGCATATATTCCGCAAAACCGCCCCGAAGGAAGTTCGGGGCAACTGAGGATTTCGGTGCGCGAGGCCGTCTCGTTCGGCAGATTGGGCAAGTGCGGATTGACCGGCCGGTTCAACCGCGCCGACCGCGAGGCGGTGGAAGCGGCCATCCTCTATTGCGGCCTGGGAACTCTTGCCGACAAGGCGGTCCAGGACCTTTCGGGAGGACAGTTCCAGCGGGTAGCGATTGCGCGCGCCATGGCGGCGGAACCGGCGCTCTACCTGTTCGACGAACCTGGTTCCTACCTCGACGAGGAAGGACAGGCGGCCATGCAAAACCTCATACGTTCGCTGGCGGAATCGGGGATTCCCCTGATCATTGTCTCGCACGACCGCGCGCTCATAGCCTTGTGCGACACGGTCCTCCTCTTCGAGAAAGGGACCGCAAGACTCCTCGACGCTGGTGCTTTCCTCTCGAAAATGGCGGAGCGCGACATATGAGGGAACTGCTCCAGATTCCGGCCTTCAGCCGGGCGATCGTCGCGCTGTTCGCCTGCGGAACCGCGTTTCCCCTGCTCGGGATATACATACTCTCGCTGGACCTGATACCGGTCCGTTTCGGGGTGATGCACCTGTCGCTGCTCGGAGCGACGGTCGGTCTCATTTTCGGCGTCGATCCTGTATTCTTCGCGATGCTGTTTTCCGTAGCCGCGGGCTTTGCCATTGCCGGCCTGAGTTCACGGAAATCCGGAGGCACCTCTGGCGGGGCGATGGCGCTTTTGATGACCGCCAGCCTTGGCGTCGTGTTCATCTTGTTCTACAAGACCAACATCCACGCCATCGAAGCCTTCAACCTTTTCTGGGGGAATGTTCTTGCCCTCGACAGAATGGAAGTCCTTCTCGTCGTACTTGTTTCGGCATTGATTCTGGCTGGCACCATTCGCTTCCTCCGACCGATCTCGGCGGTACTTTTCGACAGAGAGACCGCCTATGCCTTTGGCTTTCCGTCAACAGTCGTGTATACGGGAATTCTCGTAATGGTCTGCGCGGGCATAGGCCTCGGCATACGGATCACGGGGGCGCTCATGGTCGACGCGGTGACGCTGCTTCCCGCGCTTGCGGCACAATCCCTCAAGAAAAACTTCAAGCCAACGATGTTGCTTGCGTCGGTCTTCGGTGTGTGCATCAATCTGGGAGGCTTTGCGCTCGCCGTTGTTTTTGATCTGCCGACGAGCCCCGCCATCATCGTCGTGGGCACTGTCGTCGTCCTCGTCTGCAAGCTCGCCGCGCGCCTTCAGACGAAAAAAAAGGAAAAGGGGGTCTCGTGGCGTGCCTCCTCTTCCATTTCCGCGCATTGACTTAACCGCCATCTGCGTTATCATCGAAGCTATGAACCAGCATGAAATTATTTCGCCAATCGAGCTTCTGGACGACCGGGGGCATATCGTCGAGGAAGGATGGGCGCGGCGCCAACTGTGGCGCTATGACCGGTCGCGCATCAGGGCATCGTGGTACCGGATCAAGGAATGGGATTACTATTGTGTGCTTTCGCAAAAGCGCGAATACGGTATTGCGTTTACGGTTTCGGATCTGGGGTATGCGGGCTTGGCCAGTATTGTCTGGCTTGATTTCGCGAAGCGCACCTTTGTGCCCTTCGACAGTCTCAAGATGTTCACTCGTGGCAAGCTTGGCTTCGCTCCGACTTCTTCGCGCGGCGACCTGCGGTATAAAGACAACAAGTTGGAAATTTCCTACATCCTCCGCAAAGGTGAGCGGCGCATTGTGGCGCGATGCCCGTCCCTCGGCGATGGCAGAGAATTGCAGTGCGATCTTGTGCTCGCGCAGGACCCGGAGGCGGACAGCATGAATATCGCCACGTCGTGGAAGGAAAACAGACGCGCTTTCTATTACAATCAGAAAGTGAACTGCATGCCCGCGCGCGGCGAGGTCACGATTGGGGGTGAGCACTATCCCTTCGAGCCTGACGATTCATTCGGTGTACTGGATTGGGGGCGCGGATACTGGCTCTACCGGAATCGCTGGTACTGGGGTTCGGCTTCCGGCCTGTATGAGGGCATCCCCTTAGGCTGGAATATCGGCTACGGTTTTTCCGACAGGACCCCCGCGTCCGAAAACATGATCTTTTACGGCGGCAGAGCTCACAAGCTCGAAGAAATCGCATTCCATATCAATCCGAACGATTACATGGCCCCGTGGAAAATCACCAGCAGCGACGGCCGCTTCGAGATGGATTTCGAGCCTATTGTCAACCGTCACAGCGACATGAGGCTCGTGGTCATTTCTTCGCTGCAAAATCAGCTTTTCGGCTATTATTCCGGTCAGCTCATCCTCGATGACGGCCGCACGCTCAAGATCGACAAAATGCTCGGCCTTGCCGAAGATGTGCAGAACAAGTGGTAGCGACTGGGGCAGACAATGAACATCACGGTTGAATATGTAGGCTTTTTGAAACTCGAAGGCCTGCGGAGACTTTGAAACCTCCTCGGAAGGGGAAAACGGCGTCTGCGCTCCCCCCGTCATGCTTGTCGCGTCACACCAGGCGCTGGCGGTCCTTCGGATTCTGGCGGGGATGGAACGCTGAAACAAATTCTTAAAGGGGGTATCGCAATGATCGAGAAAGTACATCAATTCAGCCGTATCGATAGCGGTGTCATGGAGAAAATCATCGACGAGGATCACGTGAACATCAATCATATCATCGTGGCACCGGGCGCTGCGGTCCCCGTACACGTCGCAAATTCCCACGTACACCAGATCGTCATCCGGGGCACACTGAGTCTCAGCCTCGAAGACGGCCCCGAACACAACTACCCCGCGGGCAACATCGTCGCGGTCCCCTTCAACACTAAAATGGCCATACGCAACGGAGGAATTGAACCGCTCGAATTTTTCGTGGTCAAATCTCCGAACCCGCGCTCCATGCCACCGACAAAGAAAATCTGAGGCCCTGTTTGGGCTAGACATGAGTATCGAACAGCCGCCACTCTTGCCCAGCGACTATTCCAGAGACCGCACTATTTCCTCTCGTTCCCTGAAATAAGAGACAGTCTTGCGGACAAGCTCATCCATTATGGAAACATTGCAGGGACTATTCGAGAGGACATAGGGATCGGGGAAAGGACCCAGCGGCTCTGGCGTTAAAAAGCGCCCTTCTTGATTCATGCCCGCGAGGTATGCGGCCATGATTACGGTATCGAGGTCGAGGTTCGCGGTTCCCAAAGCATCCCTGTTCGTGTCGGCGAGGTGTAGATTCGCGAGCTTGTCCCCGGCCAAAAGGATGGCCTCGCCAACGTTTCGCTCCTCCAGGGACATATGATAGACATCGCCGTTGATATGGGCGATGGCAGGATGCCCGACGACTTCGAGGTAGCGAATGGCGTCGGATACAGTATGGACCAGACTGACTTCGCTGGCGCGTATCGGCTCTATCGCGGCCCTTATCTTCGTTCTGGCAAAATCATCTCCGCAGCGGCGAAGAGCCTCCGCCGAACGCTGTACCTCTGATGTATCCTTGGCGACGGGCCGTCCCACTGCTGTCGGCACCACAATGAGATAGCGCGCGTCAACCTCGGCGAGAAAGTCGAGCTCGCGGCGGATATAATCTATCGCGTTCTGCCGGGCATAGGCGCTCGGGCTGGAAAGATCATTATCTTGCGAAAACATGCCGCAGGCCCCGGAAACTCTGACGCCGGCTGCGGCGAGCGCGGCGGACAGTTCATGAGAACGAATCCCCGAATCACTGGTCCAGTGATCCCCTTTGAGCTCTACATATCGGATGTCATTTCGAGTCAACCTATCAAGGCTTGCCCCAATCGGTTCCAGACCGAACATCCAAATACTCCATGAAAGGTCGATCCTGCGACTAAAAAACGCAGGGTTCGTGCGCTTGGCATGGAGATACCGGAGCCTTATCTCTGCATTCTTCTTCTCGAAATTCTGGTCTTTGCTGGTAGCTGAAGCGCTCTTATTCGATACCGTCATTGTTATTGCTCCCTTATGGATGGCACAAAATCTTACATACTGGCCTTACCATTCCGATTGCTCAATGCACTCACGGCCACCGCGAGGATTATCAGCGCTCCAGTGGCAAGCTCCTGAAGGTAAGGACTAGCTTGGAGCATATTGAGGCTATTGGAAATCAAGCCCATCAGCAAAACCCCCAGGAAAGTCCCCAATATTCCACCCTTCCCTCCGCTTATGGGTGTACCTCCTATAACTACAGCACCAATTGCCTGCATCTCTATTCCCGCCCCCGTAGATGCCCCTGCTGCCCCAATCCGGGAAAGAAGCATGGTAGCCGCGATGCCCACCAGGGTCCCGTTGATGATGAAGAACAGCATTTTGGAACCTTTGACATTTATGCCGGAGAGATAGGCGGCCTGGGGATTGCTGCCGATTGCATACACTCGGCGGCCAAATCGGGTTAATTTCAAGATAAAATAGACAACAAGATAGACGATGATCCCGAGGATGAACATCAATGGAACAACTCCGAAGACCCGGGCGGATCCAAGAAAAGAAAATTTGCCAAAAATAGTTTGTAAAGTCGCAGAAGTAAGGGCCAGAGCAATACCTTTGAAAATGCTGGAACTCGCCAATGAGGTAATAAATGATGGGGCATGAAATACAATCGATGTAAACCCGACAAATGCATCGCACACAATCGCTATCAAAATACCGCACGGCACGACAACCCAGATGGGGACACCAGCTTTGATCATCATCGCCATGACCGAGGCGCTCAAGCCTATGATAGAGCCGACGGAAATATCGAAATTCCCGGAGATGATCATGATAGCCGCACCGGAAGCGACAACTCCTAGCGTCGATATCT
This sequence comes from Spirochaetaceae bacterium UBA6243, assembly GCA_002441395.1. GTDB lineage: Bacteria > Spirochaetota > Spirochaetia > Treponematales > Rectinemataceae > Rectinema. The sequence goes on along the minus strand of DJVZ01000030.1, from coordinate 26,783 downwards.
GTTCAAAGATATTGATGATATTTGCCAGACGGAAGAATCTGGGATTAACCATCCCTGTCACCACAGAGATCACAATGATGACCACCAATAATGTGAACCATTGCGTATGTAGAATCTTGTGTAGTTTTCCATTCTTCATGAGACGCTCCATTTATTTATATTCCAATAAAATCATGGATCAAATCTTCTTCAGTAATGCGTTGATTGTCCAAGATTTTAATAAGCCGCCCTTCCCGCATGATCCCTATCCGGTCACTCATGGAGAGCAATTCGGGCATATCAGATGAAATCATGATGATGCTCTTGCCCTTTCGGGCAAGCTCGATAATCAGCTTATATATCTCTTCCTTGGCACCAATGTCGACGCCTTTTGTCGGTTCGTCGAAAATGAACAGAGTTGCATCGTTCAAGAGCCAGCGGCCCAACACGGCCTTCTGTTGATTGCCCCCGCTCAAACTGATCACGGACTCTTCAGTGTTGTCTACCGCGATATGGAGTTTATCTATCATGCTCTTTGCCAGGCGGTTCTCTTTTTTTTGCTTGAGCAAGGGACTTTTGCCGAATTCGGTATGGATAATTACAATATTGTCCTGCACATCCATGGAATCAAATAATGCGTATTTTTTGCGGTCTTCAGTAATAAAACATATCTTATTTTTGATTGCGTCCTTAGGGTTATTTATGGAGAGTTCCTGGCCACTTATGCGTATTGTGCCTGCATCCTTCCTGACCATCCCGAATATAGAGGCTGCAAGCTCGCTGCGTCCGGAACCGACAAGCCCCCCTATGCCAAAGACTTCACCGGCCCTCACATTAAAACTGACATCTTTGACGGCGTCTTTCCAGCTGATATTCTCGACCTGTATCTGGTCGGCCCCTATCGGCACCCGCTCGCGCACGAAAAACATGGAAGCGTCCCGGCCGACCATGTTGTGGATCACGAAATTCACATCGATATCGGCTCGGGGATACAGTCCGACCTGTTCACCGTCCTTCAAGATAAGGATGGTGTCGCCGATCTCGAATATTTCCTCCAGATAATGGGAAATATAGATAATGCCGAGTCCGCGCCCCCTCAAGTCATGGACAAGCTGCATAAGGGAGCGGGTCTCTTCGACTCCCAGGGAACTCGTCGGCTCGTCCATGATGAGCACGCGGGCCTCCTGATGAAAGGCTTTTACTATTTGCAGATTCTGTTTCTGCGCGGCGGAGAGGTCCTCCACAAGCATTTTTTCATCGATGTCGATATGGAGCATATCCAAAATCTGTCTGGCTTTCTTATTCTGAGAATCCGCGTCGATCACTAGGGGAAAACGCCCAAGGGTCTCGTTTCCCAAAAAGATGTTGTCCGAGACGGAAAGAGAGTCTATCAGCTCAACCTCCTGGTAGATTGTCGCGATTCCCAGCTGCATCGATTCGCGGGGATTCAAGGCTGAATACGTGCCACCATGAACGCCGATGATCCCCGAATCCGGCCGGATTGCTCCGGAGAGAATCTTGATCAACGTAGATTTGCCCGCACCGTTTTCTCCCACAACACACAACACTTCACCTGAGTGAAGCTCAAAGGAGACCTTATCGAGGACACAGTGGCCCCCATATGTTTTGCTGACCTGTTTCGCTGAAAGAATCGGCTCGTTGTTCGTCACAAAGTTCCTCTGCATTAAATAAACCGCAAAGGGCCGATCTGTGGAAGATTTGCCCTTTGCGGCCAGTTCAAAACTTAAGAAGACTACTCACTTAGAACTTCAATACATCCCATTGAACTGCGGAAAGTATTTTGCCGTCAGGTTTTTCCACACGGGATCGATATCCCAGGGCACAACCTGCATTTTATCATCGATATTGCTCGGGGTGATCGCGGTGTTCGGCAACAGGAGCTGCTGGTTCAGCGTTTTGATTTTGCCGGTCTTGTTCGCGTGCAGGGCCAGGAAAGAAACCATGCCTTCCCATCCCGGGGAGGTCGAGATTGAATATGAGATGCCGCCCTGTTTGATCGAGTCGATACCGTAGGGAGCGCCATTGGTGGTGAGCACCTTGATCGGGTTGTTGAGAACGCCGGCCGCCTTGAGAACGCGCACGACCGCCGCGCCCATCTCATCGTTGAAGACAAACAGCAGCGAGAATTTGGTCCCGGACTGAACGAGGTCCTGCGCGGCATTGGCCGCGACCGTGGGATCATATTTGCCATCGCGAATGGCCACGATCTTGTTTTTCCCGAGCTTCTCCACCGTCGGCTTGAAGCTACTCATGAACATCTGGACAGGAACATGCTCGGACAATCCCGTGATTACGGCAATATCCTGGCCCGGGAACTGCTTCGCGGCATATTCGGCGACATCTTTTCCCATGCCAACCCAGTCGAAATCGATTGCGGCCACGACATCATAGCCGGATTTGAGGACGAGCCCCACGTTATCCGTTACGACGAGCGGTATCTTAGCCGCCGCGCACTTCTGGGCGGCGATGTTCGCTCCATTCTGATTGAACGTGAATACGCACATCCCGTCGACGCCTTGATTGATGAGGGAGTCGATATTCGCGATTTCCGTCTCCGGGTTATAGTTCGAGTTCAGCACTATGACCTTCGCTCCCGCGAGCCCGGCGGCGTACACAAAGCCGTCGACATCCTTTTTGTACCATGTGTCGGGGCCTGGCGTGACATAGCCATACACATACTGTTTCCCTGAAGACTGTGCCGTGGCGGGGACGATTCCTCCCAACACCATGAGCGCAGCAAGCGCCACAATTAGCAGCTTTCTAGACATACTAACCTCCTCTAACCTAAAAGAATTAGCGCTCCTCTACAATATTGAGCGCCTTTAGGGTGCCACGTAACCATCCAAGAGAACGCTCTATCAGCGGGCCTCCCTGGCCTTCGCATTCAAGACTCAGCGTCCCCGAATAACCATAATCCCTGAGCAATGTGAGGATCTGCCTTATGTTCTCGGCATTGACGCCGTCTCCAATCGCGCTGTGGCTTATTCCGATGCCGGTCGCCTTCCCCCTTGCGGCATCGGCCAGGCTTTTCGACACATCCTTGATGTGCACATGCCTGATCCGGGGCAGAACCCGCCTGCAGAAAGCCACGGGATCATTTCCCGCGATGAATGAATTCCCCGTATCGAAATTGATGCCGAGGCGTTCCGATTTCGTAAAATCGAGCATTTTCTCGATCATGTCGGGGTTGGTGGTGAAGTAACCATGGAGCTCGATATTGATGTTTATGCCATAAGCCTCGGCCGTATCGACAATCATGCCGTAGCTCCGCTTCATCGCCTCCATCGCCTCGTCGTCCGTCAGCCCCTCGGGCTTGTACAACCCATCCGTCGTGGCGATATTCGGACAGCCGGCCAGTTTGGCCCAGGGAATAGTCTTGAGCACATAGGGAACGCCGAAAATCGGCCCGTCCTTGCCCGAAAGAGGGTAGGCAGCATCAATCTGGGAAAAGGACACCTCATATCTGTCCATCTTCTCTCTCAGCAGCACGGGGTCCTCGACCAGAGAGATATGGGGAAAGTACCCCAACCCATGGATCCACGAGACTCCCTCAATGGCGCCGCATTCGATGCAGTGAACGTCGTTGTCCCTGGCCCATTGAAGACACTTTTCAAAACTGAAAGCGGCGGAATTAAAGGCGTCCGTATGAAAACCTACGCGCATCAGAACCTCCCTGTGAGAAAAGGTCTTCCAACTTATACCAATAACATATACCTATATTAGCAGCGCCTTCCGGAATCTGTCAAGCAAAAATTGGCGTCGAGCCTTGTTAGCCAGGCCATAGCGGGTAATAATCAGGCCATGGGAACTCGTCCAAAGATCGCTATTGTGGGGGCAGGCAGCTTCAGCCACGGCAAACGACTGATCGACGACTTGCTCACGGTCGAAGCCTTCGCCGAAGGCGATTTGGTGCTTATGGGCAACAATATACCCAGGCTGGAAATAGTCGGCGCTTACGCAAAAAACGCCGCCGGTCTCCTGAGGCCAGACGTCGGCGTGATTATAACAGACAAGCTGGGCCTGGCCATTGATGGGGCGGATATTGTCATCACGATCTTCAATGTCGGCGGATATGAGGCCTTCGATCGCGATTACGCCATAGCGCGCGGCTATGGCCTGGACGTGTGCATCGGAGATACGGCAGGGCCGCTCGGGGCTTTTCGGGCGCTGCGCAATGGAACAGTGATGCTCGGCATTGCGGAGGACATGAAAAAAGCCTGCCCGGGCGCGCTCCTGATAAATTATGTGAACCCGATGGCGCCGATGGTATCGATCGCCTCTTCCTCCGGAATCTCCTGTCTCGGGATATGTGGCGGGATTGAATCGACAAATGACTATGTGGCAGAAGTCCTGGGTCTGCCGAGAAGCGAGCTGCGCACGGTCTTCGCGGGCGTAAACCATCTCTGCTGGCTTTTGGACATGGCGGGGCCAGGCGGTGACCTGTATCCGCGTTTCCGCGAACTGATGAAGGACCCTGAATCGCGCGGGGATGAGGCCGTCCGCTTCGAAATTCTACAGCAGTTCGGCTATTTCGCGTCCGAAAGCTCGGGGCATATCAGCGATTTCTTTCCCTACTTCCGGCGCAACGCCGAGCTGAGGGACCGCTATTGTTCCGGCTCGGGATATTCGGGGGCATCGGGAGCCTACCACAGACTGCTGTCTTTCATACAAAAAAGAATCGGAAATGCTGATTATCTGGAGGGACAGCCGCCGGCATCAATACGCAGCTCTGATTATGCCCCAGCCATAGTCGAAGCATGGATAAGCAATGGAAACTGCAAGATTTACGGGAATGTGATGAACAGTAATGGCACAGGTCGGCCGGCCTTGCCCGGCCTTCCCTCCTCGGCCTGCGTTGAGGTTTCCGTCGAAATAAAGGGGCGGGAAATAATAATTCCGCCAGGCCCCAAGCTACCACCCACTCTCGCGGCGCTGTGCACGCCACTGGCGCTCCAGCATTCATTGGTGTCCAGGGCCTTCCTCGAACAGAATCCGGAGATGGTCTTCGCGGCGATTGCCCAGGACCAGCTGACGAGCGCCATATTGGATCTGCCCGAGATCAGGGCTCTGACATACAGCCTCTTCGCGGCCAATACCGAATGGCTCCCTCAAGGCCTGAGAGGTTCCCCGCGCCCGACCGTGGACGCGGGGATACGCCCCTCGCGGCCCAGCAGGTTCAGAGGCAGTCCGGAATTGGACCTAATCAGGAATTATGAGCGCCGACAGAAAAATTCAGGCTACACACGGAATCGCGACTGATGACATTGGTGTCGATGACCGTCCGCGTCCTTGACTTCACATCGGGATGATAGATCCGGTCCAGTATGAGTTTGCCGGCGAGTTCTCCCATATATTCGCTCGGATGATCGAGCGTGGTGAGGCGCGGCGACGAGTAGCGCGCCAAGTCTGAATTATCAAAAGCAATCAGCGAGACATCTTCCGGAATGCGTATCTTGTGTCGCTGAGCCTGGCGCATAAACATGAGGGCTTCATCGTCCGAAGAGCAGATGACAGCCGACGGCAACTGCTTCTTCTGGGCAAGCAGCGCGCGTATCTGGCCGTATGTCTCCAAGGATGAAATCTGCCCGTGAATCCCGACAAGCCACTCATCGCGTATACAGGCGCCGACACTCGACAAAAAACCCAGCACGCCATCCCTGCGGAGAACCTTGGGCCTGTAATTGGAGCTGTATATCATTCCGATATCGCGATGGCCCCTCTCCCAGAGATATTCCGCGGCCTTTCGCCCCGCGGCCACTTCGTCTATCACGATGCTCGTAAACGCGTAATCGGGGTATTCGCCATCCAACAAAACAACGGGAATCCCCTCTGCCTCAAATTCATTGAGAAGGTCGGCATTGTATTGCTTGCTCCCTTCGAGCACAGGAGTGATGACAATGCCATCAACATTTCGCTTTCGCAGGTCAAGAAGGACCGATCGTTCCTTCGCGACATTATACAGTGACTCATTGAGCAAAAGCGTGTATCCATCGCGTTGAATGCTCTGATTACAGGCGGAGACCAGACGGGGGAAAATATAAGAAGAGATCCTGAACGCTACCATGGCGATAAGCATGGACGTACCTTGCGTCCGCTTGACACAAAAGGTTCCAATGCCCTGCCGGCTCTCAACAAGCCGCTCTTTGATCAATTCATTGATTGCCTGGCGAACAGCATTGCGGGATATACCGAATTGGGCCATCAACTCAGATTCTGAAGGCAGCTTCTCACCTGGTACAATGACGCCCGATTCGATCTTCGATCTGAGGAACGTCTGAACTGCTTCGTATTTTTTCTTTGCGCGTTCATTCGTCATCATATTGGCATGTATTGTATGTCTGGCGACACAGTACGGCAAGGCTTTAGCTAAAATTTTATCAAAACTCTTGGCGTTGGCGGGCGTACAAACCCGCAAAAATTAACTACAAAACAGTGGATTCAGGCATTGATTGTACATCTGAAGCCTCATGAATTTTATGAGCACGACATAATCCTGATTATCCACCTGGTAGTTTCTGATTATAATGACGAATATTACTCATCCAAAGGATAAGAGCGAATGAGACCGACAGAGATAGCAAACGCCATCCACTTCATAGAGAACTATGTCCCCGACGCCGTGCACGAGACAAAAACGCCGGGATGCAGCCTTGCCGTGATATGCGGTGAAAATGTCGTCTATGAAAGCGGCTTCGGATGGAGGGATATTGGGCGCTCTCTTCCGGCGACGCCTGATACTCTGTATGGCATTGGCTCCTGCACAAAAGCCTTTGTCGCCACTGCTATTCTCCTCTTGTCGGAGCAGGGCAAATTGAGCCTCGACGATCCTGTGGACCGCTATATTCCGTTCAAGCTCCGCTCCGAGAAAGGGCCCATAACAATTCACCACTTTCTTACACATTCCTCAGGCCTGCCGGCACTCTCGACATCGGAAATACTCATACAGAAGGGACTCGGCGTCGATTTAGGATTCCCCCTCGCGAGCGGCGGCGATTTCTACCGCTGGGTGAACGGCGCCCAGAAAGAGATGACGCCCGGCCTCGGCGAGAAATTTTTCTACAGCAACGAGAGCTACAGGATGCTTGGACACATTGTTCAGACTTTGACCGATATGCCGTTCCATGAGTTCGTCACGAAAAATATTCTGGGCCCCCTCGGGATGACGCGCTCCACCTTCGTCCGCTCCCTCTACGAGGACGATGCCGACAGAATTCAGCCTTACTTGACCAAACCAGATGGAACAGTCGTGCCCGCTTCATTTCCATATCCGGATGTCACATCAAACCCTGAATTTTCTTTCATGCTCGCGGCGGGAGGACTCATTTCCTCAGTCCGCGAAATGGCGAAATTCATCGCTTCCAATTTACCGACGAGCAAGGCAAGGCTCTTGAAGCCCGAGTCGCTCGAACTCATGCAGGAGCCATATATTGCCAGACCGAGCTCGCACTACGGGAAGAACGGCTACGGTTATGGCTGGACAATCACGGAAAACTTCCTCGGCATTCCAATGGTGGCCCACGGCGGCTCGATAGATGTGTCCACCGCCTACACCGCCTTCCTTCCGCAGAAAGGAGTGGGCGCCGTGATGCTCGCCAACACTGCGGGGCTCCCCCACGCCGCCATCGTCGAAGGGATATTTGCCGCGCTTCTCGGCCTCGATCCTTTCAAGGTAATCCCGCCGCTCGGCATAAAGAAGAGAATGAACGTGCTGGCCGGTGACTATGAAGCATACCGCGGCGCGACCCGGGCCCGCGTCTTCTCAAAAGCGGGACTTCTCTACCTGGAACAGAAGGACGATTTTCAGGATTTAGTCGTGCCCCTGATTCCGGAAGACGACAATATGGCGAGGTATCGCTTTTATATCCTCACGGAAGGCGCACGTCAGCCGGTGGAGTTCCGGTCGACGCCGGACGGGCTCGATCTCTATGTAGAAAGAAACAGATATCACAAGGTCCGATGAACGGCGCCGCCCGCGCGCGGTGCTTTATGAGTTGAGGGGAAAGTGGCACTTCGCGAAGTGTCCGGGCTGCAATTCCGAAAGAACCGGCTCTTTCGTCCTGCAAATCTCCTGGACCTGCGGGCAGCGAGGGTGAAACCTGCAGCCGGAGGGCACATGGATGGGGCTCGGAATTTCCCCATTCAGGATTTTGCCGCTCCAGTGTTCACTCGGCGTGGGCGGAGGAACCGAATCGATCAGCAGGCTGGCGTAGGGGTGCGCCGTCCTCAAAAAGATATCATCTTTGCTCCCCAACTCTACGATCTGCCCCAAGTACATCACCGCGACATCGTCGGCCATGTAGTCGATGACCGCGAGATCGTGGGTGATGAGCATGTAGGTGAGGGAGAAATCCCGCTTGAGCTCTTTCAGCATTTTGAGAATGATCGCCTGCACCGACACGTCCAGGGCCGAAGTAGGCTCGTCCAAGACAATGAACTCCGGCTTCAGCACCAGCGCGCGGGCAATGGCGATCCTCTGTCGCTGGCCTCCGGAGAATTCGTGGGGATAGCGGTACATGTGTTCTTCGCGCAGTCCGACCAGGGTCAGAATATTCTTTACACGCTCATCGACTTCCTGGGAAGAAAGCTGAAAATGAATCTGTAGGCCTTCGCCGATCAGTTTTTTTACGACTTTCCGCGGATGCAGGGAATTATAGGGGTCTTGGGAAATGATCTGCATCCGCCGCCTGAATAGCCTTAATTCTTTGTTTGACAAAGACATTAAGTCTGTATCGTCGAACACCACAGATCCGTCTGTCGCTTCGATGAGGCGCAGAATGACCCGGCCAAGCGTCGTCTTCCCCGAGCCGGATTCCCCCACTATGCCAAACACAGTATTTTTTCGTATTGAAAAACTGCAGTCGTCGACTGCCTTCACATAGAGAGGACGAGAATAGAAATTTTTCTTCATGGCAAACAATTTTTTCAGATGCTCTGCCTGAATCAAAATGTCGCTGTCTTCCCGATCTGCGCTCGCTTGCATCGATATAATTCCTCTTATAGGTCTTTCTGATACAGGAAACATGCCACATGATGCCTGTCCGCCTCTAATTCTTCGCGCACAGGCTCGAACCGCGGCTGATTTTTATCACATTCCGGCCGGCGGTGCGGGCATCGGGGATGGAAACGACACCCGCTCGGGGGAGAGATCAAATCGGGCACAATCCCAGGAATGCTCTGCAGTTCATCGGTTCTGCCGATTTTGGGCACCGCCCTTAAAAGCCCCTTTGTATAAGGATGAAGAGGGTTTTTGAAAATCGACTGCACCGATCCGTACTCTACGACGTTGCCGGCATACATCACCGCGATAAAATCACAGAACTGCGCGGCGACGCCCATCGCGTGCGTGATGAGCAGTACGGCTGTCTGTGTCTCCCTCACAAGATTATTGAGAAGATTCAGTATCTGCGCCTGAATCGTCACGTCGAGCGCAGAGGTCGGCTCATCGGCAATCAACAGTTTAGGCCTGGAAGACAGCGCCATCGCGATCATTACGCGCTGTGCCATGCCGCCGCTCAATTCATGGGGATAGAGATTCTCTGTTCTCTGCCAGTCGAGCCCCACACGTCCCAACATGTCGCGCATTATTTCTACGGAACCGGTTTCTTTGGTCCGATGTTTTTGAGACAATCCGCTGTCCGTCACTGGCCCGGCCTTACGCGCACCCTGCGCCAACACCGCAGACTTTCTTTGGCACTCAATATTCTCCACGATCTGGGCCCCGACCTTCATCACCGGGTTCAGCGCGGCGACCGGCTCCTGAAATATCATCGCGATATCTTTTCCACGGACGGTATTGAGAATATTCTCCGACAGCGTCGCCAAATCTTTATCCTCAAATAAAATGCTTCCTTCGGTTATTCTGCCCGGCTCTTCTATCAGCCGCATGACCGACAGCGCGGTCACTGACTTGCCGCACCCTGTCTCGCCGACAACGCCCAGACGCTCTCCATGATTCATCCAGAGCTCCACACCGTTGAGGGCCTTGACCTGCCCCGCGTAGGTGTCGAATACGACCCTGAGATTGGAAACATCAAGCAAATCCCCTCGTCGGTATTGCATAGTTATCTCCTAATCCTTGGGTCGAGGATATCCCGTATGCCATCGCCGAGCAAATTGAAGCCGAGAACGGTTATGGCAATCGCCATTCCGGGAAACGCCGTTATCCACCAATTATTCATGAGATAGCTGCGTCCATCACTGATTATCGCCCCCCATTCGGGTAAAGGCGGCTGCGCGCCCAAGCCCAAAAATCCCAGGCTGGCCGCGGTGAGTATAATAGTCCCCATTCTCATGGTGAGCTGCACAATGACAGGTGATATGGACATGGGAAGAACATGGAAAAACATTATCTTAAAATCGCTCGCACCGAGCGCCCTGATCGCCTCGATATACGGCTGCGACCGGACTTTGATCGCTTCCGCGCGGGCGAGCCGGGCATAGACCGTCCACTCCACGAGCGATATGGCGACAATCGCATTCGTAAGTGTCGGCCGCAGCGCCGCCGCGAAGGCCATCGCGAGCACAAGTCTGGGAAAGGCGAGAAAAATATCGGTAATTCTCATGAGTATTTCATCGATAACTCCACCGAAATAGCCTGCCACAATGCCCACGATCAACCCGATGGTGATGCTGATTATCGAAATGATAAAGATGATTTGTACTTCAATTCGAGTCCCCATGATTACCCGGCTGAGCACATCCCGGCCGAATTGATCGAGACCAAAGGGATGCGCCGCACTCGGCGCCTCCAGCTTGCGGGAAAGATCCGTCGCTATTGGGTCATAGGGGGCGAGGAGAGGCGCGAACAGCGCAACGAGGAGGAACAAAACTATTATCACGGTTCCGATTAAAGCGAGCGGTGTCTTTTTCCAGAGATAGACGCTGTGCTTCATGTCGTCCATCATTGGCTTTCTTTCGTACAGAAATTTCTTCCAGGAAGATCCTTTCGCATAACCGGCGGCCGAAGATGTTCTTTTCATATTCGCATTTCTCCTCAAGACCTCATCCTCGGGTCTACTGCCGCATACAAGATGTCCACAGCCAGATTGACGACCGAATAAATCAAAGCTATGAAAATGGTGCCGCCGCTGACGGCAGGGTAATCCAAGGTCAGAAGGGAATTCACAATATATCGTCCAAGGCCAGGCCAGGCAAAAATAGTTTCAGTGAGCACCGCTCCGCTCAACAGACTGCCAAATTCAAGCCCGATGATCGTGATGACAGGTATGAGCGCGTTCTTCAGGGCATGGCGCAAAATAACCATTTTTCTGGGCAAACCTTTCGCGCGCGCGGTACGGATATAGTTCTGGTGCAATACATCCAGCATGCTCGCGCGCATGATGCGCGCTATGGAAGCCGTGCTGCTGTAGCCAAGAATAAAGGTCGGCAAAATAAGGTGCTTTATCCCATTCCAGAAAACGTTCCACTCCCCGTGGATCATCGCATCGAGAAGAATCAGGCCGGTGGTCCTGGTGGGGAAGAGAAACATATCGTACTGTCCTCCGCTGGGGAGCCATCCAAGTTTATAATAAAAAATCAATATCAATATCAACCCGAGCCAGAAACCTGGCAAAGAGATGCCCAATATCGAAAAGACGCGGGAAAAATGGTCGATGAAGTGATTTCTGAAGACCGCGGATAAAAGACCTAAAATAATGCCTAAAACAACCGCAAAAATAATAGAGGATACTGCGAGCTCAATAGTCGCGGGCAAAAACTCCAAAATGTCAGTCAAGACCGGACGGCTGCTCACCAGGGAAGTCCCCAGGTCTCCGCGGAGCAATCCGCCCAAATAGTCGAGAAGCTGCGCGAATATCGGTTTGTCGAGGCCCAATTGATGCCGCATGGCATCTACAGTCGCCGGAGGCGCGTTGCCCCCAAGAATGGCTCCTACCGGATCGGCGGGGATGATTCGGGTGACGATGAAAACTATGATGAGCACTCCGAAGATGACCAGAACCATAAGCGCAAGTCGTTTGATAATGAAGCTGCCAAGTTCCATCGTAACCCCGTTGTCCTTATCTGAATCTGATGCAAAAAACTAAAAGACTGCTTCAGCCGGCGAAAACCGGCTGAAGCAGTAAAATGCTCTTTTAAACTCTACTGTTTCACGAGCAGCGCTCATGAAAAGTATGCCGCTGTTACTTGCTGATCAAGGTAAAATCACAATGGACGTTGTATCCGTCGAAGGCTTTATCAAAACCTTTGATGTCGTTCCCGATGCCCCAGAACTCGATGGGCTGATACATCATCGCGAAAGGTCCGTTGTCCTGCCAATATTTCACGAGATCGTAATAGATCTGGGCGCGCTTTTTCTCATTGATCTCTTTGCCGGCGGCGGAGGCCATGGATGCCGCCTTATCGTCGAGCCAAGCGTTTCTCCATGCCAGCTGTTTCACCGTGTAGTCGGCGAAAGGTTTCGCGAGCGCGTCGGCGTCCGGATAGTCGATTCCCCAGCCGGCCACGATCATCTGCAAGCCCTGATTTCTGTACTTGTCGTACATCTGGGCCGCCTGCATGATGATGATGTTGCTCTTTATACCGATATCGGCGAGGTTGGACTGCACAACGACAGCCTCGGCACGGCGAATCTCTGACTCGTTGGTGACAATCTCGACTTCAAATCCATTGGGATATCCGGCGTCCGCCAGAAGTTTCTTCGCCTTGGCGACATCACGGGTAAAGGGATTGCTCTCTTTGTACCCAAAATATCCGATCGCGAGGAACTGCTGATTCTTGATCGCGAAGCCCTCTCGGACTTTGTTGATGATAGCGTCGTAATCGATCGCGTATTTCACCGCCTGACGGACCCGCGCGTCCTTGAAGGGACCCCAGCTCGCGTTCATGGCGACGTACTCAAGGGTCTGACCGGGCGTTGTAAACAGCTGAACACTTTCATCCTTGTTGTCCCTGAGGCCAGCCGCTTCCTCGACCGTGATCTGGTATGCAACATCGACATCGCCCTTCTTCAGGGACAGATAGCGGTCTGAAGCTTCAGGCATGTCGCGCAGGAGTATTGTCTTGATCGCCGGCGTGTCGCCGTAGTAGTTCTTGTTCACTGTCAGGGCAATCTGGGTTTTGCGCTTCCACTCTTTCAGGACATAGGGGCCTGCTCCGGCGCTGTGGTCCGTGAGCCATGCCAAGCCCATGTCACCGTTCGTCTCGTGTGCCTTCACTTCTTTTTCATTGAGAACACCGCCTATGTTCGCGGCCAGAACCGAAAGGACGACATTCGCTGGAGCCCCGTTCGTCGTGATGGTCACCGTGGTGTCATTGACAGCTTTGATGCTGTCTTCAGTGAGACCAAGGGTGTCCGTGAAGAGCCACGCGGGCGACTTATTGAGTTTCACGGCGCGCTTGTAGGAATACTCGACGTCCGACGCCTTCACTGGATCGCCATTCGCAAATTTTACGCCCTTTTTAAGGTAGAAGGTCCAGAGCTTTCCATCCGCAGACTGCTCCCATTTTTCGGCAAGATCGCCGACGGGAGTGAAGGCGCCATCTTTTATATCCAGGGTGACAAGGTTCGCATAGATATTCTTAACAAAGGCAGAGGGCTCCACCTCGAAGCAGACGCCGGGATCGAATGTCTTGAATATCTCGGTATTCATTGCCATTACAAGAGTATCTTTGGGTATGTTGCCTGCCATAACCAACGGAATCGCCATAAAAAGAAACAAGCCAACCAAACCCATTCCCTTTCTCTTCATGAATTGCCTCCTTTAGCATTCACCTAAGAAATAAGCGATTAAATGTATAAGCCGGCAACGCCGGCCATGTGGAGTCAGTGAGGGATTCCCGCACATCATCCATTTATAAAATGTACATTGTATCTCTTGACTTCCTGCAAAGCAAGGCCATTTTTCAATATTTATGCAGTTCATAATGCTTTTCATATTCTCAGCACTGATATGTTTCTGGAACCCCCACACCCTATCCAGCGCGTCTCCCGCGGCGAGAGCAAAATTTCTCTGCCCATCCCTCCCCGCACAAGCATTTCGAACGCGGGAGCCTCGTCAAGCCGGCATGTTTCCGGCCTGCTGCCGAAATTCTGCAGGCAGAGCACATAGCGCCCTCCACGGTCGGGGCCTCTCACCAGGGCAAAAACGGGTCCACCGGCTGGCAGTATTTTCTGCGGCGCTTCGGGGGCAAAGGGGCCTTCATTCCTGCGGAATGCAAGCATCTTTTCAAAGCCGGCATACACGTCTGCGCGCAGGGAATGCTCATCGCCCAGGGCCTTCTCTACCTGATCGATGTATGGCTTCTCACGATTTATCGCCCGCCTGTATCCGTACAGGCGGGGGCCTTCCGTCCACTGTTCGGAGCCGATCCAGCTGTGAAAATACACGGCCGGCAGCCCGGCAAGCGCAAAAAGGACCGCGTGACAGCACAGAAAAGCGCGGGCCCGCTCCTGAACAGTCCCCAGCGAGGGCGGCGCCACCGCGCTCAGGTACGAACAGTTTATCTCGTAGGGCACCGGGCCCTCCTTCGTGTCCTTGTACGACAGGAGAGAGCCCCGCTCCAGAACCGTATCCAGCGTTTTCTGAAAGCTCCGGTCGTCGATGAGCCCCTTTGCGGGCAGGACGCCGACTCCATCGTGGCTCGCGAGAAAATTGAAGAATACTGGGCCTTCGCCCGGCGCAGGGAGCGTTCGAGCCCAGTCTCTGAGAGGGCCCGCGTCCTCCGACACCGCGGCGTGCAGCACCAAGGGAGGCAGAGCGAAATTATACACCAGGTGGGCCTCATCCCCTTTGCCGTAGTACGACAGGTTTTCCTCATGCGGGACATTCGTCTCCGTGAGAATGAGCACGTCGAGTTCCAGATAGTCGATGAGCGCGCGCAGCAGTTTGACGATTGCGTGGGTCTTGGGGTGGTGAATGCAGCTCGTTCCGTCTTCTTTCCAGATATATGCAACCGCATCGAGGCGCACCATGCGGGCACCGTGCCGCACATATTCAAAGAATATCTTTATGAACTCCAGCAACACCCCGGGGTTGGCAAAATTGTAGTCGGCCTGGTCCGCGCTGAACGTGGTCCACACGTAAACCGTCGTTCCGTCCTCCCTGAGGAAGGGTGTCAGAAGCGGCTGTGTTCTGGGCCGGAACACCGAAGAGACATCGAAATCCGCCGGTTTTGTAATATACCAGTCCCGGTGTGACTGTTCATTTTTAAGAAATGATTGAAACCATGGGCTCTGGACACTTCCATGGTTGAGTACAAGGTCGAAGACCAGTTTATACTCTTGTGCGAGCGAGGCAATGTCGCCCCAATTTCCAAGGCGCGGATCTATTTCCCTGTAATCGATGATCGAAAAACCGTCGTCGGACGAGTACGGATGAAAAGGCAGAATGTGTAGATAGCTGAAGCCTCCGTGATCCCGATGTTCAAGAAACTCCCTGAGCCGCGCCAGTGCCGTCGGCATCGACGCGGCTGCGCTGCTTCGGGGCGCCTCGTTACCATTCGACGACGATTCGTCGAATGGTAACGACAGAATATCGCCATAGGCAATGAGGCATGCATCTTTTTCGGAGAGCGGTTCCGGATGATCGGCCGGGCCGCCCCGCGCCAGCCCCCTTGGAATGAGGCGCTGCAGCGACTTGAAGGTTCGCGCGCCCTGTTCGCGGCCATAGAGAAAAACCAGCAAATCCGCAATCTTTTTCAGGTGGCTCTCATTCATCGGTAGTTCCTTGCAGCATATCGAGGATGATCGTGGACCAGCTCTGGTTCCGGGGGCAGATCCGCCCATATTTCTCTCCCGCTTCTCCCGTGAGAGGATTGAAGAATTCGCAGAATCCCGATTTTTCCACGAGCGCGAGGCTGTCGCGCACCATCGCGGCGGCCGCGCCCTCTTGTCCGTAGGCGAGCAGCCCTTTCCATACAAGCCAATTGAGGGAAAGCCACACATTGCCGCGCCAGTATTCCTTGGGGTCGAACAGAGGATCAAAGCGGGATGTCGAAGCCACCTTATAAGGCGTCGCATAGGCGCCCGCCGGATCAAACAATTCCGAAGAAAGCGCGTCCGCTTCGGCCTGCAGAAGGCAGTGCCCGAACATGAGCACGAATTTGCCCGCATGATCGGTAGGGCTTTTTTCTTCGGCGGGCCCAAGCAGGTCGTGCGCGCGAAGCTCGCCATCCCCGAAAGAGACCATTTTATCATGCACCGCCCGCTGGACAGCCCGTGCGCGAGCCTCAAGCTCCCTCGATTCTGAAGGCTTTTTCAACTCATCCGCGATCTCCGCCAGCGCGAGCAAATCGGCCGCCCGTATCGCGTTGAAATCCGCGGGCTCCGCGTAGAAAGCGTCGGGAACCTGGGCAAGGACTTCGGCGTCATAGCCATGGACGGCGCAGACGGAAACAAGGTCGTTCCTCTTCTGTTCCAGCGCGCGCAGGGCGCCCGCGCCGAGGGCATCCAGGCCCATGAGGCCGTCCCAGCGCTGGGAGGCGTCCCAACCGCTCTCCCAGGGGTGAACGATCGCCACGAGATTGTCGTGGTCGTCGTCGCGACGTCTGTCGAACCAGTCATGATACGCGCGCAATTTGGGATAGAGCTTTGCCAGTATGCTTTTGTCCGGCGCCTTTCTGTGCACGGCGCGCGCGGCGACCGAAATGAGCGGCGGCTGCGTGATCGTGCTGCAGTCCTTGTGCCGGAAGAGCCGCTGCGCCGCCAGCGCACCGCTCTCCTCCAGGTGCGACATGTGGGGAACCATGCCCGCATCGGGGCCTTCTCCGAATTGGTGCACAAAGAGACTCTGAAGTTCCTCCCAGGCCATGTCGGGATCGAACCACCGGTAGGCCATCGCGTGAAAACAGGAATCCCACAGCCACTGCGGCAGATAAGTCCCTTTCTCCCGCGCGGGGCACGTGTATCGGTAAAGAAGCTTTTCAAGCACTTTTTGATCGGGCAGATTGCCTCTCAAGACCTCCGAGCATCGCTCAATCCACGCCTGTTGTGTCCGCATAGAAGTGCCCGGCCCTAGGTAAGACTTATCCGTTTTTTGTTCTGCGTATCGTAGAGCATGACCTTGCCCGGATCGATTTCCAGCGAGACCTTCTGGCCAATCCGGATATCGACATCGCCTTCGAGCATGATCTTCCACTCACCGCCGAGCACATTGGTGACAAGAATTGTATATGCGCCCTGCGGCTCGACAATTTCGATCGATGTTTCATTGATGCCGTTGGGTTCGCCGATGCCGATGTTTTCCGGCCGAACCGCTAAAAAAACCTCTTCGCCCATCAAGCGCTCAATGCCGGGAAACGCGCTCTGGTCTCCCAAATCGAGCGACATAGCCCCTTCGCCGCCGCCCGCGGCCGCGACAAGCCGCCCCTGGCTCGAGGCCAGCGCGACTTTCTGGATGTTCGCGGGAGGCGTCCCCATGAATTGGACGGTGAAGAGGCTTTCGCACTCGTTGTAGATCTCGCGCGTCGAGCCTACTTGCTCGATCCTGCCCTCGTTCATGACGACGATGCGGTCGGCGAGCGCCATGGCCTCGGCCTGGTCGTGCGTGACGAAAATGGTGGTCGCTCCGGTATTCCGGTGTATTTCCTTCAGAAAAGTTCGCACGGACACACGCAGCTTGGCGTCCAGATTCGAAAGCGGCTCATCCATCAGCGAAAGCTTCGAGTTGACGGCCAAGGCGCGCGCTACGGCGACCCTCTGCCGCTGCCCGCCCGAAAGCTGCGCCGGATAGCGGTTCAGGTAATCGACTATCTTGCAGATTTTGGCCACTTCCTGCACCTTTGCGGCGATTGCCTGCTTGTCCATTTTCCTCAGCTTGAGCGGATAGGCGATATTTTCGGCCACGGTCATGTGGGGCCACACGGCATACGACTGAAAGATCATGGAGATGTCCCGCTGCCTCGGCGGCAGATGAGTGATGTCCTTTCCGTCGAGGATTATCGAGCCCTCCGTGACTTCTTCCAGACCGGCGAGCATGCGGAGCGTCGTCGTCTTGCCGCAGCCGGAAGGTCCGAGCAGCACGACGAATTCGCCTTTCTCGATCTCCAGGTCGATATCTTTTACCGCGGTGACGCCGTTGGGATAGGTTTTCTTCAGCGAATTCAGTTCCAGATAGGACACCGTATTCCTCCGTTATGGCTATAGCGCAACGTTGCCCCACAGCTGATTGATATAATTCTTAATAATGAATGTAAATACAAGTGAAGGCACGAGGAGCACCACCGCTCCCGCCGCCGGCAGGTTGGGAATCGTTGACGAACCGACGGTCCTGTAGACCAAGAGGGCGAGCGTAGGGTTGTCGTTCGTCATGATGAGGGCGGTTATCGAATCGTTCCACGCCGCGAGAAACGCGTACAGAGAAGAGGCGACTATCGCGGGAAAAGCCAGCGGGAAGGTGATCGTGAGCAGGGTCTTCAGCCTGGTCGCCCCGAAAACCATGGCCGCCTCCTCCAGCTCCACGCTGATACCCTTGAAAATCGAACTGGTGATCCAGGCCGTCAGGGCGATGTTCGGCACCGAATACACGATCGCCAGCGCGAAGGGCGTGTCATACAGGTTCATGCGCACTATGTAAACGACGAGGGGCAGAGACAGCGCGACGGCGGGAAACATTCTGACCACGAGGAGGCCCGTGCTGAATGTGTTGCTGAATCTGAACTTATACCGGGCCAGGATGTAACCGGTCACTCCGCCCAGCACGAGCGAGATGAGGATTGTCCAGCCGGCGGCCTTGAGAGAGTTGAACAGGGCGCGCATCGTGCCTTCGGCCAGGATGAAAAACACCACATAGTTGCGAAAGAAAGCCTTCTTCAGTTTTATGGGTATGGCATGGTCCGCGCCCTTCGCCTTGTCAAAGAGAGCCTGCACTTCCGAAGACGCGATCAGCACGTTCAGCTGGCTCTTGCAATAGAGCGAGAAATCCGAAGTATCCGAAGTAGTCTTGACCGCCTCAAAATCCGCGCCCTTTTTTATCAGCAAGGTATAGTTTTCTTTGTCGGCATTATACCGAAGCTGTGCGGGATAGGAAAAAGTCGGAAATATTTTTGCCGGGAACTGATATGCTTCGTAATTCGAAGCGAAGGATATCGTTAGGAAATAGAAGACAGGCAACAGGACGACGCCCGCGACCGTCGCCAGAATGAGCAGAAAGACGGTTCGCGACCACAGTTTCCCGCGACGCACACTCATGTGGTTTCACCTCCCTTCTGTTTGTCTCCAGAAACTCGGAGGTACATGGACACTGAGATCAAAACGATGGCGGCGACAATGACGGAAATAGTATACGCGTCCTTGCGCGCGTACTTCGCGAAGGTGATGACGTCGACATTGTAAGCGATGCGTTCAACGAGGAACGGCACCACGTTGTAGCCGAAGATCATGACCGCGATGAGCCAGACCTGGACCGCGGCGATCATTCTCAAGATCATCGCCGTGATGATGGTCGGCTTCATGATCGGAAAAACAATATCTTTGAGGGTCTGGAATTTATTCGCGCCGAAAACCCAGCCCGCCTCCTCGAATTCCTTGTTGAAATTCTGGAGCCCCGCCAGAAGAATGATCATCACGGAGGGCAAAACGGTCCAGGTATCGACAACGATGAGCAGCATGACCGCATTGAGGTTCCGGAATGACATCCAGTCCACGGGATTTGCCGGGTTCATCAGACCAATGGCGCACAGAAAAGAATTTATCCATCCGAAACGATAGAGGCCCGTCTTCCAGAGAATGCCGACCGCGGCCGGCGGAAATGCCATGGGAATAAGTGTTATGAAAAGCACCAGATTGGAGAAGCGGAATTTTTTGTTCAGCCAGAGCGCGAGCGCGAACGCGAGCACAAACTGGATGATCGCGGAGCCGACCGTGAACAGCACGGTATTTAAAAACGCGGTCCTGATAGCTTCCTGCGAAAAAAGCCTCACATAATTGGAAAACGAAAACGCGCCGGCCTTGTCGGTGAACGACTCGATTATGACACTGATGGTCGGTCGAATCCAAAAGGCGGCATAATAGATGACTACTGGCACCAAAAACCATGTAGGGCTTTTGAAAAATCCGGTCCGCCGCGACACGTGCATGCTCTGTTACCTCTCTGAAAACAACGATCGGGGCGCGCCGCCCGTGATTGCGACAGAGAGTCGGCGCGCCCCGCCACGACAGTTTACTCTACCTTGAGACTCTCAAGTTCTTTTTGCTTCTGATCCAAGTACTGCTTGTTGATATCCTTGCCGGCGAGTATATCGCCGATAACCTGTTCGTAAAGCCTCTTGACCTGACCCCAGTCCTGATACTCGGCGACCCGGACTCTGTCGATGAGCGTCGGACCTGTCAGCGTCGCGAGCCCCATCTTCATGATCTGGTCGGAGGGGTCATCCTTCAGCTTGGAGGTGATTTCCGCCTTGGAGGGAATCCATGGCCCAGTGTTTTTCATCACAGCATACAGAATATCATCGCGCAGGAAAAACTCAACGAATTTCTCCGCCGCGGCCTTGTGTGTCGAGCCGGTGACAATGCCGATGCCGTGCCCGCCGATGATGGTGCCGCGCTTGCCCGACGCCCCGATCGGCACCGGCGCGACGACGAATTTGTCAGGCGCCTGGCTGAACGACGCGTTCGCGTAGGCCTGGTGGAACACCGTGATCCACGCTTCCTCGGTGGCCAGGGACGCGGTGGGGAAATCGATGGTCGGAGAGGAAGGCAGTATGCCGTCCTTCATCGATGCGATGACCTTGAATGCTGCCTGCGAAGCTGGGGTGTTGAATGCCGGGACGTACTTGTCGCCATATGAAAGCTGAACGGAATTGAATTCATAGGTGGCGAATTTGCCGGCAAGGGCGGGGAACACGTATTTCGGCAGCCCGGTCTCTTTTTTGATCAGGCGGACCCACTCGGCCAACTGCTCCCAAGTGAGGTTGTTGATGTCGTAACCCAATTTCTGCAGGTACGGAAGGGCTTTCTTGTTCGCGATGGTCAAATACACATCTGCCTGCAACGGGACAAAATATCGCTTTCCTCCCTGCACGAAGTTGTCATCGAACTGCGTGATGTAGGTGCCGGCCGGAATTTTGGTGTATGCCTGCACCGCATGGTATTCCTGCACCACGGGAACGGCGGTGGAGTCGTGCGCGATGAGAATGTCCGTGCTCCACTTTCCCGTTTGCTGCTGCGCCTGCAGCACTTTGTAGAGCTCGCTGGCGTTCGCCACGACCTGCAGCTCCACCTCGATACCCGTCTCGGCCGTAAACTTGGGAAGTATCTGTTCCTTTATATACTGCTGCTGGGCCGGGTCATAGAACATCTGCGATACGATTTTGATCTTCTCTCCCTTTTGAGAGCCCTGCGCCATTACAAAGAATGGACTCACCAGGCCGATCAAAAGGAGAAAAGCCGCAATGATAGTCTTTCGCGATTTCGTCATTTCTTCTTCCTCCTATATATTCACGGTTTCCCGTGTGGATACACCATCACGCTTGTACGCATCCATGTTGATAAAAATTCCTTTTTTTCTCGATTCCTCAGCTGCGAAAGCCATCCAATGGCCCTCAAGTGATTCTTCGATAGATGATTTACTGTTTTTTATCTGTATTGTTTTGTTTGTCTCCGGCTCGGGAGAGTCATCAATTTGCTTGAAAATGCTGGCAATATCGTTCATAAGGCCGACATCCCCGCCATTATGTCCTCCAACGGAAGAGCCCAATTGGATGCGCTCTTTTGTTCCATGCAAAAATGTGCGTACTTCTATCCAGCCTTCATCGAGATCGCCGACGATTTCGCCTTCTGAGCCCGATATCTGGATTATTCTTGTTTTGTTGTATGTCAGGGCATTCATGCTAAAAGAGGCATTGATGCCATTTTTAAAGCGTATCAGCACATCCTGATGATCCATGACATCGTTGTCGCAGCGATATACGCATCGCCCATAGGGGCCAGTCTCAATAGCCTGCATTCGAGATGCAAGGCTAGTATCATCACTGATAACTGATGTAGGCCACCCTGTATTTTCAGTGAGATAGAGATCCGGCGCATACCATGGGCAAGTATCTGCGTGAGGGCAACCATCTAAACAACGATCCGGCGCATTCTCTGGTGAATTTTCTTTTTTAAACCAGCTTAAGTCGCCCATGGAAACAACAGTTTCCGGGGGTGCGCCTGCAAGCCAGTACAGAATATCTAAATCATGGACACTCTTTGCCAAAATCGAAGGACTTGAGAGCGAGGTATTACGCCAGTTGCCTCGCACATAGCTATGCGCAAAATGATAATAGGCAATATTTTCTTGCAGATTGAAGGTAATCGCCCTACCGATTTTGCCTTTGTCGAGAAGCCGCTTTAATGTTGAAAAGAATGGTGTGTAACGCAAGACATGGCAAACAATTATATTTGTATTTTTCCCCAAGGCTAATTTTGACAATGTTGCGCATTGCTGGGCGTTTACCACTACAGGTTTTTCCAGAACGATCGAGCATCCTCGCTCTATAAGAGCAAGTACTTGCTCATAATGAAATCTGTCAGGACTGCAGACAAAAACAACATCGCGAGGCGTTACAAATTCTAATAGCTTTTCCCACGAGTCTGTACTTTTTTCTTCAGAAATATCATGCTGGGCGGCAAAATTGGTTCTTCGAACAGGGTTGGGCTCCGCTACTGCAGTAAATTTAAAAAGCCATGGATGCGCAAGAGCAAATCGGCCATATGTTTCAGCTCCTCTGTTGCCAGCTCCTATGAGTATGCTTTGAATTGCCCCTTTTTGAGCATTCATAAAGAAACTCCTTCTCTGCGCAAACTTTGCCTAAGCAGCCCTTGCTGACCTTGCCATTTCATTTTCAATTGTAGAGGCATTGCGTCAAAATGCTTGTACTATTTTGCATCGAATGTTGTACGAATTTGCACGATTTATCAATTGACAGTATACTGTTCGATATGAATCCAGTACGCGAAATTATATATCCGACGCCTGGTTATTCTTTTTGTATTCAATACTTTGATGATAGACGACTGCATTTTAACTGGCACTATCATGAGGACATTGAGCTTGTACTAATTAAGAACGGTGAAGGCCAAGCTCATATAGGTGATTTGGTAAAACACTACAAAGCACCAGCAGGTTTTCTGCTTGGCCCTTCATTGCCACATGGTTTGCTGAGCATTGGTTCTCTTCAGGGATGGATTATCCAATTCCAGGAAAAACATATCAAATATCCTAATGCGCCATCTGAATTCATCAATATACTGAATGTTATCGGTGAATCGAAAAAAGGATTGTCATTTAGCTCTCCAGCGATTGTGGATTGTCTGCCGCTTATGGAAAATTTGAATAGCTCGAATGGATTGGACAAGTGGTTATGGCTCTTGAAAGTCCTCAATGTGCTTTCGCAAGACAAAAACAGGGAACTGTGTTCATTGCTGCCTCACAATCAAGAAGTGCTGACTGACCGATTTGAGCAGGCAATAACTCAGATATTCAACGAGATTGATAAAACCTATAATCTCGAAGAAGTAAGCCGAAAAGTCGGAATGAAAGTCAGCAGCTTCTGCAAAACTTTTAAAAAGCGCTATGGGCTATCTTTTATAGAATATATTCATTCGATCAGAATCAACAATGCAAAGAAGCTGCTGATCCAGACAAAATTCTATATCGACGACATATGCTATGAATCTGGCTTCAACAATGTTTCCTTCTTTAATCGCAAATTCAAAGAAGTGACCGGATTGACGCCTTCTGAATATCGAAAGCGCTATAGAGAAGCATAATTTTTCTATTTTCCCTTGTCTCCTGCCGAGGAGGGGGGTATAATAGTTCTGCTGCAAAAAAAGCATGTATCGAACAAGGAGGTTTGCGATGTTACAAAGAATCGGGAAATTTGCCGTGCTGGTAGCGGCAATTTTCACGCTGGCATTCACTGGCTCGCTTTCCGCTCAAGGGAGCCTGCCGAACCTGCCGGCCAATGTCCAGATTACTTTTGCGCATACAAATGATATGCATGGGCGCATTGTCGAGAGCAAAGATGTGATTGGATTTCCGAAGATCTATGCGGCTGTCCAGGAGCTGAAAGCGAAGAATCCGAACACGTTGCTTGTCGATGTGGGCGATACGTTCCATGGCCTGCCCGTTGTGAATATCGACCAGGGTCAAACAGCGGTCAAACTCATGAATGAGCTCGGCTATGCGTATATGACCACCGGCAACCACGATTACAATTACGGCTTTGCTCGCCTGCTCGAGCTTGCCAAGATGGCGAATTTCAAGATCCTTGCAGCAAATGTCTACAAGGATGGCCAGCGCGTCTTCCCTGCGTATGATATTCGCGACATGGGCGGGGTGCGTGTGGCTTTCTTCGGCCTTGCAACGCCCGAGACCGCCTACAAGACCGATCCGAAAGGCATTCAGGGTGTCACTTTCTCCGATCCGATCGTCGAGGCAAAGCTGGTTGTCGCGGAGCTGGCCGGCAAATACGACCTTCTCGTCTGCCTATCGCACCTCGGCGTCGATGATTCCAGCGATCCCACTTCGATCACGCTCGCAAAATTCGTACCGCAGATCGATATTATCCTCGATGGGCACAGCCATACTTCTCTTGCAGATATCCAGAAAAAGAATACTACCAATACTCTTATCACGAGTACGGGCGCGTATGGTTCTGGGCTTGGTGTTGTTGATGTCGTTATAGGGCCAGACCGCAAGGTTATCTCCAAAACCGCCCGGACGATTACGCCGCAGAATTCCCCCGATCTCAAGGGCGATCCGCGCATCGCAACCATGCTGAGCGATCTTGTCAAAGCGCAGGATGCGGTACTCTCCCAGGTGGTTGGACAGACTTCGGTTCCGCTCGAAGGCAAACGCGAAATTGTCCGCACCCAGCAGTCGAATCTTGGCACCCTTATTGCAAATGCCATGCTGTACGTGACCGGTGCTGATTTTGCTCTCATGAACGGCGGTGGTATCCGCGATTCTATCCCTGCTGGCAATATCACTCTCAAGCAGATTTACACTGTCCAGCCCTTTGGCAATTACATCCAGACCGGCAAGGTTCTCGGCAAGGAAATCGATGCCATCCTCGAAAATGGTGTCGGCAAACTGCCTGCGCCCGATGGCCGCTTCCCGCATCTTGCGAACCTGACATACGCGCTGGATGCCTCGAAGCCCGCTGGCGACCGCGTGTCTGACATCAAGATCGGCGGCGTGCCTGTCGATCCGGACAAGGAATACACTATTGCCACTTTGAACTTCCTCTTCAATGGCGGCGATGATTACCGCATGCTCGTCGGAAAGGCCAAGAACGACTTCCCGTCCGATGCCGAAGTCTTTATTGCATACCTGAAGCATCTCGGCACGGTGACGAACGAGAATATGGTGTATCAGAAATAAGGTTCGTGGGTGCGCGCTGCGGGGCTTGCATGGCAGGCTCAGTGGGCAACACTTGAACTATAGCCTTTGAAGCAAAAGGAGGCTGCTCCGATATGTGGGGCAGCCTTTTTTTGCTCGGCTGCTATTGTATTTTTGCGGTCAGTTTGCTAAGTGTTCTCAACCTTGTGTAAACCGTAGCGCTCATGCAGCGCAGCTTCGATATCGGCTTGTGTGCCGGCAAAAGGCCCGAGCGCTTCCATTTTAAGACTTGTGAGCGCAGCTGACCAGAATGTCGCCTCGTTTGGTGGCATGGTTATTCGCGCTGCAAGATACGATGCAAGGCAGGTGTCTCCTCGTCCGCTTCGGCCCACAAGGCTTTTGGGCTTGAAGGGTGCTTCATGGAAGGCTCCGTCAGCGTAGACAACAACTCCGTCTGCGTGCGTAAGCACAAGTTCCGCAACACCGAAGCCGGCAAGCTCTCGCGCCGCCTGGCGCAAATCGCGCGTTCCAGTGAGGATTTCGGCCTCGACTACATCCGCCTTGAACACATCGACGAGCGAGAGCACCTCTGCCTTTTC
>DJVZ01000030.1:0-888 GCA_002441395.1 Spirochaetaceae bacterium UBA6243 | reverse complement strand
GCGCACCTTTTGCTTTGATCGCTTTGAGCACATCGAGGCTTACTTCGCCGCGAATCGATGCCCCGATCGACCAGACCAGCGCTGTAATCGAAGCAACATCTGCAGGCTCAAAAGGCTCCGCAACCGAAGTCACCGAAAGCACGCGCTCATCGGGATTGTCGGAAGGATACAAAAGCTGAAGGCAGGTAGACTTCTCTGTTGGAATGGCTTTGACTGTCACTCCTCGCTCGAGCAAGAACCGGAAGCTCGCAAAATCGCTCGCAGCGAGCCGCGTAATAGCTGCGACCTTGAGCCCCAAGGCCGCTGCTGCTGCAGATCCATAAAAATATGCCCCGCCATCGACGATGCGAGTCTCCGATTTGGTAATAATCGTGTCCTTTGTGTATTGTCCCAGAAATGCGATGTCAAACTGGTGCTCTGAAGGTTGGGTAAAGGTCATGCTCTGTGCTCCTGCTCGTCGGCCGGCAAAAGCCGGGCTGATTCGAAATCGATGACAATGCCGACCGCAGCCCCTTCTTCCAGAATCTGGGACGCCCCGGGGTTATAGCTTTCGATGAGGAGCGGCGCATTCTCTGTTGACACTTCGTAACGGGCAATGTTGCCGAAATAGGTGAACCGGTCGATGCGCCCTTTGAGGGCGGAGATTCCAGGGGAGCCACGAGCGCTGCCTGCAGAGAGATCCGCTTCGCTGGCGCTCTCACCAAGCGGCACAAGCTTCAGCGTCTCTGGTCGCACCACAAGCAGCGCCTTCCCGGCCTTGGGTGCAACGGCTCCCGGCCGCGGCACAACGAATTGCCTTCCTTCTATTTCGATGCGAGCTGCTCGTTCGGCGGCTGCCGAAATTTCTGAGCTCCCCGCGCCTTCTCTGCCTCCCAGCCCAACCGTCTC
>DJVZ01000057.1 GCA_002441395.1 Spirochaetaceae bacterium UBA6243 | reverse complement strand
GAAGCAAGGCGGGGACGTTTTAGGGCATTCTGGGAAAAAGAATCGGGGGGAACGGATTTTGTGGTAGTCCTTGGCTCGACTGGCGAAGGCGCGACGGTAGAACCAGAGGAGCGTCGTGAACTTATCCGCAGGGCCGTGGGGCGCGGGCTTGGCGTTCCCATTGTTGTCGGGACTGGCTCAAATTCGACAAAAGCCGCGGTTCGCATGACCGAGGAAGCGGTCGACCTCGGGGCCGATGCCGTGCTTGTGGTGGTTCCCTATTACAACAAACCGACACCTGACGGCCTGCATGCTCACTTTGAGACGGTTGCCCGTGCGGCGCATGGCAAGCCCGTGATTGTCTACAATGTGCCGGGGAGAACAGGGCTCAATCTTGCTCCGGCGGTGCTGAGCGGACTGTGGAATATCGGGAATGTCACCGCGGTCAAAGAATCCTCCGGGAATCTTGGCCAGATAGGGGAGATCTGCCGCACACTGCCGGAGGGAAAAACGGTGCTGTCAGGCGACGACGGGCTTGCGCTTCCCGCGATCGCCGTGGGCGCCGAGGGTTTGGTCAGCGTGGCCGCGAATGTACTGCCTCGGCGCTTCAAGGCACTCGTCGACGCCGCGCGCGCGGGACACCGCCAGGAAGCGAAGGCGCTGCACGCCCAGTTGCTGCCGTTTATGGGGGCGCTCTTTCTTGAGTCGAATCCGATTCCGCTCAAGGCCGCGCTCAAAATGACGGGGCTCTGCGGGGAGGCGTTGAGGCTGCCGCTGGCGCCGGCGGTGAGGGGGACGAGGGAAACGCTGGAGGGCGTGCTGGCGGGGTTCGGCGCGCGGGTGGTGGCATGAAGATTGCACATACCCTGGAACAGGCTTTTGCGGAACAGGGGGGCTTTGACGAGGCTCAGTGGTCCGCTTTTCTCGACGCTCTGGAGAGAGGGGACATACGCGTTGTTGAACAGCAAACCGACGGCGAATGGCAGGTGAACGCATGGGTAAAGCAGGCAATACTTTCGGGTTTTAAGAAGGGTGGACTTTCCGAAGGGCATTGGCCCGCGGAAGGTTTTTTTGACAGGCCGGCTTTCCCGCCGAGACGCTTCAGTTCCGCCGACGGCATCCGCATGGTTCCGGGAGGAAGCTCGGTGAGACGGGGTGCGTATGTCGCGCCGGGAGTCGTGATTATGCCCCCTTCGTACATCAATGTCGGCGCGTTTGTGGATGAGGGCACCATGGTGGACAGCCACGCGCTCGTCGGTTCCTGCGCGCGCATCGGCAAGAATGTGCATCTCTCCGCGGGAGTGCAGATCGGCGGCGTGCTCGAGCCGCCACAGGCGAGCCCCGTCATTGTCGAGGATGAGGCTTTTATCGGCGGCATGTGCGGTATTTTTGAAGGCATTGTCATCAGGAAGAGGGCCGTACTCGCGCCTGGTGTCATCATCACCAAGGGTACCAAAATATTCGATCTTGTAAATGGGCGCGCATTCTCCGGCGAGGTGCCGGAGAATGCGGTGGTTGTCTCAGGCACGAGGCCTGCGCACGGCGACTATGCGGTGCGTTTGGGCATTTCGCTTTCGGTACCTTGTATTGTAAAATATCGCGATGAAAAGACCGGAACTGCCGTGGTTCTGGAATCGGCGCTGCGGGGATAGGCGGAGGAGTCATGCAATACAAACTTGGTATCATCGGCGCGGGGAAAATTGGCGAAGCGATTCTCGCCGGTTCATTGGCAAAAGGGTTGCTGTTGCCTTCCGAGGTGATTCTCTCCGTACGAACCGAGCAGCACAGGCAGAATCTTGAAGATACATATCATGTTACGGCAGTGTTGCATAATCGCGATGTCGCGAAGCAATCGGAAATCATTCTTGTTTCGGTAAAACCGCGGACCATTTTCGACGTGCTTCAGGAAATTGCGGATGTGATTTCCGATGAGAGTGTGGTGGTCTCGACGGCGGCGGGCGTCACGCTCGAATCGATGCAGACGAAGCTTGCGCGAAAGATCGCGCTCATCCGGGCCATGCCGAACCTTGGCGTGTCGGTCGGAGAAGGCATGACCGCCCTCGCTCCCGCCCGTTTCACCGAAGAAGATAAAACTCAAAAAGTGAAGCGTCTTTTCGAGGCGGTCGGTCGGGCGCTCGTGCTCGACGAGCAATATATGGACGCGGTCACCGGCCTTTCGGGCTCAGGGCCGGCCTATGTATATCTCATTATTGAGGCGCTTGCCGACGGCGGCGTGAAGATGGGTCTGCCGCGCGAGGTCTCTATCGAATTGGCGGCGCAAACGGTATTGGGTGCGGCAAAAACCGTGCTCGTCACGGGTGAACATCCGGCAAAGCTGAAGGATCAGGTGACGACGCCGGCGGGTTCGACCATTGACGGGCTCATGGAGCTTGAAGATGGCGGCTTGCGTGTCACCCTGATCAAAGCCGTTGTCAAGGCGAGCGAGCGGGCGCACCAGCTTCTGCACAAGTAAAGAGCAAGCTTGTATTCTCCTGGCGGCACCAAAAGCCCCTTTCGCCTGGCGTGCGCAGAATTCGCGGGTCTGCTATTCTTCCCGCCGTTTGCCACGTTATTCTCTGCTCAGCAGGGACGAGATGAGCTTTCTCAGTTCCTCCGGAATACTGAGGGTCACGCCTGGTTTCAGCTTTTTCGGTGCATATGCCGCCAGCAATTTCTGGGTAAATAGCTGGGCATCGCGAAGCATTTGTCCATGAACGACATCTTCCGTCTTTTGAATGACCATGAGTACGCGTTTTTGTCTTCCTGGCGAGATCAGGTTGAGCAGACGTTCGTGCGCGATCGCCTCGAGACATCTCAACAGAGAAGCGATTTCACTATCGCTCATCGAGGAGAGAGTCGATTTCAAGATTTTTGCTTCCGCATACATGACGATGTTCGTTGTAGTGCGAATCAAATCCGGATCAGGCAGCCCTTGTTCCTCAAATGCTTCCAAGCCCGTTTTTCGCTCTTCTTCAGGCATTTTGGGTTCGGTTTCTTCCTGCGTAAATAAATCGAGGAAGGCTTGCTGTGCGGTGCTGATTTCATCAGAGACAAGTCGTTTGCGCGCGGATATTATCATTTCTGTCAAAATGAGCGCGCCGATCGGCCCCACAAGAGCGAGGATTTTTTCGATATAATAGAGAGAACATCCGGCAAACGCTGACGCTGAAAGCGGCATCCCCGCGACGCGGATTGTACGCTGAAGCCTTCTGGGTTCTTTGAGTGCCTCTCCGATAGTGTCGGTAAGATCGCCAGGCACGATAAATTCTTCCAGTTTAATGTTGGATGATTTTGACCGTTCCCGGAGCCAGCGAAATTCCGACTCAGCAATTTCAAGACCGAAATATGCAGACATGATCAGGAATACAATGTAAGGATGAATGCCCCGCGCTATTGCTTCGGTACCCGCAAGCCATAGAAGCACTTCGGGTTTGTTGCTGCGTTGTCCGCTGGAAAGGAGCCCAGAGCGCAGAAAGGCATCGAAAATGGCTTCCGGCTCCGTTTCGCTGGCAAGCAGAAGGTATGAGAGCTTCATGGCCTTGCGGCGCGATTGCTGTGATTGTGTAAAAAGTGCCTTGCGGTCCTCGGATGTCTCTTCAATGACCTCCAGAAATTGATGAAGTGCCAATACCGATTGATCTTTTCGTCGACCCTGCTCGCCAGTCTGCCCGGGATTTCCCCAATGCACATACATCTGTGCAAGACGCTCAATCAGCATGGTCGGATTTCCTTTTTGTCATTGCTGTAAGCGCTTTGTCGATGCCGCAATACGGCAAAAGCCTGCGGAGCATTATGTCCTGGTCTTCGCCGTTTGCAATGGAAAGAATAGCTTCTGCGGCCACACATTGCCGTAAGA
The DNA here is from genome assembly GCA_002441395.1 of Spirochaetaceae bacterium UBA6243. GTDB lineage: Bacteria > Spirochaetota > Spirochaetia > Treponematales > Rectinemataceae > Rectinema. Next base: position 2,719 of record DJVZ01000057.1, on the reverse strand, counting down.
ATTCAATGCCTTTTAAATCACTGACATAGAGCAGCACAGTCAAGATTTCCTCTAGAATTTCTCCTGCCAGCCCCTCGCTCACAAGGAGAAGGCCATATCGGAAAAAGGCATCTTTCTCTGAAGAAAATTGGTCCGCCGTCGGTTGAATGCCCGATTGACCCACGGCCTTTGATACCTCAATCAGATGATCGATGTATGGCGGCAGAGTTTCCATTTCCTGGCGACTGCACGATATTTTCGCTGCCAGGTCAGCGTTCCAGTAGATCATTTTCGCTCCGCATGTAATGTTTACACTATAGTATAGCGCATAAAAGCATGGCGAGGAAAAGGGGCGAGCCGGCATTCCGACAGTAAAGTTGCCATATCACTGTATTGCGCAATAATGCATAATTCGACATAATTTGTGAAAACCAGTTAAAAATAACGGTTTTTTGCAAGGTTTTCATAATTTTTCATAAAAAAAGCAGATGTAAATATTGACGAAATTTTTTTACCGTGATATATTCTATCCGAAAGCAATGAGCGAGTGTCGGTGGCGAAACGACATTATATAGCTTTTGAGCCCTTCATGGTCTGCCTCCTTCCATGAAGGGCTCTTTTTTTTTATACTGGTTTCATGACAATCACCGATTTTGACAAATGGGCCCGATCCTTTCTTGAAATCGATCAACTGCGGCAAATTGATGATTCTCTCAATGGAGTTCAGGTCGCGTGCAGCGCCTCGAAACAGATAAAAAAGTTGGCGGTGGCCGTCGATGCCTGCGCTGAAAGTATTCGCCGGGCACATGATGCCGGCGCCGATATACTCTTTGTGCACCACGGAATGTTTTGGGGAAAGCCCGAACCGGTATCCGGCAGTCTTCGCGGAAGGCTCAAGATGCTTCTCGATTTTGATATGGCGCTGTATGCCTGCCATCTGCCGCTCGACCGCCATCCGGAAGTGGGCAACAATGCGCGCATCGCGGATGTGCTTGGCGTAACAGAACGAAAGCCTTTCGGCGTCTATCACGGCATCAGCATCGGGTGGTCGGGCAATTTGCCAAAGCCGAGTACCCTTGACGAAATTACGGCAAAGATTCTCCCTGACCGTTCGGCACCCAAATCGATCATCGCCGCGGGACCTCGGGAAATCAAGACCGTTGCGATTGTCTCCGGCGGGGCGCCCTTTGAATCGCTCGAGGCGCTGGCGGCGGGCATCGACCTCTACATCACCGGCGAACCTTCACACTCAATCTACCACTACATGCTTGAAGGCGGCATGAATTTTATCGCCGCGGGGCATTACGCGACCGAAACCTGGGGCGTAAAGGCCGTGGCGGAAAAAGCGCATGCCGAGCTCGGTCTCGAAACGCTGTTCGTCGACGTGCCCACCGGATTGTGACATGAGAGGGATGAAAGTCTGGTTTCCTCTTGTTGCTGCTGCGGCGATTATTATTGCAGACCAAGTTGTTAAAATCTTCATCGTCACTCATGTTCCCGAGGGAAGGATATTTTCCCGAATGTTCGGAGACTTTATCTGGATTGTACACGCGCGCAACACAGGCGCGGCGTTTTCGCTTGGGGCCTCTTCCGCGCCACTAGCGCGGTTTTTATTTTTCATTGCTTTTCCGGTTGTGGTGCTGGGCGGCCTATTGGTCTATTATTTCCGCGCGCAGAACCTATCCACGCCCTTGCGATGGTCGATCGGCCTTATCCTGGGGGGTGGCACCGGCAATCTAATCGACAGGATTTTCAGACCCGAAGGTGTGGTCGATTTTATTTCAGTGAACATGTACGGTTTTCTGGGAATGGAACGATTCGCGACTTTCAATATCGCCGATTCCGCGATCACCATTGGCGAAATACTGCTGGTAATCGGGCTTTTGATTTCAGAATTCCAAAAACCCAAAATTGGCTCGCAGCAGTCGTAAAGGAGGGGGCTGTCCAGGATGAATAAGACACCAGCCAATAAAGGCAAGGTCGTGCTCTTTGTGATCGGGGCGACCGTAGCGAACATTTTGCTTATGGTAATCTGTTTTGTGCTTCTCATGCTCCTGTATTCGGCGCTGCTCTCGAAAATTCTTCCCGCCGAAGCCCTCATCTGGGCGATAGCAGTGGCCTTCATTCTCGCCCTTCTCATGTCCACCCTCATCTATCGGCGTCTGCTCAAGCTTTTGAGGGAACGCTATCATCTCGATGAATACCTTGGTTTGAATAAGAAATAGTGTCTGGCGGCAGGGCTTTCCCTATTTCTTTACCATTTTCCATTTCTATGCGATAATAAATTATACAATCATTTTGAAAGGAGACCTGGTATGGTGGCAGGGCGCGAAAGGCTTGAGCGGATAGGTGTCACTGTGCCCGAGATTTATCTGCCGGGCGCCGGCACAGATTATCGGAAATGGGCTGTAGTCGCGTGTGATCAATACTCTTCAGAGCGTGAATATTGGGAAGAGGTGGACCGCGAAGTGAACGGGAATCCCTCGACGCTCAGGCTTATTTTTCCGGAATGCTATCTCGGGGACAGCGATAAAGATACGCGTATCGCCACAATTCAGAAGACAATGCAGGACTATCTTGATGAAGNNCCGCGGCTCGGGCTTGTCGTCGCCGTCGATCTTGAACGCTACCAGTACGGAAAAGATTCGAAAAGCCTCATTCGGCCCACGGAAGGCACGATTGTCGAGCGCCTCCCGCCGCGCATGCAGATCCGGCGCGGTGCGCCTCTGGAGCTGCCGCA